>CAOKRT010000028.1 GCA_948471205.1 uncultured Oscillospiraceae bacterium | reverse complement strand
GACGATTGCGGCAGATAAACAAAAACTAAAAATGAGGGAAAATTTATGAAAGCAAAGGTAAAACAATTATTATGTATGCTGTTATTAAACAGTATACTCTTAACTGCTGTATTTTCTGCACCTGCTGCTTTTGCGGATGACGGTTTATCCTCTGAAAGCATAGAATATACAGAGACTTCGGCAGAAGAACCGTCTGTATCTGCACGGCTTGTAACGAATAAAAGCGGCACATGGATCAAGGCAGCGGACGGCAGGTACTGGTACAAGCATACAGACGGGGCATATACAAAAAACAACTGGGAATACAGAGCCAACCAAGAATCGAACCCAATAGCCTAAAACAATCCGTTTTCCGCACCTAACGCCATTTTTTGCCTTGCTATACGGCAGTATACCGGCGTCAAAGAAATGACGCTATGCACAAAAAACGGATTGTTTTAGGTGCAATGCAGTTTAAATCATTTAAATTTTTGATTAGACAAGGCATAATTTTCATTGCATACTTCCGTATTCGATGAAAATTTAACGAAGTATCAGCAAAAATTTGTTGATTTAAACCTTATTTTGTTCGACTCTTGGTTGGCTAAACGGAAGCTGGTACTTTTTTGATGCAAACGGATGGATGTTAAGCGCCCAGTGGAAACAATGGGAAGGCAAATGGTATTACTTAAATCCAAGCGGTGTCATGCACACCGGCTGGCTTAATGATAACAATAAATGGTATTATTTTTCATCCAGAGGCATTATGCAGACCGGTTGGGTTAAGCCGGACTCATACTGGTATTATTTAGGCACCGATGGAATTATGCAAACAGGCTGGAAAAAAATTAACGGCTATTGGTATTATTTTGAATCAACGGGTCAAATGAGAACAACTGTTCTTTATCAAAAACAACGCGAATATTGCTTTAAATCAACCGGTGAAATGTATTATACCAGAATTTTTGGCATTCATCAGTGTCAAAAGAAATATAATTGGTGCTGGGCAGCATGTGCTGCAATGGTTGGACCTTATAATATAATTAATACAAACTTTAATGTTACTCAAGAAAATATTGTTGCAAAGTATGGCGGAAAATTTGAATGGGGTACTTTAGAATCAACTATGAATGCAGTAAATTATGCATCAAATTATACAAAAAAAGCATTTACATGCAAAAAGGTTGAATATAATACACTTATTAATTATATAAATAATAACAAACCTTTTATTTTGAACATTTTTCCAAAGAACGGTGTATTTGGTCATATGGTTGTATGTTCCGGCTATAGTACTGCTGGTAAATTGGTTCATATAACAGATCCGGCACAAGCATTTGAAATTGACCCGGCAACATCTAATATTCCTTGTTTTTTTAATTATGATGCATTATTTAATTCAGGAATTGTATTGAATAACACTACATATGTTTGGAAAGAAACTATAGCTTATTAGTAAGGGAGGTTACTATAATGAAAAAAACAATATGTGCATTACTGACATTATGTCTGATGTTATCTGTCGGTATTCCGGCATATGCGAAAACAGATATGTCCACTGTCTTTGACAGTGCAGATGAACTGAAACAAGTTGAAAACAAGATTTTAGATAGTGTAAACTTTATGTTATCCACATATTATAATGATACGCTTACTGGTGAAGATATTGATTATAATAATTGTTTAAGATTATATTACGGAACAGATATATTAACCAATAATAATATTAACGAAAATAATATTATTGAAGCTATAGATAATGCGGATTATGAATATGAAATTTTTTTGACATATAACAATCTCTTTCCCAAATTGGCATTTTCAAAAACAAAACCGATATCTGAAGAAAACAAAGAATTATATACAGAAGAGGAATTAAAAGAACTCGAAAATCAGATTGGAGAATGGAATCTTGCCAGCATGGTTATACTCAAAGAAAAGGATATGTACCAGCGTTATAAAGAAGATATTGAAAGATTTTTAAAAAGCAGTAATGAAACCTACTCTAAAGTTCATGTTATATGCGATTTTCCCGGTGATATTGGAGCAGTTGCTATGTTGATTACAGAAGATTCAGAAATCCAATTTAAAGTTCTTGACGGTATAATTGATAACAAAAAAATTGATTACAACAATCCTGAGGATACACTTTATACTTTAGCAAAGCTTAAAGAAATCACAGCACAATATGTACCGCCTGAACCCGGATTAATTGGCGAAACTGAAGCGTTAGCTCCTCAACCAGCAAACAACACAATCATCATTGCCGCCGCTGCGGCAGGAGCGGTTATTCTTGTTTGCGCCGCTGCGGCAGTAATAATTCTGCGTGCAAGAAAAAAGAAAGCTGAATTTCAGAACTGATTTTATGCTTTTTATTGAATAGAATTTACATTTTCGCATTATTTCTTTACATTTTTGCGTTTTCGTCTTTATTTGCTGTTTTTCTATGATATAATTTTATTAATAAAAAATTGTTTTTATATATTTTTTAGGGGGGAGATTCCGATGTACTGTGCAGAGTGTTGCGGCAAATGAATACTATACAGTAAAGGA
>CAOKRT010000027.1 GCA_948471205.1 uncultured Oscillospiraceae bacterium | reverse complement strand
CGCGGTTGACAGATTGTATTACGCATTTATGTGTCTGCGAGGAACAGAGGGCTTTTCCCGTAAAATGAAAACCACGCGTTTGACGCGTGGCTGGTTTTTATAAGCATTGACGTACAAACGAACATAATTATAAGATGTTTCCTAAATATGATTTAAAAATAGGCAACAAAAAAAGCCCCATAGCGCATAAACACCGGGCTTTGAGGCTTTTCGTGCTGGAGCTGATAACCGGACTTGAACCGGTGACCTCATCCTTACCAAGGATGTGCTCTACCACCTGAGCCATATCAGCAAAAAAAATGGCGACCCGGAACGGACTTGAACCGTCGACCTCCTGCGTGACAGGCAGGCGTTCTAACCAACTGAACTACCGGGCCATTTACTTGCAAGTGGTATTATACAAAACAGTTTGAATATTGTCAAGCAAAAATAAAAATTTTCTTGTAAAAATAACAGCAATTTGAGTTTTATAAAAAATATATACCCCGGCAAATGCCGAGGTATATTAATGTATTAAAATATTTTATTATACAATACCCTGTGCCATCATTGCATCTGCAACTTTAAGGAAACCGGCAATGTTGGCACCTGCAACAAGGTTGCCTTCCATTCCGTATTTTTTAGCAGCTTCACGGCTGTTTTTATAAATGCTTTCCATAATAGCTTTAAGCTTTTTGTCTACTTTTTCAAATTTCCATGCAATTCTTCCGCTGTTCTGGCACATTTCAAGGGCAGAAGTTGCAACGCCGCCTGCATTTGTAGCCTTTGCAGGTCCGAAAAGAACACCATGGCTCTGGAATTCGGCAATTGCTTCAGGTGTGGAAGGCATATTTGCACCTTCGCATACTGCTATAACGCCGTTTTTAACAAGTGTTTCGGCAGCAGCGCCGTCAAGCTCATTCTGTGTAGCACATGGAAGAGCAATGTCGCATTTAACATTCCAAACACCCTTGCAGCCCTCATGGTATTCTGCATCTGTGTGTGTTTTAACGTATTCAGAAATTCTTTTTCTCTGAACTTCTTTAAGTTCTTTGATCAGGTCAAGGTCGATGCCGTTGTTATCAACAATATAGCCGTTTGAATCGCTCATGGTAATAACCTTTGCACCAAGCTGTGTTGCTTTTTCACAGGCATAAATTGCCACATTTCCCGAACCTGAAACAGAAACTGTTTTTCCTTCGAAAGAGAAACCGTGATCTTTGAGCATAGCATTTGTGTAGTAACAAAGACCGTATCCCGTTGCTTCCGTTCTTACCAGGGAACCGCCGTATGAAAGACCTTTTCCCGTAAGCACGCCTACATTTTCATTTTTAAGTCTTTTATACTGACCGAAAAGATAACCGATTTCACGGCCGCCAACGCCTATATCGCCGGCAGGTACGTCTGTATCGGCACCGATGTGCTTTGAAAGTTCTGTCATAAAGCTTTGGCAAAAACGCATAACTTCCATTTCGCTTTTGCCCTTCGGGTCAAAGTCAGATCCGCCTTTTCCGCCGCCGATAGGAAGACCTGTTAAACTGTTTTTGAAAATCTGTTCAAAACCAAGGAATTTAATAATTCCTTCGTAAACAGACGGGTGAAAACGAAGACCGCCTTTATATGGTCCGATAGCGCTGTTGAACTGAATTCTGTAGCCTCTGTTGATTTGAACTTTGCCGTTGTCATCAACCCATGGCACTCTGAATTTAATAATTCTTTCCGGTTCAACAATGCTCTCGAATACACCTCTTTCAATGTATTCCGGGTGTGCTTCTGCCACGCCGACCAGAGATTCAAGCACTTCAAACACTGCCTGATGAAATTCAGGTTCATTCGGGTTACGCTTAATAACTCTCTCCATAAGGCCCGCAAGGTATTCGTTTTTGATTGTCATTTTCTTGTCCCTCTTTCGTAATATTTTTGATTGTGTTTCAAATCATATAAATATTTTATCACCCTAAAGTTTTGTTGACAATTAACAAATTTATAGAAATATTTTTGTGCAAAACGAAAAAAACTATATAAATTTGATATAAAATTACCAAAATTTTGAGAGTGGGCATTCACAATCTGACTCTACTATTATATGTAAAAAATATTTTTTTACAGGCATTTATTGAAAGAACGGAAGATTTATTGTATAATGTATAAAAATAGAAAGATAAAAGGGGAATGGTTTATGAAACTTACCAAAGGTGCATCCGAAGCTACACAGAAATATATGGTAGACGGCATCCGCTATGTATGTGAAAACTTTAAAGAAAGAGCGCCGGGCACACACAGTGAGCGAAAAGCACAGAAATATCTGGCAGGTGAGCTTGAAAAATGGGCCGATAAAGTTGAAACAGAGGATTTCACACTTCATCCGGGAGCATTTATGGGCTGGATTCCGGTTGCCGGTGTATTTGGAATCATATCTGTATTGTTTTTCTGGCTTACATATAAAAACGTTGTTACAGGAAGTGTGCTTGCAATTATTGCAACATGTATTGTGCTTCTTTCTCTTGCCTGTCTTGTCATTGAATTTCTTATGTACCGTGAATTTGTTGATTTTCTTTTTCCGAAGAAAACATCAAGAAATGTTATGGCGCGCCGTGCTCCGAAAGGGGAGGTAAAAAGAAGAATCATTTTCGGCGGTCATACAGATGCTGCCAATGAATGGACATATTCTATTCACGGCGGATTAAAAAGTCTTGCGCCTGTTATGGGCGGTTCTATCGGCGGACTGATTGCAATTTCAATTTTTGATGTAATTTGGCTTGTATATGCAATTGTCGGAAACGGCAGCTATGAAAGCAAATTCTGGCTTATATGCGGAATTATCCAGCTTATTCTTGTTCCGTTCTTTATTGCAATTTGCTTTTTTATTAACTGGAAAGTAATTGTGGACGGTGCAAACGATAACCTTACTGCCGATTTTATTGCTATGGGCGTGTTAAAGGAAATGGCCGATAATGATATAAGATTTGAAAATACAGAGGTTTGTGCATTGCTTGCCGGTTCTGAGGAAGCAGGATTAAGAGGTTCTTTAGCATATGCCAAAGCGCATAAAAATGAGCTTTCACAGGTTGAAACAATATTTATTGCCATGGATACTATGCGTGAAATGGATCAGCTTCAGATTTATACGCAGGGCTGTACCGGTACACAGAAAAATTCAAATGCCGTTGCCGAGGTTATTTATGAAGCCGGTGTAAACTGCGGTTTGGAAATGAAGGAAACGGATATTTATCCGGGCGCTATTGATGCGGAAGGCTTCAGCCGTTACGGTCTTATGGCTTCAGGCTTCTGCGGTGTTAACCATGATCCGAAAACGTATTATCATACCCGTCTTGATACACCTGATAATATGAGTGAAGAATGTATTAATCTTTCACTTGATATTTGTATTGAAGCAGCAAAGCTTTATGATGAAAAGGGCGGTATTGATGCATTCCGTGCAGAAGGTGCAAAAAGATTTAAAAAAGGTCACAATAATTAATAAAAAAGAGCCGTGATTTTATCACGGCTTTTTTATGCTTATATTCCGAAAGTAAACCGCTGCGGGTCTTCAAACAGCGGTATAAGCGGCGGCATAAATGTAAAAATAAAAAATACTGCGCTTATAAATATGAAAATCAGAATGGAAATGATTTCGGATATGCGTGAACCGGTTCTGCTGTTTCTTATAAACTCATAGCTTATAAGAAAGGAAATTGCTGTACCGATAAAAAAGGATAGTATATCCATAAAGGTGCTTACAGTTCCCGTTATGCCGCTGTATGTGTAGAAAAATGATACAATAAATATAAGTCCGCACAGCACGCCTTTTATTTTTGAATGGAAAAAATTCTTTTTATCTGTTATTAAAAAGAATTCAGCTATACTCCAGATTAAATATGGGAAAAATAATAGCTTTAAATGTTCCCAAACACTTTCGTTTACAGGGCAGAATAAGCCGATTGCTTTGCTTGCATGCAGCCATTCATAAAGAAAATGATTTAATGTTCCTGTTATGCTCACAAAAATGAAACCGATAATTTCGTATCTGAACAGTTTTTTATTCATAGCTATCACCGTTAATATCTTATGACAAATTTATAAAATTATCTATTATTTAAAATATCTGTTGACTTTTTAAGATTAATTTGTTATATTATTTAAGCACCTGTTGGTGCAACAACTTGACAGAGTGGTTTAAGTTACAGTTTTGCAGAAGTACTCAAGCTGGTGACGAGGCGCCCCTGCTAAGGGCGTAGGGTGGGTAACCGCCGCGAGAGTTCGAATCTCTCCTTCTGCGCCAAAAAGAAACGACAACTTTCAATAAGAAAGTTGTCGTTTCTTTTTTACTTTTCACTTTTAACCCTTCTCTCATCTCTTTTCACTAAATAAATTAACATTTTAACAAAGATATAAATCGGAGATTCTTTTTTATTAGCGCAGAAGAATGAGCGAGCGGTTTGAAAATGTATTTTAAAAATGATTGTAAAATAAATGAATTTTATGTATTATTAAGTAGATAGAATTTTTTGATATACTTAGGAATAAATTATGAACAACATTTTATCAGAAGAACAGCAGAATTGCTTTGCTGTTATTGATACAGAAACCAATTGGTACAATCAGGTTATGTCAATCGGCGTTGTTGCGGCAGACGGCAGAACATTTGACAGTATCGGCAGAAAATATTATATTATAGCGCCCGAATATGAATTCGGAGGCATGTTTTCAGCTTCCTTGCCGCTGCCTGACGGCCGGCAGACAGAAATCTGTACAAGAGAAGAAGCAATTTCTGATTTGCTGCATTTTTTCAGTGATAGGAATATAACATCTGTTTTTGCGTATAATGCCTATTTTGATTTCAGTCATTTGCCCGAATTATCCTGCGGTTTTAACTGGTATGACATTATGAAGTGTGCGGCATACAGACAGTATAATTATAAAATTAACAGTAATATGGACTGCTGTAAAACAGGCAGACTGAAACGAAACTACGGCGTTGAACCTATACTCAGATTGCTGACGGATGATTGTTCTTATTATGAAACGCACAATGCGCTTTATGATGCTGAAGATGAATTGAAAATTATGAAACTGCTGGGGCTGCCGCTGCATGCTTATAAAAAAATCAACCATACATAAAAATAAGTTTTAGTAAAGCGGATTTTCCGCTTTATTTTTTTACTGTTTTTATAATAGTGTAAAAAAATTCATGAAACCTTAATATTTGTTGTGTTAATGTATAAAAAAACAATAAAAAAAACAAAAAAACAGTGCATAATGCTTAAAATTATGATATAATATTTTACGAAATTTATAATGATTTTTTAAGGGGGGGATTGCTTTTATTATGGCTGATAAAAGCGAATCAAAGGTAAAGCATCTTTTTACCGATATTAAAACGCATTGGAACAAGCCGGCACACGGTAAATATGTTCCTTATAAGGAATATCTTTATATTCTTGTTGGAAACGGAAGCAACTATGTCGGAAAGAAAACACTTGAATATCTGACATTTGCGGCAAGTTGCTATTTAATGATGTATCATTATAAGCTGCCTTATTTAACTTTTTCTATTATTGCACTTATCAATATGCCTCTTAACTATATTTGGACAATGATGGGATGGGTGATTAACGATAACCTCGGCTTTCTGAAAAAGAAAACCGAACGGAAATTTAATGCGGTATATTTTTTGCTGATTATTATTGGTTTGTCTATGATTATCGGCGATTATTCCCAGTTGTTTAATCAATCGGGCAGATTTGTTACATATCTTAACGGACTTGAAGGTATAAGTGCGGCATCTGCCTTTAAAATTCTCGGTACGCATATTTTGTGGAACGGCTGGTCCGGCGCCAGAAATATTTTTTGGCGTAAAAAGCTTATTCCGAAATTCGGCAGATATAAATATTCACTTTACTGTGACTATGTTCCGAAAGTGGTTATGGTTTTTCTTATCGGCTGGTTGCCTTTCTATACAACGATAACAGATGTTGCAACAAGAGTGTGGGTTGCGAATCTGCTTTTTGCCATATATAATCTGTTTGGGTTTGATACGCAGCTTGAAAACTGTGCACAAAACTGCAGCCCGAATGTTCGTGAGCGAATTTTTGTACGAACATATCCGATTAAGCTTTCGCATTTTGCGCAGTCCATTCTTGCAATCCTTTTGCCTGTATTTATCGGTATGACAAAAGATGAATGGGCAGATATTGCAGTATTTAAATATATTATCCCGATTACATTTCTTATTTCATCTACGCTTACAATGATTTTTGCCGGAAAGGTGAAAGAACGTATACCCCAGCCGCCGATTGAAAAGAAGGTTAATATCAGCTTTTGGGATGGCATTTTCGGGGTAATGCGCAATAAATACCGCTGGACGCTGACGATTGTTAATCTGCTTGATTCTCTCGGAAATGGAATGCTTGCTTTTACAACGGTTCTTTACCTTTATACATTCCGTTTAAGCGGTCTTACATACAGTCTGATTGTGGCTTTAATATCCTTTGCAGGCACGCCTCCGGATTTCTTTACGCCGTATTTTATGAAACGGTTTTCATATAAGCAAATTATGATATTTTATCAGCTTTCAAGGGCTTTATGCTATACTGTAATTGTTTGCAGCTATATATTCTGCGGTGAAAACCTTACTCTTTGCGGCACACTGAGCGTTGTAATGCTTCTGATTACAGAAATGTTCCAGACAGTTCCGAAATCCGTCGGTCACGATATGGATGTTCGTATAAATGACTATCAGATGTATCTGTCAGGTGAAAGACTTGAAAGTTTTTCGGGTGTTTTTGGCTGGTTTACCGGTCCTATCACTTCATTTGTAAGCATGATTATACCCATTTTATTATTAAAATTCGGATTCAACAGTAACTGGGATGTTTTGTTTATTGATTCTTCAAGAATTAAAATCATTGTTATTCCTATCATTTTTGATATTGTGGGATATTTGCTTATGACAATTCCTTATATGTTCTGGGATTATGATGATGACAAGCAGAGCAAGGTTATGGAAGTGCTTCGCAGAAGGGAAGAGGTTACCCGAAAAATGTATAAAGCCGAAAACGAGGCTTCGGAAGAAGTTGCAGCCGAACTGAATGCGGAAAATGAAAAAGAGGAGGTGCTGTCATGAAAAAAAGCGCAAAGAAAGAAAAGATAAATGATGATTTTCTTGCACAGGAAGCCAATGAAGAGCAGGAAACAGCGGCAGCCTATACTCTTGATATTCCGGATGATGAAATATGGACCTATCAGATAGACGGACTGCAGGCACCTCATATAGGAAAGCCGTTTAAAAACGCAGCCAGAAAAAAGATCATTGTTATTTTGGTTCTTATTGCGGCAATCGGCATGGCTTTGTTTTTTTCATTTCGTGCAGTTCATAATGATACATACGAATATAAGGCTTTGGATGACGGTACCTATGAGCTGGTTAAATTTACAAATCCGGGCGATATGAAAGAGGTTACAATTGATTACGTTGTTGATTTGGAAACAGGCGAAAAAGATATGTCAAAACCGGTTTCATCAATTGGGGAATATGCCTTTAACTGTGATGAAATATTGAATTCCATATCTTTCGGAAAAGATATTAAATCAATAGACGGCAAATCTGTTTATAGCTGCTGGTGGGTGCAGAATGTTTGGATTGATGATGAAAATCCGTATTACTGCGATTTGGACGGCGTTATTTATAATAAAGAACTGACAGAGGTTATTTTCTATCCGAATGATCATGATAAATATCTAAGAGCAAAGCTTGGTTATGATAACCTGCTTGATGATGATGGAAATCCCATGGAAGAGCTGTGGGGCGTAACAGAAAGATATGATGAAGAATTTCTTGCAGAATATAACAGACAGATAAGAACATATGTTGTTCCTTCTACTGTTACAAAGATAGGACAGCTTGCATTTGCTTATTCCAATATTACCGATTTATATCTGCCTGAAGGTATTAAAACAATGGAATCCATGGCTGTGTTTAAAAATACAGTGCTTCTGAATGTGTTCAGCTATACAGCCGATTCCGTTATTTCAGATGTTACGTATAAAGCAATTGATTCCATGAGCAATATTTATAATTCTCTTCCCGAAGGACTTGAATATATCGGTTCAGACTGTTTTTATTACTGCCGCGGACTTTCCTATATGTATATTCCGTCGTCTGTAACTTATATAGGGCATCATGCATTCTGGGATACTGCCTATAAGGAAGACGGAAATCTTATTGGTTTAACTGTTCTGAATGCAGGTGCTGACGAAGCAGAATTTGAAGAAAAAACACAGTGCGGTGATGAATGGCGCCCGAAATATGATTATATGCTGTTTAAAAAATCCGTTGATGTAAAGTATTCTGCCGAAAGAGAATAAATAAAAAAGGAGGGAAGTATCCCTCCTTTTTATTCTGCATGGGCAGATTATGTTGTCTGTTCAATCAAATTGTTTGTTTTCTCTGTTTTTGAAGGTGTTGCGGCAGCGTTGGTGACGGCATCAATAATTCTCATAAGACCTTCAGGCGTTCCTTGTTTTCTTGCGTTTACATTAAAGCTGTATTTTGCTCTTGTATCTGTTCTTCGTGTTTGCTGTGCGCTGTGGGAAACCGTGCCGGAAAATTTAGCGGTTACGGGACTCCAGATGGATTTGTATTCTGTGCTGACTGTACTGTCGGCATTGTTTTTTGTAACATCCTCTTCTGCTGTTGTTACTTCAAGGTCAAATGAAATATTTACATCCTCAATGGCAAGGTTCGGAATACCGGTAAGTGCAAGGAACGGCGCCTGAATATACCGCTCTTCTGTAGATGCATTACCGCTTGCATCCACGGTGTTTTCACTGTATTTCATGGTTACCATTCTGACATTGCCGCTGCTGTCTATACCGACATCCTGCACAAACTGGGCAAGCATATGGCTCATCTGACTCTGTGCCTTTATTGCAGCAATCAGCGGCGCTGCAACCATTTTTTCAATTGGAAGGCTGTTTATTATGCCGCCTACTATTTCGTGATTCATACATTATCTCCTTCATTGATTGCTTTTGTTATATTGTAAATGCTGACCGTGTTTGCCAGCTTTTCTGAAATTCTGCTTACTGCTTCCGGTGTTTCGGCAGATTTGAATTTCATAGATATGTCTATGTTGTTTTCATTATTTGCATTGCAGTTTACTGCATCAATATTAAATGATGTGCGGGTTACCGAAAAGGGTTCGTCACCTCCTTTATAACGGTTTTCGGATTCTTTGATATTCAAATCCAGCAGATTTACTTTGATTTTTACTTCCATTTCATCCAGACTAAGCGCATTGTGGCTGCTCATACAGAAAAGCGGTATATCAACAGCATGCTTATCGTCAATATTAATTGTTTTTGTCAGAACCTTATTCTGATCGTCAACATATTTGTCAAGCTGTGTTATGAAGTGATTTTCAAGTACTTCAACACTTGAATTGACACAGTGCTGAATTCCGCGTATTACATCGGAAAGCGTTACTGAAAAATTCTTTTTAGCTGTTTTCTTATTCCAAAATTTGTTTTTCATTTTATTATCCCCGGCTTTTATATTACATTAATGTGTATGCTTGTTTCATAGTAAGTATTCTTGCCGAACAATGGGGAACGGAATGCATAAAGATATATATGTATTATAAAAAAAGCACAGCCTGTGCTGTGCTTTTTGATGGAAAAGAGAAGAAAGTTAAAAGTGAAAAGTAAAAAAGAAACGACAACTTTCTAATCGAAAATTGTCGTTTCTTTTTGAAAGTAAAGACTAATTTTGATACGAACTGCACACCCCTCGGATAAATCG
>CAOKRT010000026.1 GCA_948471205.1 uncultured Oscillospiraceae bacterium | reverse complement strand
TTAAGCCATACACTTTTGTGTATGGCTTTCTTCTTTACTTCTTGCTTGGGTTATGCTTATACTCTCCTTGGTGAGTAGAATGGCAAAAGAACCGATTTTGGAAACAGACAGACTCATGTTAAGACCTGTTACTCTGGATGATGCCGATGCTGTTTTTGCATGGACCAGTGACCCGCGGGTAAGTAAATTTATGTCTTATACAACAAGTAAGGATATAACTGAAACAATAAACTGGATAACATCTACTTTTAATGATGAAACAGAATGGAACTGGGTATTTATTCTTAAAAGTGAAAACAGAGTGATAGGTGCAGGAAGCATAGCCGCCGATAAATTTTTGCAGGGACATTGGGGCATAGGCTATAATCTTCACTATGATTACTGGTATAAAGGCTATTGCACAGAAGCAATGAAAGCGATTATTGATTTTGCACACAGGCAGCTTGGCGTAAATAAAATATGCAGTGAGCATGCTGTTGATAATCCCCGTTCGGGAAAGGTAATGGAGAAATGCGGTCTTACATTTCATCATTTTGGTGAATATTCAAAACTGGACGGCAGCGAAACTTTTAAGGTAAAGTTTTATACAATGGAGTTCAATGAATGAAATATGTTAGTGCAGACACATCGCTGACGGCTGAAATACACAGCATTGTTCAGAAAACGATAAAGACAGTATATCCGAAGTATTATCCGTCTGAGGTTGTTTCTTTTTTCTGCAGTCTTCACGCAGCCGGTAATATTGAAAAAGATATTAAAAATAGGCAGGTTTATGTTTTATACCATGATAATGTTATGGTTGGAACAGGGTCTGTAACGGAAAATCATATTACAAGAGTGTATGTTTTGCCGCAGTATCAGGGCAGAGGTTACGGCACATTTATCATAAAGCAGCTTGAAACGGAAATACAGAGAAATTATGATTGTGCGGTTTTGGATGCTTCTTTGCCGGCTGTTATGCTCTATGAAAAGTTAGGTTATAAAACAGTCAGTCATCAAAAATATGATTTGAATAACGGCGTTGTTCTTATTTATGAAATCATGAAAAAGGAATTTTGAGGGGAATATTTTATGCTGTTTGATGTAGTATTCAGAAAAAGCAATGTTATCAGTATTTTTGAAAGGACTTTGAATAAAAAATGTGTATCTGTAAAGCAGATTAATCAAGGCTTTTATGGTTGGGTATTTCTGATTGAAAGTGAAAAGAATGCAAAAGTAATAGCAAAGGTATATAAACAAACAGGATATATTGATACTGAAATCAGCCAGCTTGCAATGATGCGCAGGCATGCGCTTGTTAAGGTGCCCGAAATTTACTGTGCAGACTATAAAAAGGATAACGGCTGCTTTGATATTATGTTTATGGAATATATTAACGGTATAAATGCAGGTGCAATCAAAATAACAGAGCAGAAAGAGAAAATGGCTTTCAGTAACCAGGTGGTTGAAAATCTGCTTGCCATTCATGCGGTTTCCAATCCTGACGGTTTCGGAAGCTATGTAAACCGTGATTACAGCCTTAGTTGGGAAAATTGGTATAAAGCGCACATAACAGATCTTTATAACAAAATACACAGCAAAAAGCCTTTTCTTTTTTCAAAAAAATCTGCAAATCTTATGGAATTTCTTTATGAAAACTACGATAAAGTATTCTGTGAATCTGTTTCGGAAAGTCATTTGATTCACGGGGATTATAATCTTTGGAATTTGATTGCTGATCCGAACAGCCATCAGTTAATAGGAATGATAGACCCGTTCGGAAGCTGCTTTGCGGACAGAGAGCTTGATTTATTTCAGCTTACAAATGCAAACGGCGATGAATACGGTTTGCTTGACAATTACAAAAGCTGTGTGCAGTTAAGCGATAATTTTGAAGTAAAAAATGCTTTTTATTTTTTCTGGGATGATATAAAGCATAT
Source organism: uncultured Oscillospiraceae bacterium (assembly GCA_948471205.1). Lineage (GTDB taxonomy): Bacteria > Bacillota > Clostridia > Oscillospirales > Acutalibacteraceae > Eubacterium_R. Next base: position 8,699 of record CAOKRT010000026.1, on the reverse strand, counting down.
GATAAATATGGGTTACTGTGATAATAAGCGTTTTCAGAAATACGGCGGATTTGTTAAAAACAATTTATAAATTTGTATTGACAAAGTTTTGTTCGTGTGCTATTTTGATAATATGGTCAGTTGAAGCTGACACCAAAAGAATACACCTGTTCCCATTCCGAACACAGAAGTTAAGCCTTTGCAGTTTTGCAGAGGCTTTTTATTTTCAGGAGGAATTTTATGGTTCAGATTCATACATTTACAAATGATTTTTTTAAATTGCTGAAAAATGAATTTGGCAGCAATATATGGTTTGCAGGTCTGCAGGGAAGCTATGCCCGCGGTGAGGCGGATGAAAACAGTGATATTGATATTGTTGTAATTCTTAACGAATGCAGGGCTTCTGATATTGAAAAATATAATACATTGCTTGATTGTGTTTCCGAAAGAAAATTAATGTGCGGTTTTATTTCGGGGAAAGACGAACTGTTTCACTGGAATGTATCAGAGCTGTTTCAGTTTTATTATGATACAAAACCGGTTATCGGCAGTCTTGATGCATTGCTTTCTCTGATTAATGCGCAGGCAGTTGAGCAGTCAATAAAAGCAGGTGCATGCAGTATTTATCATGCCTGCGTTCATAATATGCTGTATGAAAAAAACGGTGATATTTTAAAAAGCTTATATAAATCGGCGGTGTTTGTTTTGCAGGCAGTCTGTTTTCAGCAGAACGGAAAATATATTTCATATAAAAAAGACCTGATGAATATGCTGCAAGAAGAAGATAAACGGATTTTGAATACATATATTGCATTAAAAAAGGGTGCACAGGTTTATTTTAAAGAAATGTCCGAAATGCTTTTCTGCTGGGCAAAAAATTTAATTAATAAGGAGCATATAAATGAAAATAGCAGTTCTGGGATTCAGCGGAAGCGGTAAATCTACTTTGGCAAAACAGTTTTCCGAATATTATCATATTCCTTTGCTTTATCTTGATTGTATCAATTTTGAAGAAAACTGGAAACTGCGCGACCGAGATATATGCAGAAAACTTACTGCTGAATTTATGCAGAATGAAAGCTGGGTAATAGACGGGAACTACAGCGGATTCTATCAGGCGGAAAGACTGGCTGAAGCAGATAAAATTATTATTCTTCAGTACAATCGGTTTGTTTGTATGAAGGGTGCCTTTAAAAGAAATACGGAGTATAAAGGCAAGGTGCGCGAAAGTATGGCAGACGGCTGTTTTGAAAGAATGGATATGTGGTTTTTTCTGTGGGTTGTTTTTAATCAGTATTCAGGAAAACGCAAAAGGCATTACAAGAAAATCAAAAAAACATATCCGGATAAAACCGTTATATTTAAAAGCAGAAAACAGCTTCGTTTGTATCTTGATTCTGTGCTGAAATAATATCGTTTGCAGGTGCGGTAAAAATATTGCACCTTTTTTTATTTTTCTGTTGATATTTATATTTAAAGTGCTATAATGTATGCAAATTTTATTATTATCGGTGCACGAAATGAAAAATGATATGCTTAAAGGCAAAATTGTGAAATCCATAATTTTGTTTGCTTTGCCTATTATGGCAAGCGCAGTTTTGCAGTATTCTTATAATTTAATAGATAATATTATCGTAGGCAGATATATAAGCGAAGAAGCGCTTGCGGCAGTTGGCAGTATAGGACCGATAAACAGCTTTATTATCGGAACGGCGCTTGGGCTTACAGGCGGTTTTACAATTCCTGTTTCACAAAGATTCGGCGCAGGGGATAAGAAGGCAATGAATCTTTATGCGGCAAACAGTATTACGCTTTCTGCCTTAATAGGAATTATTATTGTTGTTCTTGCACATATTGTTTCCAACCCGATTTTAAGGTTAATAAATACGCCTGAAAATATCATTGACTTGTCATCGGCATATATAAATATTCTGTATTTCGGTGTGCCGTTTCAGATGCTTTTTAATAATTTTACAAGCATAGCCCGTGCAGTAGGCGACAGCAAGAAACCCACTGTTTTTATCATTATCAGTGTTTTAACAAATCTTGTGCTGGATATTTTATTTGTCGGTGTATTCGGCTGGGGTGTAGAGGGCGCTGCTGCAGCAACGGTTATTTCTTATGCGGTTGCGGCCGTTTTTTCAGGTGTATATGTTCTTAAAAAACAGCCGGAGCTTTCCATCAAAAAAAGAGATTTGAAGCTCAGCTTTAAAATATCCTGGGAACAGCTTAAACTCGGTATTCCCGTTTCCCTTCAGTTTACCATTACTTCGTTCGGTTCCATGATTTTGCAGTCTGCAATCAATGGGTTCGGTTCAACGGCTGTTGCTGCTATTACAGCGGCAGGCAGAGTAGAACAGATAACCAATATACCCATGAGCGCGCTTGGTGTTGGAAATTCAACCTTTGTTGCTCAGAATTTCGGCGCAAAAAATTATAAAAGAATTATTGAATCCGTAAGAAAAATTCTGGTTCTTGATTTAATGATTTCTTTGGTGTGCAGTGCGGTGCTTATTTTGGCAGGTCCTTATATTGTAAGATTGTTTATTGAAAATCCGTCTGCTGAAATTATGGATTATTCTATGCAGTATCTTTATACAATCGGCGGATGTTACAGTTTGGTTTCACTTCTTTTTGTATTCCGAAACACACTTCAAGGGCTTGGTTATACTTATGCAAATACAATTGCCGGGGCAGGAGAGCTTATCGGAAGACTTCTTGTTTCGTATTTCTTTACACGCCTGTTCGGTTTTGCAGGTGTTTGCTTTGCCGGTCCCGCCGCATGGCTTTTGGCAGATATTCCGCTGATTATTTTATATGTAATTGTCAAAAAACGAAATTTAAGCAAAATATAAATTGTTTTCGCTTGCAGTTATCTTTTTTATATGCTATACTCAATTTATAAACTTTTTATAAACTAAAGGAGATAGCTATGCCGTTATATTACATATCTTTAGCCGCAGGGCTTATTGTTGCTGCAGGATTTTTGTTTTCACGTTCAAAGGGTGCAAGCATAAAAAACCTGTTTTTCAAAATGGCTTCCAGTCTTTGTTTTTTGCTTACGGCAGTTTGTGCCGTTATTGTAAATCCGGGTGCTTCGGCATACGGTGTGCTTATTATTATGGGCGGTATTCTCGGACTGTGCGGCGATGCGGCACTTGATTTAAAATTTATTTATCCTAAGGATAATAATGAATTTTTACGTTCCGGCTTTATTTTCTTTGCAATCGGGCATATCTTCTTTAATGCCGCGCTTATTTGGTTTAACCGTTTGAAATGGTGGTGGGTGCTTATCTGCATAGCTGCTGCGGTAATAATTGCTGTAATAAATGCGTTTTCGGGTAAGATGCTGAAGGTTGATTTCGGCAAGTACAGAAATATTGTTATTTTGTATTCATCTATTCTTGCAGCCACAGCTATTATATCTGTTCTTTGTGCCGTTGTATCGGCAAGTAAGGCAATGATTATTTTTGCTGTAGGCGCAGTTTTATTCCTGCTTTCCGATGTTGTGCTTTGCTTCACCTATTTCGGAAAGGGATGGGATAAACCGGTTCATATATTTGTAAATCATCTGCTTTACTATGCGGCACAGTTTTTAATTGCTTCCACAATCCTGTTTATTGCATAATAAAAATCCCATCTGAAAAGATGGGATTTTTTGTTTGAATTTGAATCTGTTTTATTTAACCCTGTATGCACCTGTGGCAACCGCTTCTGCTTTTTCAATATAAGGTTCGTTTCTGCATTCTGTAATACGAACGGTTATTTTATCTGTAACAACAGGCTCAAAAACAGCAATTCTTGAAAAGCCTATAATGGTTCCGTCAAATATTTTTCTGCCGTTTGCATGAATTTCAAAGCGCTCAACACGCTGTGATTTTGTTGTGTCCTCTGCAATGCGAATACGGTCTACCGACTGCATTGGGAAGCTAAGTGTTACAGTAAAGCCGTCTTCCGATTTTTTGTATTCGGCATTGCGTATTACAAGTTCCTCTTCTTTTCTTAACCATCGGCCCATTTCTTCCAAACGTTTCACATCGCTTTTTGCAAACAGTCCGTTTTTATTGGGCGGAATATTCAAAAGCATAAGGGAATTGTTGCCGGCGGAATGATAATAGATTTTCATAAGATGATTCAGCGATTTCAGCGTAAGTCTTTGCATCGGGTGAAAAAACCATCCAAGTCTTATTGAAACATCCACTTCGGCAGGATACCACATAAATTCATCATAATTGCTCAGAAATTCGCGTGAACCCATATCAGGCAGCATAACATCCTGACAGCGTTTCTGAAATTTTTTCATATCATCATCTGTCTGGCAGTTTGCGGCGATATTCTGCTGGTCATATTCAAATTTGGGTACAACATTCCATTCGCTTTCCCTTGTTTTTCCGCTTTCATTTCCAATCCAGCGTACATCAGGCGCACAGCCGCTCATTACAATATCGGGCTGCAGTTTTACTGCGGTGCTCCATATTCTTTCAAAATCATATTTCTGCACCGGCTGACCGTCTGCTCTGGCGCCGCATGCGCCGTCCAGCCAAAGCATAAATATATCGCCGTAATCTGTTAAAAGCTCTGTTAACTGTTCTATGTAAAAATCATTGTAAGCAGGCGTGCCGTAGCATTTTGCATTTCTGTCCCAGGGGGAAAGGTATACACCGAATTTCAGTCCGTATTTTTTACAGCTTTCCGAAACTTCACGAACAACATCTCCTTTTCCGTTTTTATAAGGGCTGTTTTTTATGGAATGTTCGGTTGTTTTGGTGGGCCATAAGCAAAAACCGTCGTGATGCTTGCAGGTGAGTATGACACCTTTCATTCCGGCATCGCTGATTGCTTTGCACCATTGGTCTGTATTCTGCTTTTTAGGATTGAAAATGGTTTCACTTTCTTTTCCGTTTCCCCATTCACGGTTTGTAAAGGTATTTACACCGTAATGAATAAAAGCATAGTATTTCATTTCCTGAATAATAAGCTGCCTGCGGTTCGGCACAATGCTTGTATATAAGTCGATTCTGTTTTTATTCATTGTTATACTCCTGTTTATATTATATATAATAGTATACTATATTGTTTTATGCATTGCAATGTCAATCGGTTTGTTATAATCATTGTTTAACACTTGATTAAAAACTGTATAAATGTTATGATAATACAAAACGGAAAAAGGAGATTATTATGAGTTGGTTTCTTAAATTGATTTCATCTGTGCTTGCATTTTTTATTTTTTCTTCATCCGGAGAAATCGCTGTATATGCTCCACTTGATAAAGATAATTTGAAAACAAGCTTTACTGTTATTTCAGACGGTCATATTGAAGGAAATAATTCCGAAAGGCATAAAAATTATATTGAATGTTTTCGTGATATGGCAAATGCCGAAGTGAAAAGCAGAGCGCTTGTTATGTGCGGCGACAATACAATGAACGGGCAGGCTTTTGAATCAAGCATACTGTATGGTTTAATAAATAAATATAATACGGTTGAAAATGTTCTTATGGCAGTCGGCAACCATGATATTTGCCCCGGAAAACATAATTCGGGCGATTATGAAGATTTGAAAAACCGTTTTATAAAATATAACAATGCATTTCTTGAACATAAAATAGAAAACCTTTATCACAGCGCAGTTATAGACGGTTATCGCTATATAATACTTTCGTCCGATAAGGATGCCGGTGTTGCCCAGTATATTTCACCGGAACAGTTTGAATGGCTTGATAATGAATTGAAAATGGCTGCTGAAAGCGGAAACCCTGTTTTTCTTTTCAGCCACTGGCCGCTGAATGATGTTTTTGAAAAGGTTTGGCAGGAAGGTCATGTGGGCGAGCAAAGTGAAGAACTTCATAGCCTTCTTACTAAATATGATAACAGAATTTTCTTCTTTACAGGTCACCTGCATATGGGTATTTTTGAAAACGGTAAGGGCATAAAGGAAGACGGTAAAATAACGTATATCAATGTTCCGTCCTTCGGTTCCGAAAACGGCGGCGGAAATGCAGATGTTCAGGAAACAGGGCTGGGGCTTCAGGCTGAAGTGTATGACAAAGAACTTGTGGTAAGAGTTCGCAGCTTGGTTAAGCATGAATGGACTGAATTTGAGTATCATTTTGATATTTGATTGCTTTTGATATCTTGTAAAGCAGATAAACATTACACTGCTATTAACAGGAAATACCGGTGTAAATAAAGTTACTTTACAGTATTTTTCGGCGAATTTGCTCAAATTGCAGTATATTCAAGTGAATTTTAAGTAAATCAGGGCAGAATGCAGATATTTATTGTCTATATTCTGCCTTTTTTATGCAGTTTAAGAACATCGGCAAATATAACGGTTAAATAGAAAAGCTGTACGTTTTTATAAGGAAATTGTAAACCTTTGGAAAAATTTAATATTTTACAAAATTGTTAAAATTGTTAAAAATTTGAGCACAAAATGTTAAAAAATGACAAAGTTTAGAAATTGTTAATAAATTCGGGGGGGGTGGGTATTGACAATACATATTTTAAGGAGTATGGTTGATGTATAAATACTGAACCTTGTTCTTCTTTGCTGCATTATTTATAATTCGGTCGATTAGTGCAAAATTTTGATTTTCAGTCAAATACCGTCATCCCCATGCAGCTATCTTTGTATACTATTTATATAAATGGTATAAACAGGTTTAGCAGTGTGGGATATTTTTTTGCACCGCAATCTTCAGTATTTTTGCAGACTACTCGCTGCATTATAAATGAGTAAATAATTCTTTAGAAAGGAGAAAAATAGTGAACAAATTTTTCAAAAAGATTTTTAGTTCTATTCTTTGTCTGGCAATGTTATTCAGCTTTTTGCAGTTGGCTCCGTTTAACGCACTTGCACTTTCAATTGATATTGGTGAAAATCCCACCCCTAAGGTTGATATTGCAGTAAGTGTTCCTGCGGACTACCCGGGTACTTTCGAAGAGTTTAAAGAAGAGTTAACACAGGCTTTAATTGCAAACGGCATGAATGCGGATGATTTCCGTATTACAGACACTGCTGTAAAGATTGATACAACGAATCTTGACGGATGGTATGTTTATGACCATTATTACAATCAGACAGCCTATAATGCGCTGAACTTATCTGATAAACAAAAGGTTAAACAGCCTTACAGAGCTGCAGATAACAGTTATATGAAAGCACAGGGCTCCGGTTGTCCTACTCCTGCGCTGATTCAGGATGTTTTTGTTAATAAAAAATATCATGCAAAACCGGAAAGCACAGGTAATCTTTGGCCAACAAACCAGCATGCCTATTCATGGCAGGAAAATGATAAGGCAAACATGATCTTTATGGGTTATGGTACAAATGCTTTATCAGACTATATGGTTTATCCGGCAACAAGTGATTCAAAAAGAACCATTGAATTCGACTTGAACCCGGCGGCTGTTAATGCGCATACACTTGACGGCGCAGGCTTTCTGCTGAACTCTGCTATAACAGACGCAGGTGTGCTTAACGGTTATGCTGTATACTGGCACTGGAACGGAAGCTCTTTGGGCGGCGTTGAAATTCGTAAAGTAGAAAACTATAATGCTATGACACAGGGCAGCGTAATTCCCGGTGCGTCAGGCATAATGGTTAATAAAACAACCTTTACAGATGGAACAAAAATTCCATTTAAGCAGGGTGAAGTTTACAGAATCAAGGTTGTGCTTGAGAAAAACAGAGTTTCCGTAACTGTAAGAACTTACAGCGGCACAAGCCTTGGCGATGAAAAAGTTATTTACAATGACTATGAACTTCCGATTAAAGAAGCAAACGGAAACGGCTTCGGACCTATCGTAGGTTACACAAGCCACGGCTGTGCAGCTATGACGGTTTTCCGTTACGGCGACCTTGAAATGACTTATGCTGCTACAGCATTTGACGCGCTTAAAAATGTTCAGTATGCACAGACTGCAGACCAGAAGTATTTCATTAACCTGGCAGGCAGCAGCAACGACCCGAATATTCCTGACGAGAATAAGGAAGCTCAGAACTACACAGACGGAATTAAGCGTATGGACGAAAACGAGATATTCTATCTCAGTAATGTAGAGGACGGTAAAATTCTTACCAATACAGCGGAGGACAAATCCCACGTTGGACTTGGCAGTGAAAACGGAATTATCGCAACAGATACAGATTACGTTACACAGATGGCAGAATATATTGCCAAGAATTTCCAGAACAAAACACCTTTCGTTCATCAGAATCCGGTTGAAAGCGCAATTCCGCTTGCAAGCTTTTATATCACAAATGTAACAGATCCTGATAATGTTTCTCAGTTGATGACGGTACACCAGAAGCATTTGCCGGACGGCTTTTCTGTTAAAGCCAACATTTTTGATAAATCAAAATTGGGTACTGCCGAACTGGGCGCAGGTGATCAGCTTGTTGAATGGACGCTTAATATCTATGACCCTGACGGAACGCTGGTTTCAACAGAGGTTACAACAAATACTGTAACCACTGCCGACGGCAAGGTTCAGCCTGTTTTAAAGGATTTTGAAATTACAAATCAGACAAAACAGGGACGTTACACATTTGAACTTGTTGTTAAGGATAGTAACAATAAGAAGTCAGATACATTCCAGACTTACTTAACTGTATTCCTTGATGATGAAGAACCGGAAGCAAAGGCAGAAAACACAACAAGAAACCATGCAAAGGTTACCCTTACCGACAAAGGTCCGGGTATCGCTGATGAC
>CAOKRT010000025.1 GCA_948471205.1 uncultured Oscillospiraceae bacterium | reverse complement strand
GGGCTTTGCCCGTAAAATGAAAACCACGCGTTTGACGCGTGGCTGGTTTTTTTATGCCGGCTCAAAATCCACTTCATCACGCAGGCACATATCCAGCCCGAATAAGTCGTTTACCAATGCATCTAAGTTGCGTATGCTTTCATCCAGCAAAAACATTACATACGTATTATCATCATAGCTGTCTATTTTTTCCATTGCAATCTGCGCAAGTAAAACATTCTTTTTAAATCCGTTTTCTAATCTTTCAAGCTGTGCCAGATTATGGCTGCTTATTATTTTAGACATATTTTATTTTCCTTTCAGATTAAAATTCAAATACTCTGTATTTTGTTTAACGGACGGATACAGAGTTTTTTTGTTTGTACAGCCAAATTATACAACCGTACGTTTGTAAAGTCAATACAATCATACGTTTGTATGGTAAAATTGTGTAGCTCAACAAAAAAAGGTGGAATTTATTATGCAATATTATGAAAGATTAAAAGCATTAAGGGAAGATAAAGACTTAAAACAACAAGATATAGCAAACATATTGAATATGAAACAACAACAATACAGCAATTATGAAAGAGGTTTCAGAGCATTACCAATAGACAACTTAAAAACACTATGCTTGTTTTACGGCGTATCTGCTGACTACATACTGGGATTACCCGATGATTTAAGTTATCCTAAACGTTGATTTTGGAACAATGAAATCATGAACAGAACCTCTTCTATATAAGACAAACAGCTCTCGGTTTTCTATTCCCGCAAGCTGTGCGAAATTTTGGCGGCTTCATATTTTAGGCATATTTCGTGTTCCTTTCAGATTAAAATTCTAATACCGGAAGATGCCGTATAATCCATATGCGGCATTTGGGCTTGCCTATGTTTCTGTATAAAACGCTCGCTATTTTGTTTTAACAGGCGGGGATACAGAGTTTTTTATTTCAATTTCTTCTTTTATTATATCTCGTAAAAGTCTGATACAGACTATAAATATGCAATAAACTATATATTGGGTCATTGGGTTATTCACATTATATTCCAAAACAGACTATTTGTCAATAGTCTGTTTTGGAATATTTTATAATAGTTCTAAGGAGTTGTGAACGATATGGATTATGTAGACAAATTAACAGAATTAAGAAACGACAGAGATATAGACCAAAGGACTATATCAAATATTTTAGGTGTAAAACAATCTGCAATATCAAAATATGAAAAAAGAAGAGCACAATATAAAATAGATGATTTAATAAAACTATGCTTATACTACGGTGTATCTGCTGACTACATACTGGGATTACCTGATGATTTAAGTTATCCTAAACGCTGATTTTAGAACAATTGATATACTTCCAGTGTTTGCCTGCAAAAACTCTGTATCGTATTTTATGGACTTGGTACAGCGTTTTTATTCATTTTAAAACTTAACTTTCCTGCCTTCTTATCAAAATTATTTGTATTTTTAAAATAGAACAACAAGGACAAAATTTCTTTCCCTGTCTTTTCTCTATCCTTATTTTCTTAACTGGCATTTATACAATAATTTTAAGAAAATATCAGTAAAAGTACATTCTTCACAATCAAATTATAACAAAACATCTTTTGTATGTCAATACAAAATTTATTTTGTATTGTAGAATATTACAGAGGTGATAAAATGGAATATTTTGAAAGAATGAAAGCAATAAGAGAAGATAACGATTTAAAGCAAAGTGATGTTGCAAACATGTTATCAATAAAACAGCAGCAATATAGCGAATATGAAAGAGGATTAAGACTTATACCCATAACATATTTAAAGGATTTTTGCCAGCAGTTAAATATATCACCTGAATATATTTTAGGTTTTACAGATAATCCTAAAAAACTTCCTAAACGCTGATTTGGGAATAATGGAACAATTAATATAACCTCTTCTATAAAGCCAAACCACTTTCGTATTATGTTAAAATATTTTTTGAGGTGGAAAAATTGACATACATATATAACAGATTAAAAGATTTAAGAGAAGATAAAGAATTAAACCAAACTGAAATAGGAAAAATTTTAGGCACATCACAAAAACAATACAGCAGATGGGAAATAGGCGAATCAGAAATCCCCTTTCATAATGTTATAAAATTAGCAAAATTCTATAATGTTTCAATAGATTATATTGCCGGTATAACAAATACACCATATGCCCTCCCCAAACGCTGATTTTGCAGCAATTAACATAACCTCTTCATATGAGGCCAAAGGACTTTCGGTTTTCTTTTCAAATAAAAAATTCAATCACCGGAAGTTGCTGCAATAATTGGTTATATCAGTAAGAAATCATACGAAAGATATGAAAACGGTGTTAGAGATATACCACTTGAAATAATAATAAAATATGCTGAGTTTTATAATACCTCAATAGATTACATCGCATTATTAACAAATGCAAAAAAGCCATACCCTAAAAAATAAGAAGTTACAAAAATGAAAAACCACGAACAATAAATGTTCGTGGTTTGCTTCGTTACCGCACTTTATTCCGTTATTCTGTCAATTACAAGCTCACCATTATCATTCAAAGAAAAATCATATTTGCTGCATTCAACAGAGCCGTTATCAAAAGTAACCTCAATCGTAACAACTTCATGGGGCAAATCCGAAAAGGCAATATCAGAATGATTCAAAAGAAATTCATACCATTCAGGCTGAAAAATTGCAACAGCCTCGAATTCTTCTTTTTCAAGAACATTATGAAGCGTATAATTTCTGACAAAATTCCGTTTGCCTTTTTCATTTGATTTTGTTGGATGAAATTTAGCATAGGTTTCTGCACTTACAAGACCTATACCGATTTTATTTTCATTTCCGTCATATACTATGTCTGCACCTTGATATTCATCATAAGTTTTTTTAGCATGTTCAGTAAAATATTCATCATAATCACCATTTTCAATGTGCTTATACATTATATCAAGACGCTCATTAACAGTTTTATTTTCGTATTCAGTCGAATACGGAACTATAATGTCATAAAGCTCATTAGTTGAACACAAATATTCAAACATATCTGAATCAAATATAAAAAATTCACCTTTTTCACATTGCATTCTGACAGATTCGATATTTTTTCCTTTTATTGAAAGTGACAAATCACCCTTTTCTTCAAAGGTCATATTTTCATCATCTTCTATTATAACTTTATTTAGTTTATATTCAGGAAAAATAACAGTGTGGTCTGTAACAGAAACATATTCTGTATTTTCACTTTCCGCTGCACGCACACTCATTATAAAAATATTTCCGTTAATATTAATATCCTCAGCAATCGGAAACTCCGTTGTATCATCAATCAGTGCCTGTGGAATTCCAATTCCAAGCCCGGCAACAAACACTGCACAGCAAAGCGCTGCTGTAACTGCAATTTGAAATGCTTTTCTTTTTTTCCTTTTTAGCTTTTCTGCTTCCCTTACTTTTGCAAAAAGCCTTGTTTCCAGATAATCATCGGCTTTAATGGAATTTATACTGTTTTTTAAATCTTCAGGCTTCATTCTTATAATCCTCCAATTCAATTTTTAAAATTTCTCTGCCGCGTTTTAATCGCATTTTTACTGCTGATTTGCTTATTTTCAGTATCTGCGATATTTGTTTAACAGAATAATCGTAATAGTAATACAGAATAACAGCCATTTTGTATTTTTCCGGCAAAGCCACCACCTGTTTCACAACATCAAGATAAACATCATTTTCTGTTTTCAATTCATCTGATTTTTCAAATTCATCAAAACATTTATTTTTTCGTTCCGATGCTTTCAGTACATCTCTGCATTTATTCTGTGTTACTCTGATCAGCCACGCTTTTTCGTGTTCTGCATTTTTGAAAGAGGGCGAAGCATACAGAAGTTTAATAAAAACCTCCTGCAATACATCTTCTGCATCATATGAATTTCCAAAATACAAAAAGGCTATTTTATATAACATGTTGCCATACAAATTGTATTTGGATTCAAACTGACTTTCAAGAATTTCTTTATCCATTCAAATCCCCCTTTCAAACACAAAACGATTTATAAATCAAATCGGTCACAAAAAAAGCGGCACATTACTGTGCCGCTTTTCATAATATTTTATTTACAACCGTTTTCATCAAAATTCAGAATAGATGCAATAATAATTTTATAGCCTGTTTCAATAGCTTTGGGAACAAGCCTGTCATAATTATCACGGCGGTTATGATAATAATCTGCCGGTGCCGGATCCATAGCCGCAAGGCATGTTGCTGTTATGCCTTCCTGCGTAAATGCCGCAGCATCGGATGAACCAAAGAAAACATTTGCAAATTTTGCGTCATTATATCCTGCTTCTTTGGCAGAATCCAGCACAAGCTGTGAAAACTTCTGATTATGCTTCACCGTGCCTGTCATATCCCTTGAATATATATTCAGATATTCCAAATCCGTTAATGTATCACAGCAAAGCACTGCCGTTTCCACATCACCTGTAAATTCTGCACGGTGTTCCTTTGCATATGCTTTTGCACCTCTTAAACCGGCTTCTTCGCCGTCTGTAATCATTGCAACAACTTCTGTATTTTCAAATTCAACACCTGCCATATCAAGCATGCGAAGTGCGCAGACAGCCGAATATGTGCCTGTTAAATTATCATTTGCACCGGGCGAAATGGTTTTGAAATCCACAAAAAGATAAAGCAGTACCATTCCGATTACTGTTACAAAATGAAAATAATAGGAATACTGAAGCATAAAGCTGCCGAAAGCGCCTAAATCGGCAATTCCTGCCGCAATATTTATAACTGCAATAATAAAGGATATAACACCACCGCCAATAGCAAGACCCATGGAAAGTCCCATAAAATTGTATTTGCCTTTTCCGTAATAAAGCGGTCTCCATTCATAGGCGGAATCAATATGCCCACTTATAACAATTCTTCTTTTTATCTCGCCTCTCGGCTTTCTGGAAGCAATCAGGTTATGCGCAGTTTTCTTTTTAAAAAGCACATCCGTAAACTGCTTATACATAAGAAATTCCATTACCGTAACAAATAAACTTATGCCAACAACAGCCGCAATTACACACTGCGCAACAAAAAAGCTTATAACATTTGTTAATACAAGCACCATGCAGGCAATAACGGCAATAATAATAGAAACCGCCACTGTTTTTGTGAAATGAAGAAATGCCTTTGGCGACATTTGATATTCTTCAAAATGTGTTTCATCACAAAATTGATCAAGCTCTTTTTTCAAATGCTTTTCTGCCGCAAAGCAGTTATCGTTTCCGGACTCGCGCGGTCCGTATTTTTTAATTACATTCGTTATTTCCCTTACAGTATACTCAACATTTTCCTTAATAACTGCGCTTGGAAAATCCTTGAATTTCATACCATTTGCTCCTTTACACAACAATTAAATTATTTTATTATTTCAACAAAAACAATAATATTTCAAATTATAACATAAAATGGGATTGACAACAATAGTATTCAGGTAGTAAAATCATTGTTGATAATTTATTAATATTTCTGCCCGTAGCACAATGGCTAATGCATTTGATTCCGATTCAAAAGACTGCAGGTTCGAATCCTGTCGGGTGGACCATAGGAATAGCCCCAAAAATCGCACCATTAAGCGAAATTTGGGGCTTTTTTCTTACCTATCGGTTTTACATATTTTTACGCATTTTTATGCACTTTTACGGGCAAATGTATATCAAAATGTATATCACTTTTTAGGGCTGATTTTTGGCATAATAGCAAGGCTTACAAGCGTTTTAAAAGCAAAATTTTTTCAACTTTTTGCAAAATTCCGCCCCGGTTTTACCTTTTTTGAAAGAAAAACAAGCCCTTATGGCTTGTTTTTATATGCCTGCTGCAAGTGTTTTCTTTCTCTGACGGCTCTTGCTCCGCTTAAAAATCCCAACATATATACGCTTGCAAATGCACAGTTAACATTCCAAATAGCATCATCAGGGTGTTTTTTGAATCCAGTTTTATAAGAATTTTCATAACACTTATAAGCAATTTTTCCTATCTCATATGTCGACTGTTCCATTATCCGATATGCTTCTTCAAAACTGCAGCGAGGTCTATGGCTTTCATATGGTTCCATAGGTTTTAAGCTCCCTTCTTGCTTCTTAAGACATCAAGCGAGCAGATTATATGCAACATTGTTGTATAGTCCTCTGTTGATGCATTGCTGAACTCTTCTTGCATTCGCCTGCAAAACTTATCAAACTGCTTATCTGTACATTGCATTGCCTTTTCAATAAATTCAATTATTCTGCTTGCTTTTACCTCTTGATTTTCAGCAGCAGGCTTGTTATAATTGTCTTGCTTACCATTGTTTTGGTTGGCTTTCCTTTTGCCCTTGTTTGCTTTGGTCGGTTGAACAAGGGCATTTTTCTTTTCGTTTTTCATTGATTGACAATCCTTTCAAAATATGATATTGTAGGACTGTAACCAAAAGGCAGGCAGTCAGCTTACCGGGTATTATTAAATAACCGCTTTCACTTTCCTACGGTGGCGGTTATTTTTTTATGGCTGTAATTAACAACAATGTAATTATCAATATTGTTATGTATTCCATAAGCTCACCCCCTTTCTGTCCTACTTTAAAAGGGGAATTGCTAACCGCCGTAACCTCTTGATTACAAACACAGTATATCATACTTACACAAGTATTTCAATTAGCACATTGCACAAACTTACACAAGTATGTTTGTATATTTTTGTACTTGTGTAAGTATTGCATTTGTGGTATAATATAGCCATAGTGAAAGAATAGGCTTTATATATTAAAGCTAAATAAACAAAAAGGTGGTAAGGAATATGTCGGAAAGTCAGGGCAAGGCAAGCACAAGGGCAAAAAACAAGTATAATGCTGCTAATTATGAACGCATTGCGCTTGTTGTACCGAAAGGCAAAAAGGCAAAAATAAAAGCCTATGCAGATAGCAAAGGCGAAAGCATCAATGGCTTTGTAAATAAAGCTATTGATAAGGCTATGGAAGAATAAAAGGAATGAATTTATATGAATTATCAGGATAAATACAATTTAACATCACAGCAGAGCCTATTCCTTGCTAAAAAGAAATGGGATGAAAATATATACTGCGGTATGAAGATGGAAAACAGAGCCGTAACATTCCCACAGACACAAACGATATTAAACGGTGTTAATGTGCCGAGTGTGCAGCTTGACGATATACAGGCAATATTAAATATGCGAGATGCTTGGAAATATCTTATAAACACTATCAGCGAGCCTATAACCCTTGAATATCTTTGCAAGCTGAATGAATTTATAGCAAGGAATGAGGCGTTAGAATGGGGGAAACTGCGGAGCGGATCAGTTGCTATATCCGGCACAGATTATTTACCGCCTGTTCCGACATCTGAAGCCATATCAGAAGAACTAAACAAGATATTGACAACAGATACCACCGAAACAGAAAAGGCTTTAAATGCTTTTGTATGGGGTGCAAGAGGTCAATTCTTTTGGGACGGCAACAAAAGAACAAGTATGACACTTGCAAATAAAATCTTAATTGCAGCAGGCAAGGGTATATTGACCATTACCGATAAACATATGGAGCAATTCAATACTTTGCTTTTGGAATACTACAATACAAATAAAAGCGATCAGCTGAAAGCGTTTTTATATAATAATGCCATAACCGGAATTGAATAAACAAAAATATCAGCAGCAGGCTTTACAGCTTGCTGCTTTTTATTTTGCGGTGGGGAGTTTTTTGCACACTGCACCCCTGTTGCCGTTATCCCTACGGATTAGTAACAGAATTTTGCCTACCTCTACCGTATTTTAGCAACTGCAATTATAATTTACATATTATGATTCTTGTGTATGACAAAGCCGTATTAATGGTAATACTACATTTGTGCTGCAATAAACAATTAATTGTTATACTCATTATAGCGGACTGTATTGTTAAAAGATATAATAAAAAGCAATCCTAAAATTAGGATTGCTCTTCAGAAATGATTTGTGGTGGTGTAATTAACGGAGTGTTGCTAGAAGCCATAGTTATAACAGAAATAATAGTTGATATCCTGCTACATATATTATTTAAAACTGGCTCAAAACCCTCTAAAAATTCTTCTGATGAAAGTTCTTTTTTATCATAATCTGATTCTTCTTTTTCTGATAAGAAAGTATCCGCCTTTACTGTAATATCAAATATAGAATCCGGTTCAAAGCATACTTTTCTAGTAACTAATATTAAAATACCGTCACCATCATAAGTATATTCAAAATCATCATTTACGCTGATTTTTTCCGGCATTTTTTCTACTGTTTTTTCATTATAAACAATACTTTTTAAATTAACAACATTATTAAATTCAAAATTATCTAAAATCATAAATATCACCTACAATATATATTAATTATATCAATTGAGTTTTGAAATAACATTTGGACTCAACATCATAACATAATCACTTATGTTCGTATTTCTTGAATTTTTTACATAATCGTTTGTCGCTATTGATGTTGCTTTTTGTCCTTCTGATTGATAAATTGCTAAATTTAAATTAATTTTGCTTTTCTTTAGATATGAATCAACCGCCAACGAAATAATTTCATTCAACGAAATTCCTCTTTTGAACGCTGCTATTGCTGATTTCCTGTGCAAATCAGGAGACATTCTAACATTGAAAGACCCTTTATATGCCTTATCCGGCTCTACACCTAAAGTTTTACAATATTCTAAATAATCATCAACAGCCAACTTAAATTCATCTTCGATATTTTCTGCACTTACAGATTCAAAATTAATCAAATCATTAATTCCCTCAATTTTGCCAAACAAAATTTTATCTTCAACGCTGTACTCAATTCGAGTATAATATCCTTTATATTCCAGAAAGTCTTTTCCCATACTAATCCTCCTCTATATCTCCTGTATCAATTAGAAATTGATATATTTGTTTAACTGCACTTTTTCTTAATACCGGTGGATTATGAGGTTTATGAAGCATGATTTTTCTTAAATCCGACTGTCTATAAAACAAAACTCTTGATCCTGAGGTTTTGCCTTTTGTGTCTAATTCAAAACCGAAATATCTCATTAGTTTTTCAGCTTCATCGAAAGTAAAGTCACTCGGAATACATTTAAAACGCAAGATAAGTTTTTCCGATGAACTCATAATTTAATTCTCCTGCAACTGTTTTGTAGTTGCATTATATAACAACACCGATAAAAAAGTCAACAATTATTACAATTTTTTAATATTATTTCATAAATAATATATGAAATTCAATCTCAAATATCCTTTTTTTGTAATAAAATATAGTTTATTTATGAATAGTTTTCAAAAAAGCACTATACAAACAGCTATTTATGAATCGGATTCAAAAGATTGGAGGTTCGACCCCTCTCGGGCAGACCATAGGAATAGCCCCAAATTCCGCATAGCAATGCGGTTTTAAGGGCTTTTTCTTTACCTGTTGATTTAACGCATTTTTACGCAATTTTATGCACTTTTATGGGCAAATGTATATCAAAATGTATATCACTTTTTAGGGCTGATTTTTGGCTTAACAATAAGGCTTTTTAGCGTTTTAAAAACGAAATTTTTTCAACTTTTCGCAAAATCTTGCTCAAATTCGCCATATAAAAGAGAAAAAACAAGCCATTATAGCTTGCTTTTATTAGCCTGCTGCAAGTATTCTTTTTATCAATAGCTGAATATCTATTGACAAAAAAGACTTAAAATAACGGCATTTATCGCCGTATTTTGATAGTTTTGAGCGTTTTTTATATAGTTATTTCGTTTCCTTTTTAGGGTGTCGGAAATGTCGGAATAATGAATATATTTTCTCAGCGAGATATTTGTGCAGTGACGGCGGAAGGTCTGAAGGCACACCCTGTGAGGGGAATATAGCCCAATATCTGATATATCGATTAATAACGGGAAGCAAAGCATTTTACAACCATTACACAATTACCACAATCATACTCTTTCTTTATCCAAGGCACTTTTTAACCCTCTTTTTATTGTAAATTCGTTCTAAATTTATTACTTTTATCAAGTCGGCATAAGGGACTTGCACCCTTTATTTTTTCAGCTCATTATTTGGGCTAACAATAGCAGCAGGCATATAAAAACCTGCTGCCTTGCTTTATTTTTGTGGCGAACATTTGTTTTTGCAATCGACTGCAAAATGCCTTAAGTTCTGCCGAAAAAGTTTCTGTATTCCTGCTCCTGCTCTTTTCGCATTTCAGCAATATAATTATCCTTTAATTCGGGATTATCACTCTGCAGACTTTGGCGAGAACGCATTACACTTGAAAACTTGGGCAAGTCTTTGCCGTATCGTTGTAAAAGCGTTACAAGCTGCTTTATTTCGCCGCAGTAAGTACCGTTATTCCTTGTTATAACCTCGATAGCTCGGCTGTATAGATATAAATCATCTTTCTTACATCTGTTATCAGACTGCAGTAAATCAAGTACAATGCTTTGTATCTGCGCTAATTTGTTCTTACTCATTACTGCATCACCGCCTTGCATTCGCCTGCAATATAGCTTCTGATATAATCTTTATCAAAAAGCCATTTTCCGCCCACTTTTGAGCCTTTTAAAGTGCCTTTATATATCCAATTTTTAATCGTTGCATCTGTAACATCAAATATCAGCGCAACTGTATGTAAATCAAGGGCAACAGGCAGCTTGTCCCAATTAC
>CAOKRT010000024.1 GCA_948471205.1 uncultured Oscillospiraceae bacterium | reverse complement strand
GAGGA
Source organism: uncultured Oscillospiraceae bacterium (assembly GCA_948471205.1). Lineage (GTDB taxonomy): Bacteria > Bacillota > Clostridia > Oscillospirales > Acutalibacteraceae > Eubacterium_R. Next base: position 14,744 of record CAOKRT010000024.1, on the reverse strand, counting down.
ACAGAGGGCTTTGCCCGTAAAATGAAAACCACGCGTTTGACGCGTGGCTGTTTTTTTTATGCGGTTTATTTATTGAATCTGTAACCTCTTCCCCATACAGTGTGAATATAGTCAAGACTACTGTCAGCCTCTTTTATTTTATCGCGTATTCTGTTTACATGCACGGTGATTGTGGAGGTCTCGCCAATGGAATCATATTGCCAGATTTTATTGAAAAGTTCTTCTTTGCTGTAAACCGTATCCGGGCTTGCCGCAAGAAAATAAAGCAAATCAAATTCCTTGTTTGTAAGCAGTATTTCATTATGATTAACATATGCTCTGCGGGAGTTTCCGTCCAGCTTTAAGTTTTCTGTTTCTATAATTTCACCGGATGACGTTTTGCTTTGCTCCTTTGATGTTAACCGCTGATAACGGCTGATATGAGCTATAACCCTGGCAACAAGCTCGCTTGGAGAAAACGGTTTTACAATGTAATCGTCAGCGCCGAAACCAAGACCCTTGATTTTGTCCGGGTCTTCTTTTTTTGCGCTTACAAGAAGAATTGGAATATCCATTGATTCTCGCAGGCGGCGGCAGATTTCCATTCCGTCAATGCCCGGAAGCATGATATCAAGAAGTATCAAATCAAATTCTTCGGAAAGGGCGGCGGAAAGACCTGTTTTTCCGTCATCTGCGGTTTTAACAAAAAAGCCGTTTGCTTCCAGATAATCTTTTTCCAGTGTTTGAATATTCAAGTCATCTTCAATAATTAAAATTTTTTTCATAATTACCCCTCTTCTTTGCATATCGGAAGTGATATGAAAATGGAAAGCCCTTTTCCGATTTCACTTTGTGCCCAGATAAGTCCGCCGTGCATTTCAACAATCTGTTTGCAGATGGAAAGCCCCAGCCCTGATCCGTTTCTTACATTGGAACGTGCTTTGTCTGTTCTGTAAAGCGTATCAAAAATTCTTGGCAGGCTCTGCCTGTCCACACCCATTCCGTTATCTTTGATTTCAAATAAAATTGTATTTTTATATTCAAGGATTGTCATTTCAACTTTTCCGCGCAAATCCTTGTTTCTGTATTTAATACTGTTTGATATTATGTTGTTGATAACTCTTGAAAAACTGTCTGTATCAAGATTCAAAGCTACCGGGTTTTTTGTTTTATCAATCAGTTCAAAATCAAAATCGTTTTTTTCAAGTTCGGCTTTTACATCTTCTGCAAAGGTAAGAAAATGGGTTATTTTAACCTTTTCACAGTTAAGCGTTACGGCGCCGAGTTCCAGTTTTGAAATGGTAAGCAGTTCATCAAGCATTTTTTCTATATCGCCTGTGGATGAATAGATTATATCCATATACCGTTCGCGTTTTTCAGGTGTATCTGCAATGCCGTCGCGCAGTCCTTCAAGGTAACCTTTAACGGAAGTAAGCGGCGTTCTTAAATCATGGGCAATGCCGGCAATCATTTCTTTTTGCTTCTGGTCCGCGCGGCTTTGTTCCTCTATTGCTTCTCTGATACGCAGCCGCATATCGTTGAAATTTTCTGAAAGGCGCCCAAGCTCATTTGTAGAGCGGTATTCTATTTCATATTCAAAATTGCCGTTGGCAATTTCATTGGCGCCTTCGGAAATCTGTTTTATCGGACCGATGATGGTTTTTGAAGTTATAAGAGAAACCGTTACGATTGCGATAATGAAAAGAACAATAATTACAGCTATGACGATACTGGTTCTGTTAATAAATGTTCCCATAATATTTTTAATATGGTTATTTGAAAAATCAGGTATGGAAATGTCCTCATTCAATATAATTAAATGGTATTCGGCTTCGCTGTCTGAAATTTTAAGAGAAATAAGCAGGCCGTTTTCACTCAGACAATAGGTGTCTTTATTATTATGATCAGGTAAAATAAGGCTTGCTTTTTGTTTTATATCTTCCGCAGAATCGGAGGAATAAAATGCAGTATCATTTTTGCTTATGTAAATCAGTGTGCCGTTTTCTTCTATATTTGCACAGAACGTTTGAATGCTTTTCTGTTTATCTTCACTGCTTGTATCGCTTTCAAGCAGATTTGTGATATCTGAAGCAATCTGATTCCATTGAAGCTGTGTTAAAATGTTATAGGAAACAGATGACGGCTTGGCTATATTTGATGATGTGGCCGCAAAAAATACAGCGGCAAATGTAATAATAAGAATTGTGGGTATTACAATGGCAAGAACCGAATTCAGAATGATTCTTGTATTTATTTTTAAATTCTTAGGTAAAACCTGAATATCTTTATTTTTATCCATAATTATTCAAACCAAATCGGATTTGTAAAAGCTCTGATAAACGGCGGCAAATTGCTTTTGTTTTTACTGCCGAGGAATTTCCTTTCTGCAGTTTTATACAGTTCTTTAACAGGTCCTGTATAATTATATGTTACTTCAACCCTTACAAAACCTTTTTCATATACATTGCTGTTAAAGTAAATATTTTTATAATATTTTGCACCGGAACAGAAACTGAAAACAGGTGTCCGGTTGTTATATACGGTAACGGTGTGAAAAGGCATCAGCTTTGAAATACGAACGTCAACCGTTGTATTGTTTTTCAGTTTTACGCAGTCACCGATAACGGCACTGCCGCATGTAAGCTCTATCATCGTTGAATTTGGCTTGTTTGTAATAACGCTTCTGCCTTCGCATATGGCTTTCAGAATGGCGGCAGGTGTATTTTCCTCTGCCAGCACCATTGTAGTGGGTGATGCAATAAGAAGCTTTGTATGCGGAATATATTCTCTGTGAAAATCAGAACCGCCGACAGCGGCAATACGCTTTCCGCCGAGAAGCTGATTCACCCACCAATCTCGGTTTTTCATATTATCCGTGTGCTGAATTGTGTTCCAGACTTCAACGCAGTCGCAATAAAGTCTGTCAATATCAAATCTAAATCCGCACATGGAGCAGAACGGATGATTCAGCGATATAACAGCGCCTGCATCTCGGCATTGCTCTATGATTTTTTTGTAATCCTCCGGTGTGTCAAGGGTGTATGGCGGTTCGGCAGGAACTTTTGCGCCCCATATATTTACATGTCCGTTATCTCCGGTTATTTCCTGTCCCTGTATTACAAGCATATCACCGTCATAATAGCTTTCCTGAACAGAATTGTAATTATGGTCCGTAATGATTATAAAATCAAGCCCCTGTTTTTTGCAGTATTCAACAAGCTGACCTTTGGTCAGGCTTCCGTCGCTGTTTACTGTGTGCAGGTGGGTATCACCTTTAAACCATTTTCGTTCCATGCTATTTCACCCCATACAGATATAGTAACATATTCTGTTTGTTTTAGCAAATGTTTTAATTGTAAACCTGAATTGTAAAATTGGTTGACAATAGTCGCTTCCTATAGTATAAATGTTTTATCAAACTATGGAGGACAAATAATGGAAAAAAAGGAAGTTACAAAACAAAAGAAAAAATTCAGCACGGTTGATATCGCTTTTATCGGAATTTTTGCAGCAATTATTGCGGTTTGCTCATGGATTTCCATACCGCTTACTGTGCCTGTAACCTTGCAGACAATGGCTGTTTGCATTGCGGCAGGGCTTCTCGGCACCAAAAAAGGAACGCTTACCGTTTTTATTTATATATTGCTCGGACTGATCGGCGTTCCTGTATTTTCCGGTTTTACATCCGGTGTGGGTGTTCTTTTCGGAGCAACGGGCGGCTATATAATCGGTTTTATTTTCACTGCGTTAATTGTTGGTATTATGGTAAAATTTTTAGGCAGAAAAATCTGGGTGTATGCTGTTTCAATGATAATAGGCATTGCTGTGTGCTATATATTCGGCACAGTGTGGTTTATTGTGGTTTATAACAATAGCAATTCGGAGGCCGTATCGGTTTCAGCGGCGCTTGGAATGTGTGTTGTGCCGTTTATTATTCCTGATTTAATAAAAATCGCCATTGCTACGGCTTTGTGTGCAAGACTTAATAAATATGTTAAAGCTTAGACCGCATCATCTTAATTGCATTCCGAGATTTAACGGAAGGGGATACAGCGATGCCTTTAGCCGGAATATGGCGGAGATAAAAAAACGCTTTGAAAGCGGCGAGCAATATGAAATTGTTTTCTCGGCGGATGATATATGCATTGCCTGTCCCAATCTGAAAAACGGAATATGCATCAGTCAGGAAAAGGTTGAAAGATATGACAGACTTACGGAAAAATCAGGAACATCAGATATATCGGGCATATGTTCGGACTGCGCATGGTACTTTATATGTAAAAATTATTGAATAATTTATATTGTAAACTTACAGTTTTTTTAGTATAATAACTGTAAGTTTATTTTATTTTTACAGGGGGATTGTTTTATGGGCTGTTGGCTGCAGGGGAAAACTTGTGTGGTTACCGGTGCATCAGGCGGTATGGGAGCCGGAATTGCTGCGGCGCTCATAAAAAAGCATGGCTGTAACGTAATCGGTATTGCAAGAAGCGAACCTAAGATGAAAAAATTTATTGAAGAATTAGGTCCGTCTTATGCCGAACAGTTTACATACAGACTGTTTGACGTTTCAAAGCAGGAAAACTGGATTGATTTTGCAGCTGAGCTTGCAGAAAAGGATATTTATATTGATGTTCTTATTAATAATGCAGGTATTCTTCCCAAATTTAAAAGGTTTGACAGGTACAGCGTGGAAGAAATTGAAACAGTTATGAACATTAACTTTTATTCGGCGGTTTATTCTGTAAAAACGCTTCTTCCGTTCTTGCTTCAAAGCGAATGCGGTGCCGTTATTAATATTGATTCTTCCGCTGCGCTGATGAGTTTGGCCGGAACATCGGCATATTCGGCATCAAAGGCGGCGCTGAAAAGCTTTACGGAAGCAATGCGGGAGGAACTGAGGGGAAAGCTTTATGTGGGGCTCGTGTGCCCCGGTTTTACCAAAACGGATATTTTCAGAAATCAGGAAGCCGAAGGGGAAAAAGGGCAGAAGCTGATAAATATGATTTCTACGGACTGTGATTTGATGGTTAAAATGATTATGTTCGGAATTGAGCATAAAAGAGCCATGCAGGTGCACGGAATTGATGCTCATACCATGAAGATGTTCGGCAAACTGCTTCCTGTAAACGGAGCCAGGCTTTTCAGCGCTGTTATGAAAGCGGCTGATGTGGATATTTTCAGCGAAGTATTTAATGATTAATTTAAAACGGAGGTTTTATTATGAGCAGTGTAGACGTTTCAACACAAAAGCATATGAAATTTAAGGAAATTGCCGCATATTCGCTTGGTCTTTTCGGATTTCAGGCAATTGTTGGTCTTTTAAACTCCTATCAGGCAGAATTTGATGCTTCTATTCTTGGGGCAGATATTGCCGTGGTTGGCGTATTGATTTTAATTGCCAAAATTGTTTCGGCAGTGTTTGATCCTGTTGTAGGCAATATGATAGACCGATCTAAAAGCAAGCACGGAAAATTCAAGTCCATGATTATGTATTCGGTTATTCCGCTTCTTGTAATGTCGGCTGTTGTATTTATTGATGTTCCGTTTAAAAGCAATAAAACCGTTACATATGTCTGGATATTTGTTACATATCTTATCTGGAGCCTTGCAATGACCCTTGGCGATGTTCCGTCACAGGGTATAGCATCGGTTTTAACCCCAAATCCAACCGAAAGAACAAATGTTGTTTCCATTTCCAACACATTTAAGCAGATAGGTTTTTCCGCTTGTGTTGTAATTGTTCCGATTGTTTGTCTTCTTGTTCCGAACGGCTCTCAGGTTATCGGCTTTGAAGGTGAAACAGATACACCTATGATTGGCAGTGAATATTTTTGGACAGCAGTATTAACCGCTGTGCTGGGCTGTGTGCTTTTTGCACTTATTCCTATGTTTAATAAGGAAAGAGTACCCTATGTTTCCGGCGAGAAAACAACGGTGAAGGATATGCTTCAAGCGCTGAAAAACAATAAGCCGTTCATGCTTGTGATTGTGTCTTATTTTCTCGGCTTTGGAAGGCAGATGGCTATGGGCATTCAGGTGCAGGCTGCAAATGTACTGCTCGGAAGCCAAAATTTAGTGGCCGTGCTGGGAATTGTAACCGCAGTCGGTTCTATGGTAAGTATGGCAATCTGCCCGCTTCTTATCAAAAAGATGGGCGAGAGAAATGTATATTTAATTATGTCGTTTTACGGTTTTGCAGTTTCCGTGCTTTCATTTATTGTAGGTTATTTCTGGTTCAGAAGTCCTGAAAATATGGTGCTTACTGTTTTGTTTTATTTCTCCCTTTTCCTTATCGGTTTGCAGTTTGGTGCAGTAACGCTTATGCCTATGATTATGACGGCAGACTGTGTGGATTATTACGAATATAAAACCGGCAAAAGAATGGAAGGTGCAGCATATTCTGTGCTTACACTTACCATTAAGGTTTGCCTTGCGCTGGGAACGGCACTGGGTCTTGTTTTTGTTCAGCTTTCAGGTTATTCTGAAACGGTGGCTCAGATTACGGCAGGTACAGCAGCAGGATTTGAGAATAAAACAAAAGATATTATCTTCTTTGCATACACGGTTATGCCCGGCATTCTTGCGCTGCTTTCCGCAATTCCGATGTTCAAATATAATATTGTAGGAAAAAAGAAAGCGGAAATTGCTTCAAAACTTGCAGAAAGAAGAACGGCAGAATAAAGTCTTATCTAATCAGTTTAAACACCGCAGATTTTCTGCGGTGTTTCTGTTTTTAATCCATAAAATTAAAATCCCCGAAAAACAAACTGTTTTTCGGGGATTTTAAATATTATTTTTTAATCAGTTTTTTGAAAATTCAAATTCAAATTTGAACACAAGGGGTTTGCCGTAGCCGAAGTCTATAAGATGTTCCTTTGGAGGAAGCGGACCGCAGCTTCCGGAGCCTGTGCCTCTGACAAAGCCGTCAACAGCGGCAAAAGTGGTATTGACATCCGGCAAATCTTCTATATGCCCTGCTGAAACAAGCTGCTGCAAAGTAAAGGGATTTGCATTGAAATTAAAGGTTTTATCAACAGCATTAAATCTGATTTCATGTCCGTTTTCTGTTTTTAACACTGCATAGCGAACCTCGCCTCTGTTGCCTGAATCCTGAGGTTTAATATACTTATGCGCCATATTTTTTACTGTTGTTTCAAAAATACCGATTGTGCAGTGTTCTTTGAAATCGGAATAGTTTTCATCGGGACCAAGTCCGTAATACTGAACAGATGCAAATTCCTGCGGTAATTCACAGTGCACGCCGAAACGCGGAATCTGTGCTGTAAACGGACAGCTTTTTTTAAGTTTTGCCGTTACGTAAACATTGCCGTTTTCGCCGAAAGTATAATCAACCACTGCCTTTGCAAGTTTGAATATGCCTCTTGTCACAATGCTATATGCAGTCCGTATGATTTTCTTTCCGTTTTCTTCAACAATTCTGCAGGAACGAAGCTTTGATTTTGCAGTATCCATTCCGATAATATGCCAGAAAATCTGCAGATTTCTGTCGTTATCAATTGTTCCTCTGAAAATGTGGGGTACAAATCCGGTATTCTTGTCAGCAGGAGCCGGATTTATATATTCTGTGCCGTTTGCTTTCAGGCTGATAAGACCCTTTTTCTTATCAAAAACAGCGGTTCCGCATTTAAAATGAACGGTAATGCTGTTTTTGCCCGTTTTCAGTTCTGCCGTATTCATTTTTCTTTCGCTCAGCATGTTTGCCTGGGAAAGAATAATCTGTTCCTTTGCGGCTTCAGCACCTGTTTCTTTGTTTTTATATGTAAAGTTTACAAAAACATCTGCATCTGTTTTATTGAACGAAGGGCATTCAATGCTGAAAACATGCTTATCTTCGGCAGGGATATCAACATCGAAAACACCTTTCTGAACAGATTTGCTGTTTTCAAAAATTTCATATGCAATGCTGATATCTGCAGTTGATGCAAAACTTCTTGTGTTCCAGAATTCAAAATTGCCGCCGCCTATATTTGAAGCTCTTACAGGGCGGTAGCATGCTTTCATTTCCAAAGCACCGCTGGAAGGTGTTCTGTCAGGGAAGAAAAGACCGTCGACACAGAAATTTCCGTCATGAATGGGCTCGTTATGGTCACCGCCGTAGGTCCATTTATATTCTGCATTTTCATCATAAACACTGTGGTCTGCCCATTCCCAAATACAGCCGCCCATAAACTGGTCTGATGAATAGAAAAGCTGCATGTATTCTTCAAGTCCGCCCGGACCGTTGCCCATTGCATGCGCATATTCACACTGGAAAAACGGTTTGCCCTTATATTTGCTGCCGGCTGTTCCGTTAAGAATTTTTCTCATTAAATCGTGTGATGCATACATATGTGAAACAACATCATAAGCCCAGCGTTTGCTTCTGATTACACCCTCGTAATGAACCGGGATTTCAGGATTAACCTTTTTCAGATAATCATAGCATACATCCTGACATTTATGGCCGCCGGATTCGTTTCCAAGACTCCACATTGTAATGCTTGGGTGATTTTTATCCCTGCCATACATTCTTTTAACCCTGTCAAGGTAATGTTCTGCCCAGGAAATATCGTTGCTCAGTCTGTTCGGATTATATGTGCTGTGCGGAATGGCATAAAAGCCGTGCGTTTCAATATCCGCTTCATCAATAACATAAAGACCGTAAATATCGCACATTGTTAAAAACGCAGGGTCAGGAGGATAGTGGGATGTTCTTACGCAGTTGCAGTTGTATTCTTTCATCAGCTTAACGTCAAGTTCCATATCCTCAAGGCTCATAGCATAGCCCTTTGTCATATGTGTGTCATGGTGGTTTACGCCTTTCATTTTTATCATTTTGTCATTGAAAAAGAAAATTTCACCTTTTATTTCAATGTGCCGGAAGCCAAGATACGTTCTGAACGCTTCTGTTTCCTCTTCTTCGGAATAAAGAACAACAGATACTTCGTAAAGTTTTGGGATTTCAGCGCTCCATTCCTCGGCATAAAGTGATAAAACAGACGTGCTTTTTTCAGGAAGCAGTTCTGTTTCAAAAAGAACCTGTTCATCAAAAGCGTTTATTTTGATATGTGCATTTTCATCAAAGCAGCCGTCAACCGAAATATTTACATTATAGGTTCCGTCTGCATTTTTCTGCGGACGGATACAGAAATCCGTTATATGATTTTTCTTTGTATGTATAATGTAAACATCACGGAAAATGCCGTTTTCCCTGAACATATCCTGACATTCCAGATAAGTGCCGTTGCTCCATTTATACACAACGGCAACCAATTCGTTTCTGCCACCTGTTACCAGTTTTGTAATATCGAATTCTGCAGTGTTATGTGAACCTTCGCTGTAGCCGGCATATTTGCCGTTAACATAAACAGCAAGTGCCCCGGCAACACCGAGGAAAGAAAGCGTATGTGCACTGTTTGGATCTGCAATATCAACTGTTTTTCTGTAAATGCCGACGGCAGCATCCGCAGGAATATGCGGTGGCTTTTTCGGAAAAGGATAACGGGTGTTAATGTAAGCTATCTGGTCATATCCTGTTCTCTGCCAGGTGCTTGGTACGGTTATTTTATCAAAAACGGCAGTGTCGGTATCAAATGTTTCCGGAACCAAGCTTAATTTTTCATAATATGCAAAATCCCATTCTCCGCTGAGCATGGTTATTCTGTCTGATTTATATCTTTCATTTTTATAATCGGTTTCGGCAAGTGCCGCCGATGATGAAAACGGTATAAAATAGCTTCTCTCATTCAGTTTATTTTCTTCATATATTTTAAAATCAGTATGCAGTTTTCTGCTGATGGTATATTTCATAAGTTTACTCCTCTTTCGTTAAAAAAGTATAGGTTTCATTTAAAACTATATATTTTAATAATACCATATTTATATTTTGATAGTCAATGATTACAGGATATAAAGCAGGCAGTTTATATTATTCTGTTATCCGTTTTCATATACTGCGGCAATAGTGTGTATTCTGCGTTTCATTTCTGCACGGATATGCAGCGGTTCCAAGCATTCGCATTTATCGCCGAAGCTTAAAAGTATGTCGTAATAGTATTCATTTTCAATAAACGGGAAATGAACCAGATAATATGCATCGCCGTCCGGCGAAAAATTTTCATAAGAACAAAAATCAAGCACCCTGTCCATAACAGATTTGTGAATGCGGATTTTAATTTTTGTTTGCATAGTTTCCAAAACATTGTCAAAATGCAGCTGCGGTTTTTGATAATCACGCGGCGTGAAAGTTTCTTTTTGCATTTGCAGGTTTAACATACGGCATAACCGGAATAACCGAAAATCATTTCTTTTGCGGCAATACCCTTGCAGGTACCAATGATTTGCTTTTAATACAAGCTGATACGGTTCAACTGTCCGTTTGCTTTTGTTTCCGTGGTGTGCAATATATTCAAAGGTCAGCAGTTTGTTTTCCTGCAAAGCAAATTTAATCGTTTCCAAATATGGCTGTATATTGATATTGCCTATCCAGGAAGATAAATCTATGTGTATTTGATTGACCTTAAATTCAATTTCTTTTGCTCGGTCAGAGGGTATAAAACTTTTAATTTTTGCAAGTGCATGTATTGTTTCATCACTTTGTATTATATTTGAAAGACCGGATAGACCTGTTAAAAGAGCTGTAAGATCGGCAGCAGAAAAAACATTTTTATCCATTTTATACTCCTGCATGATTTCAAAGCCGCCGCCTGTTCCCGGTGTGGAACGGACAGGGATACCCGCCATGCTGATTGCATCTATATCACGGTAGATTGTGCGGGGTGAAACTTCAAATATATCAGCCAACTCCCGTGCACCGATTCTTTTTTTATCAAGCAGTATCATAATAATACTGACAAGTCTGTCTGTTTTCATTTCCCATCCGTCTTTCTGTTTGAATTGTTGCCATACCGTTGTCAGCAATTATATAGTACAATAAAAAGGAAAGTAATTCAATAAGATTATAAGACGGAGGAATTTTATGTTCACAATCTATGTTTATGTTTTGGATAGTTTAGCCGATTGGGAAATGGGGCATGTTATGGCAGAGATCTGTTCAAAACGTTTTTTCAAAAAGAATGCACAGAGTGTATTACTCAAAACGGTTGGCTATTCCGAAAAACCAATCCGCACCATGGGCGGGCTGACCGTTGTGCCCGATTGCGTGGCTGACGATATTGTTGTAAGCGAAACAAGTATGCTGATTTTGCCCGGTGCAGATTCATGGAACGATCCCCGGCACGGTGCAGTTATAGAAAAAGCCGGGCAGATGCTCTCTTCCGGAGGAGCCGTGTGTGCAATTTGCGGCGCAACCGCTGCTCTTGCAGGCTACGGGTTATTGGACAATCGAATTCATACCAGCAACGGACCGGGCTTTCTTGAAATGATTTGCCCTTGCTATAAAGGACAAAATTTTTATACAGACAAACCGTCTGTGGCAGACGGCAATCTGATTACTGCAAGTTCCACCGGCGCTTTGCAGTGGGCAAAACAAATTATTGAATATTTAGATGTTTTTGAAGCGAAAACACTGGAAGCGTGGTACAATTATTTCCGTACCGGCAAGCCGGAGCATTTTTTTGCACTTATGCAGACTTTGCCTGCCGAAAACAGTAACTGATTAATTCAACACAAAGAATACCGAAATTATGAATATGAAAAAAGACGGGCAGGAAGATATATCTTCTTACTCGTCTTTTTCTGCATCCTAACGAAATCTTTTAATATTTAAAATTATCTTCTCGGGCGGCGGTCATTTCTGAAATTGTCACGGCGCGGCTTTCTCGGTGCTTCGTCAATTTCATTTTCAGGCGTCATTCCTTCAAGCTCGATTAATGCATCTCTTCTTGAAAGATTGATTCTGCCCTGGTCATCAATTTCAATACATTTAACAATGATGGAATCTCCGATGTTAACGCAGTCCTCAACTTTTTCAGTTCTCTTAACATCCAGTCTTGAAATATGAACAAGACCTTCTTTTCCGGGAGCAATTTCAACAAATGCGCCGAAATTCATTACTCTTGTAACAATGCCGTTGTAGAAAGCGCCAACCTCAGGATCTGTGGCAATAAGTTTAACAACTTCAAGTGCGCCTGTGCACTTGTCAATATCAATACCGCTGATGAATACTCTGCCGTCTTCCTCAATGTTGATTTTAACATCAAATTCAGCCTGGATTTCCTGAATTACCTTGCCGCCTTTGCCGATAACATCTCCGATTTTATCAGGGTCAATAGAAACGGTGAGCATTTTTGGCGCATATTTTGAAAGCTCTTTGCGCGGTTCGCTGATAACAGGAATCATAATATCATCTAAAATATAATTTCTTGCCTTATTGGTTTTTACAAATGCTTCTTTAATAATTTCAGGTGTAAGACCGTGTACTTTAAGGTCCATCTGAATAGCTGTGATACCTTTTTTTGTACCGGCAACCTTAAAGTCCATATCGCCGTAGAAATCTTCAAGTCCCTGAATATCAACCATTGTCATAAAGTCGCCGTAAACGCCATCATCGCCTGTAATAAGACCGCAGCTTATACCTGCAACAGGTGCTTTAATCGGCACGCCGGCAGCCATAAGTGAAAGGGTTGAACCGCAGATTGAACCCTGTGATGTGGAACCGTTTGAAGAAAGCACTTCAGATACTACACGGATGCAGTAAGGGAATTCATCAACAGAAGGAAGAACCGGGATAAGCGCTTTTTCTGCAAGTGCGCCATGTCCGATTTCTCTTCTGCCCGGACCTCTGGAAGGCTTTGTTTCACCAACGCTGTAGCTTGGGAAATTGTAATGGTGGATATATCTTTTTTCGTTCTGTTCATCAAGACCGTCAAGCATTTGGCAGTCGCTCATAGAACCGAGTGTTGTAACAGAAAGAACCTGTGTCTGACCTCTTGTAAACATACCTGAGCCGTGTACTCTTGAAAGCAAGTCAACCTCTGCGTTAAGCGGACGGATATCATCAATTCCTCTGCCGTCTACTCGCTTATGCTCGTCTTTAAGCCATGCACGTACAACATGCTTCTGAACCAAATACATAATTTCATCCAGTTTTGCTTCACAGCCTTCAAATCTTTCATCAAACTTTTCATGAACAGCAGCGTAAATCGGAAGAAGCGCTTCGTCACGAACAAGTTTGTCATCTGTATCAAGTGCTTTTTTAACGTCCTCAATGCAGAAATCTTCAATTTCAGCCATAATTTCAGGGTCAGGATCTGAAGATTCGTAAGCAAATTTCGGCTTGCCGATTTCGTCAACAATTCCCTGAATGAATTTAACCATTTTTTTGTTTTCCTCATGGCCTGCCATAATAGCTTCAAACATAAGGTCATCCGGAATTTCGTTACCGCCTGCTTCAATCATAGCAACAAGATCTGCAGTTGAAGCAACTGTAAGTGTTAAATCTGTTTTTTCTCTCTGTTCAAGTGTTGGATTAAGAACGATTTCGCCGTCAACAAGACCTACATTTACAGATGCGATAGGACCGTCCCACGGAATATCCGATACGGCAATGGCTGCCGAAACGCCGATGGCTGCTGCAATTTCAGGCGAACAGTCAGGGTCAACAGACATAACGGTTGCAACAACGGAGCAGTCATTTCTTAAATCTTTTGGGAATAACGGACGAATCGGTCTGTCTATGCAGCGGCTGGTAAGAATTGCCTTCTCTCCTGCTCTGCCCTCACGGCGAAGGAAAGAACCCGGAATTCTGCCCACGGAATACATTTTTTCTTCATAATCAACGGAAAGCGGGAAGAAATCAACACCTTCTCTTGGTTTTGCAGATGCTGTTACTGTGCAAAGCACTTCGGTTTCGCCGTAGCGTGCAAGAAATGCAGCATTTGCAAGTCCTGCCATTTTTCCTGTTTCAAGAACGAATTTGCGGCCTGCAAATTCTGTTTCCCAGGTTTTAAAATTTTTGAAAAACATAGTTTTTACCTCACTTTGAAAAAATTTTTATATCAGAAGGAGGTGCAAATAGTAATAAATTCAGCACATAATCGGCGTTATATGCTCAATTTACTACTATATTCACCCTCCTTGAGATTTCATTAATGATGAAAAGCAGACGATAGCTTTTTACTATCGCCTGCTGCGTTCACATTATCTGTCAAGCGTATCACGGATACCAAGCTTTGCAATAAGTGCACGGTATCTTTCAATATCGCTCTTGTAAAGGTAAGCAAGAAGATTTCTTCTGTGACCTACCATTTTAAGAAGACCTCTGCGTGAATGATTGTCTTTCTTATGAACTTTGAGATGAGCTGTAAGCTCATTGATTCTTGTTGTAAGAACAGCAATCTGCACTTCGGGAGAACCTGTGTCGCCCTCGTGTGTAGCGTATTCAGCAATGATAGCCTGCTTTTCTGCCTGTGTCATATTCTTTCACCTCATTTTAATTATTTGCCGAAATGCGAAAAACACAGTAACGGGCAAGGTGAATCCTTAAAAGGCTTGCACCCGTAACCGAGTAAATCGTTTACAGCGATAGAATTATAGCATATTAATTATTATTTGTAAAGAAAAATTTTTTATAGTATGTTAATGCTATATTTTATAAAATTTTGCCTCAAACACTTGACAAAACAAGAAATCGTCACTAATCTGTGAGCTTATCCCAAAAGGGAAAATATTAGATTTGGAGATGATAAAAATTACAAGCTATGAATACAGGAACAATCCGATGTTTCTGCGAAATCAATTTAAAAGCGTTGGTATGTTCAAACTGCCGCTTGTTAAAAAACAGAAAATAAGTCTTGAAGATG
>CAOKRT010000023.1 GCA_948471205.1 uncultured Oscillospiraceae bacterium | reverse complement strand
AATATCAGCGCAACTGTATGTAAATCAAGGGCAACAGGCAGCTTGTCCCAATTACTTATAGTTTGTGATTTATAAATCATTTTGTATTCCTTTCTTCTTGCTTTGCCTGCTGCTATATGATATAATAGCTTTGCAGCAGGCTTATTGTTGATTGTTTAGCTGTAAGGGTGTATTTTCTCTTGGTCGGGGGAATACACCTTATTTTTTATTGCGTACCTTTGGGTGCGCTCTTTTTTATGCTGTTTTCAGCTTTTCGATAGCATTTAATACTTTTTCAGTATCTTCATCTGAAAAGTCATTACGCAGCTTTCTTGAAAAATTGCCGTCATTCATTCCCATTTCTTTAGCAACCTGCCATAATTTTAAGCCTGCTGCTTTAATGGTTGCTTTTATTTCTGAACCACTCATTTTTTACAGCTCCTTTCTTGGTAAAAATTGTTGTTGCAATTTAATAACTATTATGTTATGCTTACATCATAGCATAACAACAACAGCAAAGTCAATCAGTATTGTTATGTATTTTTAACAACATAACATTTGTGTTATTGAAAATAAGGAGCAACTCAAATGAATAACAATTATAACGAAATAATCGGACAAAGAATAAATGCAGCATTAGCACTAAGCAACATTAAACAAAAAGAACTTGCCAAAGAATTAGGTGTTAAAGATAATGTTGTTTCATATTGGTGCAGCGGTAAACGAACACCAAATACAGAACAAATTATTGAAATTGCTGATTTCTTAAATGTTTCAACCGATTATTTGTTAGGCTTATCTGATGCCGCAACATCTGATAAAGATTTACAATTTGTATGTGATTATACAGGACTTAATGAACAGGCTATTGACATATTACGATTTATAACAACGGGCAGAGGTTATGATGAAAGCATTGATATAAAAAATGTGAATTTTTTGTATTCTGCACTTGATTATGTATTTCAAAATGGCAATAAAATTATCCGCAGATATGATTTACAAAAAGATATAAGTCTTTTAATAAATGAATACGATAAAAACAAAAATTTTGAATATGATGATTTGGAATCTTATCACAATTCATTAGATGATACTTTACTGAAACTTCAAGCGCTTCAGTATTCATTAATAACTAATTTTAATGCACTTATCGAAAGTGATAGCAATATTAAAGAAAGCGTTAAATTAGCAGAAGAATTGAAAAAAGATTTAGAAAACCGACTAAACAAACAACTGATTGAAGAATGTTACGAACCTGTTTTTAAAAATCAAATCGGCTCAAAATATGTAATTGAAGTTTACGAAAACAAAAACTTTAAAGAAGATAAAACAGAAAAACAATAGTAATTAACGCATAAGGAATAAATGATGAACAATAAAAAGCAATACACTACATCAATATATGTTGGCACAGTAAACGGCAAGGCTCAGCGCAAGTTTATAAGAGCCAACAGCCAACGAGAATTGAATAAAAAGGTTAATGCCTTAAAGTCTGAGGTTGCAGCAGGCAAAGATGTTTATACTACTGCCCTATTCGGTCAATGGGCGGATAAATGGCTTGATGAAAAGAAAAAGCCGTCTGATATAAGCAGCTCAACATTAAAGGAATATCAGAACGAAATAAAGCAGCTCAATTTACGATACAAGAATGTTGAACTGAAGAAAATAAAGCTATCCGATTTTCAAGTTTATATCAACGAGCTTGCAGAGAACAGCCCACTATCAAATAGACCGCTTGCAAGAACAACATTGCAAAAGATTGTTAATACTGCATCAGCAGTATGCAAATACGCAAGAGCCAATGATATTCCGGCGCCTGATTTCTTTGAGCAGGTAATAATACCTAAATCAGCACCAAAAGACAAACGCAGGGCTTTGACGGAGCAGGAGCAACAAATGATTATTGATACACCGCACAGATGTCAGCCTGCTGCAATGATACTTTTATTTAGTGGATTGCGCCGGGGCGAGCTTGTCCCTCTTAAATGGTCTGATATTGATTTACAAAATGGAATCATAAGCGTTACAAAATCGGCTGATCTGAATGTAAACCCTCCCAAAATAAAACAAGGCGGTAAAACAGCAAATGCCGTTAGACAAGTGCCGATACCGCCAATCTTGGTTGATTATTTAATTGAATATAAGCAGCAGGCTAAGATATTAACCCCTTATGTTTGCTATAATGCTGGTGGCAAGCTGTTATCAGGTGCAGCCTTTCGTCAGATGTGGGATAGCTATTTGATTGATTTAAATGTTAAATACGGCTATGCAAAGCAGAATGTAAGCAAATATGATCCTAAAGGCTTACCAATGCGTATAGAACGCTTTACACCGCATTACTTAAGGCACACATATGCAACGATACTTTATTTGCAAGGTGTTGATATGGTAACCGCTAAGCAGTATTTAGGGCATTCGGATATTCAGACAACAATTAACATATACACCGACTTGAAAAACAATAGCAAAATCAGCTTATCGGATAGCTATAAGAAAAAGCTGAAAAGGGAATACAAAATCAAGACCGCTTGATGTACTAAAAAGTAAAAAAATATGCTCAATGTATATCAAAATGTATATCAAGATTTTTCATTTTTCCCTTAACGGTGCGGTCTGCAAGCATTTTCACAGTTTATTCCGATTCAAAAGATTGCAGGTTCGAGTCCTGTCGGGTGGACCATAAAAACAGCAGGCTTACAATTGCCTGCTGTAAAAATTTATTGCTTTTTATATTATTTATTGTTATTATATCAACAGGACTTTTGTCCTCTTGGAGTTATCTATAAACGGTAGGCGGTTAGTCCTCTTAATAAACAGAGGGCTATGCCCTCTAATTTATATTAGGGGGGGTGATGCTATGGAGTATTTAACATTTATTGTAATTATTCTGATTGTTGCCACAGGCTACATAACAAGCATAAAAAAATAACCGCCCTGTCCTGAGAAAACGAGCAGTTATTTTTTAACACTTAAAACTTAGGACTAACCGTCTATCGGATAGCTCCTTGTTCACTTTTATTATAAACATTTGAATATAAATTGTCAACAGTTATATTGCATCAGCCTGCAGACACAGAATAGCATGCCGAATTCATTTTATATTAATTCTTCTGCGTTATAAATATTATAACCCTCGTAATAATAGCTTGCATCAATGCCTTTCATATAAACCTCTCGGTCTGTTATTTTATCAGTTAACGCAGATTTTAAAAGAACTTTGATTTCAACATCTTTAATAGGGCTGCGCTCCATTGCAAGCAAATAATCGTCTTTATCAACCTTGCTCCAATCAACCACCTGCCGCAATTCTTTTTTTAATATCATATCCAGCCATATTCTTGTGCTTCTGCCGTTTCCCTCTCTGAAAGGGTGTGCAACATTCATTTCAACATACTTTTCTATGATTTCATCAAATGTTGATTGCGGCATTTTATCAATATTATCAAGTGCAGCCTGCAGATACATAACAGGAGCAAAGCGGAAACCGACTTTTGATATGTTTACAGTTCTTATATTTCCGGCAAAGCTGTATATATCTTCAAAAAGATATTTGTGTATATCTGATAAGCCTTTGAATGTGCCAACCTCAAAAGTATCAAGTAAACCATTTTCAAAAAGTTCAAGCGCCTTTGTTTTGCTGATTTTCTCTTCTTCCCGTGCGAGTTCTGCACTCTCTGTTATATATAATTTGTTTTCTAAAGCCATATTAACACCTTTATTCTTATTTACAAAGCATTGATACTTTCTCACCTTTGCTGTCTTCACAAGCGTTGATTTTGCCTTTTGGCAACGGTTTTACAATATCACATTTTGGCAGGAAAGTCAATTCACGCAAGCTTTGCCTTATCGCTATTAATTTGCGCTTTATTCAGCAATTTTTGGAATCTGAATTGGTCTGTAACAGCAGATAATTCTTTGCCCAATCTGTGAACTTTATACCGCTATGTCGCTAATTACATAATAATGTCGTTAAATGTTTTTTAATGACAAAATATTTCATAGCCGCTTTAATTTATAATAAACTTTCCTTAATGATGATTTTAAGGAGATTTTAGATTGAATACTGTAATTGAAGAAAAACTGAATTCGCTTGGCGTTACAAAGAATTACAAAGGCTACCGCCAGCTTTTGCTTTCTGTTGAGCTTGCGCTTGAAGACGATTTCCGCCTGGAATCTGTTTTCAAAGAAATTTATCTTCCTGTTTCCGTTAAATGCGGCTGTCCCTATTACACAGTTGAACGCAACATACGCACACTTTCACATAAAATATGGAAGAAAAATAAAGCCGCTCTTTTTAAAATTGCCGGATACGCACTTTCATCCGAGCCTTCCGTTTCGGAACTGATTGCAATTATTGTTGCCGATATTCAGCGTGAAAGCATGCATACCATTTCAAATTCTGCAGTTTAATACACAATCAATATTCATTTTGCACCAATATATAAACAAAAACGGCAGTTCTTCAAGCGGAACGGCCGTTTTTATTTACTGTTATATCTTTTCGGGATTATCCGTAATACCGACAATATAATCTATTGAAGTATCATAAAGCTGTGCAAGCCTGATAAGCGACGATATCGGAATCTGACGCAGTTCATTTTCATACTGAGAATATGTGTTTTGCTTTATGCACAGATATTCCGCAACAAAAGACTGTGTATAATCATTATCTTCCCTTAAATCTCGTAACCGCACATACTTTCACCTCCGTATTTATCATTCTAAATTATCTCCTTATGAGATATTGACAATTATCTCAATTTGTGATATTATGTAGAAAAAAGGAGGATTATATATGGAAGAACAAAATGTTAAAACAAAATTCTGCAAGCACTGTGGAGCAAAAATAGCCGAAGATGCAGTTTTATGTACTGCCTGCGGCAGACAGGTTGAGGAAATTAAACAAACACAGGCACAGCCCAGCATTGTAATTAACAACGATAACATCAACACAAATACTAATACTGTTGTCGGAGGCGCCGGAAGAGCAAGAAATAAATGGACTGCTTTTCTGCTTTGCTTCTTTCTGGGCGGTTTTGGCGCACATAAATTTTATGAGGGCAAGGCAGGTTTGGGAATCCTTTACATTTTCACCTTTGGATTATTCGGAATCGGTGTATTGATTGACCTTATATCTATTCTTTGCAAGCCAAATCCATATTATGTTTAATATATTAAATAAACAAAGCGCATACTCTTTCGAGTATGCGCTTTGATTTACACGGCACTTGTAAATACTGCCTACAGTATGCTATAATTGAAGCATTAAAGATAGGCGGTGTTACAATGCGTTTAAAATTCAAAAAAGAAATTTTTAAAATCATGCAGATTGCGGATGTTCAGGAAGGTGCTAACGTAAGTCCTGATACAATAAATTTAATCAGTGCTGCACTTGATAAGGAGCAGCCGGACCTTGTTGTTTATTCCGGCGACCAGATTTGGGGATATGCAAACTTCAGAGGAAACAAAGAAAAAGTCGAACAAGCATTAAGAGATATCACTGCTCCGGTTACGGAAAGAAACATACCGTTTTCCATCTGCTTCGGAAACCATGACAGACAGGTTGGTGTTTCAAATAAAGAACAGTTTGAAATATATAAAAAAATAGACGGCTTTGTCGGCGAGGATGAAGACGGAATAGACGGCTGTGCAAACCATGTAATTGAAATCTGCGATGATGAAGAAATCAAATATCTGCTTTATCTTATAGACAGCAACACAAGCCTTTCCGTGGGCTATGACAATGTGCATAAAAACCAGATTGAATGGTACAGAAAAACAAGAGATGCCTATGAAAAGAAAAACGGAACCGTTATACCGTCTGTAGTCATTCAGCACATTCCCGTTCCTGAAATTTTTGAACTTATAACCGAAGTGAAAAAAGGAATGAAAGGTGCTGTTCAGGGCTTCAGAAACCATGCCGGAAAATGGTATGTTCTTAATAAAGAAAAAGTAAATCCTGAAGGCTTTATGAAAGAATCCCCTGCTGATCCTATGGAAAACAGCGGTGAATTTGAAGCCATGACGGAAAAGGGTGATGTTAAAGGCATTTATTTCGGACATGACCATATCAATTCCTTTAACGGAAAAGTACACGGTGTTGATTTGGGCTACACGCAGGGAGCAGGCTTTCATGTTTACGGACCGGGGCTTGACCGCGGTGTAAGGATGATTCATCTTCACAAAAACGGAGACCTTAATACTTATGATTTAAGATACCGCAATTTAATCGGCACAAAGGTAAAGGAAAAACTGCGCTATGCAATTTTCCAGATTATGCCGACCAATGTATACGACGCAGTGCACAGAGCAATAAAGGTGCTTGCCGCACTTATCGGCATTGCCGCCGCTGCAGCTTTGATCGTATTTTTAACAAAATAAATTAAAAAAGATACATTAATAGTAAAAAGCAAACATCGGTCTGATGTTTGCTTTTATTTTTATAAACTATTCTTTTACAAATCTTTTTACAATATATTCATTTGCCTGCATTTCCTTGGAATCATCCAGCGGTGCAAGTTCTGCACTGCCGTATTTCCGCTCAAGCGCTTTTGAAAGGAGATAATCACAAAGCTGCGGATTTTTCGGAAGTAGCGGACCATGCAGATATGTGCCGATTACATTTTTGTATACAACCCCTTCATAACCGCTTTTTCCGTCATTTCCCGAACCGTAAAGCACTCTGCCAAACGGTTTATTGTCATTAATATACGTTCTTCCGCCGTGATTTTCAAAACCAACAACAGGCATATCCACAAGCTCGCTTTCAAGAACGATATTGTCTATCAGGCGGCCCTCCTCCTGTTCGGTATATATATCAACAAGATTCAGACCTTCAATTGTTCCTGCATCTGTTTTATAATATTTACCCAAAAGCTGATAACCGCCGCAAACGGCAATAACAACACCGTTATGCTCAACATATGCTTTAAATTCGCTTTGTATTTCAAGCAGATTTCTGCAAACAATCGCCTGTTCTCTGTCTGAACCACCGCCAAGCAGAACAATATCCAGCTTTGTAAAATCAATTGTATCTCCTGTGTTGAATTCTATTGTTTCAGCATCTATCCCGCGCCATTTGCAGCGCTGCATCATACAGGCAATATTTCCTCTGTCTCCGTAAAGATTTAAAAGATCCGGATAAAGATGTCCAATAATGATTTTTCTGTTTTTCTGATTCATTATTTTCTGCCCTCCAGTTTTTTCAGCACATCTCTTGTACTGTAAAGCGCGGTATAATTCACAAGCACATAAAGGTTTTTGCATCCGTTTTCAACACGTTCACAAACAGCCTTTTCAACATCCGGCTCTGTCATGGAAGCAATATCAACATATTTCAATCGCAGTCCCATATCATAACAGCGTATTCCGCTTACAGTTACGGAATGAATATTTGCACCCTTGAATCTGTCAAAATCAACATCCCAAAGCCATGAAACATCCGTGCCGTCCTGCGCATTATCATTAATCACAATTACAATATCTTTCAGCGTTTCATCCTGCATAACCGCAGAGATATTCTGATTGAAGCCTGCCGGATTTTTCGCAAGATTCAGCACTGTTTTTGTGCCCTTGATATTGAAGGCTTCCATTCTTCCGTTTTCGGGATTGAAATTTCTGAGCATATCATTAAAATGCTCTGCCTGCATACCGCCTGCCCTTACCGCAGAATATGCCGCAAGAATGTTATAAACATTATAAAAACCTTTGTAATTTGCAAAAATTCTTTTATTCTCAACCGAAAAAGAAAGTCCGCTGCCTATTTCAATTTCAGAAGCATCAAAATCAATTGCCGGCCGCTTAAAATCACAGTCTGTGCATGTATAGCTTCCAAGCTGACTGTAATGATAAAAATCATAATGAAGCGCCGCGCCGCATTTTTTACAGAATCTGCCTTCCCTTATTTCACGGGACGCCTTATCATCAAGCACTTTTTCACTGATTCCGTAGGTTATAAATTTATTGCCGCTGTCCAAAGCCAAAAATGCAGAAAGTGCGTCATCTCCGTTTACAATAACGGTCATTTCCGGTGCAGACTGCATACTGTCCTTTAAAATATTCATTGTAATATCTATTTCACCGTATCGGTCAAGCTGATCACGGAAAAGATTTGTAAGCACCATATAATCGGGCTTAAAAT
Source organism: uncultured Oscillospiraceae bacterium (assembly GCA_948471205.1). Lineage (GTDB taxonomy): Bacteria > Bacillota > Clostridia > Oscillospirales > Acutalibacteraceae > Eubacterium_R. The sequence goes on along the minus strand of CAOKRT010000023.1, from coordinate 8,101 downwards.
ACGGAAAAACTCTTTTGGTTGACGCTTCGTCAATTTCAATGCATGCATAATCAGCATGCAAATTTCCGCTGATTCCCGCACCAAGCGCAAAGGCTGCAGCAACACCGTTCAGCATATTAGAACCTGTATGATTGCATACAACGCTGTATCCTTCTGCCTCAAGAGCCGCGCAAAGCATATTATTGGTTGTTGTTTTACCATTTGTGCCGCACACAACAAAAATATCCTTTTTAACCTGTTCGGCAAGTTCTTTTAAAATGGACGGACAAATTTTCAAAGCAACCTTGCCGGCCCAAGTAACACCCTGTCTGTGAAAAAGATTAACACTGATTTTTTCAATAATTTTTGCTGCCCAAACAGCAAGCATTCTGCGTAAATTCATATTTATATATCCTTATAATATTCCTTATTAAAAAATTATATCAAATCATTTATAAATTATCAATCAAAAAGAAAAACTAAATATATGCTGTAAATATATTTTTTACCGAATCATAAAAACAATGAAACTTTTATATCACAGTACCTGTATTATATCATAATTCCGATATAAAAACAGCATAACAGTTGACAACCTGCCAAATTAAATATAATCTGAATACAGGAGGCGGTAAAATGAATGTTTATGAATTGCTCAGTTTAAAAATCATTCCCGGTGAAATTTCAAAATCTTTATATGAACAAAGAGAAGCGGGGATTTTTCATACACCCTATAAAGATGAAATCCGCCTGTTTTCCTGTATTAAGCAAGGCGATATAAACAAACTTATTGAACAGCTTAAAACCTTTATGGGCAGCGGAATCATTGTGGGCAATATGTCTGAAAGCAATGAACGCCAGCACAAATATATGGCTGTAAGCTGCATAACGCTTGCAACAAGATATGCCATTCAGGGCGGAATGAACGAAACAGACGCCTACAATTTTTCGGATGATTTTATCAGAACAATGGATACAATCGATGCACCCAAACACGTTATGGAATATCTTGCAGAAAAAATAATTGAACTTACCAATCTTGTTGCCTCAAACGCACAAAGACTCATCTATTCACCTCATATCAGAAAAGCAATATCCTTTATAAATAAAAATCTTCATAAAAAAATCAGCATCGCTGACATTGCAAAGGAATGCAGTCTTTCCGAGGATTATATTTCACATTTGTTTAAAAAAGAGGTTGGCGAAAATCTGAGCAATTATATTTTAAAGCAAAAGCTTGAAGTTTCCAAAACATTGCTTTTTGAAGGATTTGACAGCAGCAAAATATGCTTTACCCTGGGCTTCTGCTCGCAATCTCACTTTATTTCGTCTTTTAAAAAGGAATACGGCATTACACCGGGTGAGTATATTACCGCTAATAAATAAATTGACTAATACCGATGTATAAAGTATACTGAAAACAGAAATAATTTTATATTTCAATAAAATGAATGGGTACTTTATTATGAAAAAATACTTAACCTCAAAAGAAAGAATCTGCTTTTCTTTAGGGGCATTCGGCCGTTCGGGCATTTATACACTTATGTCTATGTTTGCACTTGTTTTTTTCCAAAACGGCGCCGGCTTGTCATTGAAGCAAAGCACTGCAATTATTCTGATTGGCAGGGTATTTGATGCACTGAACGACCCCATTATGGGAATGATTGTTGATAAAACAAAAACAAAATGGGGAAAAATGCGACCGTATCTGCTGTTTTCTCCTGTGCCGATTGCAATTTGCACGGTTCTTCTTTTTACTGCCCCTTTTCAAGACGGCTCCGGCACCGCTTTTGCTTGGGCGCTGATTACATATATTCTTTGGGGAATTGCCTTTACGGTTCAGGATGTTCCTTTTTGGGGGTTATCTTCTGTAATAACGCCGCTTGAAAGTGAACGCACCTCCTTTATATCAACCGCAAGGCTGGGTTCAACCTTCGGCGGAATTCTTCCGGCGCTTCTTGTGCCAATACTTTATCAGTCCAATCTCGGCTATAAAACAGGATTTTTTGTTTCGGCAGCGCTGTTTGCCGTTCTTGGATGTGCATTATCCATTCTGATATTTTTTGTATCGAAAGAACGTGTTCCGAAGATGGATCACACACCGTCTTTCAAAGAAACTTTTACTGTTGTAGGAAAAGACAGGGTGCTGATTATTGTTATTCTTGCATCCCTTTTAGGTTCCACCATGGTTATGGCAAACCAATGTGCAGATTATATAGGAAACTATCTTATTATTCAGAACTACACAGATTTCAGCAAAATATTTGATGCGCTTGGAAACATACTTCCAAATGTTGATGCGGCAGCAGCATATGATTTTTGGATACCGAGAGGTACAATCATTACAACGCTAACTGTAGCAATCGGTGTAGGTATGGTTCCTGCAATGGCTGTTTTTCCTTTGCTCCGAAAGAAATTTTCATTAAAGCAAATTTATATCGGCTCGGCACTGTTCGGTTTTGCTGTTCACATTATCTGTTACATAGTTTTTTCACAAAGAATTACAGATATAAATATTTTTATACTTTGGGCAATGCTGTTTTTAATGGGAATTCCGTTAGGTATTTACAATGTAATCACATATGCGCTTATTGCAGATGCCGTTGACTATCTTGAATGGAAAACGGGTGAACGGCATGAGGGCGTATGCTTCTCTTTTCAGACATTTCTTTCAAAGGTGAATGCCGGAATTGCAACTGCAATATTCGGACAGCTTCTTGACCTTTCTGATTTTAAAGCTGTTGATAAAACGCTGGTTGATATTGCCGGAAGGCAAATATTTTTTCAGCAGTCGGCTGAAACACAAAAAATGTTACTGGCACTTGTAACCATCGTTCCTGCTGCCGGCTTTATACTTACAATTATACCGATGTTTTTTAATAATTTTACAGGAAAAACAAAAGAAAACGCACAAATACAACTTGAAAAAAGAAGAACCGAAAAAACTGACGCAAAAAAAGAACAATAAAAAAAACCGCATATTGTAAAGCCAAGAGCTTTACAATATGCGGTTTTTTTAATGTCTATATGTAGATTCAACAATACAATTGCTTTCAATATATAGAAGTTATAGTGATTCTTCTATTCCGAGAATAGATTGCGCCTCACTGCTGTCAAGTAATTCTACTTTACGTAAATTCTTTTGAATAATACCGTTTCTGCGGTCCGCTTCATCAAGAACACGGCCTGCTTCATCAACCTTTTTTCTTGCCTTTGCCAATAAATCGCCGAATTTTTCATATTGCGTCTTAGCTGCCCCCAAAACTTTCCATACCTCATTCGCTTTCTTGTTGATAGCCATTGTTCTGAAGCCCATTGCTAACGACGTAAGCAGTGCTGTGATTGTGCTTGGTCCTGCTACCATGATGCCTTCTGCCTGCAATTTTTCAGTTACTGCATTTTTGCTTGAAGTAATTTCCGCATAAAGTCCTTCTGTAGCAAGATAAAGAATGGCAAACGGGGTTGTTTCGGGCGTACTGATATATTGCTTAACAAGGCGTGCCTCTTCGCGAACTCTTTGTTCAAGTGCCTTTTTTGCTTTTTCAAGCTTTTCTGCATCGCCGCTTTCAGCCGCATCTGTTAAACGGATATAATCTTCCATAGGAAATTTAGAATCAACAGGAAGATATGTAATCCCATCGTCCTCCTGATTGGGAATTCTGATTGCAAATTCAACCTGTCCATTATATTTGGGGTTGGTTTTCACATTTGTGTCATACATTCCGGGAATGGTTTCATCCAGTATATTGCCAAGCTGAACCTCTGCCCATGTTCCTCTTGCCTTTACATTGGTAAGCACACGGTTTAAATCAGCAACCTTGTTTGTTACGCCGGATGAAAGTTCTTTCATCTCTCCCAAACTTTTATAAACATTCTGAAGCTGTTCCGAAACGGTTTTAAATGAAGAATTCAAACGCTGATTCAATGTATCCGTTAATTTTTCATCAACGGTTTTACGCATTTCTTCCAATTTTTTCTCATTGCTGTTCTGCATCATAAAAATTGCTTCGCTGATTTTCACAGTTTGCTTTTCGGCATTATTATTCAGCGATTCATTTATTTTCAGCATCTGCTCATAATTTTTTTCAGTTAAACCGTGCATCTGTTCAAAAACAGCCTGCAAACCGCGTTCCATACGTTTGGCATTCATATCCGTTTTCTGATCAAGCAGTGTAATACCGTTATCTGCTTTCGGTCTGTTTGCAATAATCAAAATAATTGCTGCAATTAGTAAAACAATTACAATTGCAAGCATTATTAAAATAAAAGTGTCCATATTTAAACCTCCGATTTTATTTCATTTTAACATATCATTGTAATGAAAACAATAAATTATTTATACAGTGCAAAAATCGCATACAAAAGCAAATCCGCCCGTTTCTTTTTATTTACAAATAGTAAAGGCTGTGATAAAATATCACTCGAGGTACAGAATTATGGATAAATTATGGAAAAAAAATTTAAGGGATATAGAGCCGTATGTTCCCGGGGAACAAAGCAAGGAAATCAATATTGTTAAAATAAATGCAAATGAAAATCCATATCCCCCATCACCTAAAGTAACAGAAGCCATACGTAATTTTGAAAGCAGTAAATTAAGATTTTATCCTGATGCAAATGCTTTTACATTTAAAAAGGCAATGGCAGAATATTTTAATACAGACGCTGAAAATATATTTATCGGCAATGGCTCCGATGATGTGATAGCGCTGTGCTTTCAGGCCTTTTTTAACAGCCAAAAGCCTATTGTTTATCCTGATATAACTTACAGTTTTTACCCTGTATGGTGCAGGCTTTTTCATATTCCCTATAAAAACTATCCGCTGAAAAGCAATTTCCGAATAGATATAGAAGATTATAAGGAAGAAAACGGCGGTGTTATTATTCCGAATCCGAATGCGCCCACCTCTCTTGGCGAGGGCAGAGCATTTATTGAAAAACTTATGGAATATAATAAAGACAGTATTGTAATTATTGACGAGGCATATGTTGATTTCGGCGGATACTCAAGTGTTGAACTAACGAAAAAATATGAAAACCTTATTGTTACGGGCACCTTTTCCAAAAGCAGAAGTCTGGCAGGAATGAGAATCGGATATGCTGTAGGAAACAGAGAATTGATTGCTGTGCTTGAAGCAGTTAAGAATTCCTACAACAGCTACACGGTTAACAGCATTTCCATGGCGGCAGGTACGGCGGCAATAAACGATAAGGATTATTTTCACAAAACCGTTTCACAGGTTATTGCCACCCGTGAAAAAGTTTCAAACGCACTTAAAGAGCTTGGCTTTACCGTTCTTGATTCACAAACAAACTTTTTGTTTGCAACACATAAAACAAAAAATATGAAAGAATATTTTGAATGGCTTAAAACACAAAAGGTGTTTATCCGTTATTTTAATCTGCCGAAAATTGATAACTATGTCCGCATCACAATCGGCACAGACAAAGAAATGGATAGATTTCTTGAAAAAACAACAGAATATATCCATTTATAAATAATAAATAACCAAAACATAACCCCGCTGACAGTAAATTTGTCAGCGGGGTTATACTTATAAAATATTAAAAACTTATTCTTCAATTCCCTTTAACTGCTTCCAGTGGATTTTGCAATACTCCTTACCGTCTATGGCAGGATACTTTTCATCGTCCACCTTTGCTTCGTTATAACAGTCATATTCATCAATATATGCACAGCGCTGCGCATCTCCGCCTTCAAAGAACGAAGGAATAAATGAAAGAAGGAATATACCTATAACAGCCACAAACACAACGGCGGCACCTGCCTTGCCGGAAGTCCATTTAAGAAAACCTGCTTTTCCAAGGTCTATATTATCAATCCATTTGAAAATCTTTACATTTTCAATAAGCTTTATGCACAGCTTCATCAGGAAATATGCGATTATACCAGCAAAAGTACCGACTATCATTCCGCAAAGAACATCCGTAGCATAATGAACCATCAAATATACACGGCTGCCCATTGTGCAAAGCGCAAGCACCGGGAAAAGCCAGCATAATTTCTTTTTGCCGTCACTGCGGAAAACAAGAAACATTGCCGTTGCAATTTCAAAAGCCGCAGTTGTATGACCGCTTGGGAAAGAATAATCAGATTCGCTTAATGCACCTGCACCTATGTACCACTGCCAATAATCTGCATTCCCCTGAAGCGTATTATAAGGTCTTATTCTGAGTGCCATAGGCTTTACAATTACATTTGTAATCAGCGTTCCGATTATAATTGCAAAAAATAAGGTGATTCCGTATTTTCTTGTTTTTTTGAAAAGCGTTAAAACCGCACCAAGAATTATCATCGGAATAACAAATGCTTCATCGCCGAAAGATGTAAAAATCTTTGCAACAAACGTTAAAAAAGTATTCTGCATACTGCCGAAAAATTCAAATACGGCGGTATCAAAGCCGTAAAATGTTTTGTCTATCGTATTGCCCAAAGTCATAAGAACAATATCCATAGCGCACCTCCAAATATTTATTAGTTATATATTACCAAATGATTTCTTCTTTTTCAAGTGAATATATTTACTTATTTTCTTACCTTTATTAATAATTATATAATATTTATATGATATTTTTATCCTATAAATAAAACTGTGTTATATATCTGAGGAAAATTCATGATTAACAATCCCTATAAAGTGCTTGGTGTTCCTGAAGGAGCATCCGAGGAAGAATGCACAAAAGCATATAAAAAGTTAGCAAAAAAATATCATCCGGATTTGAATCCGAATGATGCTTCTGCTGCGGACAAAATGGCTGAAATCAATGCGGCATATGATAAAATCAAAGACCACTCTGCCGCTCGCAGTTCTTATTCGGCACGTGGCTACAGCGCAGAATCCTCATATTACCGAAGCAGAAGCGCCGGCAGTTCGTCTCCGGATTATTACACATCTGCCGCACAGTTTATCAATAACCGCCAGTTTGCGCAGGCACTTAATGTGTTGAAAAATATAGATGATAAAACCGCACAGTGGTATTATCTTTCCGCTGTTGCAAATATGGGATTGGGGCAGCAAAGCATTGCCCTGTCGCATATTCAGCAGGCCTGTGCAATGGCACCAGATAATTTTGCATATTCTGCCGCATACAGCCAAATCAGAAACCGTATACGCCCTGAAGGCACATCGCCTTTCGGCAGTTTTACTGATTTTGATACCGAAAATACACATGAAACCGTTTATACAAAAACATCGCATAACGGCGGCTGTCTCGGCAGATTTTTGCGCATTATATTTATCATTGCATTAATAAGGCTGATTATTATGCTTGTAACGTCATTTTTCGGTGTTCCGAAAAGAACACATAACACAGACAGCACAGCACAAAGCGGATACAGCAGTGAAACAACAGAAAACAGCGCCGCCGATTATTTCGGAACAGACAACGATGAAAGCCCTTTATTCAATTAACGCGTTTTGAAGAAAAGCACTACAATACTATTAGAATTTTACAATAACAATTTTTCAGACGGAAGGATTTTAAGAATGAATATAAAAAATTTCTTTAACAAACTTGGAGCCAAATTTCAGAAATTCATGTACGGACGATATGGAATGGACCGTCTTTATAATATACTTTTGTGGAGTTATCTGATTATTCTGATTCTGGCACTTATTTTCGGAAAGATTTTTGACGGCAGAATATACACAGTTGTTTCGACGGCTGGATTGCTTCTGATAATTTATGCCTTTTTCCGTGTTTTTTCCAAAAACATTGAAAAAAGAAAAAAGGAAAACGGCATCTGGCTTTCATTTGAAAATAAAATTAAAAGAAAATGCAGATTAACTGCACGGAAATGGGAATTCAGAAAAACACATATTTTCAGAAAGTGTCCGAAATGCAAAGCTGTTTTAAGATTAAAAAAAATTAAGGGCCGGCACAGCGTGTCATGCCCGCACTGCAAAGAAACGTTTAAAATTAATGTTTTATTCTAAATCTTGTCTCCTCTTTTTTTACAAGGCGCCGGTTGATTTGCTTGCCGGCGCCTTGTTTTTTATATTTTTTCAACTTTTTGTATTTTTACCCTTACATTATCTAAAATTTTATGGTATAATATGCACAGAAAAGGCGGCAACCCTTGATTTTTCTGGGGTTGCCG
>CAOKRT010000022.1 GCA_948471205.1 uncultured Oscillospiraceae bacterium | reverse complement strand
TTCTCAAAGCTGCGAAACTATATAAATATTCTGCAAAAGTGCAAAAATTTCATCCCGTTTCATCTTGCCTCAAACCCCGTTCTGTATTTTTATCCGTCCTTTTTATAGTTGTAAAATTAAAAAAACACCCGGACATTTCTGTCCGGGTGCGGATGATAAAACAAATTATCTCTTTGAGAACTGCGGTGCGCGGCGGGCTGCCTTGAGACCGTACTTCTTTCTTTCCTTCATACGAGGGTCACGGGTAAGGAATCCGGCTTTTTTAAGAGCAGGACGAAGTGATTCATCATACTGAAGAAGCGCTCTGGCAATACCGTGGCGGATAGCACCTGCCTGGCCTGTTACACCGCCGCCGTTTACACGGCATACAATATCAAACTTTTCAGTTGTTTCTGTAAGATTCAGCGGCTGGCGAACGATGAGTTTAAGTGTGCCAAGACCGAAATAATCGTCAATATCTCTGTCATTGATTGTGATTTTGCCTGTTCCTGCATAAACACGAACTCTTGCTACTGATTCTTTTCTTCTGCCTGTGCCGTAGAAATAAGGATTTGTTTCGTACATAATCTATAAACCTCCCTTACATTTCCCAAGCTTCAGGCTTCTGAGCCTCATGCTTGTGTTCTGCGCCCTTATAAATGTGGCATCTGGTAAGCTGCTTTCTGCCCTGTGTTGTGCTTGGAATCATACCCTTAACAGCAAGTTCCATAGCAAAATCACTTTTTTCATTCATAAGTGTGCCGTATTTTACTTCTTTCAGGTTACCGATATAACCTGTGTGATGCTGATAAAGCTTCTTGTTAAGCTTATCGCCTGTAAGGATTGCTTTATCTGTGTTAATAATGATAACGAAATCGCCGCAGTCTACATTTGGAGTAAAGATTGGCTTGTGTTTTCCGCGAAGAAGAACGGCTGCTTCAGCTGCAACTCTTCCGAGAGGCTTACCCTCTGCGTCAATAACATACCATTTGCGTTCAACTTCGTTTGCTTTTGGCATAAATGTTGACATTTTAATTTCCTCCGTAATAATTTTAGTTGCATTTGTAATGCGTGGGAATATAATAGCACAAGATGGTTTTTTCGTCAACAGTAAATTTAAAATAATAGGTGAATGCTCTGTTTTTCTTGTTTTTTCTTGCTTTTTGATATGATTATCTAATTTATAATTTACGAAAAGGTGGTGCTTTTATGGATCCCTGTGCCGTTAATATGTCTGTTTCGGCACTTGCCTGTGCAATTGCAAAAGGCAAAACAGATGCCCAGGTTGCCGCGCTTGGTGCGTTTTTTTCTCAGCTTGGCGATTCGCTTGAAACAATGATTGCCTTTAAAGAGTTAAATAATAACTGCGAAAAGTGATAAAAACCAAAATTCCTACCTTTTTTGTATGAAATGGTATTGAATTTATCATAATAATTTGATACACTATTAATCTTGAGAGGTGGATATTATGAAAATATCTGAAATACTGAAAAAGAATCATGTTAATATTTCGTTTGAAATTTTTCCTCCGAAGGAATGGAATAAAATTGAAAACACAAAAACGGTTGTGCGTGAAATGGCACAGAGCAATCCTGCATTTATGAGTGTAACCTACGGTGCGGCAGGCACAACATCCGGCTTTACAACAGAAATTGCAAAAGAGATAAAAGAAAACGGCATTACGCCGCTTTCTCATCTTACATGCCTTACCTCAACAAAGGCGAAAATAAACAGTGTTCTGGATGAACTTAATCAAAACGGCGTTGAAAATATACTTGCCCTCAGAGGAGATATTCCCGAAGGTTTTGTTTTCCCGGATGAACAGCATTTTCATTATGCCTATGAGCTTGTGAACACAATAAAAGCGCACAGCGATTTCTGTATTGGTGCGGCATGTTATCCCGAGGTTCACCCTGAAAGCGCAGACAGAGTTGAAGATTTTCAGCACTTAAAGGAAAAAGTGGACTGCGGTGTGGATTTTCTTACTACGCAGATGTTTTTTGATAACGAAATATTTTACCGTTTCAAAGAAAATTGTGCAATCAAAGGTATAAATATTCCTCTGATTGCAGGAATTATGCCGATTACAAATGCCAATCAGATTAAGCGCAGCGTGGAGTTGTCAGGCTGTGCATTTCCTAAAAAGTTTATAAAAATACTTGAAAGATTCGGTGATAAGCCCGGCGCAATGAAACAGGCAGGAATAATTTACGCCACTGAGCAGATTATAGATTTAATGGCAAACGGCCAAAATAATATTCATATTTATACAATGAACAAACCGGATGTTGCTGAGGCTATAACGAAAGGGCTGTCTGAAATTATCAATGAATAAACAGGAAATTTTAAGATATTTAAGAACCAAAAGCACCGTGCAGGACGAAAAACTTTTAACACTGATAGACGATGCCATGGCGGAAGTGAATTATACAGTTAAACCGAAAAGCATATACAGAATTTTTGACTGCCGTGTTACAGAAACGTCGCTTTTTATTCAGAATTTTGAATTTAAAAGCAAACGCCTTGCGGCAAATTTAAAGGACTGCAGGCAGGTTGCTGTGCTTGCCGCTACAGTCGGCACAGAGGGAGACAGACTGCTTCGCACATATTCTTCAGAAGGTGCGCGGCTTGTAATTATGCAGGCTGTGCTGGCTTCTAAAATAGAAGAAGTATGCGACAGCGTTCAGGAAAATATAGAAGCAGAAAATTCGGTGAAAACACGGCAAAGATTTTCACCCGGTTATTTTGACCTTGATATATCGGAACAAACGAAGATTTTCAGTCTTCTTGAAATAACAAAACGATGCGGTATTACACTGACAGATACATGCCAGATGATACCCACAAAATCCGTAACGGCATTTGCAGGTATAGAATTATGAAGATTAAATTTTTTGACGGAAGTATGGGAACAATGCTACAGTCTGCCGGTTTAAAAGCAGGCGAGCTTCCCGAATTGCTTAATTTAACAGATGAAAACAAGGTGCTTGCCGTGCACAGGGCTTACGCCGCGGCAGGTTCTGAATATATAACAACAAATACTTTTGGTGCAAACCGCCTTAAAATGGATAATTTTAAAGAAGTTATCCAAAAAGGTGTTGCGCTTGCTAAAAGTACGGGAAAAAAGGTTGCTCTTGATATAGGTCCTACAGGAAAGCTGCTGAAACCTATGGGTGATTTGGATTTTGACACGGCTGTTGAAATCTTTGCGGAAGTTATTCAAGCGGGAAAAGACGGAGCAGATGCTGTTCTGATTGAAACCATGAGCGACACATATGAAATCAAGGCCGCAGTGCTTGCTGCAAAGGAAAACTGCAGTCTGCCGGTTATTGTTACAATGATATTTGATGAAAACGGCAGACTTCTTACCGGCGCCGATATCAAAACGGCAGTAACCATGCTTGAAGGTCTTGGTGTGGATGCAATTGGATTCAACTGCGGACTTGGTCCTGAGCAGATGGTTGCATTTACTGAGGAAATAAGGAAATGGACAAGTCTGCCGATAATTGTTCAGCCGAATGCCGGTCTGCCGGAAAGTGTTAACGGCAAAACAATATTCAATGTTTCACCGGAAGATTTTGCCCGCGATATGAAAAAAATTGCGGAAATAGGCGTTTCCTATCTTGGCGGTTGCTGCGGAACAACGCCTGAACATATTGAAAAAATGATTGCTTTATGCCGTGATATTCCCGCAGATATTCCCGAAAAGAAATACCACAGTCTTGTTTCGTCCTACAGCGAAACAGTTGAATTTTCCGAAAAACCTGTTATTATAGGAGAAAGAATCAATCCCACCGGGAAAAAGCTGTTTAAAGAAGCCCTGAGAAGAAACGATATTGATTATATAATAAAAGAGGGCATTTCACAAAAGGATGCCGGTGCACATATTCTTGACGTTAATGTGGGACTTCCCGAAATTGATGAAGTGCAGATGATGAAAACGGCTGTTTATTCACTGCAGGGTGTGCTTTCTTCTCCGCTTCAGATTGATACAACAGATATTTCAGCGCTTGAAGCCGCATTAAGAATTTATAATGGCAAGCCGATGCTCAATTCTGTAAACGGCAAAAGGAAAAATATGGCGGAGGTGTTTCCGCTTGCAAAGAAATACGGTGCGGTTGTTGTGTGCCTTTGCCTTGATGAAAACGGTATTCCCGAAACGGCGCAGGGCAGAATAGAAATTGCAAAACGGATCATCAATACCGCCGCAGAATACGGAATTGATAAAAAAGACCTGATTGTTGATGCACTGACAATGACAATAAGCACAGATAAAAACAATGCGGTTGAAACACTGAAAGCAGTTGAATATATACGGAATGTACTGGGTGTTCATACCGTGCTGGGTGTTTCCAATATTTCTTTCGGGCTTCCGAAAAGAGATGCCGTTAATACTGCTTTTTTTACACTGGCACTGAACAGCGGTCTTTCGGCAGGCATCATCAATCCGAAATCACAGGCTATGATGAACGCTTATTATTCTTACAATGCACTTGCCGCACTTGATGATAACTGTGCCGAATATATTGAAAGTGTAACGGAAACCGAAACAGCAAAGGCAGAATCTGTTCTAACACTGCACACGGCAATTGTGAAGGGAATGAAAGAGGATGCTTCTCTCTGTACAAAAGCGCTTTTAATAAATGAAAAGCCGCTTGATATTATAAATAACCATATTATTCCTGCTCTTGATGAGGTTGGTGCAGGATTTGAAACAAATAAAATTTTTCTGCCCCAGCTTCTGATGAGTGCAGATTCCGCAAAAGCATCGTTTGATGTTATTAAAGAAGCCATGATATTAAGCGGGGTTAAAGAAAAAAACTCAAATAAAATTGTTTTGGCAACGGTGCACGGCGATATTCATGATATAGGCAAGAATATTGTAAAGGTACTGCTTTCAAATTACGGCTTTGATGTAATTGACCTTGGCAAAGATGTGCCGGAGGAAGCCGTGTTAAAGGCAGTTATTGAAAACAATGTAAAGCTTGTCGGTCTTTCGGCGCTTATGACCACCACCGTTCCTGCAATGGAAAAAACAATCCGGCTGCTTCATGAGCAGACAGATGCAAAAATATTTGTAGGCGGCGCTGTTTTAACACAGTCATATGCAGATATGATTCACGCCGACTGGTATACAAAAGATGCAATGGAAAGTGTCAGAGTGGCTAAAAAATTTTTCTCGAAAAATTAAAGGAGAACATATATGATTGAATTAAAGGATATTGAATTCAAGGTAGAAGGACAAAACGGACAGCTTGAAATTATAGATAAAATAAATCTGAAAATAGACAGCGGTAAATTTATTGTTATTACCGGTCCGAACGGCGGCGGAAAATCAACGCTTGCCAAACTGATTATGGGAATTGAAAAGCCTACCGGCGGCAAAATTCTTTTTAACGGCAGGGATATAACCGATATGTCTATTAATGAAAGAGCAAAACTCGGAATAGGCTATGGCTTTCAGACACCGCCCAGATTCAAGGGACTGACTGTGCGCAAACTTTTAAGCCTTGCACACGGAAGCGAGCTTCCAAGCGGCGAATGCTCATCCTATCTTACAAGTGTTGGGCTTTGTTCTGCAGATTACCTGAACCGGGAGGTTGACGGATCACTTTCCGGCGGCGAAGTAAAAAGAATAGAAATTGCTTCGCTGATGGCAAGAAACCTGAAACTTGCCATTTATGATGAACCGGAAGCAGGAATAGACCTTTGGAGCTTTGCAAAACTTGTTGAAAGCTTTAAAGCAATTTCCAAAAACCGCCACGAAAGTGTGCTGATTATAAGCCACCAGGAACGGATTATGCAGCTTGCAGATGAAATTGTTATTATTGCAAACGGCAGAATTGCAAAGCAGGGACCGAAAGACGAAATTTTTCCGGAGCTTCTAACACAGCTTGGAGCTGAAAGCGGCTGCGCTTTCAGAAAGGAGGTTTGACTATGCTTAAAATAGATGAAGAAATGCTCAAAACAATTGCCGATTTGCATGAGGTGCCGCAGGGCGCTTATAACATAAGAAAAAACGGATCCGCAATGGGCAGAAAAAGTACAGAGCATATTCAGATTATTCCCAAAGACGATAAACCCGGAATTGATATAAGAATTGCACCGAACACAAAAAATGAAAGCGTGCATATTCCTGTAATCTTGTCGGAAAGCGGAATGACAGATATTGTTTATAATGATTTTTACATCGGTGAAAACAGCAATGTTGTTATCGTTGCAGGCTGCGGAATTCATAATTCCGGAAACGAAAAAAGCCAGCACGACGGGATTCATACATTTTATATCGAAAAAGGCGCAAAGGTTAAATATGTTGAAAAGCATTACGGTGAAGGCGAAGGCACAGGTGCGCGGATACTGAACCCTGTTACAGTGGTAAACCTTGGCGAAAATGCATCTGCTGAAATGGAAATGGTGCAGATTAAAGGTGTTGATTCCACAAAAAGAGATACAACAGCCAATCTTGAAAAGGGTGCAAAACTTACAATTACGGAAAGGCTGATGACGCACGGAAAGCAATTTGCCGAATCCAACGTTGAAATTAATATGAACGGCGATGAATCTGTGTGTCAGATTGTCAGCAGAAGCGTAGGCAAAAACGATTCTGTTCAGGTATTCCACCCAAAGGTTATAGGCAACAGCGCCTGCCGTGCACATGTGCAGTGTGATTCTATTATTATGGATAATGCCAAAATAGCATCCATTCCTGAAATTGATGCAACAAATGCAGATGCACAGCTTGTTCATGAAGCTGCCATCGGTAAAATCAATTCGGATCAGTTGTTAAAACTTATGACATTCGGCTTAAATGAGGAAGAGGCAGAGGAAATCATTGTTCAGGGCTTTTTAAAATAATAAAAAATCAGCGGTCACCGTTTTTTTGGTGACCGCCGTTTTTTTATTTTCGTATTCCGCTGACTGTATTGCTGAATTCGGATGAAGCAGAAGAATCGGAATTCTTTACTGCTTTGATTTTATAAGAATATTGGATGTTGTTATTAACAGGTGTTGTAGTGAAAGATAAAGATATTGCTGTTTTTTCAAGAACAAAACCGCTTCCGTTGTCAACATATATCTCGTATTTATCTGCACCGGCTATTTTGTTCCAAGAAATTGTGAAACTTCCGTTTGCATTTTGTGTCAGCTTTGCAGTTGGTGCCTGCAGTTTTTTTGTGTTAGTTCCGTTTACTGCGTTGCTGAACTCGGAGGATACGGAACTTATTTTGCTGTTAACAGCTTTTACTTTATAAATATATTTCTTTCCGTACGGCACAGTGCCTGTTGTTGTGCTCGTTGTGGTCACTGTGCGGAAAACTTTATATCCGCTTCCGTTATCAACGTATATCTCGTATTTATCTGCACCGGCTATTTTGTTCCAAGAAATTGTGAAACTTCCGTTTGCATTTTGTGTCAGCTTTGCAGTTGGTGCCTGCAGTTTTTTTGTGTTAGTTCCGTTTACTGCGTTGCTGAACTCGGAGGATACGGAACTTATTTTGCTGTTAACAGCTTTTACTTTATAAATATATTTCTTTCCGTACGGCACAGTGCCTGTTGTTGTGCTCGTTGTGGTCACTGTGCGGAAAATTTTATATCCGCTTCCGTTGTCAACATATATCTCGTATTTGTCCGCACCGGCTATTTTATTCCAAGAAATTGTGAAACTTCCGTTTGTATTTTGTGTCAGCTTTGCAGTTGGTGCCTGCAGTTTCTTTGTATTTGTTCCGCTGACTGCGTTGCTGAACTCGGAGGATACGGAACTTATTTTGCTGTTAACAGCTTTTACTTTATAAATATATTTCTTTCCGTACGGCACAGTGCCTGTTGTTGTGCTCGTTGTGGTCACTGTGCGGAAAACTTTATATCCGCTTCCGTTATCAACGTATATCTCGTATTTATCTGCACCGGCTATTTTGTTCCAAGAAATTGTGAAACTTCCGTTTGCATTTTGTGTCAGTTTTGCAGTCGGTGCCTGCAGTTTTGTATCCGCCATACCGTCTGTACACTGAATTTCCGCATTCAAAAGACAATCATTATATTCTTCAATCAAAATATTTTTCCATTGCGCCTTCGTGCCGTTATAACGGATGGATTTTACAGCATTGCAATTATAAAATGCACCTCTGCTTATTGTTTTAACCGTATCGGCAATATCCGCACGTGCAAGATTTGTACAGTTCCAAAACGCTGCCGCAGGAATAATCTGCACTCCGCCGGGAACCGAAACGGATTTCAGACTGATACAATCCTGAAAAACGCCGTATCCAAGTGCAGTTACACCTTCGCCGAGCATAACACTTTCCAGCCGTTGGCAGTTCATAAATGCCTGTGCTTCCACAGATTCCACACTGTTTGGAATATAAACTGCTGTAACTGTTTCATTGTTTTTGAATGCACCGTTTCTTATGGCAGTTACAGTGCCGCCGTTTATAGAATTCGGAATGTGCACCTCGGTCTGTTCACCGTTATAGCCGGATATATGAACCGTATTATCAGAAAGCATTTCAAATTCAAAATATTCTGCATTATCTGCAAAAGCAGCCGTGCCGCAGAAAAGCATTGCCGCTAACACAGCAAAAGCAGATATTATGCTTATGTATTTTTTTAAACAAATCATACAGCCACCCCATATAATATAGTAAAATAAGTTTACTAAATATATAATTCGTTTGTCAAGATTAATATTGATATATTTTGCATATGCTCTTGACAAATTCTTTTGCCTTTGTTATTATGAATTTAACCTTAAACCGATGAGGCGGAGATAAAAGCAGGATACGAACTCACAGAGAGCCGCATAAGCTGGAAAGCGGCAGTAAACGGCTTGCTAAATGGACCGCTGAGGGCATAGTGAACGGCAGTTACGCTTAGTATTCTGTGACGCGGCGCCGGCGTTAACGGCGGGAGGTATGAAAGTACCTCGCAGAGATACGAAATATTATTTTTCGTAAAACAGGGTGGCACCACGGTATTTATCGTCCCTGACAGCAGTATGTTTTATTCTGCTGCCGGGGCTTTTTTTATTTTCCCTGCTCTGCAAAACAGCAAGGGTATTATATTTATTAAAAAGGAGAAATGAATATGAGTAAAGGAAGATTCGGCATTCACGGCGGGCAGTATATTCCCGAAGCGCTTATGAATGAAATTCACAATCTTGAAAAAGCATACGAATATTATAAAAACGATCCTAAATTTGTTGCTGAACTGAAAAAACTCAGCAGGCAGTATACCGGCAGACCATCACTGCTTTATTATGCTGAAAATATGACAAAGGCTCTCGGCGGCGCCAAGATTTATTTTAAACGTGAAGATTTAAATCATACGGGCTCTCATAAAATAAATAATGTTTTGGGGCAGTGCCTTCTTGCAAAAAGAATGGGCAAAACACGTGTAATTGCCGAAACAGGCGCAGGACAGCATGGTGTTGCAACAGCAACCGCCGCTGCTTTAATGGGGCTTGAATGTGAAGTGTTTATGGGCAAAGAGGATACTGTGCGCCAAGCGCTTAACTGTTACAGAATGGAACTTTTGGGTGCAAAGGTTCACCCGGTTACTTCCGGCACAATGACGCTTAAAGATGCTGTAAACGAAGCAATGGGTGAATGGGCTGCCCGCCTGGATGATACACTTTATGTACTTGGCTCTGCAGTGGGTCCGCATCCGTTTCCTACCATTGTGCGTGATTTTCAAAGCATAATCAGCAAGGAAGCAAGAGAACAGATTTTGGAAATGGAAGGCAGGCTTCCCTGTGCGGTTATTGCCTGTGTGGGCGGCGGCTCAAATGCAATCGGTTCGTTTGCACATTTCATCCATGATAAAAATGTACGTCTTATCGGCTGTGAAGCGGCAGGAAAAGGCGTTGATACAGATTTTCATGCCGCAACTATGGCAAAAGGTACGCTTGGTGTTTTCCATGGTATGAAATCCTATTTCTGCCAGAATGAATACGGACAGATTGCACCTGTTTACAGCATTTCGGCAGGGCTTGATTATCCGGGAATAGGTCCGGAACATTCGGCACTTATGGACAGCGGCAGGGCAGAATATGTGCCTGTAACAGATGATGAAGCAGTAAATGCATTTGAATATATTGCAAAAACAGAAGGCATCATCTGTGCAATTGAAAGCGCCCACGCGGTTGCGCATCTTATTAAGCTTGCGCCGCAGATGAGTAAGGACGACATTATTATATGTACGCTTTCCGGCAGAGGAGACAAGGATGTGGCAGCAATTGCAAGATACAGGGGGAAAGAACTTTATGAATAAAATTTCAAATGCCTTTAATAACGGCAAAGCTTTAATTGGATTTATAACTGTGGGTGATCCTTCGCTTAAAACAAGCGAAGAAGTTATTTTGAAAATGGTGCAGGGCGGCTGTGATTTGATTGAGGTTGAAATTCCGTTTTCCGATCCGGTAGCCGAAGGGGCTGTTATTCAGTCTGCCAATGTTCGTGCAATCAATAACGGCACAACAACCGACAAGGTTTTTGAACTTGTTAATAATGTGTCACAGCAGGCAGATGTTCCGTTTGTACTTATGGCTTATCTTAATGTTCTGTTCAAATACGGCTACGATAAATTTCTTGAAAAGGCAAAACAATGCGGTGTAAGCGGTGTTTTGGTTCCGGATTTGCCGTATGAAGAGAAAGCAGAACTGGAATCTGTGGCAGAAAAATATGAAATTACGGTGCTTTCGTTTGCTGCCCCGGCTACAAATAAAAGAATTAAAAATATTGCCGCAGCAGCAAAGGGCTTTATCAGCGCTATGTCCACTATGGGATACAGAAGCAAGGACCGTTCGGTGATTTCTTCATCATCTGATATTGTGGAATGTGTTAAAGATGTTACAAATGTACCTGTTGTAATTGCTGCCGGTGTAGAAACACCCGAGGATGCAAAGGAATATACAGCCTATGCAGACGGTGTTGTAATAAATTCCGCAATCATTGAACTGATTGAAAAACATGGAGAGAACGCACCGGAAGCAGTTTATAATTATGTTAAATCGATTAAAAATGCTATATAATAAAGAAAGGACGGCGGATGCCGTCCTTAACTTTTTCTCGCATTTTGTTTGTTATGTTTGAAAATGCATAAATTTATACTGCCGTACGGGCATTCCTTTTTTGAATTACCAAAAAAGAATTTAAAACAATATTATTTCTTTTGATGAAACATCCATTCACTCCAGTTTTCTTTTCTGTAAAAATGCAATGCCATCCCGTGCCCGTATTGTTTCCAGCGTGTGTATTTGATATTGCCGCCAAGCGACTTTAATCTGGAAACGGCATAATCATCATAATCAATTCTGATGTTATTGTCATCGGATGAATGTGCTGCCCATATCGGCAAATGTACCATTCTTTCAAAATCTGCATACTCTGAATTTTCAGTTTTTGTATCAAAACAGCCTACAACAGAAAGTGCTGCAGCATAGAAATCAGGAAAAAGATAAGCGGACCGCCATGTGCAGAGACCGCCGAACGAGGTGCCGAACACATAAATTCTGCTTTCATCAATAGAATAATTTTGCATCAGTCTTTCAGCAAGTTTTTGAACAGATTTCACATAACTGTTCAATCCGTCATTAAACCCCATATAATTGCTTCCGTTATTTGTTTGGGTATTGCTTTGCGGAATTAAAATGTTGCAGTTAAATTTTTTTAATTTCATCCGCATCGGCAGGCATTCAAAATACGGCTTTATATTATCGGTTCCGAGCGCTCCTGCTCCGCTGAAGAAAACAATAAGCGGTTGTTTTTCACTGCCCTTTGATTTCTTAAAGCGAAACGGAAATGCCGTTGTATTTTCTTTGTTGGCAAACCAAAATGGCTTATATTTTCCAAAAGATATTCCTTTTTGTTTTATGCCTGTTTCATCAGCTTTTTCAACATATCTGCTTATACATTCGTTTTCCTTATGTATTGCAGCATATAAATTTGCCATTTTATGAAACCATTTGTTTGGCGACATCTTCAGCTTTGCACCGCTGTAAACAGCCTTTCCGTTCTTTAATTCATACATTTTTGTGCTTTTATCAATAAAATGCCTGATTTCACTGTGCTTTTCAAGAAAATCAAAATTTCCTTCGTCAAAAGCAAGCAGAAAAACATCTGCGGTTTTATTTGTTTTAACAACAAATCTTTTAATACTTTCGCAGTAAGCATTCCGATTTATCACAATATAATAGTTCATTGCCAACACCTCATTTTAAATCTTTAAGTGTTTTTCTGATCTGTTGCAAACGTGTCCGCACGGCAGAGGCGGAAAGATTAAACACTCTTCCGATTTCCCTGCTGCTGCAGCCAAGCTGTTTCATTTTTACAATTTCTCTGTCCTTATAAGGCAAACTGTTTATTTCCATTTGAATTTCAATAAGCTTTGTAAAATCTTCCTTTTCCTCTGCCTCATAAAGTATATCATTTTCTGAAATTTCAAACAGCTTTTTCTGCCGCATTTTATCACAGTAAACATGTTTGGCAATTGAAAACACAAGAGATTTTGCATTTTTTACTTTGTCAAGGCATGGCAAATAAGCCCACAGCTTCATAAAAGTAATCTGCGCCAAATCCTCGGCGTCATCATCCGTTCGCTTGCGAAAATACGATACAACAGCAGGATACAGTTTTTCATAAATGATATTGAATTGTTCCTGAATATCATATCCCATTTTGAACTGTAATTTTATGTCCAACGGCTGCATTGGCGGCTATATAGCCGTAAATATCCTTTGTGCAGGTAATATCATGGCCCGCAATAAAATATATATTCCTTTCGGCAAGCAGTTTCTCCGTAACATCAGAGGTCAGCATTATATCATGACCGGCAGATACAACCGTATCTTTTTTATAGTTTCTGATAACACTGCTGTTGATTTTTATATCATGATTATAGGTTGCATTTTCTTCCAGGCTTCTGTTTATGGAAATTGCTTTTCCATTTATATTTTTGAAATCAATATCTGTGCCTTTTTCATAAATAACTATGCCGTTTACCATCATCTTTATCGGAACTGCACTTTCAACCGAATAAACCATGCACATGCCATTTATCAGATAAACTGCATTTTCATCTATTTTTCCTGTAAGCGCAGTTGAGCCGTTTATTGTTTTCAGTTCAATATGTTCCGCAAGATTCATAATCAGACCGGTGGCTGTAATTTTAATATCTGAAAATGCTTCCATAAATGCAGCAGACGGCTTTTCAGGCAAAAGAATCGTACCGGCACAAATAATCTGTTTTATTTTTTTCAGTGCATCCGGTGTGTATCTTCTTAAATCAACAACGCCTGTTTCTGTAATGCTTTTTTTCTTTTCAAACATAATCCATTCCGCCTTTTCAATTTAATAATAGTTGTTTTTAACGAGCCCGTCAATTATTAAGACGAAAACAAACACAAAACTGTCCGGAAAAAGAATAAAACAGCGGAATTTTTATATTTTGTTTCTTTTGACTTGACAAATTGTTCAATATATATTAAAATGTTTTAGCAATGAGATATGGGTAACATCCCGCAAGGGATTTTACATATATCAAATACAGCAGCTTTGCTGTTTTATATACAGAGCCTTTCGGCTCGGTTCATATCGAGGTGTAACTCAGTTTGGCTAGAGTGCCTGCTTTGGGAGCAGGATGCCGCAGGTTCAAGTCCTGTCACCTCGACCATAACTGGACACCAGTTTTGATACAATGAGTATCGAAGCGGGTGTCCAGTTTCTTTTTGCAAAAGCCCCTATTTGCAAGGGCTTTCATATACCTTTTAACGAAAGCAGGCTCTACGGTAACCGAGGAATGGTCGCCATAGAGCCTTTTTGTATTTTTGCTTATGTACTTTTTAATTATAGGTCTTGGGGGTGTGCATTGGGTTCAGAGGAATAATTAAAAGGTGCAACGCTTACGGTGCAACCACCCTACCGTTCCGAACCACAGCATGAGTGTAGAAATCCAGAGAAACCGTGATATCCCATCCATAGATGTCCTTAAAGAACGAAAACTGGTCAGCCATACCGAATACGCGGTTAATGTCACGCATACCACCACAGCAGTTAAAAGAGTAATTCACGCTGATGTGATCCAAGTGGCGCTCTATTTTTGTATCCAGTTCGTAGAGTTCGGAAACCTCTATGGCGGTCTGGATAAATTTCTCACTGGCTTTGATGCGCTCCGGCATTAACACATAGGCAGTATTTGTTTGTATTTTTGCCATGACCTCATCAAACGAAGGAGTCGGCACTTTGGGTTCGTCAGCCATCTCCAGTTCTATTTGTTTCATTTCCTCCATCGGATCGATGCGAGGATATTTCTTTTCATAGATGATTTCTACGCTCATACGCTCACCCCTCGATGCGGACAACAGGTACACCGACCTTCATCGCATAATCTATCGTGTTTTTAGTTCCGCTTTTTTCTCCGTTGAATACGGCTATAACTCTGGTAGAGTGATTGACCATCCATTCATTTCGGATTTGGAAACAGGCTCGGCTGTAGCCTTCACAGACAAATTTCACAAAGTCTGCCGCCACCATTATCTCTCGGTATGCTTTCTGCCATTCTTGGCTCCAACCGCGCTCAAAGCCCTCATAGGGGCAAGCACACATCAGTTTGACATCGTAGCCCTCGTCACGGAGCATCAGTACGATTTGGGCTGCCCAGATGTCCACTCCTCTTGCCATTCCCGTTATAAAGACATTCAGTCCGTCAGCGACAGCCTGGCGGATTTCTTTTTCCAGATCCTTCGTGATGGATTTTTCGTACCGTGTCAGCTTTTCAGGGCGATGACCCGTAAAGCACACCCAGTGCATTCTTTTTTCAGTTTCGGTCATAACAGCCCCTCCGTATTCCTTCTCTACTAACATTACATCATACCACATACCTATTCTCGTTTCAACTCGTATGTATTTTGTTGCTCAACTTGGAAGTAAAATAGATATGAGAAAGGTGGTGATGCTATGGATACGCACGCTCGTCTCCAGCAGTTATTGCGGGAACGCGGATGGACGGAGTACAAACTTTCAAAAGAGTGCGGTTTGGCACAGTCCACGATTGGTAACATTTTCAGAAGAAATACGGTTCCTTCCGTTGCGACCCTTGAGACGATATGCAGAGGATTCGGCATCACCATGTCGCAGTTCTTCGCCGACACCGATATGGTCGAGCTGACCCCGGATATGAAAGAACTGTTTGACTGTTGGGTCTGCCTTACACCGAGCCAGAAATCCGCAGCCATCCAAATGCTCAAAGCCATGAGCCATGACAACGAATAATAGGAAGCCTTCGGGCTTCTTATTTTTTTGCCCAGAATACATACGGAATGAACTGTAAATACCACTCAAATATGATGCTTTTGCACTATAATTAAAGGGCGCCGGCTCCGTGCTGCCGTAGCCTGTGGATTTCTTGCCACAGTTACAATTCTGCAGCGGGAGGAGGTGAACCCGTATGAAAATAACCAAGAAACAACCACTTCGACCGCGTGGGCGTAGTGATGAGAAAAGGCAGTCTACCAAAGATGCGATTCGTGAAGCGTATGCCAATGGCCCCCAGAAAGAGGTACAGATTATTCCGGCAAAAAAAGATATGGTCACGGATGCGGAAAAGAAAAAACTCCGCGTCTGTGCCTATTGCCGTGTCAGCACCGAAGAGGACAACCAGGCAAGCAGCTATGAGTTGCAGGTGCAGAACTACACGAAAATGATTCAAGAGAATCCAGAGTGGGAGTTTGCAGGCATCTTTGCGGACGAGGGCATTTCCGGCACTTCAGTGTTGCATCGAGAGCATTTTCTTGAAATGATAGAGAAATGCAAGGCCGGTGAAATCGATCTGATTATCACCAAGCAGGTCAGCCGTTTTGCCCGTAATGTCCTGGACAGTCTGAACTACATCTTTATGCTCCGCAAACTCGACCCTCCTGTGGGCGTGTACTTTGAAACGGAAAAGCTGAACACTCTGGATCGGAGCAGTGATATGGTCATCACCGTATTGAGCCTTGTAGCCCAGAGCGAATCCGAGCAGAAGTCCAACAGCCTGAAATGGTCATTCAAACGCCGCCGAGCCCAGGGCTTGGGCATTTACCCTAACTGGTCTCTCCTCGGCTATAAGGGCCATGATTGGGAGATTGATGAGGACGAAGCCGATGTGGTACGAACCATCTACAGTCTTTATCTGGAGGGCTATTCCTCCACCCAGATTGCAGACTTGCTGACAAAGAGCGGCATTCTGACTGTAAAGGGTCTATCGACATGGAGTTCCGGCAGCGTCCTCGGCATTCTCCGCAACGAGAAGTATTGCGGTGATGCCCTGTGTCAAAAAACAGTAACGATACTATGTTTATTTTGGAAAAATTCACTGTTATCGACCTCATTAAGACCCGTTCC
>CAOKRT010000021.1 GCA_948471205.1 uncultured Oscillospiraceae bacterium | reverse complement strand
CTGCATGAAGAAATGGAGGTGCTTTTCCGTGAGGAATCCTAAACTTGTACCGTATGAAACCATTATCCGAGCGACCAGCGGAGAGCCGGAAACCGTTGACGAAATTATCTGGATTATCTTGAAGAAAGCACAAATGTGGTAAAAGGCAAAAATAAGCTTTCAAAGATTGTTCTGTTATCAACTTATTTGGGAATTTGGGCAATCAGTCTTGTTTTTTTCTGGATTTTTGCACAGGATGATGATGCGATGGCTTATGCCATTCTTGTTTTCTATGTCCTTCTTCCTGTTGCAACTGTAATTACGGCTTTTTTTATCGGAAAAAACGATTATTACGGAAAACGGAAATGGTTGTATTCTGTTTTGTTTGGCATTATGTATATGCTTGCAGAATATGCTACCTTCAGTGCAGCAAATATGATTGCATTTGACAAAATCAATATGCCTGATTTTTTTATGATACCGATTGGGACGGCTATTTCATTAATAGGTATGTCTATCGGTTTCTGTATAAATAAATTTAATGAAAGAAGCAGAAAAAAATAAAATGCATGATTGTGCGATAAACCGGTGGCTTTTCGGATAGGCTCAGCCGAGAATTCAATTTTGTAAAGAAATAATAAAGATGCCCGAAGCATATGCTTTGGGCATCTTTATTACAGTATTATATTCCAGCCATTCCGATATTCAACCTCATTAGCAAGTCGGTATGTAAGCTGCGGTGCATTTTTTCTTTCAATTCTTATTTGCAAATCCTTGTCGAATTCTGCTGAAAAATGTGTGCGTGTAAATTGGCACATGTTCGTCATATCACTGCATAATACAATTGTTTTGTCGGATGTTTTAAGCAGAATTCTGTAATCGGCGGCAGTGCCGATACCGAAATTATAAATATCAAATTCGGCTTGGTTTTTGTTTATTTTCAGGTTGCTTATGCATGGTACAAAACCAAGATGTATGTTGAGATAATCGAATACGCTGATTTGATGATTCGTTAAGGAAACCGGCAAATAAGGAAGCTGGTTGTTTTTCAGTTCGTTTTCGGAAATATAAATATCCTTCCACTTTAATAAGTGATAACAGTTTCCTTCCTCTTTGTAATTGTGCTCAATGCTTAGTGTTGAAAGTGCATAGTCACGGCACTGGCATAAAAAATCAATAGGATTTATTATAGGCACTGTTGTATCACGTCCCCATGGCATTTCGCCGTCGGTAAAGGAATGCTTGCATTTGTTGACAAGCATTTGCCATTCCGGATGGTTAAACGGAATCATGCCCCACGGATGTTCTTTTCCGATTAAAAAATCGTCATGCAAAGAGGCTTGTTTTTCATAAGGCTCAGGAGCAAGGCTGATATATTTCGGATGGCGCATTGTAAGCGTCATTCCGTCAGGTATCATATCAAAAGCATGCTTTACAATTTTCTTTTTGTTGATAAAACGTGAATTTCCGTGTCCTTCACCCCATAAACCAATCATGCCAAGCTGCATGGCGTATACCGTGTCGTTAACAAGTGTTTCGTGATCTTTAAACCACTTTTTCAGTATTTGCATATTGCGTATCATATGGGCAGTGCCGGGGCTTTTTGGAGCTAGCTCTGTCTGATATGCAAATCTCAGCAATACACGGATATGAAGGTTATTTAATTTCTGCATATATTCGGTAAGCTGATTCAGCGCTTCTTGATCTATTCTTTTTTTGCAATACCTTGTAAGGTAAACATAAAGCTGATAATACTGTATATTTTCCTTTCTGTATTTTTCATAATGTGTTGAAAGTGCATCATATGCATGAAGCTTGGTATTTGGATATTCTTCCATTGTTCCAAGCGTAATTTTCAGTTCCCCGCGAAAGCCTCTGTCGGGATTTTTTATAATATCATCCCCGCAGTAAAGCGGCACGCTGCTGTCCGGAAGTTTATCAAATTCAACCGGCGCAGGTGCATAATGCCGGATTGCATATTTTTGTTTGTAATCTTTTTTTGTGAAATTCATCACGTATTCCTTTCCTGATTCAAATTATTTTATGATTCCGCCGCCGATAACATAGTTGTTATCGTAAACCACGGCAGACTGTCCTTTTGTTACTGCTCTTTGCGGTTCATCAAACATAATTCTGATTTCTGTTTCGGAAACAGGATAAACCGTACAGGGCTGTTCTTTCATATTATATCTGATTTTTGCCAGCGCCCGGAATTCCTTGCCGGGATTTTCAATGCTGACCCAATTAAATGCCTTTACATACACTTCTTTTTTGAAGAGTTCTTCGTTTGTGCAAAGAATAACTTCGTTCGTATCTGTGTTTTTTTCACAAACATACATCGGATGCGGCAATGCCAGTCCAAGACCTTTTCTTTGACCGATTGTATATTTTTCAATTCCTTTATGTATGCCGAGTATATTTCCTTTTCTGTCTTTAAAATAGCCTTCTTTAAATTTTTTTCCTGTGTAGGTTTCTATAAATTTGAAATAATCTCCGTCAGGAACAAAGCATATATCCTGGCTTTCTTTCTTTTTCGCATTATCAAACTGAAAATTTTCAGCCAGTTCACGTGCGCATTCTTTTGTCATATTGCCAAGCGGAAAAAGTGTTTTGGAAAGCTGGTTTTGTGTAAGTCCGTAAAGCACATAGCTTTGGTCTTTTGATAAATCGGCGGCTTTTTTCAGGCAGTATCTGCCGTTTTTGTATTCTATATTTGCATAATGGCCTGTTGCAATCCCGTCACAGCCAAGCTTTTCGGCGGTTTCAAGCAACTTGCCGAATTTCATAATTTTGTTGCACACAATGCAGGGATTCGGTGTGCCGCCGTTTCTGTATGTGTCAATGAAATTACCGATAACATATTTTTTAAAATCGTCTTCAAAATCAAGCAGATAAAAAGGAATGCCTGTTTTTTTGCAGATTTTTTCAGCATCGGCAATATCCTGTTCACTGCTGCAGTAAAGCTTCATGGTTGCACCGACAGCATTATAATCTTTTTTTATAATTCCTGCGGCTGCAGAGGAATCCACACCGCCGGAAAGAGCAATAAGTATTTTTTTCATATTCTTAATTTCCTTTAAAACAAAACAGCCTGTATTGACTTGGATTATCAATTATAATAAAATAACTGTATCGGTATTATACTACAATAAATAAAAAAAATAAAGGAGATTCATTATGCCGTTTATTAATACAAACACAAATGTTGAAATCAGCAAGGAAAAGGAACTTATTTTAAAATCAAGACTTGGAAAAGCAATAGAAATTCTCGGAAAAAGCGAAAGCTGGCTGATGATATGTTTTGAAGATAAATGTTCCATGTATTTTAAAGGAGAAGAAACACCGATGGCATTTGTGGATATTTCCGTTTTCGGAAAATCAACCGATGCACAGTGTGAGGAAATGACAAAAGCAGTCTGCGCTATTTTTGA
This sequence comes from uncultured Oscillospiraceae bacterium, assembly GCA_948471205.1. Classification (GTDB taxonomy): domain Bacteria; phylum Bacillota; class Clostridia; order Oscillospirales; family Acutalibacteraceae; genus Eubacterium_R. The sequence goes on along the minus strand of CAOKRT010000021.1, from coordinate 15,530 downwards.
AGAGGAACTTTCTGTTCCGGCAGATAAGCTTTATGTTAAGTATAACGGTTCTTCGCAATGGGGCTGGAATAATATGAATTTCTGAATTTAAGGTGAAAAAATGAATTTACAGCAAATAATTGATGAAAGCAAAAAAATTGTTTTTTTCGGCGGCGCGGGTGTTTCAACCGAAAGCGGAATACCGGATTTCCGTTCGGTTGACGGATTGTATAATCAGAAATATGATTATCCGCCCGAGGAAATTTTATCGCATACCTTTTTTTGCAGCCATACGGAATATTTCTATAATTTTTATAAAGATAAAATGCTTTGCCTTGATGCACAGCCTAATAAAGCCCATCTTAAACTTGCCGAACTTGAATCGGCAGGAAAGCTGACGGCTGTGATTACACAGAATATAGACGGTTTGCACCAGAAAGCAGGCAGTAAAACGGTTTATGAGCTTCACGGTTCCGTTTTGCGCAATTACTGCACAAAATGCAAAAAGTTTTATTCGGCGGAATTTATACTTGCTTCAGACGGTGTGCCGAAATGTGTGGAATGCGCAGGTATTGTAAAGCCCGATGTTGTTTTGTATGAAGAAGGACTGGATAATAAAACCGTAAATGCGGCGGTTCGTGCCATTTCGGAAGCTGATTGCATAATCGTGGCAGGAACCAGCCTTGCCGTTTATCCGGCGGCAGGCTTTCTTTCCTATTTCAGCGGCAGGCATTTTGTTCTGATTAACAGAGACCCTACACCTGCCGACAGCAGAGCAGAGCTTGTTATAAATGAAAATGTAGGCAGTGTTTTGGATAGGATTGAGGTGAAGTAATGCCCATTTCGGTAATGATTAAGCCGGCGTCTTCCATGTGCAATTTGAAATGTGAATATTGTTTTTATTCATCACTTGCATCTGAAAGAAAAGAATATTCAAAAGGCTTTATGAATTTGCAGACTGCCGAAAATATTATTATGTCTGCATTTGAATTTACAAAAGGAACAGAAGTTATATTTACCTTTCAGGGCGGAGAGCCAATGCTTGCCGGTATAGAATTCTATAAATCTTTTACGGAATTTGCTGAAAAACATAATAAATACGGTTCACATATTACATACTGCCTTCAGACTAACGGCACGCTTATCAATGAGGACTGGTGCAGATTTTTTAAGAAAAATCATTTTCTGCTCGGTGTTTCGCTTGACGGAAACGAAAGCCAGAATGCATACCGTGTTTATGCAGACGGCAGTTCTTCGTTTAACGATGTAATGAAAGGCATTCATCTGCTTCAGGAATACGGTGTTGCGTTTAATGTACTTTCTGTTGTAACGAAAAGACTTGCCGTTTCTGTTAGGGATAATTATAAATTTATGAAGCACAACGGCATTTATAATTTTCAGTATATTAACTGCCTGAGACCTTTTGAAGGCTCATTTGACAGTGAATTATATATGAACAGTGATGATTGCCTTGCGTTTCTTGAAAAGGCTTTCCGTCTTTATTACAACGATAATATCAGGGGAAACGGTGTATCTGTCCGCTCGTTTGATAATTATATTCTTCTGCTTCAGGGCAGAAATGCCGAACAGTGCGGAATGAACGGATTTTGCTCTTCTCAGTTTGTGGTTGAGGGAGACGGCACGGTTTATCCCTGTGATTTTTACTGTACGGATGAATGGGAACTTGGAAATATCAATCATAATTCTTTTTCCGAATTGTCAGCAGGTAAAAAGGCAAAGTGTTTTATAAATGAAAGCTTTGTTTTGAAGAATGAATGCAAAGGCTGTGCTTTTTTTGCACTGTGCAGGGGAGGCGGCTGCAAAAGAAGCAGACTGGATGCCGATTTCTGCGCAACATATAAAAAGTTTTTTTCTTCTTCCTTGCGCATGATGAAGGAATTGGCCGGCGGCAAACCGGGAGGATTTTAACTGCAAAATTCATCGGATTTTCTGTAAAAAAATAAATTTGTTAAATTTGTATAATTTTTATTGCTATTTTATTAAAAATATGTTAAATTATAAAAGCTTTATAAAAAAAGGAATGGGGTATGAATATGGCAGATGTTTCATTAAAGCAAAAAACTACGTCATTAATAGACAAAATTAAGTATTATTGGAATGATCCTCCCAAGGGTCGTTTTATTCCGTTTAAGCAAATTGCGGCTTATGCGGGCGGCGGTATCGGCGCATATTTGATTATTAATATTGCAACTGCATGTATTTTGTCAACCAACAATACACTTATTTCAAGTACACTTGGTGTAGATCCTACACATATGTACATACTTTATGTTATTGCGGTTGTTGCAAACGTTCCGCTTACGGCTATCCGTGCAAATATTATTGACAACACGCGAAGCAAAGCGGGTAAATACAGACCTTATCTTTTAAAAATGGGTCTTCCTACGGCAATTATTTCTATATTGATGGTTTGGTTCCCGTACGATAAGCTTGAAATGATTTTCGGTACAGGTGAATTTTTGGGAGAAACAAGAGCTTACATAGCAAAATGCGTATTGATTTTAATTTTCAATCTGTTTTTGCATTTCTTCTATTATTTCTTCTATGATGCTTATGAGAATTTAATTCATGTAATGTCTCCGAACACACAGGAAAGAGCAGATGTTACCTCTGTAAAAAGCGTTGTGTACTCTTTCGGTCCCACAATTGTTCAGCTTGTTACACCGCTTATTGCAGCAAATGTGTTCCATTCAAATACAACGGATATTCGTGTTTACAGACTGGTTTATCCAATTCTTACAGTTCTCGGTATTTTGCTTTGCATTGTTGTTTATAAGAATACCGAAGAAAGAATTGTTCAGGCAAGAACGCATGTTGTTCAGATTAAATTTATTGATGCACTGAAAGAAGTAGCAAAAAACAAATATTTCTGGATTATTTCACTTGCCGGCTGGATTGGATTTCTTGAAAGTTCATCACTCAACATTTTAAACTGGTTATATAACTACGGCGGCGTATGTTCCGGTAATGTAAATGCTTTCATTACAACGCTTTACGGCAATGCTTCGCTTTGGGGCATGCTGCTTGCACCGTTCTGCATTCGCAAATGGGGTAAAAAGGCCGTTCTTGTTGTAACAAATATATTTAATATCATATTTATTTTAATGCTTCTTCCTGCAATTCAGGCAGATCCCAAGGCAATTATCTGGCTTGTTCTTGCCTGTATGTATCTTAATGCATTTATGGGTTCGTTTGCGCACATTCTTAACCCTGCAATCCAGGCAGATATTCGTGATTATCAGCAGTATAAATCAGGCGAAAGAATTGACGGAATGTTCTCTGCAGTTGCAACAATCGGTACAGTTATCAGCCTTGTTACTTCTTCCGTTCTTCCGTTTATCTATGAAAGAGGCGGCATTAACAAAGAAACAGCGGCTGCAGTAACTTCAAATCCTGAAGTGCTTAACCGTATGCTCGGAGACGGCAAAACAGTAGGTACCATTCTTTCAGAGCAGCTTGCAAACGGTCAGGATAACTTTAAAAATGCTTATTCTGCACTGTATGATCCGAATGTTCTTTATCCGCTTCTCAGCGCATTAATTCTTATTTCTGCATTCGGTGCATTATTGAATGTTGTTCCGTTCTTCTGGTATGATTTCACAGAAAAGAAGCAGAAATCCGTTATCAAAGTTCTTCAGGTAAGAGCTATGTTTGAGGATTACGGCAATGATGCGCTTGGCGACCGTCAGATTGTTGAAGCAATTGATCTTGTTCGCGAAGCAAGAGAAATGGCAGTTGCACAGCCTAAAAACATAAGCAAGAGCATGTATAAAAATGCTGCAAATAAAGAAGAACGCAAGAAAGCCAAGAAGGAATACAAGGAAGCACTTGCATTTAATGAAAATATAGATATTTCAAAATTTGTTTGCGCTGAACTTGATAAGTTTGACAGTGTTGCTGTGCAGCATCAGGTAGATGTATATACAAAGATTTATGATCAGGGTATTGACGGCATTAAGAATGTTTCAATGGATACGCTTAAAAAAGAGCTTGCTGCTGCAAAGTCTCTTTCTAAGAATACTGAGGATGAAAAGCAGATTCGCAAATTTTCAATAGAGGTTGCAAAGAAAAGAATTTCTTCCAAGAAAGCATATGATAAGTATTTCGGCAGTGTTAAAGAATTTGTTGAGCCGGATATGGAATCACTTCTTGCTATGTTTGATGAAGAAGATAATTATAATGCCGAAATCGCAGAACTTATTAAAGAAAAGGGCATTGCGCATAAGGCAAAAGACCGTTCTGTTGTTGAAGAATGCAATGCTAAAATTAAAACACTTGAAGCAAAGCGTAAGGATGTTCGTGCAAAATCAAAGGTTCTTACAGATGAATTTGCTCAGTTCAACCGTGCCGCCAAAGCATTTGTTGATGCAAGAAAACTTCTTGCTCAGCAGGAGAATTTCAAGCACTTTGATGAAATAGCTGCCCGTTATGACGAAGCAAAAGCCAATGCGGATGAAGCAGATCGTATTAAGGCTGAGGAAATTGCTGCAAAGCGTGCAGAAGAACTTGCCGAGCTTGAGGCTAAAAAGGCTGCCAAAGCTGAAAAGAAAGCAGCAAAAGCAGATAAGAAAAACAACAAAAATTAATATTGATTAAACTAAAACCTCACTTTCTCATAGTATAAAGAAAGTGAGGTTTTTACTATGAATTTATATATAAAGGTAGGCTCGATTACCAATGCACAGCGTGCAAAAAGCATTTTAAATAAAAATTCGTTCAAAGCAATCATTCAGAGGCTTGATAATCCTGCTCCGGGCGACGGATGCGGTTATGTTATCAGAACAGAAGATAACGGGAAAAACGCAAGAGAAATTCTTGAACGAAACGGAATAAGAGTTTTGGGTACAGAGAAGCGTTGATATATTTTGATAATGGCGCAACATCTTATCCAAAGCCGCAGAATGTTTTGTCAAATACAGTATATGCTTTAAAAAATTACAGTTTTAATTCCGGCAGAGGCGGTTATGCGGCTTCTGTTCATACTGCCGAAAAAATTTATTCGGTTCGTGAAAAAATTGCCGGTATGTTTCATTTTGAGCCGCAGAATGTTGCTTTTACAATGAATTGTACCCAGGCATTGAATATGGCAATAAAAGGCAGTGTAAAAAAAGGCGATCATGTAATTATTTCATCTCTTGAACACAATGCGGTCTGGCGTGTTGTTAATCATTTAAAAAATGACGGTATCATTCAGTTTGATACGGCGGATTTTAGTTTTGACGAAGAAGAAACCGTGTTGAATTTTGAACGGCTTATAAGACCGAATACATCGGTTATAGTATGTATGGCGGCATCAAATGTTTTCGGTGTGGTTTTTCCGATAAGTAAAATCGGAGCGCTTGCTGCAAAGCATAATATAAGGTTTATTGTTGACGGCGCACAGGGGGCAGGTATTATACCGATAAATGCAGTAACGGACAATATTGATATATTATGCGCCCCGGGGCATAAATGCCTTTTTGGAAACATGGGCACAGGATTTATAGCAGTTAAAGAAGGCACCCGTCTTAATACGCTGATTGACGGAGGAACGGGAAGCGAATCGGTTAATCCGGATCAGCCGGATTTTTTTCCTGACAGACTTGAGGCCGGAACACTGAATAACAGCGGCATCATTTCACTTGGTGCCGGAATTGATTTTATTCAGTCAAGGGGAATGGATAAAATATATAATCATGAGTTGGCAGTAACCGACTGTCTTTTTAACGGGCTTTCAAAAAATGAAAATGTTGAGTTGTATTGCCCTAAGCCTGAAAAATTCAAATCCGCGCCGATTATTTCTTTTAATTTCAGGGATTATCCCAGTGAAAAAACGGCCGCCATGCTTGCTGAAAGGAATATTGCCGTAAGGGCAGGGCTGCATTGTTCACCGCTTGCTCATACGTTTTTCAATACACTTGACCGCGGTACGGTAAGGCTATGTCCGTCTGCATTTACAACAGGGAAAGAATGTGAAATTTTTTTAAAAACATTGAAAAAAATGTGAATTCGACTTTATTATTTTATATTAATATGTTACAATAAATAAATAATAAGAAAGTAAGGCTTAATGCAAAAATCTGCATTAAGCATTTATATAGTTTCATAATTTGCTTTCGTCATTTTAGTTGGCTGTAATTACCGTTAATGCCCTGTAACATATTAATGTAAGGATGTTTTGTTTTTTACGGCCCGAAAGGCTATGGTGGTCGGTGTGCTTAGTTCTTTAATTGATTTTTTTAACAGAATATTAAGCGTTTTTTCAACATTTCGTATAGCGGATTTTCTTGATATTGTTCTTGTTGCCGTATTTATATATGTTTGTGTTCGTATAATCAGAGAAACAAGAGCAATGCAGCTTGTAAAAGGTATTGTATTTCTTGCAGTTATTTATCTGATTGTAAGTCTGCTTGATATGGAGGCTTCCAGTTATATTTTTGAATCGGTATTTTCAAATATTCTGATAATTGTTGCTGTGATTTTTGCTCCTGAGCTCAGAAATATATTGGAATCAATCGGAAAAGGAACTGCCAGAAAAAGTTTTAAAACAATTATTCACCCGGATGTTGCCGCAGGTATTGCCGAAATTGAAAACGGAATTGAAGCCGTCATTAAGGCATGCTCAAATATGAGTGATAATAAAACAGGTGCTTTAATTGTTTTTGAAAAAAGAACCCTTCTCGGAAATGTTATTGAAAGCGGTACAGTGGTAAATGCGAAAGCAACAAGAGCTTTGATTGAAAGTATTTTCTTTCCGAAAACGCCGCTTCATGACGGTGCAATGGTAATCAGGGAAGGAAAGGTTTATGCTGCCGGTTGTATACTGCCGCTTACGAAAAAAGACGTTCAGGCGTCGTTTGGTACACGTCACCGTGCAGCAATCGGTCTGTCAGAGGAAAGCGATGCGCTGATTGTTGTCGTTTCCGAGGAAACGGGCGCTATTTCTCTGGCCAAGGGCGGAACCATTCATTGCGATATTTCTGACGGTGATTTAAGGGATATTCTTATAAATGAGTTTATTTCAAATGACAATTCATCTGATGACAAGCTTATTTCCAAACTTGTAAGGAAGGTGAAAAAATAATGCAGAACGAAAATAAAAAACGCAGGTTTTCTTTTCGAAAGCTTGTTTATAATGACAGATATCTGATTGTATGTTCCATTATTGCAGCTATTATAATTTGGATTATAAGCTCAATGAATTTAAGCCCTGAAACAACGAAAAATATAACCGTTCCGGTAACGGTTGACTTTTCAGGCACACTTGCAGAACAGCTTGGCATTGAATATTACGGCAACAGTGAAATATCGGTTGAAGTTACGGTTTCATGCAAAAAATATATTGCAAAAGATATAACGGAAAAAGATATTAAGGCTTCTCTTCAGACAAGCAATGTTACTTCCACAGGTTATTTATCTGTTCCTATCGTTGTTACCCCTGTTTCCGATGATGCCGAATTTAAGGTTCAAAGCTATTTTCCCGCTTCTGCCCAGGGTTATTATGATGTTGCCCAGGAAGCTGCCATGCCGATAGAATTGAACTACACAAACAGTAATTTTGCGGCAGACGGCTATGTTGTAGGTGATGTTGCAATCAACCAGAGTACAGCAGTCGTTAAAGGTCCGCGAACCTATATGTCAAATGTCAGACGTGTTATTTCCGATGTAAGCCTCGAAAGCGGATTAACGGAATCACAGCGTGTTAATCTTCAGCCAAGAGCAGTGGATGAAAACGGAAATGCAGTCAGTTATGTAACGGTTGAAATTCCGGAAGGTGAAAATTTCGCCGCAACAATTCCTATCTTAAAGGTTCAGAATCTGAAACCGGCGGTTTCCTTTGTTTCGGGACCTGATAATGCAGAAGATTTTCTGAATGTTGCATATTCGGTTAATTCCATACAGGTGGGCGCAATTGAAAATAATGATTCAAATGTGCTGAATCTTGGAAATATATCGTTCAGCGATTTAAATGTAGGAAAAAACATATTTAAATTTGATACAAAGCAGATAAGCGGAATCAAGGTGCTTGACGGCACGGAGGAAATAACGGTAACGGTTACAGTTCCTGAAAATTATACGACCAAAAGCATTCCTGTATACAGGCGTGATTTAAAGCCGGATTTGAAAGATTATAATGTTTCGGTAACCGGTATTTCATCAAATTCCGTAACAGTTGTTGCAGACAGCGCGGTTATTGACAGTATTGATAAATCCAATCTTACCATTTCTCTTTCGGCGCTTGACGGGGAAGAGGCAATAACAGAAAAAACAACGCAGTGCAAAGTTGTTTTCAGTATTGCGGCACAGGAAAACTGCTGGATACTCGGAACGTATACGGCGAATGTAAGTGTAACACCGAAACAGCAAAAGAATTAAAAAAAGGACAGCCCCTTTAACGGGCTGTCCTTTTTTATCAATATTTATAAAACAATGAAACCTTCTGTGCCTTGCTGTATCTGTAAACAGACATTACAATTCCGAGTGCAAGATAAATACTCAGACTCGATGAACCTCCGGACGAAAACAGCGGTAACGTGATTCCGATACATGGAAGAAGTGATAATTCCATGCCGATGTTAACAACTACCTGTGCAAAAAGCATAACAGAAATTCCCATACACATCAGATAACCTACATTGTCTCTGGCTTTAAGTCCTATTGCAGCAATTCTTATAATCAGCACAGTCAGCAGCAATATCACTGCCATAGCACCGATATAGCCGAATTCTTCACCTGCAACGGTTAATATCATATCGCTTTCGTTAACAGGCACTGCGCCGCCTTGCGTCATTTTACCCTGTAGAAAGCCCTGACCGAACAGTCCGCCGCTTCCAAGTGCTATCTTTCCGTTGGTTTGTTGATACATAACATCTGCATATTCCTCCGGATAAAAAAGAGCTTCAATTCTGGAGCGCTGCAGTCCGTTAATAATGCCAAGCCGCCATGCGCCTATGAAAGCAACGATTATCGAGCAGATTCCAGCAACAAAATAGCCTATATTTATCTTTGCAAAAAACAGCATTCCGATAAGCATTAAAAGAAAGATCAAAGCAGAACCGGCATCGCCTGTAAGTACTACCAACGCTATCGGAATCAGCCCGTGAATAACAAGCGGAACGATTGCCTTAATACGGTTAATTCTGTCTTTTACCAAATCAAGATGATAGGAAAATGAAATGATAAAACCGACTTTTAAAAATTCAGAGGTTTGAATTGTAAAGATTTTAAAATCAAGCCAGCTTCGTGCGTCAGGCCTGTCTTCGGGGCCGGTTCCGAAAAAGTATGTAATAATCATTAAAATAACACAGGCAGCCGCTATGAAAGGCCAAAGCTTGCTTATTGCTTCGTAATTTATCATAGAAAGCGTTAGTGCAAGAATAATGCCCACAACTGCCGAAAGAACCGAAACAAGCATTACTTTAATTGAGGAAGTAAGAAGCGTTTCTTTATTAAGACTTGCATATACAGAACTGTATACAAGAAAAAAGCCGAATACGGAGCAGATTGCAGAGGTAAGCAGGGAAATATGATCCAATCCTCCGAAAAATTCGCCGAGCGATGTTTTTCTTTCAGTATTTTCCACTTTCTGCCTCCTTTCATTAAACACGAAAATTGTAACAATTTTGCTTATTCATCACATTGTGTTTACTATTATATTCTTTAATCGGTTTATTTTCAAGCCGAAAATTATTAACAGTTGAATTATTATAAATTTTAATATATAATATTATAAAAATTATGAAGGGCAGGTATTATATGTTAAGTGATATCGAAATTGCTCAGCAGGCTGAAATGAAGCCAATTGCTGAAATTGCAAAAGCAATCGGAATTGAGAATAGTGAAATCGAACCCTACGGTCACTATAAAGCCAAGATTTCTGATGAACTTGTAAACAGGGTGAAGGATAATAAAGACGGCAAGCTTATACTTGTAACTGCGGTGAATCCTACCCCTGCCGGCGAAGGAAAAACAACTGTAAGCATCGGTCTTGGTGAATCACTTGCCAAAATAGGAAAAAAAGCGGTTATTGCGCTTCGTGAGCCTTCGCTCGGTCCTGTTTTCGGAATTAAAGGCGGCGCCGCAGGCGGCGGATACAGCCAGGTTGTGCCGATGGAGGATATAAATCTTCATTTCACAGGCGATATGCATGCAATAACAAGTGCCAATAATCTTATGTGTGCAATTCTTGATAACCATATTCAGCAGGGAAATGAACTTCAGATAGACCAAAGAAGAATTCTTGTTAAAAGATGTCTTGATATGAATGACCGTGCGCTGCGCAATATTGTTTGCTCTCTCGGCGGAAAGCTTAACGGTATTCCAAGAGAGGATCATTTTATCATTACAGTTGCTTCGGAGGTTATGGCAATACTTTGCCTGTCTGAAGATTTGTTTGATTTAAAACGACGTCTCGGAAATATCCTTGTTGCTTATACCTATGACAATAAACCGGTGTACTGCAAAGATATTAAGGCAGACGGTGCAATGACTGTTCTTCTGAAAGATGCAATCAAGCCGAATCTTGTGCAGACACTGGAAAACACACCTGCTATTATGCACGGCGGTCCGTTTGCAAATATTGCGCATGGCTGTAATTCTGTCAGAGCCACAAAAACAGCCCTTAAACTTGCTGATTACTGTGTTACGGAAGCCGGCTTCGGTTCGGATTTAGGCGCTGAAAAATTTCTTGATATCAAATGCCGTTTTGCAAATCTTAAACCTTCCTGTATTGTGCTTGTTTCAACTGTGCGTTCTATGAAATATAACGGCGGCGTTCCGAAAACAGAGCTTATCGAAGAAAATATGGAAGCCCTTGAAAAAGGTTCAGTAAATCTTGGTGCACATATTGAAAATCTGAAGAAATACGGTGTGCCGGTTGTTGTTGCAATTAATCACTTTTATGCCGATACTGATAAGGAAATCGAATTCATTAAAAATTACTGCGAAGAAAAGGGCGCAGATTTTGCTGTTACCAAATGTTTTGCACAAGGCGGAGACGGCGGTATTGAACTTGCCGAAAAAGTAGTTGCCGCCTGCGAGAAGGAAAGCAATTTCCATTGCCTGTATGATCTGGAAATGTCTGTTTATGATAAAATTGAAACAATTGCCCGTGAAATTTACGGTGCAGACGGCGTGGATTATACGAAAGAAGCCAAGAAAAGCATAGAGGAGTTTATTGCGCTTGGTGCGGATAAAATGCCTGTATGTATGGCAAAAACACAGTACAGCCTTTCTGATAATCCTGCACTTCTCGGAAAACCGTCTGATTTCAGAATTACAGTTTCATCGGTAAATCTTTCAAACGGTGCGGGCTTCCTTGTATGCCAGACGGGCTCTATCATGACTATGCCCGGTCTTTCTAAGGCGCCTGCGGCATACAGAATAGATGTTGATGAAAACGGAAACACAGTAGGTCTTTTCTGATATGGAGCGTTTTATTACAAAAAGCTACAGTGAAACCGTTGCATTAGCCGAAGATCTTGCAAAGCATATGCCAAACGGCACTGTAATTGGTTATCTTGGCGATTTGGGCGCCGGTAAAACCGCATTTACCGCCGGACTTGTTAAAGGACTTGGTATGCATGCCGATGTTTCATCGCCAACCTTTGCGATCTGCAATGAATATAAAGGCAACGGCAAAACACTGTATCATTTTGATATGTATCGGATAGACGGATGGGATGATTTATATTCAACGGGCTTCTTTGACTATCTTGAAACAGATGCTTATATTGCGGCAGAGTGGAGTGAAAATATTTACGGCGCTTTGCCCGATGATGCACTGATTATAGAAATATTAAAAATAGCTGAAAGCGAAAGAGAAATTAAAATATATAAAAAAGGTGAAAACAGATAATGCTTCTTCTTTCTGTTGATTCGTCTGCCGTTACGGCTTCTGCGGCTTTAACTGAAAACGGCAGGGTTATTAAAAGTGAATTAATCAATAAAGGGCTTACACACAGCGAAACGCTTATGCCGCTTATTGAAAATGTTATGAGCGGTTATGAATATAAAAATCTGGATGCTGTTGCCGTAACGGCAGGTCCGGGTTCCTTTACCGGTGTAAGAATAGGTGTTGCAACAGTTAAAGGGCTTGCATTTCCTTATGATATTCCCTGTATCAGTGTTTCCGCACTGGAAGCAATTGCATATAATTTTGTTGATGAAAACGCTGTTATATGTGCTGTTATGGATGCAAGGCGCATGCAGTTCTACAATGCTGTATTTAAAGCGGAAAACGGCAAAATTTCAAGGCTATGCAGTGACAGGGCAATTTCAATTGAAGATTTAAGAAAAGATATGGAAGCATATGATTATGTTATCATAGCCGGTGACGGCGCCGAACTTTGTTATAACAATATTCATCTTGAAAATGCTGTTCTTGCAACAGAAGAAAAACGGTGGCAGAACGGAACAGGCGTTGCTTTGGCAGCGGCAGATAAGGAACTTATAAAGGCAGAAGCGCTTATGCCTGTTTATTTAAGATTAAGCCAGGCAGAAAGAGAATTAAAACTGAAAAAGGAGAATTGAAAATGATTGCACTTGGTTCAGACCATGCGGGATTTCCGCTTAAACAGGAAATTAAAAAGTATCTTGATGAAAACGGAATAGAATATAAAGATTACGGATGCTATACCCCTGAAAGATTTGATTATGCCATTGCTGCGCAGAAGGCGTGCGACGGGGTTGTCGGCGGCGAATGTGACAAAGCAATTCTTTGCTGCGGTACGGGAATCGGAATTTCTATGGCGGCAAATAAGGTGAAAGGTATCCGCGCCTGTGCCTGTTCCGATTATTTCAGCGCCAAATATACAAGACTGCATAATGATGCAAACTGCCTGTGCCTTGGAGATAGGGTTATCGGTGCAGGTCTTGCTCTTGAGATTGTTGAGGTTTTTCTTAATACGGAATTTGAGGGCGGCCGTCATAAAACAAGAGTAGATCAGATTATGGATATTGAAAACGGAAAAAAACTTTACTGATTTAATACACTGTGGGGCACAGCATATTTTATGCTGTGCCTTTTTTGCGCAATAGTATTCCTGTTTTCGAAATGAAAGGTTATTACGGAATGTGAAAAAGTATGTTTTTTATTTTTATCTTTACAGTGTTAAGTTAATGTGTTATAATCTTAACAGTGTTAAGTTTGTGAGGATAAGTAAATGAAAAACAAAACATATCATCATGGCGATTTAAAGTGTGCGCTTATGGAAAAGGGTTTGGAACTTATAAGCAAATACGGTGAAGATAAACTTTCTTTAAGAAGATTGGCAGCAGAATGCGGTGTAAGCAATGCCGCACCGTATGCTCATTTTAAAAATAAGGATGAATTTCTTTCGGAAATCCAAAATTATGTTATGAACTTATTTGCGCTTGAATTACAAAAAGCCCTGCAGGAAAATGCACATTCAGACAAATTATTTATAAAACTCGGTACAGCATATGTTATGTTTTTTTATAGAAATCCGCTTTATTTTGATTTTCTTTTTTCACACAAAAATATTGAAGTGCAGCTTTCTCTTAATGAAAACAGCACCAATATTCCTTTTGAAATTCTTAAGAAAACCGCATATGTTTATTTTTCGGAATTTGAAATGTCCGAAAGGGAAATAGAAAATAAAATCATGGCAATGTGGTCGCTTGTTCATGGATTGTCATCTGTTGCGGCAGTGCTGAATCTGAAAAGCAATGAAGAATTTGAAGCAAGAACAGAAGAAATTTTAGGCGCGGCGGTAATTTCGCGGCAGGGAGGATAAAAAATGAATATTATTATACATGATTTGAATTCCGAACAGTTTTACAGTATTTTTCCCGATATATCCGATGACACGGTTGTTATCGATAATAATGGCAATATAAATAAATGTACAGGCTGTTTCGGATGCTGGATTAAAACGCCGGGCCGATGTGTTATAAAAGACGGCTATGAAAATATGGGGGAACTTTTTTCCAAGGCGGAAAAAATTACAATTATCTGCAAATGCACATATGGCTGTTACAGTCCGTTTATAAAAAATGTGCTTGACCGTGCGCTTTCTTATTTTCTTCCGTCTTTTGAATTAATCAACAATGAAACGCACCATAAAAAACGTTATGCGTTTCCGTTTCGTTTATTTGTATATTTTTACGGCGAAAATATCAGTGAAGATGAAAAGAAAACAGCAGAAAGTCTTGTGAAATCCAATTCTGTGAATTACAATTGCAGGGAATGCCGTTGTTTTTTTGTTTCGGATTTAAAATATATTTCTATGGATGGCAGCGGAGGGCAACAGAAATGAAGCTTGTATTTATTAACGGAAGTCCAAAAAATAAGGGCAGCAATACAGAAAATTTTATCAAATGTCTGCTTCCTTTCATGCCGCCTTGTGAAACAGAAGTGCTGTATATTAACAATGATTGTTTAACCGAGGATGAATATATAAAAATATCACAAAGCGATGTATTGATTTTTGCTTTTCCGCTTTATGTAGACAGTTTGCCGTCACACCTTCTGAAAGTGCTTGTTCTGCTTGAAGAAAAAGGTTTTGAAAACAAAGATATTGCGGTTTACTGTATCATTAACAATGGCTTTTTTGAGGGTGCGCAAAACAGAATAGCCTGCAGTATTATAAAAAACTGGTGTAATGCTGTCGGCTTGAAATGGGGGATGGCTGTGGGTATCGGAGCAGGTGAAATGAGTCCGTCCGTAATGAATGCACCTTTGGATAAGGGTCCGTTTAGACCGCTTTCTTTTGCTTTTAACAGTCTTGTGCAAACTATAAATCATAGAAGCACAGCGGATAATATATTTGTTTCTCCCATGTTTCCGCGTTTTTTGTGGCGCATTGCGGCAAATTGCACGTTTTGGCTGCCGAAAGCCAAGGCAAACGGTTTAAAAGGGAAAGATATATTCCGTTCGGCAAGCAGTTTAAAATAAACTGCTTTTTACAGTGAAACGGTTATGATAGTTGGTGATATATATGAAAAAATCCGTCAAGGCAGCTTTCTGCGGAATAGCAACGGCGCTTTGTATTGTGCTTATGTTTGCAGGCAGTTTATTTTATGTGTTTTCTTATGCTGTTCCCATGCTTCTTGGGCTTATTACGCTTATGATAAATAAAACCTTCGGAAAGGCATATGCGTTGTATCTTTATTTTTCAGTCGCTGTTCTTTCACTGCTTTTTGTTCCTGAAAAAGAAACGGTTATGATGTATGTTCTTTTTTTTGGTTTTTATCCTGTTGCAAGACTTTCCATTGATAAAATCAAATTGAAAACGGTTAAAATTATTTTAAAAATCGTTTTATTCAATTTTGCCGTAACAGCAATTGAATTCATATGTGTATATGTATTCGGAATTCCTTTTTTTGAGGACGGCGTGTTCTCAAAATCCATGTTGATATTTTTCACTGCAGCTATGAATCTGTCTTTTTTGATGTATGAATTTCTTTTGAAAAGCTTTACGGTTCTTTATGAAAGAAAAATAGAGGAAAGAATAAAAAAAGCACTGTCATAACAAATCATAACCACCAGTTGAACTGGTGGTTTGCACAGGCCCTATAAGGGCCGCCTA
>CAOKRT010000020.1 GCA_948471205.1 uncultured Oscillospiraceae bacterium | reverse complement strand
ATTTTGCATTGAATAATACACTCCTTCAGAATTTTTTCGTAATCAAAATTTTCATCATCATTTTGCAATTCAAAAATAGTCAGCTGTTTTGGCTTCAATTTTTCCCGTTCATATAAATCGTAATTGCCTATAAGCAATTCCTTGAATTCTTTGCCTGCCTCGTATCGCTGTGCCATAGAATGCGTTCGGGAAAAGTCAAACATTGAAAATCCGTTGTACAGTTCACGGATTTCATCGCAATCGTTGTAGGACAGCAAAAATTTGCCTTTGATGTTTTTCAGCGTATCCCGAAGTCTTACATGGTCATCCCATCCAAAGCCTACCTCGTACATATCCTCTGTGGAGAAGTACGGCGGATCAAGATAGAAGAACGCATCGGGTCGGTCGTAATGCTTAATCAGCGTTTCAAAATCCTGATTCTCCACTACTACATTTGCCATACGCTCTTGCAGCTGTGAAATCAAGCCGAACAGTTTTCGGATGTCAAAAGGCTGTGAAGCGTAGGATTTTCCGCTGCTTGAATAACTGAAACGCAGGAGCTTTAAGAACATTGCGGCTCTGCGGACGTCATAATCCGCCGTAATCCTTTTACGCATTTCCGTAAGTTCCTTCGCCTCAGGTGGTGGAAACAAAATTTGCGTCAGCCGTAATTCATCTGACAGATACTTATCGTCAAACTGCTCATTTTCAAAAAAACGGCGTATAGCTATAAAATCTTCACGGGAATTCAGATGGCAAAATCCGAGTTCACGGATTACAGCCATTGTTCTCTCTTTCATACAGCGAAACAAATTAGCAAGATTGCGGTCGAAATCATTATATACTTCAAAAGGACAGATTTCGGGATTACCGAGCAGTACGCTGCCCGAACCGCCGAACACATCAATAAAGCGACTGTAGTTTAGCGGAAACAGTGCATACAAAATATGCAGAATAGCAGTTTTATTGCCAACCCTTGATACAGGAGTTTTCATATTGATCACCTCACTTTCGGTACGAGGTATCAATTGCTGTTAAAACAAAAAAGCGGTACCAATTCTGTCTCAGACAACAATTGATACCGCCGATATATTCCTTAATCCTTATTCAGTTTTTCCAAAAGATTTTGAATGGTTTGCTCGTAGGAATTGATCCGGTTTATCTGTACACAGCAAAGAAGTGCAGTCGAGATACATCCGCCAATCAACAAACCGATAATTAGCATTGCAACTTCCATTTACATCCCTCCAAATTCCATAGATTCGTCTTCGCATTCATCCAAATCATCATCGCCCGTGATATTTACATAATCGCCTATAATGCAAAGCGCCTCACCGTAACTGCCGGATGAATATACTCTATCACACATATCTTTTGCCTGATCTGCAAGTCCGCTACTGCGTAATGTTCGGGATGCAATTCCAAGCAAATTAAACACATTGCCGTCTTCACCGATCAGCTTGCAGTCAGGCTTTTTCTTTTCTACCGCTTCTTCGGAAATAAACCCGCCGAGCCTGTTATCCACATAATCGGACAGCCATTTGCCGCCGAAATTTTCGTGTGTCCGTAACCGCCACATAGCGAGCTTACCCATATCAAGTTTAACATCCTCGGAAAACGGGAACATAAGGTTAGTGAGACCTTCGTTTTCAAAGACACAGCAGTTTTCAGCCTTGAATTTTGTACCGTCAAGCAATATTGCAGATTCCGTAAGCATATCATTAATGCCGTCTACCCATTCATCAAGACTGCCGCCGCAGCCTTGCAGGATAAGACCTTCCTTGCCTTTCATCTTGCGAAGATCATCTGTGGTAATTTGTTTAACACTCATAAATGCATACCTCCGATTTGCTGAGATTCATTTTCGCTCTGGTCAAACTCTCCGCGCATATATTCACCGAAAGTCATATTTTCGCTCATAAAATTCGGTTCTGTATTTTCGGTAAAGGAAATATATCCCTGTTCGCCGAAATCAATCGGTTCATCGGTGATAACGCTGCCGCCGTGATTGACTTTGACTTTCGGCTCGACAGTTGCAAAACTGCAGCCATCATCGCTATGGCGCAAATGATAGCAATACAGTCCTTTGGGAATGTCCGCATCGGTCAGTCTTTCGTTTGTAAACAGAGCAGGCTTACCGAAAAGCGAAATCAGGTCAAATTCATCATTTTCAATATTGATATATCCGTTTTCCGCTTTATTCAGCATTAAATCAAGCTCGGCAGGATCGTAGTCCCAAATACGGCAGGCAAATTCAATACAGTCTTTTTCGCTTTCGGGATAATATTCCTCGGTGCATTCGCCGTTTCTGTAAATTTTCCGTCCGCAGTTTGCTCCTATATCTTCATCCGCCCACTCATGTTCAAAGGTAATATCGGGATACATTTCGGACAGTTTTTGAAATATGGAGTGCGGTGCTGACCATGCAGTCTGAAACCACAGATTTTCATTTCCACTGTAATCTGCATTTTCATCATAACCATAGGCATTCCATTTTGTACCCCAATTATTGATACTCCATTCGTACCAAGTGGGAGCACCGTAATTTTGAATATTATTCCAAGCGATTTTTCCAAGTTCCCATTCATTGATTTTAACATCGGTTCTTTGCTTTAAAAATACATCTTCGCTTTCTCTCGGTATATTTTGAATTGCATTTAATGCGTCTTCGGTATTCCTGCCGAAAACATAAACATCAATAAAATCGCTGTATGCTTTAAGTCCTCTGTCCGTTCTGCTGCCTGCTTCAATGTTCAAGCTTTCAGGCATAGGGATAATCTTATTAAAATCCACCGTGCCCAAGCCGTAATCGTCGTTTTTTATTGCTTCAAGCATTTCACGGATTTTCTTTTCATCGCCTTTTAAGGTAATGATATTTTCAACATGATTCGGCATTTATTTTTCCTCCTTCAAAATACTGTATTTTTGATTTACTTTTTTAATTCGGGATAATATATCCACCAAAATAGGCACCATAATGCTATTGCCAGCCAATTTATATAGCTTGGAATCGGCTAGTCCGAGTTCATTTTTCAATTTAAAGAACTGCTCATCGGTAAAACCCATCAGGCGGAAACATTCCTGCGGAACCAATCTTCTTATTCTGCCTTTATGCATAACCCCGTGTCTGTCAACAACTGTAATGCAAAATGCCGGAGCTCCGTTTTCTCTTACCCTAGGACCGTTCTGCCTGATTTTTTCTCTGTCGGGATTGATAACAGGATATACGCCGTCATCTTCCACGAAAACACCCGAATGTTCACCTTTACGATTGCTCAAACCCGCATTATGCCTTGCAGTGATACACCGTGCCGTATCCGTTATTTTTGAATTTTCATTCATATCCACAAAATACATTCCGGTTTTACCGCCAAAACCACCGCAGGAGGCTGTCAGTGTTATGGCTGCACCTTTTGCATCATAGACTCTGTTTCCCTGAGAAGCTTTGTCGGTGAGTTCGGAAAGAGGCGTACCGCTTTTTCTTTCGAGAGGTAATATTTCTCCGGCACATCGGGAATCAAGATATCCGACAATGAACACCCGCTTTCTGCTTTGGGGAAGGTAAGCCGAGCCGTCAACACACTGCCATTCGCACACATACCCCAATCGAGATATTTCGCTGAGGATGGCCGTAAAAACCTGCCCCTTTTGAATCGTTCGGATAGGGGGAACATTTTCAAAGACGAAAAATGCAGGACGTTTTGCTTCAAGTATTCGGGCAAGTTCAAAGAACAAAGTTCCTCTTTCATCCTTGAACGCCAATCTTCGTCCTGCGGCTGAAAAGGCAACGCACGGGAAGCCTCCGACAAGAAGATCGAAATCAGGGATTTCATCTGTGTTGACGGTTCTTGCGTTATCATAATAAATTTCTCCTTCGGTGCTGTATAAAGTGCGATAGGCAGCTATGGCTGTAGGGTCGTTATCGCAGTACCCCACAAACTCAAAGCCGCCTATTTTTTCTGCTGCGCTGCGAAACGCACTCATTCCGCAGAACATATCCAATACTCTAATGGACATATGCATCAAACCAATATTTTTATTTTGCACCTCACATTCCGAGGACGGGAGCGTTACCTTCGTCCATTTCATTATTTTGTTCTTCCGCAAGTTCCTCATCGGTCAATTTTCTGAATGAATCCTCACCGGGAACAAGGGCAAGAGTTCTGCCGTTATCCCATTCCATATGGATTTGTGCAGCATCGTCCACATGGACAACCGTGCCTCTTGTTCCACAATCTATTGGTGCATAAGGATCGTCCATACTTAAGAGCAATAATCTCGTACCCGGCGGATAACACCTTTTCATACGCTCGGCAAATCTTCTTTCTGATTCAAATTTGTTCATAATTTTACAGCTCCTTTCAGTCTTAAAAAAATATATAAAATTAAAAAAGCCAACCGCTTGAATGAGTTACATTCATCAACGATTGGCTATGTATATACAAAAAATGGCAGATGGATTTTTCGATTTCTATCTGCCTGATTTTATTGATATTCAATTGTGCGAGGGTTCAAATCCAACAGGAATGGATTATTTGCTGTTTGGCATCTATAAAACTATCTTGGAAAAAATCCTAATAAAAAGCAAAAAAGCCTTGAAAAATCAAGGCTTTTCGCCGGGCATCTTTTTTGTTACCCTTTTCTGGCTCCCCCAGTTGGACTCGAACCAACGACCCTGCGGTTAACAGCCGCATGCTCTACCGACTGAGCTATAGAGGAATATCTCTCAAGTGCTTTAATATAATAGCAAATAATTTTTTGTATGTCAAGAGATTTTTTAAAATATTTTTTATTATATCTGCCTGTAAAAGATAACGTTTTATTTTTGACAGGCAGTTATATTTTTTAATATTTGTATTTCTTTTTGTTTGCCGCAAAGAATACCGCCGCAATGATAACGGCAAGCAATTCTGCCGCAACCACCGAAAGCCAGATGCCGTTTAACCCCAAAATAAGCGGAAGCAGCATAATAGCGGCAATTTGAAACAGCAATGTGCGTGAAAAGGAAATGGCCGCAGAAACAAAGCCGTTTCCAAGTGCCGTAAAAAAGGAGGAAGCAAAAATGTTAAATCCGGTAATGGCAAAAGAAAGTGAAAACAGGCGGAAGCCGTGGCAGGTCAGCTTAAACAGTTCTTCATCATAGCCTACAAATATTTTTGAAAGCGGTGCAGAAAGCAGCAAAGCGGCGGAGGTCAGAACAATGCCGCTTACTGCCGTTATAATCAGGCTTTTATTTAAAATATCTTTCAGTTCTTTGTGTTGCATTGCTCCGTATTTATAGCCGATAACGGGTGCGCTTCCTATGGAATAGCCAAGAAAAATTGCAATAAATATAAAATTAACGTACATAATTACACCATATGCGGCTATGCCGTTTTCACCGGCTGTTTTCATAAGCTGGTAATTATAAAGCATATTTACAAGCGAACCGGAAAGGGTTGTTATAAGCTCCGATGAACCGTTTGTGCAGGTTTTAAGAAGCACTTTGCCGTAAAATCTGCATTTTCCAAGCCGAAGCAGACTGCTGTTTTTTCCTGTGAAATAAATAATGGGAATAAGCCCGCCGATTGTCTGACTTGCCGCAGTTGCCGCTGCCGCTCCTGCAAGCCCGTATTCCAAAACGCCGACCAAAATATAGTCTAATACAATATTTGTTAATCCTGCGCCAATCATAACGGCAAGCCCCAATTTAGGTTTTTCTGCCGTTACAAAAAAACTTTGAAAAACATTTTGCAGTATAAACAAGGGCAGAGAACCAAGCAAAATGCGGCCGTAAAGCAGGCAGTAATCCAGCAGTTCACCTTCTGCGCCCATCAGGATGGCAATCGGTTTTAAAAAGATAAAGCCCAGAACCGTTATTATAATTCCTCCGGCTATGCTTGCATAAACAAGCATAGAGAAATATGCATTGGCTTTCTCTTTTCTGCCTTCACCAAGCGTTTTTGATATAATTGCATTTCCGCCCGTGCCGATCATAAAGCCAATGGTGGCAAGCATCATCAGAAGCGGATAAATAAGGTTCAGTGCGGCAAACGGTGTTTTTCCGGCGTAGTTTGAAACAAAAAATCCGTCTACCACACTGTAAACAGATGTAAAAACCATCATAAGAATTGACGGAAGAACAAAGTACATCAACTTTTTAAAATTAAAATAATCCGATAATTGAATTCTCATTTTTTCTCCTTACGAAATAAAAAAATAGCGCCCGATTATTAAAAAATAACCGAGCGCACTCGACATCTTTTCAACATCACAGCTGCGGCTGTGTGTTCTCCGATGACAATATATTTATTGCTGTATCAAGGGGGATTATATAATAAGTATTTATTAATGTCAATATATTTTAAAAATATAAATATAATATGTATTCTATTGACAAACATTTTCAATAAAGTATAATACAAATAAAAAGGCAGAAAAGGGCGAAATACAATGGCTGAAAGTTTAAACAAAATGCCTCTTTGGGGGCCGTATTCAAAAAAGTATATGGGGATATCAAGAATTGTGGAATCCCGGGCGGAAACAGGTGCAAGATTTGATTTTATCGTGCATCCTACTGTGTGGAATTCATCTGTTCCCGTTCCGAATGTTACTATACCCAGCGCCTATCATTTATGGCACTGCAGCGGTGATTATTCTTATTATTCTTACAGATATGAGCTTTTATGGAAAGATCAGATTTATGCTGATGTTTCTTTTTCCAAAATGTCCGATGAAGCATATCTTATGAGATGCAGGTTTGTGAATAATACGGATTTAAAGCAAAACTGCGTGCTGAATGCTTTTTCGGCACTTGAATATCCAAGTGTTTATTACTGTACGGCAAAACTGCCGGATAAATGTGTGTTTATAAATGCGACGGACTACTATGAATATACATATGCTGTTTCCCGCCCATGGGATAATCAGAATACGGACGGAATGAAGAAAGGTCAGTTTTCGGATTATCATTTCTGCGGCGGTTTCGGATTGGGAGACAGATGCGAAAATTACCATGTTCCGATTTTGAATTTAAAACCGTTCGGCGCTGAAAAGGGAGACAGGGTTTCCTATATTGCCGATACAAAAGATTTTAAAAATCCTGTTATTACCGTAAGATACAGAACAGTAAGCGGGCGTGATGCGGAATTTATGCTTTGCGGAAAAAAAGCAGTGCTTCCGCAGAGCGATGAATTGCGCACAGCCGTATTTGAATACGATAATTCAGAAAACGGATTCATTTTTGAAAGTCTGGGCACAGGCGGTGCAGAGCTTGATTTCTTTGCCATTACCGAAAAAGGCGATGCAGATAAGATTTCCGTACAGCTAAGCGCAAGGGGAGTTGTTCCGCAGGTTGAAACAGAGATAATCGGAAACGGACAACGTATAAGCCTTACTTATCCTGAAACGAACGATACATACTGTGTGCTTACCCATAATCCCAGAACAAGGCAGAGAACACTTGATTCCGGCTGCCTTGAGGATGCCCTTTCAAACAGGCTTTCAAACGGCGATCATACATATGATGAACTGAGAAGAACATTTTCGGGCAGTTTTAAGGATAAAAAAAGCGATGATGGTTTTTTCCACAATACCCTTGTTAAATCAATCTTTATTGAGCCGAATTCCGAGCATACGGAATATATGATTATTTCAAAAGGAAAGACCGAACCGCTTCATTTTGCCGAATACGAAAATATTGTCAGAGCGGCTGAAAGCGCAGATGCCTGTGCACAGTTTAACGAAGCGGGAAAGAAGTATGATTTGTCAACGGAAATTCTGAAAACAACGCTTCTTACAAATGTTGTTTATCCGCTTTACAAGCACGGTGAAAATGTTGTGCATTTCACACCGGGAAAAAGATGGGACAGCTTTTATACATGGGACAGCGGAATTATAGGTGTGGGCGTGCTTGAATACAGCATAGAAAAATCACAGTATATTCTTGAAACATATCTTGCTGAAGACGATAATCTTGATTATGCATTTCTGCTTCACGGAAGCCTTGTGCCAACACAGTTTGCCCAGTATGCGGAACTTGTAAAGAAAAGCAAAAACAGAAAATCCCTTTATGGGCTTTACGAAAAAATGCGCAGATATTATAATTATATTGCCGGCATTACACCGGGTTCCACAACCGGCAAATTCAATAACAATCTGCTTACCACATATGATTATTGGTATTCCTGTTCGGGTATGGATGATTATCCGGCTCAGGTTTTTATGATTGATAAGCAGATGATGCACAGAATATGCCCGTGTATTTCTACATCCCATATTATACTGGCGGCTAAAATTATGAAAATGATTGCCGAAGATATGGGCAGAAAAGAAGATGCAGAGTTCTATGCAGAAGATATAAGACGTTGCACCAAAGCGCTTAATGACCTTTGCTGGGATGAGGATGCAGGCTATTATTCCTATACCGTTTATGATGAAAATAATAATATAACAGGCTTTCTCCGAAATGAAAGCGGCGAAAATATGAATAAGGGAATGGACGGTATTTATCCTCTTATTGCAGGCGCCGCAGAAGGAGACAGAAAGGAAAGACTGCTTTCTCATATTAAAAATCCGAATGAAATGTGGAGCGAAAGCGGAATTTCGGCTGTGGATATGAGCGCGTCATATTATTTTGACGATGGTTATTGGAACGGAAATGTTTGGATGTCGCACCAATGGTTTATCTGGAAAGCCATGTTTGATATGGGCGATATGGACTTTGCATTTGAAATTGCAAACAGGGCGCTGAATATGTGGAAAAAAGAAACCGATTTTTCTTATAACACATATGAATGCTTTGGAATTGAAACACAGCGCGGCGGCTGGTTCCATAATTTCGGCGGTTTATCTGCTCCTGTATGTGTATGGGCAAATGCTTATTACCGTCCGGCAACAATCACCACAGGTTTTGATTTGTGGATTGATGAGCAGCAGGCCGATAACAGCAGTGCATATATAAAATTCAAATATTGCGGCAGTAATGAAAAATACGGAATTCTGGTTTGTCTTTCCGACGAACATGAATATGAAGTGCTTTTAGACGGCAAAAAAACAGCATTCAGTCAGAGAAACCGCGGAATCATAGAAATTACACTTGATTCTGAAATCAGGTGCGGTGAAATAAACGTTAATGCCATAAATTAAGGAGGGGTAATTGTGGCAGCAAGAATAAGCGGAAGCAACAATGAACCGTTAAAAATTCAATTTATAACAGATGTTCATTATTATTCAAGAAAAGGCGGCACAGAGGGGGCTGCTTATAAAAAAGCCGAGGCCAAAAGCCAGAAAGTTATCAAGGATTCGGATCTTGTAATCAAAGCAGGTTTTGATATTCTCTGCGAAGATACATCTACAGATATTGTTGTGCTTGCCGGCGATACTACGCGTGACGGAGAAATTGAATCTCATAAGGAATTTATTGAAATGCTGCGTGATTTGAAGAAGCGCGGTAAAAGAGTTTATGTAATAACGGCAACCCACGATTTCAGGGACGGCGGTGTTGCAGACGGATATGACGGTGATAATAAAATCAAAGTGCCTGCCGTTGAAAAACGCCATGATTTATGGGATATGTATTATGAATTCGGACCGAACGAGGCAATTGCCGTTTTTGAAAAATCACTTTGCTATGTGGTTCAGCTTGCGCCCGGGTACAGGCTTTTTGCACTGAATGATGATACAAACGATAAAGAGGAAGGCGGCGGCTCAGGCTACAGTGATGAATGCATGCAGTGGATTATGGAGCAGCTTGAGGATGCGCATAAAAACGACCAGTATGTGATTGCAATGACGCATCATCCTATGATTTCACCGTCACCGTTTTATTCCATAATAGGTAAGGGTGATATGCAGAGAAATCATGAAACAACGCGTGAAATTTTTGCAGACGCCGGATTGCACTGCATGCTTACAGGACATACGCATGTTCATGATATTTCTGTTATTACCACTAAAAAAGGAAATAAATTTTATGATATTGCCTGCGGTGCAATGATTGGCTGCCCGCCGGCAATGAGAAATGTTACATTTGATCCTGCAGGTGGAGAAATCAGAACGGATACAATTATTATTAAAGATGTGCCGGGAATGGATACAAACGGAAAACCGTTTGACGAATATATGAAAAACTTTTTCTTCGGCATGATAAGAGAGGTTATTACTGCGGCGGCAACGGATATTGATCACCTGGCAGAAATGACAGATGCTTTTTCCGTGCCAGGAGAAAAGGTAAAAAAAATAGGCTGGCTTATAAAGCCGGCTGCGAAATGGCTTAATAAATTAACCTTTAAAAAGATATGGAGATTATGCAAAAAAGAAAGCGGGCTCAAAAAAAGCGATATTGCCGATATTGCGGATAATAAGGTGGTTGATTTTATTCTTGAGCTTGTTCAGAATCTTTACTGCGGCGATTCGCCTTACGGTCCTGAAACAAGGGAATATAAAATTACCTGTGCATTTTTGAATGTAATTGATTCCTTTTTAAATACCGTTCATTTTTCAATCGGAAAGGTGCTTAAAGGTGCAGACAGTGTAAGAGGGCTTGTAGAACCGCTGCTTTATAATTCCGGTCCGTGTGATGCACAAGCAACGCTTAAAATTCACCCTGTTTATGATGATGAAAATCCTGCACCCAATGAAAACGAACATAAAGTATTTATTGATCCGGTTAAAAAAAGCAGAAAAGGTCCGCTGGTGCTGTTTATTCTCATTCTGCTTGTTTTAGTATTGCTTGCCGCTGTGCTTGGAATAGCCGGTTTAATTGTATGGGGTATTATTGCGCTGATTATTTCGTTCATTTAATTTATGATAAAGAGCAGAATGATTCTGCTCTTTATTTTTTACATATTAATTGCATCTGTTAGGCAAAATGCACGAAATAAGTATTTAAAAATTATAAGAATTGTGTATAGATTAAAGATTTTTATTGACATATAATTAAAACAAAGGGGGATTTTTACAATGAATGAATATATTAAGAATGTTATTAAAACAGTAGAAAAAAGAGACAGCGAAAAGTCTGAATACATACAGTGTGTAAAAGAAGTGCTTGGATCGCTTGAAAAAGTAATTGAACAGCATCCGGAATATGTTGAAGATGATATACTTGGCAGAATGTGTGAACCGGACAGGTTCATTACTTTCAGAATTGCTTGGACGGATGATGAAGGAAAAACAAGAGTAAACAGGGGCTTCCGTGTGCAGTTTAACTCGGCAATCGGTCCTTACAAGGGCGGGCTTCGTTTTCATCCGAGCGTGAATGCCAGTATTGTTTATTTTCTCGGATTTGAACAAACCTTTAAAAATTCACTTACGGGTCTGCCTATGGGCGGCGCAAAGGGCGGTTCCGATTTTGACCCGAGAGGCAAAAGCAAAACGGAAATTATGCGTTTCTGCCAGGCCTTTATGACAGAGCTTTACCGCCATATCGGTCCGAATGTGGATGTTCCGGCAGGAGACATCGGTGTAGGTGCAAGAGAAATAGGCTTCCTGTTCGGTCAGTATAAGCGTATCAGCGATGCATATGAAAACGGTGTTTTAACAGGCAAAGGACTGACATACGGCGGTTCTCTTATCAGACCGGAAGCAACCGGTTTCGGTGCGGTTTATTATCTTTGCGAGGTGCTGAAGCACGAAAATGATACAATTAAGGGCAAGCGTGTTGCCCTTTCAGGTTTTGGAAATGTTGCATGGGGCGCTGTTAAAAAGTTAAATGAACTTGGTGCCGTTCCGCTTACAATCAGCGGTCCTGACGGATATGTTTATGATAAAGACGGTATATGCACTCCTGAGAAAATAGATTATCTTCTTGAAATGCGCAGCAGCGGAAGAGACAGGGTGCAGGATTACAGCGATAAATTCCCGTCGGCAGTTTATGTTGCGGGCAAAAAGCCGTGGAGCATTGAGGATGCGGATATTATTATGCCGTGTGCAACACAGAACGAAGTTGGAATTGAAGATGCAAAAGCCATTGTCAAAAATGGCGTAAAGTATTACATAGAGGTTTCCAACATGCCCACAACGGCCGAAGCATTTGAATATCTTACAGCGCAAAAAGGTGTTATTGTTGCTCCGTCCAAAGCGGTTAATGCCGGCGGTGTATGTGTTTCTGGTCTTGAAATGAGCCAAAACAGTCAGCGTCTGCAGTGGACTGCCGAAGAGGTAGACAGCAGGCTGCATCAGGCAATGATCAATATACATGCCGATTCGGTTAAAGCTGCCGAAAAATACGGTTTGGGCTATGACCTTGTTGCAGGCGCCAATATTGCAGGCTTTGAAAAGGTTGCAGACGCAATGCTTGCACAGGGTATTTATTAAAATAAATGGTCTGAAGACGTCTTGCCCGGCTGCGGCAAGGCGTTAAGAATATTTTTATGAACTGTTTGCAGCCTGAAGCGTGGGGATTATTATGATTAAAATTACACCAAATACAAAGTTTAAAGAAGCGGCGCAAAATCCAATGGCAAAGGATATGCTTGAAAAGCTTATGATGGCTTTTCGTCTGCCCACTTCTTTGGCAGAAAAAGGAATTGTCGGAAACACCAAATTTAAGGCACTGACAACACTTTCCTGCGGTTTGCTTGATAAAAAAACGGTGCAGCAGATATGTGATATGTTTAATCTTGAAAAAGATTCGGTTATCACAGATAACGGTGAATTAACTGAAAAATGGTGGAAGGAAGCCGTTATCTATCAGATTTATCCGCGTTCGTTTTATGACAGCAACGGTGACGGAATCGGAGATTTAAACGGAATTACGGAAAAACTGGATTATCTACAGGAACTTGGTGTAACTGCCATCTGGTGTTCTCCGTTTTACGATTCGCCGAATGATGATAACGGATATGATATACGTGATTATAAAAAAATCATGCAGGAATTCGGCACCATGGAAGATTTTGATATAATGCTTGATGAAATTCACAAACGCGGCATGAAACTCATTGTTGATCTTGTGGTTAACCATACAAGTGATGAGCATGAATGGTTTCAGGAAGCGCTGAAATCAAAAGACAATCCTTATCATGATTATTATATTTGGCGTGACGCAAAGGATAACGGTATTACGCCGCCCAATAACTGGCTTTCTCTTTTCAAAGGTCCTGCGTGGAATTACTATGAACATCTTGATCAGTGGGCAATGCATTTATTTTCAAAAAAACAGATGGATTTAAACTGGGAAAATGAAAAGGTGCGGCAGGAAGTTTATGATATGATGAACTGGTGGCTTGATAAGGGAATTGACGGCTTCAGAATGGATGTTATTAATTTCATAAGCAAAACACCCGCCCTGCCCGAAGCCAATTCCTTTTTGGGCATGCTTACAGGTTATAAGGGTGCGGAATATTATTTCTACGGTCCGCGGCTTCATGAATATCTGCATGAAATGCGTGAAAAAACCTTCGGCAGATATGACGTTTATACGGTTGGAGAATGCGGCGGCGCAGGCATAGAAATGGATAAAATGCTTACGGCAGATTTCCGCGGTGAACTGGATACGGTTTTTAATTTTGATTTTCTTATGAATCAGGGTCATACAAATTATGATTACTACGATTACGATTTGTATAAAGTTATGCAGGAATTTGAACGTTTTCAGACAAAATATACCAATCACTGCTGGCCGGCTGTTTTCTTTGAAAATCACGATAACCCCAGAATTGTAACAAAGGTTGATAAAACAGATGCTTACAGAGAGGATATTTCCAAGGTTTGTGCGTTGATTCAAATGACGCTCAGAGGTGTTCCTTATATTTATCAGGGGCAGGAAATATCAATGGGAAATGTTGATTTTTCCTCTATTGATGAAATCAATGATGTAGAGGCTGTTAATACATACCATGAGCTTGTTAAAAAGGGCAGAAGCAAGGAAAAGGCATTTTTCCGTGCCAAAACGGGAACAAGAGATAATTCAAGAAGTCCGTTTCAGTGGAGCGACAGTGAAAACGCCGGTTTTACCACAGGTACGCCGTGGCTTAAAATAACCTCTGATTACAGAAGATACAATGCAGAAGATGAAGCCAAAAGAGAAGACAGTGTTCTGAATTTCTATAAAAAAGCCATTGCATTAAGAAAGGAAACACCTGCACTTGTTTACGGTGAATTTAAAAGGGCTGAAAATATAGATGCACCTGCATTCTGCTATTACAGAGAGTATAAGGACCAGCTTTATTATGTGGAACTTAATTTAGGTAAAAAAGTTCTGCCAAGGCCCATAGATATGCAGGGAGCAAAGCTTATTCTTTCAACAAAAGGTGCACCGTCTGCGCAACTGAGACCTTTTGAAGGCAATATTTACAGAATAAGGTAAATTTCTCTTGACAATTGTTAATTTATATATTATATTATAAAGCGTAAGTTAAGAAATGAAAGTGAGAGTGGCTGTTTCAGCCGCTCTCATATTATTGTTAGGGGGTTTAAGGCTTTTATGGCAGGCAAAAATACAGTTCAGCGTGTAGAGGAAATTGTAAAGCCTTTTGCAGAAGCCCTTTCTCTTGATTTGTGGGATATTACCTTTACAAAAGAGGGAACGGACTGGTATTTAAGAATTTTTATTGATAAAGACGGCGGTATATCCATTGATGACTGCGTTGCTTTAACGCATGCTGTTACAAAGCCGCTTGATGAGGCAGATCCGATTGCGCAAAGCTATATGCTGGAGGTTTCCTCTCCTGGTGTGGAAAGGGAATTGAAAAAAGACCGCCATTTTGAAAAATATATCGGCAGTCCGGTTATTGTAAGAACAATCAGACCGGTTGACGGTGTTCGTGATTTCAGCGGTATTATGGTAAAGTATGAAAGCGGACAGATAACCGTCAGGCTTCGTGATGAAAAAGAATTATCGTTTAATAAAAAAGATACTTCGTTTGTGAAGCTTGATGATTTTGATATATCAGATTTTTAAAGAATTTTAATTAAAGAAAGGTTGATAGGAAAAATGGGTAATGAATTTTTTGAAGCAGTAAGAATGCTTGAGGAGGAAAAGGGGCTTTCGGCAGAATATCTTTATGAAAAAATTTCAGGCGCAATCATTGTTGCGGCAAAGCGTGAATATTATCATGACAAGGATATCGTTTTTTGTGATATAGACCCCGAAAAAGAAAAAATTAAAGTTTATGTACGTAAAAATGTTGTTGAAGAAATTGAAGATGAAGATGCAGATATTTTAATTGATGATGCACTTGAAATCCGCAAATCGGCAAAGGTTGGAAAAACAATTGATATTCCGCTTAAAACAAAGGATTTCGGAAGAATTGTTGCACAAACGGCAAAAAATGTTATTCGCCAGGGAATACGTGAAGGTGAAAAAGGAAAGCAGTTTGAAGAGTTCCAGAATAAAAACCAGGAGCTTATTACAGCTAAAATTCACCGTATTGACCCTGTAACCGGAAATGCTACAGTGGAAATCGGCAAAACCCTTGCAATGCTTCCTAAGGTGGAGCAGGTGCCGGGTGAAGTTCTTACAGAGGGCGAATCTGTTAAAATCTTTATTGTTGATGTAATTCAGGACAGCAGCAGAGGACCGAAAATTATGCTTTCACGCACCCATAAAGGGCTTGTAAGGCGTTTGTTTGAAACAGAGGTTCCGGAAATTTATGACGGAACCATTGAAATTAAATCGGTTTCCCGTGAAGCAGGCTCCAGAACAAAAATTGCCGTTTACAGCAAGGATGAAAACGTTGATGCTGTTGGTGCATGCATAGGACCGAGAGGACAGAGAGTTTCTGCCATTGTTGATGCTCTTGGCGGAGAGAAAATTGATATTGTAAATTACAGCGAAGACAACTCGGAATTTATTTCAGCTTCCCTTGCACCGTCAGATGTATGCAGTGTGGAGATTATAGATGAAGAGCAAAAAGTTTGCCGTGCAACTGTGCCTGATGATCAGCTCAGTCTGGCAATCGGAAATAAGGGTCAGAATGTTCGCCTTGCAGCTAAGCTTACAGGTTGGAAAATTGATATTAAGCCGGAATCGGGCTTTTATGAAGGCGTGCAGGAATAAATTTGTTTGGGGATGACAAAAATGAAGGCAAAGCGTGAAGTTAAAAGAATGTGTACCGGATGCGGAGAAATGTTTGACAAACGCACATTGGTAAGAGTAGTAAAAAGCCCGGAAGGTGAAGTCAGCCTTGATCTTACGGGAAAGAAAAACGGGCGCGGCGCATATGTTTGCAATAATCCCGAATGCTTGAAAAAAGCAAGAAAAAAAAGAGCGTTTGAACGTGCATTTTCAATGAAAATCGAAGATGCGGTTTATGAAAAAATGGAAGAAGAAATTGAAAATGGAAAAGAATAAGGCGCTTTCAATGCTTGGTCTTGCCCGCAGAGCAGGCAAACTTTCAATGGGGCATGATACCGCACTTTCATCCGTTATGGATAAAAAGGCAAAAATGCTTGTGTTTGCATGTGATACTTCCGTACGGTTAAGGCATGAGTTTGAAACGGCAATGGATAAAAAGAATATTCATATTCCCGTGTTTGTTCCTGATATAACAATTTCGGAAATTCATTATTCCTGCGGTTACAAGGCAGGCGTTATTGCGGTTAACGACGAAAATTTCAGTAAAAAAATAAGTTCACTATTAAATGAAAATGCATAAATATAGACAGGAGGAATTCGATATATGGTAATAAAAGTAAAAGTTTCCGATGTTGCAAAAGATTTCGGAAAAACCAATAAAGAGATTATCGAAATACTTGGAGAATACTGCAGCGGTCCTGCAAAAAAGGCAGGCACAGTGCTTGAAGAGGAAGAGCTTAATATTCTTTTTGACAAAATTACAATCGAAAACAGTGTAAAATCTTTAGATGCGTACTTTCATTCTTCAAAGGCAAAGAAGGATGATAAGGAAAAGAAGCAGCAGGCGAAGGAATTGAAACCTAAAAGGGTTGCAAAGCCTGTAACAGAAAAGGATAAAAAGCGCGAAAGCCAGGCGGCTATTCTGCAGATGGCAGAGCAGGCAGCAAAGCGGGCAGAGGAAAAAGCAAAGAAAAAGGTTAACCAGACACCTCAGGCACGTACAAAAGGAGAAGCACGCAGAATTGATACGCGTGTGAATACTGTTGACCTTGAAAAATACAATCAGAAATATGAAGATATTGCACCTGCTTCCTCCATGGGAGATTATCAGAAAAAGCAGAAGCTGAATCAGAAATCAAAACAGTACAGGAAAAAGAAGCCGCAGGGTATGCATGCCCGTTCAAAAAAGGAAACAGAACAGCAGCGTCTTGCCCGTATTGCCGAGCAAAGAAAAAAACAGCAGATTAAAATTCAGGTTCCTGATGAAATTACGGTTGGCGAGCTTGCAACGCTTCTTCGTATGACAGCAACAGAAGTAATCAAAAAGCTTATGGCACTTGGTGTTATGGCAACGGTTAATGAAGTTGTTGATTATGACACTGCTGAAATCGTTGCAACCGAGCTTGGCGCAAAGGTTGAAAAGAAAATTGAGGTAAGTATTGAGGAGCGTATTATCGAAGAAGAGCTTGAGGATGATGAAAATGCCGTAACACGTCCGCCCGTTGTGTGTGTTATGGGTCACGTAGACCATGGTAAAACCTCTATACTTGACGCTATACGCGATACCGATGTAACTTCAACTGAAGCAGGCGGAATTACCCAGGCAATCGGCGCATATCAGGTTGAAATAAATGAACAGAAACTTACATTTCTTGATACACCCGGCCATGCTGCCTTCACGGCAATGCGTGCAAGGGGTGCAATGGCAACGGACGTTGCAGTGCTTGTTGTTGCTGCTGATGACGGTATTATGCCGCAGACAATTGAAGCAATCAACCATGCAAGGGCTGCTGAAATTGAAATTATTGTTGCAATCAATAAAATGGATAAAGAGGGTGCAAACCCTGCCAAAATTATGGAACAGCTTACAGAGCATAATCTTGTGCCCGAAGAATGGGGCGGCGATGTAATATGTGTGCCTGTTTCTGCAAAAACTAAAATGGGTATTGATAAGCTGCTTGAAACCATACTTCTTGTTTCTGAAATGTCAGAACTGAAAGCAAATCCGGACAGATCTGCCAAGGGTGTTGTTATTGAAGCAAAAATTGACAAGGGCAGAGGTCCTGTTGCAACCTTCCTGGTTCAGAACGGTACACTTCATGCGGGCGATTATGTTGTTGCAGGCACAGCAGTAGGTCGTGTTCGTGCAATGACAGACTATAAAGGCAGAAGAATTGAAGCGGCCGGTCCATCTGTTCCTGTTGAAATTATGGGTCTTGATACAGCGCCAATGAGCGGTGATGAATTTAATGCCGTTTCTGATGAACGCTTGGCAAAAGAACTTGTTGAACAGCGTAAGGCTGCCGCCAAGGAAGAAGAATTCAAGCTTTATCAGAAGGTGACGCTTGATACTTTGTTCTCAACGCTGGAAGACGGTGAAATAAAAGAACTTAATATTATTGTTAAGGCAGATGTTCAGGGTTCTGTAGAAGCTGTTAAGCAGTCACTTCTTAAAATTGAAAATGATGAAGTAAGAGTTAAGATTATACACGGTGCCGTAGGTGCGGTAAATGATTCCGATGTTATGCTTGCAAATGCATCCAATGCCATTATTATTGCGTTTGCAACAGGTGTTGAGCAGGTGGCAGCAGATAATGCAGCAAGAGACGGTATTGAAATCAAGCAGTATAATATCATCTATGATGCAATAGAGGATATTGAAGCCGCTATGAGAGGCATGCGTTCTGTTAAATACAGAAATGTTGATACAGGTACGGTTGAGGTGCGCGAGGTTTACACACTTTCAAGCGTTGGCTCCATTGCCGGCTCGCTTGTAACAAGCGGTAATATAAAAAGAAACGGAAAGGTTCGCGTTGTAAGAAACGGCAAGCAGATTGCCGACACTGCAATTAAAAACCTTAAAAGATTCAAAGATGAGGTTAAAGAAGTATCCTCTGGCTACGAATGCGGAATTTCCCTTGAAAACTGGGATGATATCAAGGCAGGAGATATACTGGAATGTTATATTGTTGAGGAATACAGGGATTAATTATGGCAGGATTTCATATAGACAGAATATCAGAGGATATCAAGCGTGAAATTATTTCTTTAATGCGTGAACTGAAGGATCCGCGTGTGGCAGGAAAAATGCTGACCGTGGTAAACGTTTCGGTATCCAATGATTTAAGCTTTGCCAAAGTATATATAAGTGCAATGGACGGAATTAATTCTGCAAAGGAAGCCTGCAAAGGGCTTGACAGTGCACAGGGTTATATCCGCCGTGCGCTTGGAAACAATCTTCACTTGAGAAAGGCTCCTCAGTTAACCTTTGTTGCGGATGATTCCATTGAAAAAGGTATGGGGATTTTTGAAAAATTAAAGGATGCGTCAAATGAGAATTGATGTTAAAAAATGTGCAGCAATTTTAAAGGAACAGAATCATATTCTTATTCTTACCCATGCCCATCCGGACGGCGATACGCTGGGATGCGGCTTTGGGCTTTGCCGTGCACTGTTGAAAATGGGTAAAAAAGCAAAGGTAATCAATGCGGATGAAATTCCGAAAAAATATCATTACCTTTATGAGGATATGCCCGTTTGTGAATTTAATGAGGAATATATTGTTGCTGTTGATGTGGCAACGGAAAATCTTTTAGGCGGTATTGCCGATGTATACAGCGGAAGAATTAACCTTTGTATAGATCATCACGGTACAAACACGGAATTTGCCGAAAATCTGCTGCTTGAAAAAACAGCAGCGGCCTGTGAAATTGTTTATAAGGTTATTTGCGAACTTGGCGTGGAAATTGACAAGAAAACCGCAGATTGCCTGTATACAGGACTTTCAACGGATACCGGATGTTTTCGTTACGCTTCGGCAACGGCGGAAACCTATTATATTGCGGCACGACTGATGGAATTTGGCGCAGATAACGGATATATTAACCGTGTTATGTTTGAAACAAAAACAAAGACATATGTGCGTCTTGAACGGCTGGCGCTTGAAAGCATGAATCTTTACTGCAATGATGAGGTGGCGGTGATTACCGTAACACAGAAAATGTATGAGGAATCAGGCTCAAACGAACAGGAAACAGAAGCGCTTGCACCGCTTACAAGGCAGATAGAGGGTGTTGAAATCGGAATAACCATCCGTGAAAAACCGGACGGTACCTGCAAGGCATCTTTCCGCACCTTTGAAAAGGTTAATGCGGCAGAACTTGCCAAATGCTTTAATGGCGGCGGTCATCCGCAGGCGGCAGCATGCAGATTTGACTGTTCTGTTGAAGAAGCAAAAAAACAGCTTGTTGAAAAGTGCGGGGAAATTCTGAGATGACCGGGATAATCTGTATTAATAAACCAAAGGATATTACTTCGTTCGGTGTATGCGCAAAAGTTCGCGGCATAACAGGCGAAAAAAAGTGCGGTCATACGGGTACGCTGGATCCGATGGCACAGGGAGTGCTCCCCGTTATGCTTGGCGGTGCAACAAGGTTTCTTGATTTCCTTCCCGAAAGTGATAAAGGCTACCGCGCTTCGTTTTTACTCGGGAAAACAACAGATACACTGGATATAACAGGGCAGGTTACCGGGCAATATGATGTGGATGTTTCAGCAGAAGATGTATTCGCTGCACTTGATAGTTTCAGGGGCAAAATTCGCCAGGTTCCGCCAATGTATTCGGCAGTATCCGTAAACGGCAAAAGACTTTATGAGCTTGCACGGCAGGGAATTGAAATTGAAAGAAGCGCACGCGAAATAGAAATCAAAAAACTTGAACTTGTAAGCGCAGAAAACGGTGAATATGTTATTGATGTTTTATGCTCAAAAGGCACATATATCCGTACGCTGATTGATGATATAGGCAGAAAACTTGGATGCGGCGCTGTTATGACGGCGCTTGTGCGCACAAGCGCAATGGGATTTCTGCTTGATGAATGTGTGGAACTGAATGACCTTCAGAAAAGAAAAGACAGTCAAATCGGGTTTGATGATATTATTATGCCGGTTGACAAGGCGCTGGCGTTTTATGATGCAGTAACCGTTTCGTATGCGCAGAGCATTCGTTTCAAAAACGGCGGTTCGCTTGATTTAAACAGATTAAAAAAACAGCTTTTCCGGAATAATATATACCGTGTTTACGGTGAAGACAGCCGTTTCCTCGGTTTGGGTATTGCGGAAAAAGAAGAACTTAAAATAAAAAGAGTATTTACAGAAAAATAAATTATGGCAAATGAAAATTTTAAAAACAGAACAGCAGTTGCAATAGGCGATTTTGACGGAATGCATCTTGCTCATAAAACAGTTGTTACAGGCGCTGAGCACACAGTTATTTACTGTGTGAACAATCGCTTTTCTTTGCTTCAGAAAAGCATATTTGAAAAGCGTTATCCAAATGCTGTTTTTGCGGATTTTGATGAAATAAAACATCTTTCCGGCGAAGAATTTATTGAAAAAATTATAATCGGCAGATTCGGTGCGCAAACCGTGCTGTGCGGTTTTAATTTCCGTTTCGGAAAAAACGCATCATGGTCTGCATTGGATATGCGCAGTTATCTTGAAAAAAAAGATATATGGGTGCGTATTCTTGAAGCACAGGAATTTGAAAATCTGCCTATAAGCTCAACGCGTATCAGAAAAGCTGTAAGCGAAGGCAGAATACGGTCTGCCAATGAGATGCTCGGATATAATTATACATTTGAAAATGAAGTTGTGAGCGGGGACAGACGAGGGCGGACCATTGGTTTCCCTACAATTAATCAAAGCCTTCCGGAAGGCTTGGTTGTGCCTAAATTCGGCGTATATGAAAGCCTGACCACTGTGAATGCTGTTACATATAAATCATTTACCAATATAGGCATACGGCCTACGTGGAAAGTTGAAAAACCGCTTGCGGAAACACATATATTTGATTTTTCAGGTAATTTGTACGGACAGGTTGTTTCGGTTGAACTTGTGGATTATTTAAGACCTGAAAAAACTTTCAGAGATGTTAATGAACTCAGGGAACAGTTGAATTATGATAAAAGCAGTATTGTTTGATTTTGATGAAACTTTGCAGGACAGAACAGCGGCATTTGAAAAGTATATGGATACTTTTATGGCTGAATATCTGCCGGAATTATCCTGCGAAGAAAAAATAAAAAGAAAAAAAGATATGGTTGATACAGGCAACGGCGGGTATGTGAACAGAGAAGAATGGTATCAGAATCTCATAAATATATGGAATTGGGAAAAAGCCCCTTCCAGTAAAGAGCTTGCCAATCATTATGATACGCAATTCGGCTATCACAATGTTGTTTTTGAAGGTGCCGTACCGCTTCTGAAGGAATTAAAACGCAGAGGAATAAAAACAGGTGTTATAACAAACGGTCCGTCTGTTTTGCAGCATAAAAAAATGGAACAAAGCGGTCTTGTTCCATACTGTGATATTGTTGTGGTTTCAGGTGATTTGCCGTTTGCAAAGCCGCAGCCTGAAATATTTGTCTATACTGCCGAAAAGCTTGGTGTTGCTGTTTCGCAGTGTGTTTACGTGGGTGATCATCCGGTTAATGATATAGAGGGTGCGCTTTCATCGGGAATGAAGGCAATCAGAATGAACTGGGGTTGGTTTAAAAATCAGACGCTTCGTGAAGATGTGCCGGTAATTGATAATATTTATGATGTTTTAAAGCATATATAAACGCCGCTGGTTTCAGCGGCGTTTTGTTGTATACCAAAACCACGCGTTGGACGCGTGGTTCGATTAAGTTACACGATTGAA
>CAOKRT010000019.1 GCA_948471205.1 uncultured Oscillospiraceae bacterium | reverse complement strand
GAAGAATTTTGGACAGATGCACACGGTCTTAATTTTAAAGATGCATCCGTTCATCCGAAAGCAACGGAAAATATTGATGAAATTATTGAAATAATTAAATCACTGGAGGAAAAAGGATATGCTTATGCCGTAAACGGTGATGTATATTTCAGAACACTTAAATTTGATGAATACGGCAAGCTGTCGCACCAGCCGATAGATGATTTGGTAAGCGGTGCAAGAATTGCAGTTGGCGATATAAAAGAAAATCCGCTTGATTTTGCATTATGGAAAAGTGCGAAAGAGGGTGAGCCTTATTGGGAATCTCCGTGGGGAAAGGGCAGACCCGGCTGGCATATTGAATGCTCGGCAATGAACAGAAAATATCTTGGCAAAACCATTGATATTCACTGCGGCGGTCAGGATTTGATTTTTCCGCATCATGAAAATGAGATTGCACAAAGTGAATGCGCAAACGGCTGCACGTTTTCTAAATACTGGATGCATAACGGTTATATAAATGTTGACAATGTTAAAATGAGCAAATCGCTGGGGAATTTCAAAACGGTTCGTGAAATAGCAGATGTTTACGGATATGAAGTAATCAGATATTTTCTTATTTCTGCGCATTACCGCACCCCTATTAATTATAATCTTGAAATTGTGGAGCAGTGCAGGTCTTCTCTTGAAAGACTCTATACCTGCCGTGAAAGCCTTGATTTTGCAATTAAGAATGCTGCTGAAGAAACTTCATCGGATGATGATAAGATGATTTCAGAGCTGTCCGAAAGAAGAACACAGTTTATTGCCGCTATGGATGACGATTTGAATACTGCAGACGGTATTTCTGCTTTGTTTGATTTAACAAAAGATATTAACACAAAAATTCTTGATAAAAATGTTTCAAAAACCGTGTGCGAATATGCCGCCAATCTTTTTGATGAACTTTCGGATGTGCTGGGACTTTTGTATAACAGAAAGGGCAATGAACTGGATGCTGAAATTGAAGCATTGATTGAAGAACGCCAGCAGGCAAGAAAAAATAAAGACTGGGCAACTGCAGACAGAATACGTGACGAATTAAAAGCAAAAGGGATTATTTTAAAAGATACCCCGCAGGGTGTTACATGGTCAAAGGAGTAAAGTATGATTGATAAAGTTCTTTTCAAAGAAACAAAACTTTCAAGGCTCGGCCTCGGCACCATGCGTCTTCCTGTTAAAACAAAAATAAAACGGGAAGCGAATCCGCTGATTGATTATAAGGAATCGCAGAAGCTTGTTGATTATGCCATTGAAAACGGAATAAATTATTTTGACACGGCATATATGTATCATGTCGGAAAAAGCGAAAAGTTTATCGGCACAGCGCTTTCAAAATATCCGAGAGAAAGTTATTATCTTGCCGATAAGCTTCCTATATGGATGTGTAAAAAGCCGCAGGATATGGAAAAGGTTTTCCAAAATCAGCTTAACAGAACCGGTGTCGCGTATTTTGATAATTACCTTCTTCATTCTCTTGACGGAAATCATTTTAAAAAGTGTGAAGAATTCGGCGCTTATGAATTTTTAAAACAAAAGCAGAAGGATGGAAAAATTAAAAATATAGGTTTTTCCTTCCATGGCACAATTGATGATTTAAAGGCTATTGTTGCCGCTCATCACTGGGATTTTGCGCAAATACAGCTAAATTATCTTGACTGGAAAAATCAGCAGGCAAAAGAACAATACGAAATTTTAACACAGGCGGGAATTCCTGTAATTATCATGGAGCCGGTGAGAGGCGGAAAACTGGCTGCTGTTTCTGCAGATATAGAAGCGATGTTTAAAAAGGCAAAGCCGGAAAAATCAGCCGCAAGCTGGGCAATTGGCTTTTGTGCAAGCCTGCCGAATGTGGTAACTATTTTAAGCGGTATGAATTCTGTTGAACAGCTTAGGGATAATATTGAAACATTAACTGATTTTGAACCTTTCAGCGAAAGTGAAAATAATATTTGTTTTAATGCGGCATCCATAATGAATGAAAAAAAGATTATTCCCTGTACCGGCTGCGATTATTGCGCCGACTGCCCGAAGGGTGTTAAAATTTCAACAATTTTTTCCTATTATAATCAGTGCCGAAACGGTGAATTGTCTGAAACGGAAAGTATTGAAAAATACAATTCGATTCCAAAGCAAAACAATGCAGATGCCTGTATAGGATGTGGCAGGTGTACCTCTCATTGCCCACAGGGTATTGATATTCCAAAACTTCTTAAAGGAACAGCAGGAGAATTCTTCAATAAAAATACATAAAAAGCAGTAACGGTGCAAATCAGAGATTGAAAGAGGCAAAAGCAGATGCTAATCAGGAATTACACAGCGAAAGACCTGACAGAAATGATAAAAATATGGAATGCGGTAGTGGAAGACGGTATTGCTTTTCCGCAGGAAGAAACGCTTGAACTATCAAACGGAATAGACTTTTTTGCTTCACAAAGTTACTGTGGAGTTGCTGAAGATAATGGAACAATTGTTGGTCTGTATATTCTGCATCCTAATAATGTCGGACGGTGCGGACACATTTGCAATGCAAGCTATGCGGTAGATGCACAACGCAGAGGTAACCATATCGGAGAACAATTGGTTAAGGACTGTTTGCAAAATGCAAAAAGGCTGGGATTTGGTGTAATACAGTTTAATGCGGTTGTTGAGAGTAATGTTCATGCAAGGCATCTGTATGAGCGATTAGGATTTATACAGTTGGGAACAATTCCGAAAGGATTCAGAATGAAAGATGGACATTTTGAAAATATATGTCCATATTATCGAGAATTATAAATTTGCCAAAGAGTCGGACTAAAAAGAAAACAGCGTTAGGGCATATAGTTATTGGAAAACTATATGCTCTGTTTTTTATACTTGACAAATACCCCTAAAGGGTATATAATGCAATTATGAAATATACCCCGCTGTGGTATATTTGCAATATGAAAGATGATGTTGTTTTCAGATATTGTTTTTGGATTGTTGTATGCGCAGTGCGCAAAGGATTGTTTCAGGGAGAATGATTTATGGAAAACTGTGAATGCTGTAATAAAACAAAAAAAAGAAGCGAAGAGGAATATAAGTCTTTAATTAACAGGCTTAACAGAATTGAAGGGCAGATAAGGGGAATAAAAGGCATGCTGGAGCGTGACGCCTACTGCACAGATATTATTGTTCAGGTAACGGCCGCCAATGCTGCTTTAAATGCGTTTAACAAACAGCTTCTTTCCACACATATAAGAACCTGTGTTGCAGAAGATATTAAGGCAGGAAAGAATGAAACACTTGACGATCTTCTTCTTACACTTCAGAAACTGATGAAATAATAAACGGTGATACTATGAAAGAATTTAATGTAACGGGAATGACATGTGCGGCATGCAGTGCACATGTAGAAAAGGCTGTTAACGGTGTAAGTGGTGTTAAAGCATGTACTGTAAATCTGCTCACAAATTCTATGGTTGTAGACGGAGAGGCGAACAGCAGTCAGATAATCAAGGCAGTTTCGGATGCCGGTTACGGCGCAGAAGAAAAATCTGAGCATGCACAGCAGAAAACGGAAAGTGATGTACTCAGGGATGAGCAAACGCCGTTAATGGTAAAAAGGCTTATTGCTTCCGTTGTGCTTCTGCTTCCGCTTATGTATGTTTCAATGGGGCATATAATGTGGGGCTGGTCGGTTCCGTCTTTTCTTAATAATAATCATATTGGAATTGCCTTATTTCAGTTTGTTTTAACAGCGGCAATTATGGTGATTAATCAGAAGTTTTTTATCAGCGGCATAAAGGGACTGCTTCATAAAGCGCCGAATATGGATACGCTTGTTGCACTTGGTTCAGGTGCGGCATTTGGCTACAGTACCGTAATTCTGTTTTTAATGACTGCCGTGCCGGACGGAAATACAGATGTGCTTCACGGTTATATGCATGATTTATACTTTGAATCCGCCGCTATGATATTAACGCTTATAACAGTGGGAAAAACACTGGAAGCATATTCCAAAGGAAAAACTACAGATGCGCTTAAAAGCCTTATGAAGCTTGCACCGGATACGGCAACTGTTATTAAAGACGGGAAAGAGGTAACTGTTTCTGCGGACAGCGTTCAGGTTGGTGATATTTTTGTTGTGCGCCCGGGTGAAAGCATTCCTGTGGATGCAGTCATAATCAAAGGAGAAAGTGCCGTTGATGAATCGGCGCTGACAGGTGAAAGCATACCGGTTGACAGAAAAGAAGGCGACAGAGTTTCGGCTGCAACAATCAATCAAAACGGTTTTATAGAATGCAGAGCGGTTTCAGTAGGAAAAGATACTGCCATCTCAAAAATTATTAAAATGGTTTCGGATGCTTCTGCAACAAAAGCGCCCATTGCAAAAATAGCCGATAAGGTTTCAGGTGTTTTTGTACCTGTTGTTATGGCAATTGCGCTTGTAACAATGATTGTGTGGCTTGTATCTGGTCAAAGTATCGGATTTTCGCTTGCACGAAGCATTTCGGTGCTGGTTATAAGCTGTCCGTGTGCACTTGGTCTGGCAACGCCTGTTGCTATTATGGTCGGAAGCGGAAAAGGCGCTAAAAACGGCATTCTTTTTAAAACCGCGGAAAGCCTTGAAACTGCCGGAAAAACCGATATTGTATGCCTTGATAAAACCGGAACGGTAACAGAGGGGAATCCTTCGGTTACGGATATTATATCAGATCAAAAGGAAAAGCTGCTTTCTTTGGCTTATGCTGTTGAAAGCAAAAGTGAGCATCCGCTTTCAAAGGCAGTTATAAAATACTGTAGTGAAAAAGGCATTGCACTGGCTGAGTCAGATCATTCTGAAATATTCGCCGGAAACGGTCTTGCGGGCACTGTTAACGGAAAAAGAGTTTTTGGAGGAAATATTGAATTTATAAGAAAAAAAGCAGATGTTTCCGATGAATATATCGCCTTGTCCAAAACACTTTCACAAGAGGGAAAAACGCCGCTGTTTTTTGCGGAAGAAAATACATTTCTTGGTATTATTGCCGTAGCAGACACTGTTAAGGAAACCAGCCGGCAGGCAGTGAAAAATTTGAAAAACATGGGAATATCTGTTGTTATGATAACAGGAGATAACGAAGAAACTGCAAATGCGATAGGAAAACAGGTTGGAATTTCCGATATTATATCCAAGGTTTTACCTGACGGTAAAGAGGAAAAAGTAAGACAGCTTTCAGAATACGGAAATGTTGCAATGGTTGGAGACGGCATTAACGATGCACCGGCACTTACAAGGGCAGACACGGGAATCGCAATCGGCGCAGGTACAGATGTGGCGATAGATGCCGCAGATGTTGTGCTTATGAAAAGCAATCCGCTTGATATTTCATCTGCAATTA
Organism: uncultured Oscillospiraceae bacterium; assembly: GCA_948471205.1. Lineage (GTDB taxonomy): Bacteria > Bacillota > Clostridia > Oscillospirales > Acutalibacteraceae > Eubacterium_R. Next base: position 21,779 of record CAOKRT010000019.1, on the reverse strand, counting down.
TGCTTTCAAAAAAAGTGATACAGAATATTAAAGAAAATCTTTTTTGGGCATTTATATATAATGTAATCGGCATACCTGTTGCGGCCGGTCTGCTGTATCCTGCATTCGGAATTACTTTGAATCCGATGATTGGCGCAGCGACAATGAGTTTATCCAGCGTTTGTGTTGTTGTAAATGCATTAAGGCTTAATATTGTTAATATAAATAAAATTACACATAAAAATAAAAAAAGGAAGGAAATGGATATGCATATTTTTAAGAAAGAATCAAAGCCGTATATTGTTATTGAAGGAATGATGTGTGCGCATTGTGAAGCTCATGTAACAGAAGCGCTTGAAAAAGCGGGGCTTTCCGTTACCGCGGATCATTCAAAAAACAGAGCTGTTATAAACAGCGGTGAGATTGATGACGAAGCAATTAAAAAGGCAGTTACGGATGCAGGCTATAAATTTATAGAAATAAAAAGATAACAAAAAAGTTCCTCACATTGTGTGAGGAACTTTTTTATACATATTCATATTAAATCGGGCTGTTATCTGAAAAGATTCAGGTCTATATTGTCAGCAATAAATTTTCCGCCGGTTGTATTCGGATGCAGCTTATCCGGACCGAGAAATTCTTTTTTTGTACAGTATAACTTTTTTGGATTTTTGCAAAGCTCTGCCTGATCGTATAATCCGTCAAACATATTTCGGTTCTTTCTTAACCAGTTGTTAAATTCCGAAAGCATAGAAAGTTTTTCTTTATTACAATCCATACTTTCTCCGAAATACAATATGGTAAAAACAATGACTTTAATGCCTTTTGAATGAAGTTGTTCCGTAATGTTTTGAACAGCGCTGCATATCGCTTCCACGGAAGGCTTTTCCGATTTGGGTGTAACAATTGTGCCGTATTGCAGAAAATCGTTTGTTCCGAGCGCAAACACAACATATTTCGTATTTGGATAAATAAGAATATTGTTTTCAAGTCTGTTTAAAGCGCTTGCCCCGAAAAGACCTTTGCATATAAACCGTTTGCTGTAATCCCTGAGAATTCTGTTTCCCATAATAGATTTGTTTATTACCGAATATTTGGCAGGAAATTCGGCCGCAATTCGTTTTTCGAATTCATTTGTCCAGAATCCTTGCTGGCTGATGGAATCCCCGAAAACAGCAATTGCCTTTGCATCTTCGTTATTATAAAGTTCTGCGGTTTCAAAAAGCGGTATCGGCTTATGTAAAAACATACCCAGTATTTTTGATGCGGTTTTTCTTACATAGTCTCTTATACGAGGTTGATTTTTGATGTATCTGCGCGCTGTTAAATTTCCTTTGGCAGTAATTAACTGCGCATTGTTTATAAGATTTCCGCTTGAAAGATCGCCGCTTTCCGTGTAAATGCTTATGCAAAAATAACTGCCGGCTTCAGCATGAAACGGTATTTCATCGCTTATTATTGTTTCGCCGGCTTTTAAAGTGAAATGTTTGCTGCCATTTACAGTTACAGCAGTAAAACCGCTGTCTGCAAATCTTCCGTATTCATCACAAAGTGCGGCAGTTACATCGCCTGCTTTTATTTCGCTTTTTCCGTAAAGATTTGAAAAACGAATTCGCAGCGCATTTCCGGAAACAGCAGATTTAATAACGAGCCGAAATGTTTTTTTACACGACGGATAATAAAAAAATGATAAAGCGGCATGCGCCTGTCCCCAGGTTTGAACCCAGTTTCCCATATAAATCTCCTTTTCGGCAGTTATTATAAAATGATAAGATTTTTATCAATTGTTGAAATGTTCTTACAGCCGTCATCGGTAACCACACACACATCTTCAATTCTGATTCCGAATTTATCGGGAATATAAATTCCCGGTTCTACGGAAGTAACATTTCCGGCTTCATAAATATCGCTGCTGTTCGGCGATGAAGAAAAACCTTCGTGAATATCAAGACCTACACCGTGACCAAGCGCGTGTCGGAAATACCTGCCCATATTCCTTTCTTCCAGAACATTATAGGCGGCTCTGTAAACATCGGCACATTTTGCGCCGCTTTTCAGCGCATTTATTCCTGCAAGCTGTGCTTTTAATACAAGATAATACATTTCTTTCATCTCATCTGTTGCACTGCCTACAGCAACTGTACGGGTCATATCGGAATGATAGCCTTTATAGGTTGCACCGAAATCAAACAAAACAAAATCTCCGTTTTGAATGGTTCTGTCGCCCGGAACGCCGTGGGGAAGAGAGGTATTTGCGCCGGATAAAAGAATGGTTGAAAAGGAAAGACCGTCTGAACCGTTTTTTGCCATTAAATAGTCAAAGTATGACTGAAGTTCCTTTTCTGTTTTTCCTGCTTTTACATGATTTAAAAGCTCCGTAAAGCTTTTTTCCGCTATTTCATTTGCTTTTACCATCATTTCAATTTCAGCATCGGTTTTGATGTTTCTTATTTGCATAAGCCTGTTATCAATTCCGGTAAATGCACATTGTGTTGCCTGCATATATAATTTATAGGATTTCAGCGAAATTGTTTCATTTTCAAAAGCTATACTTTTAATCTGGTTTGCCTTGCAGATTTCCGAAACGGTATCGGCAAATTTAGCATGGATTTCTATAACCGTTAATCCCGTTTTTTCAGCATGCTTTTGTGCTGTTTCTGTATATCTTGAATCAACAATATGATAGCAGACACCGCTTTTCAAAAGCAGAACAACGCCCTCACTGGGTGAAAAACCGCAAAGATAGTGCATATTGCTTTCATTCAGCAGAAGAAGAGCATCACAATGAAGAGCACCGATTAATTCCAAGCATTTTTCCGTTTTCATAATATCACCTAAACTAATTATAAAATTTATACCTTATTATGTCAATTTTTATTGACAATATTTTTCGAATGTGATAATTTAAAAAAAATTATTAAATTTCAGGGAATGATTTATATGGAAAAATATTTAATAAATCCGAATCAGAAAATCAGCAGAATCAACAAGGATATTTACGGTCATTTTGCCGAGCATCTCGGAAGATGTATTTACGAAGGCATTTTTGTTGGGAAAGATTCAAAAATTCCCAATGTAAACGGAATGAGATGCGATGTTGTAAATGCATTGAAAGAAATGGGTCTGCCGGTACTTCGCTGGCCGGGAGGCTGTTTTGCCGATGAATATCATTGGAAAGACGGTATCGGACCAAAGGAAAACAGAAAGAAAATGATTAATACCCACTGGGGCGGAGTCGTTGAGGATAATTCATTCGGCACGCATGAATACTTTGAACTTTGCAGGCAGCTTGGCTGTGATACATATATCAACGGCAATGTCGGCTCCGGTTCTGTTCAGGAAATGAATGAATGGGTTGAATATATGACCTTTGACGGTGTTTCCCCAATGGCAGAGCTTCGCAAAGCCAACGGCAGTGAAAAGCCGTGGAACATTAAGTATTTCGGTGTCGGCAATGAATCATGGGGCTGCGGCGGAAATATGGATCCTGAATATTACGGCTGTCTTTTCAAAAGATACAATACATATGTAAGGGATTATGACAGTAAAAACAGAATAAAAAGAATTGCCTGTGGACCGAACGGCGGTGATTATCACTGGACCAGAGAGGTGATGGATAAGGTTAAACATTATGCGCAGGGAATTGCACTGCACTACTATACACTTCCGACAGGACAATGGGATCATAAAGGTTCATCCACTGATTTTGATGTAAAAGAATATAATTCAACCATCTGCAAGGCATACAGAATGGAAGAACTGATTACAAATCATCTTGCTGTGATGGACAGTATTAATCCGCAGAGATGGGTAAAGCTTATTGTGGATGAATGGGGAACATGGTATGATGTTGAACCCGGCACAAATCCGGGATTTCTGTATCAGCAAAACACAATGCGTGATGCTGTTGTTGCCGGTTTAACGCTTAATATTTTTAATAAACATGCAGACAGAATTATGATGGCAAATATTGCACAGACCGTTAATGTGCTGCAGGCGGTTGTGCTTACCGATGCGGAAAAAATGGTGCTTACGCCAACATATTATGTATTTAAAATGTATAAGGATCATCAGGAAAATACACTTGTGGGTTCCTATATTACAACAGATGAAATTGAATCATCTTACGACAACCAAAAGTTTCCGCAGCTTGTTGAGTCTGCTTCGGTTGATGAAAACGGAACGGTTTATTCAACAATAACCAATACATCCTCATCAAAATCTGCAAAAATCAAATGTCAGATTGCCGATACAAAAATTAAGTCTTTAAAAGCAGAAATTCTTACCGGTGATATGCATGCAAGAAATGATTTTGATAATACAGACAGTGTTAAAATTGAAGAGTTCAAAGATTTCAGAATGTTGAAAGACGGCTTTACAGCAACCATTCCGGCATGCTCTGTTGTTAAATTCATTGCAGAACGATAAATGAAGCATTTGTGTAAAAAATGTCTTCTTCTTGAGGCGGGGGAAACGGAAACCTATTATACGGTTCGGGATTATATTTCCACAATTGATCAAGAATTAAAGGCTGATGAAGATGTATATAAACAGCGTTTGTCCTTGTGCAGGAACTGTGAATTTCTGATTTCGGGCATGTGCAGAAAATGCGGATGTTATGCCGAAGTCAGAGCTGTTTTCAAGGATAAACAATGCGCTGATTATGATAACAGAAAATGGTAAAACAAACAGTACAGCAGAAATTTTGGCTGTACTGTTTATTTTTGCCGAAAAGTTCACATATTAATTTTATGAGAAAGATAAAAAAATTAAAGTTTACCTTAAAATATGATTTTTCTTTTTTATTAAAGCCGCTGATGCTGCTGTCGTTTTTATCGGCGGTAACATACGGCTTAAAGCTGTTGGGTGTATTATATACAGATAAAATCTTTTTTTCTGCGGCAGTTATAATTATGATTCCGTTTCTGTTAAACAGAATTCATACCTTTTATAATAAAATAACCGTAATGATTCTTTTGTTTATTTTTGTTTTGCTGTATCTGTATGTTTATGATGATTTGATGATTTTTCTTGCCGGAAAATGCAAAAATAACGGTGTCAGTTTCGGCGTTTTAAATGCTTTATTCAGCACCTTTGGCCTTGCAGATTTTGAAAATCTTATTTATCATACTTCTTACGGCGGAGCCAAGCTGATAAACGGCAGTATTGTAACAGGCGCAGTGGATATTTTTACCGTTAAAGAAAACTGCCGGGAAGGCGCAATGTTTCTGTGCGGAAAGTTCTTACTGCTTTTTTCGGCGTCAGGAATTTCTTTATCAATAAAAAAACGCAGAAAAGAAGTATTTTTTATAACTTTTTTTACTTTGTTGAGCGGCAATCTTACCGTTTATCTTCTTATGCTGCTTTTGGTATTTACACCGTATTATTTTATTTTTCTTTTATTTTCATTTATATCTTATTTTATTGCAAACACAGCAATGATAAAGGGCGGATTTTTTGCAAACGGCTCTTTGTTTGAACTGGCATTATACCGTGACAATATTGTTCAGATTCTTGCAGTGGGAGTTTTCTTGTGCGCAGTGGCATATTACTTTTCAAGACTTGCAAAAGAGAGACTGAAATGGTAATATACAAACGGTGATTATATGAATGTAAGAGAAGAATTGTTTTTAAAACAGGATTTAAAATATAAAAATTTTCAAAGCAGACTGATTCCGAATATTAGCAGTGATAAAATAATCGGCGTCAGAATTCCGCAGCTCAGAAAAATCGGAAAATCGCTTAAAAATAATGATTTTTCATGGGATTATTACGAAGAGGTTATGCTGCACGGTTTTTATATAGGCTATGCCAAGCTGGATTTTGAGCAAAGACTTGCTTTGCTTGACGAATTTGTGCCGCAAATTGATAATTGGGCAGTATGCGACTGTGTTTGTGTAAGTCTGAATTTTGTTTGCCTGAATAAAGCAGCTTTTCTTGATTATCTGAAAAAATATATGTATTCTGACCGTGAATACGAAATTCGCTTTGTTGTGGTAATGCTGATGAATTATTACCTTGATGATGCCTATTTTGATTTTACGGTTGATTATTTAAAAAATATCAGCAGTGAATATTACTATGTTAATATGGCGGCGGCATGGGCGTTATGTGCGGCTTTTGCAAAATTCCGTGATAAGGTTATGCCGCTGATAGAAAATAATATTTTAACAAAGGAAATTCATAATATGACTGTTTCTAAAATACGTGACAGTTTTAAGGTTGATAATGAAACAAAGCAATATTTAAAAACACTGAGAAGATAGAAAAAACGCTTAAAGAATGTTTCTTTAAGCGTTTTTTTCTTTTATTTCAGCTTTTTTTCCAGCATTCGTGAAACCTTGTAAACATCGCCGCAGCCAAGGGTTATAACCATATCTCCGTTTTCACAGTTTTCAGCAAGAAAATCTGCAATATCTTCCAGTTTGTCTATCTGAATGCAGTTTGGAATTTTGCAGGATAAATCTGTTGCCTGTATACCGATTGTGTTTACTTCGCGGCTTCCCATAATTTCAGAAACAATGCATTTATCTGCAATTTGAAGAACCTTTGCAAAGTCATCAAGCAGTTTTGCTGTTCTTGTATAGGTAAACGGCTGATGCACTGCCCAAACACGTTTATAGCCCATTTTTACAGCAGCATTTAAGGTTACTTCTATTTCAGCGGGGTGATGGGCATAATCATCAACAATGGTAATGCCTTTAAAGGTGCCTTTCAATTCAAAACGTCTGCCTGCTCCTTGAAAGGCTTTAAGACCTCTGCAAATGCTTTCGGTATCGGCACCGCTTACATAAGCGGCGGCAAAAGCGGCAAGTGAGTTTAAAATATTGTGGGTTCCCGGAACAGAAAGAACAACATGCGCAACAAATTCATTATTATGGTAAACATCATATTCCGATCTGAAGCCGCCGGGAACATCAATGTTTTTGGCAGTCCATTCACAGTTTGCGCTTTCACCGAAGGAAATAAGCTGTTTTCCTTCAATTCCTTTCAGCATATCAACTGTGTTTTCATCATCACCGTTGTATATAATGGTTTTGGTTGTTTTTTCGCAGAACTCTCTGAAGGATTTTTTTATGTTATCAAGATTTTTGAAAAAGTCAAGGTGATCTTCGTCAATGTTAAGAACAACAGCCGTATCAGCATTCATATGAAGAAACGAGTTGTTAAATTCACATGATTCGCAAACAAAATTCTGGCTGTTTCCATATCTTCCGTAAGCATCAATAACAGGAAGCCGTCCGCCAATTACAGCACTTGGGTCCAGTCCTGCTTCCAGCAGTATCTGCGTTGTCATAGATGAAACCGTGGTTTTTCCGTGTGTTCCGCAAACGCCGATGCAGTTTGAAAAAATACGGCTTATCGCACCAAGAATTTCCGCCCGTTCAAAGGTTGGCAGCTTGAATTTTGCATATTCAAGCTCTTCATTTCCTTCCAATATGGCATTTGTATAAATAACAAGTTCTGTATCTTCGGAAATGTTTTCTTTTACCTGACCAAGAAATACTTTTGCACCTTCTTTTTCAATGCGCCTGAAGGTTTCCGTGTCGTTATTGTCAGAACCTGAAACCGTATATCCGAGTGAAAGCATAATTTCCGCAACAGGACACATGCCTGCGCCGCCGATTCCTATAAAATGTATTTTTTTTACCTTTTTAAGCAGTTCATCTATATTATTCAAGAGATACCCTCCAAAATTATTTTTTAATATTATACTACTATTTTGATTAAAAATAAATACTTTCGTTTCATTAACATTGATTTTTTTTATGCATAGAATGAAATGAAGCTGAGGTGTTGTTATGAAATTAAAAAAATTTACAGTTCCTTTTATGGATGATAAACGAATGATTTATGCAAAGGAATATCTTGAAAAGCAGGGTTTTGAATACACAGAAAAAACCGGTTCTTCTGATTTTGTTCTGCTTCCCGTTCCTGTAAAGAAGCAAATGTTTGAAGGTCTTGATAACAAAATTGTTTTTTTCGGAATGGGCGATTTTAAAAACGGTTTTGATTATATGAAATATGAAAGCTATGTGCTGAAAAATGCTTTTTTAACAGCAGAGGGCGCTGTTACACTGATTGAAGAAAATACGCATTATTCACTTTACAGAGCCAATGTTCTTATTATTGGCTACGGCAGAATCGGTGCGGCTCTTCATAATATTCTTAAAGGCTACGGTGCAAACATAACGGTTTGTTCAAGAAGCAGGGAATCGGAAGCACAGGCTGTTTTCAACGGAGCAAAGCATATCGGTTTTGATGAATTAAAAGCAGAAAACCATGCTGATGTCATCATCAACACCGTTCCTCATATGGTACTTACGAAACCTGAACTTTCTGCAGTGAAAAAGGATGCGCTTATTCTTGATCTTGCATCTTTTCCCGGCGGCATTGACACGCTTATTGCAGACAGTATGGGGCTTCTTGTTTTAAACGGCAGAAGAATGCCGGCAAGATATGCCGAAAAAACTGCCGGATATTTAATCGGTGAGGCGGTTTCAGATATAATTGAGGAGGAATTTAATTGAAAATCGGATACGCACTTACAGGTTCTTTCTGCACATTTTCCAAGACGATTGAAGCGCTTAAAGAACTTGTTTTAATGGGTTATGATGTTTACCCGATTATGAGCGAAACCGCTTATAACACAGATACTCGCTTTGGCGATGCCAAGGATATACAGGAAGAAATTATATCCATAACAGGACATAGCATTATTCATAAAATAGAACAGGCAGAACCGATAGGTCCCAAGAAAATGTTTGACATATTATGCATTGTTCCGTGCACAGGAAATACGCTTGCCAAACTTGCAAACGGTATAGCTGATACGGCTGTAACAATGGCAGCCAAAAGTCATTTAAGAAATTCAAGACCTGTCATTATAGGTGTTTCAACAAATGATGCATTGGGCGCAGCGGCAAAAAATATAGGCAGTCTTATGAATTATAAAAACTATTATTTTGTGCCCTTTGGTATGGATGACTGTGTTCACAAAACAAAATCAATGGTATGTGATTTTTCGCTTGTTGCGGATACTGTGAAAAAAATTGAAAACGGCGAAGAAATATTAAAGAAAATATTTTAAAATATTGTTGACTTTTGCTGATAATTTGGTATATTTAAAATATTAATATACTAAATATTAAAATCGGGTTACAAAGAGGAAGTGCATAATTGGAAAAATTAATTGTTCTTAATGATCTCACTGTAAAATACGGTGACAATGTTGTATTGGATAAACTTAATCTTTATATAAACAAAAAAGAGTTTATAACGCTGCTTGGCTCTTCAGGTTGTGGTAAAACAACAACGCTTCGCTGCATTGCAGGTTTTCTGGAACCTGAAAGCGGTGAAATTATTTTTGAGGGCAAAGTGATAAATGATGTTCCGCCGCACAAGCGAAAGGTCAATACCATTTTTCAGCGTTATGCTCTTTTTTCTCATTTAAATGTATATGAAAATATTGCATTCGGACCTGAAATTCAGAAAATGCCGAAAGCTGAAATCAGAAAAACAGTTGCTGAAATGCTGGAACTTGTTAATCTGAAAGGTTTTGAAAAAAGAACGATAGACAGTCTTTCGGGCGGTCAGCAGCAGCGTGTTGCAATTGCAAGAGCGCTTGCCAATAAGCCACATGTTCTTTTGCTTGACGAACCGCTTGGCGCACTTGATTTAAAACTTAGAAAAGATATGCAGAAAGAGCTTAAAGCCATTCAGAAAAGGCTTGGGATAACATTTATTTATGTTACACACGATCAGGAAGAGGCACTTTCTATGAGCGACAGGGTAGTTGTTATGGATAAGGGCAAAATTCAGCAGATCGGTACGCCCGAAGAAATATACAATGAACCGGTGAATGCCTTTGTGGCTGATTTTATCGGCGAATCGAATATTGTTGACGCCGTAATGGTAAAGGATTACCTTGTAAGATTTCACGGTGTTACTTTCGACTGCCTTGATAAAGGTTTTGCACCGAATGAGTTAACAGAGGCAGTAGTGCGCCCCGAGGATATTAAAATCTGCAATGTCGGACGAAAAGATTCCTTAACAGGTGTTATAACGGATGTTATTTTTAAAGGTACATTTTTTGAAACCTTTGTTGATGTTAACGGTTTTATATGGCTTATTCAGACCACTGACTATCATAAGGTGGGTGAAACAGTGGGAATGTATATCGAAGCCGATGCCATTCATGTAATGAAGCGCAGTGAATACAGCGGTGAGTTCGGCGATTATTCTTCTTTCTCTGATGAGTTTGACCATATTAATGATGCCGATTATGATTGGGAGGCTGAAAATGAACAGTAAACTTTCCCGAAAACTGCTGGACAAGCCGTATATCATATGGTCTGCTTTATTTATTATTGCACCGCTTATCATGGTTCTGTATTATGCATTAACGGATTCTTCGGGTGCGTTTACTTTAAAATATATAGAAGCAATTCCCGATTATACATCAACCATTCTGCTTTCAATACTTTACGGTGTTGCCGCAACCTTTATCTGTCTTATTATCGGCTATCCGTTTGCGTATTTTGTAACGAAAGCAAAAACAAGTGCACAAAGCACCATGGTGCTGCTTGTGATGCTGCCTATGTGGATGAATTTCCTTATAAGAACATATTCCCTTATGACCATTTTAGGAGATTCGGGAATTATCAATTCCGTTCTTAATTTTTTCGGCATCGAAAGTCTGAAGCTTATAAACACAAGCGGAGCTGTACTTCTTGGTATGGTTTATAATTTTCTGCCGTTTATGGTGCTTCCGATATATTCCGTAATCAGCAAAATGGACCATTCGCTGATTGAGGCGGCGCAGGATCTGGGTTCAAACAGATTCCAGGTATTCAGAAAAGTTATTATGCCGTTGTCACTTCCCGGAATTTTAAGCGGAATAACCATGGTTTTTGTGCCGTGTGTGTCAACTTTTTATATTACACAGAAGCTCGGCGGCGGACAGATTGTTTTGATTGGTGATGTAATTGAAACACAGTTTCAGAATGCAAATAACTATAATCTTGGTGCAAGTCTTTCTTTTGTGCTGATGATTTTGATTTTAATCTGTCTTGGAATTATGAATTATTTCGGTGCAGATGATGAAAACGAGGGAGGGGTTATGATATGAAAAAAAGACTTTCCCACGGTGCAAGATTTTATCTTGTTTTAATATTTATATTTCTGTATCTTCCTATAGCGGTAATGGCAATGTTTTCATTTAATGAATCTGCAAGTACCTATGTGTTTTCCGGATTTTCGGTAAAATGGTGGGGAGAAATGTTTTCAAATGAAGCGGCAATGAAAGCATTGTGGAATACAATTATTCTTGCCGTATCAACGGCTGTTTGTTCAACTGCGCTCGGCACTGCTGCGGCAGTCGGCATTTTCAATGCCAAAAACAGGCTGTATAAAGGCACAGTTATGACTGTTACAAATATTCCGATGATGAATCCTGAAATTGTAACAGGAATTTCAATGATGCTTCTTTTTGCTTTTGCGGGAACGATTGTTCATAAATCCAATGTTCTGGGATTTGGCACGCTTCTTATTGCACATATAACCTTTTCGCTTCCATATGTAATATTAAATATTCTGCCTAAGCTGAAGCAGTTTGATATTCATATTTATGAAGCGGCGGTTGATTTGGGCTGCAAGCCGTTCAAAGCCTTTTTTAAGGTTGTAATGCCTAATATTATCAGCGGCATTTTAACAGGGTTTGTAATGAGCTTTACACTGTCGCTGGATGATTTTATTATCTCATATTTTACAAACGGGCCAAGTTTTCAGACTTTGCCGATTTATATTTTTTCTTTAACAAAAAAGCGGGTTAAGCCGGATATGTATGCACTTTCCACACTTGTGTTTGTTGTAATACTTATTCTTCTGATTGTTATGAATATTGTTCAGAACAAATCCGAAAAAAAGGGTAAGAGTGAAGGAAAATGAGAAAAACAGCTTTATTTTTTTCCGTGTTATTTGTTTTTCTGCTTCCCGCTCATTTTTGCGCTTTTGCAGAGGATGAAATTTTTTCCGAAGAGCAGATGGCTTATTATAAAAATCTTGGTTTGCAGGGACAGACCGTGAATGTTTACAACTGGGGCGAATATATATCAGACGGTGCTGAGGATTCTATGAATGTTGTAGGTGAATTTGAACGTTTAACAGGTGCCAAGGTGAATTACACAAATTACGAGTCAAATGAAAATATGTATTCAAAGCTTGCCGGCGGCGGTGTATCGTATGATGTTATTGTTCCCAGTGATTATATGATCAGCCGGCTTATTGATGAAGATATGCTTGCTGAAATAAACTGGAGTAATGTTCCGAATATAAAATATATTGAAGAGCAGTACAGAAATCTTTATTTTGATCCGGAGCAGAAATATTCCTTATGCTTTAATGTGGGCACAACAGCACTTATTTACAATAAACAGCTTGTTGCTGAAAAGCCAGAAAGCTGGCAGGTACTGTGGGATGAGCAGTATAAGGATAAAATTCTGATGTTCAATAATTCGCGCGATGCTTTTGCTATTGCGCAGGCAATACTGGGGCAAAGCTTCAATACATCCGACGAGTCGGAATGGAATGCTGCCGCAGAGCTTTTGGCAGAGCAGAAGGACAAAACAAGCCCTGTTTATGTAATGGATGAAATTTTCAACCTTATGGAAAGCGGTGAATATGCTTTTGCCACGTACTATGCAGGTGACTATGCTTTAATGAATGAAAATAACGAAGATCTTGACTACTGTTTCCCAAAAGAAGGCGTAAATATATTCTATGATGCTTTTTGCATTCCGAAATGCGTACAGAATAAAGCAGGTGCGGAAGCATTTATCAATTTTATGCATGAACCGCAGGTTGCGCTTGCCAATGCAGAATATATCTATTATGCTTCGCCGAATATAAATGTAAAAAATAATGAAGCGTATTCGCTTTATCAGAATGAAGCAGTTTATCCCGAAGTAATGCCGAAAGGGCAGTATTTTGAAAACCTGCCGCAGAATATTCTTGAACTGCAGGCAGATTTATGGACAAATGTTAAAAGCGGCAATCTTTCGGCAAAAAGCGAAGCGCAGAATAAAAAAATATATATTGAATCCGCTGTGCTGGCAGGTTTTATAATTTGTGTGGGCGCAGTAAAGCTTGTTGCAAATTATAAAAAAAGAAAAACGGAAGATTTAAGTGATTTGTATGCAGAATAGAATTAAATGTGCAATATTTGATTTGGACGGTACCTTGGTAAATACAATTACCGATCTTGGTTTGGCTTGTGATTATCTTCTTAAAAGCAGTGGAATAGAGCCTGTATGGACCGAAGATGATTACAAGTCTTTTGTAGGCAACGGTGCCAAACTGCTGGTATCCAGAGCTTTTGACGGCAAATTAAATGATAGGGAACTTGAAGAACAGTATGCACTTTTCAAGATGAAATACAATGAGATAAAAATGAATCATGCACATATTTATGACGGCATGTTCGATGTTGTAAGCAAAATAAAAGAACGCGGAATAAATATTGCTGTCTGCACAAATAAACCGCATACAGCGGCTGTTGGTATGGTGAAACAGTTGTTTGGAGACAGTTTTTTTGATGTAATTGTGGGTGCGTCGGATGATATGCCGAAAAAGCCGGATCCTGCAATGGCATTTAAAATTCTGAAAGAAACAGATGCAAAGCCTGATGAATGTGTGTGGATAGGGGACAGTTCAGTTGATATGGAGTCTGCCGGGAATTTAGGCTGTGAAAGTATTGCTGTTACCTGGGGATTTCGCCCGCGTGAAAGTCTTTTAAAATATAAACCGGCACTGATTGCAGAAAAACCTGAAGATATTTTGAAATTTTTTTAAAATTAGTATTGACTTTTCTGAATTCTTTTGTTATAATCTCATCGTTGCTTGCGAGAGTGGCGGAATCGGCAGACGCGCACGTTTGAGGGGCGTGTGGGGCGACTCGTACGGGTTCAAGTCCCGTCTCTCGCACCAAAATGTCAATCAATCCATTCGGGTTGGTTGACATTTCAACTATAAAGAGGTTTTTTGGTTTTTTCACAGCAATTAGGGTAGTTCTCCTATCCTGCCAACGGTCTAGCCAGCAGAATGTATTAAACAAGCGTTTTGAACGCTTTACCCCCGGAACGCAATTCTTTTAACAAGGATCGTCCTACTTTTAACTTGCAGGTAGCTACTGATCTGACTCATCAGCAGGCTCGCTCATATGTTATCGGATAACGCAGTCATGGCATAACTGTTAGCAAGTGGTTTGTATCTTCTCTAATTGTGTGGTATTCAGTTTTTACTGAAAAAGTAAGAACTCACAGCCGTCATCCAAACAAACTGTGAGTCCTTGCAAAATCTATACGAATGCATATAACTAAATATACGCAATGATAGCTCTCATAAGTCTTACAGATGCTGGTAACATCTTTAAGGCGCATGCCGTTAAATAATTGGCGTTATTTAACGGCTGTGAGGGTTTTTATTTTTTATTCAAACTTTTTCACAAAATAGTATAAAGGAAATTTTATCCATTGTCAAGTATAGTGAAGGAATTGTTTAAAGGTGTGCACCCAGTGCACACTTGAATATATGAGGTATTTTATGTCTGATAAAGAATTTTTTAATTATTTAAGTGATAGCTTTTCTGATTTATCCAAATACATAATAGCAGTACTGATATTTATTTTGGTTTTAGTAACTTTTATTACAGTAATCATTATTAAAGTGCAGAAAAGAAAAAATGATAAGCTGTTTAATATTTTAAATCAACAAGGTATAGATTTTGCTAATCAATTTAGACAGCAGGATATGAATTTTAAAACAAAACTGAATGCTCATCAATGTTGTAAACTAAACGGTTTGCATGATCTATTCTTCTGCTCCAGGCTTTTCGATATTTTAACGCTTCGGGTTTTCCTGTTCCTTCAGATAAACCGTTTCTTTCAATATCTTTTACAAGGTCATTGATTTTTTTAATTGTGCGCTTATCCTGGGAAAGCCAATAAAGGTATTCATCCCAGGCTCTGTCAGACCATAATTTATTCATCGTCAACCTCTATCAGCTCATGGGCGGTTCCTTGTCCGCTTTCCAACTGCTCAATGGCTCTGTCAATTTTGGACAGATACTCTGCATTGCGAGCTGCTTTCATTATAGAGTTATACTGTTCAAGGCTCATCAAAACAACATTTTTTTCACCTTTTCTTGTAACGATAACGGTTTCGTGCTGATCCGTTGCGGCATCACAATAATTTTTTAAATTATTTCTTATTGTTGAATAGTTTACAGCTAACATAAATTCAAGCCTCCTTTTATTATGTTCAAATTGTTGTACAACTTATTGTACACTATTATTTTATGCAAGTCAAGTGAATTTATGTATTGTAATATTTTTTCGTTAGAAAATAAAAAACGCATATTTTTATAACCATTCTGCATACAAAAAAGCGCAATTATCCTGTAAGTATTATCAGATGAATTGTTTCATCCGCTGATCAGTTTTACTTTTCTTCTTAAAGTTTACTATGTGTATATTGTTAAAAGGAGATAGTATTCTTTTTCTAATAAAGTTCTTAGGTGTATCTAATATCGTTGCCCAAAATTTCGAGTACCTGTTTTTATGTAAAAAAAGAGAAGCAGCTTTCTTTAAAGCAACTCCTGCTGATCTTGTTTTCAGTTTAATGATTTTGTTTTCTGTTTTCTGTGCTATCGGTTCATCAATGATGATATAGTTGTTATGACCGAAGCAGCCGCAGCGGCGCATGTAATGTTTGAAAAGAAGCAATCCCTTGCCTGCAAGCTTCTTAACAGATGCAATTACGGTGTCTATGCAGATGTGAGCAAGCTCTGCAATTTGTTTAAGAGAAGGGAACGCACGGTTTACATGATTGCACTTGCTTTTAATTGTTACATAAGATGCAAATTCAGAAGGGGATAAATTGAATTTGAAAACAGAATATTCGAGTTTTATAAAAGCACCGCCGATATTATTGATATAATAACCGTTTGCGGTGTTTTTTCCGTTTTTAATGTTGTTTGTCTTGTTTATTAAACCAACTGTTTTTAGAGCGTTTACGGCGGTGTAAACGCTGTTTCTGTTGATGTTACAGCGTTTTGCAATGGTTTCAGCGGAAGCTGTTGTGTAATTCGCTTTTGATTTGAGTGATACAATCCCTGCATAAACAAGAAGCTGCAGGGGAGTAAGGTCAAGTTCAAAAATGACCTTTGGTATTTTGATAAATCTTTTCATATTGTTGTGTTCCTTTATCGTGTTCTTTAAAGTTTTAAGACGGCCGCAAAAGCAGCCGTCTTTCTTTCAGTCAACAGAATGTTATATCCGCATTTCTCAAGCTTCTTACCTGCGCAGACAAAGTTTTCACTTTTAACATCTATGGAAAGAATTGTTTTCCGAATCCTGTTTTGCTACAGATACATTGCATTTCAGGGATTGGACATTTACTGTAACTCTTGCAGGCACAGGGTCGGATATACTGCCGTACAGCACGGTTTGATTTGCGCCGATAAGGGCAAGGGAAGAAGATATATCTGTATTTTTCTTCACCATATTTACTGCACCGCTGTAATTGCCGTTTGCCGTACACCATATCTTCAGTTTATTTCCGCTCTGCGAAAACTTGATATTGCTGTTGCCGGATGTGATGTTGAAATTGCTTAATACACCGTTTGTATCGGTAAGGGTAACAGCGTTGCTTTCGCCAGTTCCCTTAAGCGTAACAGTCGTGTTATTAATACTCGGTCTGTTTGTATGACTGCTCATGGCATCGAGTATTTTGTTGTAGCAGTTTTCAATCGCAGAAGGGCAGCTTGTTACCCGGGAGCATATGCCGTGTCCGTAGCCTGTACGCTGACCGAGGATAACATCCCACATGATCATTGCGGTATGTGCCTGTTCAACCGAATAACCGTAGGAGTAATTTCTGTAGCCGTAGATAGAGGCTCGGGTGATAAGCATCTGTTGATTATCTGATAAATTTTTCACAACGGAGTGTCCATAAAATTAACTGCATTAGCCGCAATATCTAAATCAACCGATTTATGCGGTTCAAGGCAATATACTGCTCGCCTGTGGATTTGGCTGTCAGAATACTGAACTGTCCATAATAATGACCGTTGTAGTTAAAGTCATAGTACACATCTACCCATTTGCGCTCAATCGTTGTTTTATCGCTTACATTCAAAGCAAACGCCTGAACATTCGGTATCAGGGTAAACACGACAAGCATCATGGCAAATATTCTTTTACTTCGTTTACTCAGATATTTGAAAACCGATGAAAACCAGTTAAACATCATTAAACCCAGTAAAAGAATCGGCTGCTATACCGTTTTCCATTTTGAAATTTTCTTCATAAAATCTCTCCTTTTGTAAAATTTATTTATATGTAAACAGTTTTAAATTAAGCCGGAATTGTTTTGAAAACAAAAAAGAGCAATTAACTCTTTTAAAAGTTAATTGCTCTTTAATGGTTTATATTGTAATTACCATTTAAATAATTTACCAATAAGGTTTGATATTAATGTTGTAAAAATAGGAGTAATAATTAATATTATTTTTTGGTAGAAATCCAAATTTGTGTTATTTTGTATTAATAAAATTGCAATTATTATTGTACTTATTATAGCTGCAATAAAACCGATAATAGTATTTTTCCATTTAATTATAAAATCTAAAGTTGAATTAATACTACTGTATTTATTATATTTTTCTATATGATCATCAATTAAGTTATGTATTTGATTAACATTTTCGCATAACAATATATAATCGCACTCTTTTTTTAGTTTGTCTATTTCTTCTTTTAGTTCTTTAAAATTTTTTTCTTCATTGATGATTAAATAATCATCAATAGAAAGATATTTATTCAGTTCATTGATTTTTCTTTTTAACTCCTGATTTTCTTCATAAGAAAACCAATTAAGAGAATTGATATGCTGTTTCACTTCGACAGGTTTTTTTTCATACATTAATGCATTATCAATACATTCTAATTCTTTTTTTATTTTGTTTATATAATCATAAGTTGGATTGCTTTTCGGAATAAAATTATCAAGACTATTTACAAGAGTTTTAAAAGAATTATGCTTATATTTATTAATGATAACTCTTTCGGTATTAACAAGTTCTTTAAGAATGTCTATACGCATTGCTGGGTTGTCAAGATTAATTTTTTCATTAATATAACTATTTGTGCTGTCGGTTCCAGTAAGCACCACCGTAGCGATGCCTATTTTATTTTCCTGACCTTCCGTTTTTGAACTTATTTGTACTTTTATAGTTCTATTCGTGCTATTATTTAATGAAATCAAAAACATTCCGTTCCAACCAGGATCAAGAGTGGTTGAAATCTGACCTAGACCTTCTGATACTCTTCTTACGCGGGAATAAAAACTTCCTGCAACATTATTGCTTACATCAAAATATTCGTTGGTCAATATAAGTGCCGTATCATGAGCAGACAAATAGAAAAATTTACCTTCCTTGTTGTCTTTTATCTTTAACAATCTATGCTTTGAAAGTGAATAAATCATGTTGGAGGCTGTTAAATTATAACCTACCCCTTTTACCTGATTTTCGTTATAAGGTGCAATAATCACAGTGTTTAATTCTTTGCGAAAATTTTTGATATCTTCTGTTGTGAATTGTCTTATATTCATTTTTTCGACTATATTTATAATTTCTTTTACTTCTTCGTCTTTAAAAATTTTGTCTTTTTTATTATTACAAACATTATTATTCATTATTTTCACTCCGTTTATAATTCTTTTCAACAATTGAAACTTTGTGTTTCAGCCATAATTCCATTTCATCTTTCTTTGGAATTAAGGGGGTATATAATTGTGTATATGCTCTACCGATGGCTCCGGTATATAAAACCAAATCAGGCCTTAAATTTTTAGGTCCAGACTTTAAAATGTGATTTTCTGAAATACCAGG
Source organism: uncultured Oscillospiraceae bacterium (assembly GCA_948471205.1). Classification (GTDB taxonomy): domain Bacteria; phylum Bacillota; class Clostridia; order Oscillospirales; family Acutalibacteraceae; genus Eubacterium_R. The sequence goes on along the minus strand of CAOKRT010000019.1, from coordinate 2,848 downwards.
ATATGGCTGGATATAATATACAGTTGAAATTCCCATATACATTGCTTTTTTAGCACACAACTCACAAGGACTCGAAGTGGTAAATAAAAAACCTCCGTGTATATTATTCGACCCTGTATTTGTTAAATTGAGAAAAGCAGTTTCTTCAGCATGAAGTGCCCTTGGATGTATTTGATTTTTTACACCTATAATTTCATTATAAATATCTTTAAAGCAATAAGGAATAGTTCTGCCATTAGCATATATGTTTTCAGGATCTTTGCTGTAATAATCTTTTACTGCGTTCCTTATGCTCTCTTGAAATGTTGCAGTGTCATCATTTTCATAGCAACTATAAGCATCTTCGTTATAATGATTGTATACTTCATTTATATCTCTGTATAAACACGGCATATGGTTTTCTGGAACATGATTCCAGCCGATAGATCTAAGATTATATAAATTATCAGTAATAACAGCTCCCACCTGTCTTGAAATACAGCCAGAGCATAATTTAGCAGTATTTGCAATTTGCATGACTCTTTCAATTTTTGTTGGGAGCACCAGACCGGGAGACATAATTAAAGATGTATAGCGAAGCAAAATTTTCTTTAATCTAAGTCGGCTGGCACTGTCATCTTCATTATTAATAAATATATCAGCAAGTTCAATACAATTTTGTATGTTTTGCATGATGAAAGGATATATTGAATTGCAATTTAATTTAACCATTTTTTTAGTGATGTTTTCAAGAATGATGAAATCGTTTTCTTCAGTCGGATTTTCTTCATTATTCTGGTTTTTATTTATTCTTTTTAAATAATCACTTTGGAAGTTTTTAAATTCAGAAAGTTGTTCAATGATATCGATTGTTTTAATATCATTCTGTTCAAGTTTTTCATTATATAAAAGCCGCTTTTTTCGTTTATCTTCATCTGTGTATACTGTTATAAGATAATAGTTAGAATACCGGGTTTTAAGATAATTGGATTCATAAGGGTTTTTTATGGAATCTATAACAATAAATGTTCTTTTTTCTTCATTATAAATTTCTTCTTTTATATCTTCATCAATTATTCTATGAATATCACAATAAATTATTTTTTTTGATTTATAATCCCGTAATAATTTTATATTTATATTTATCAGTTCAGCAATGGAGAGAAAACCATTGTTTTTAAAATTGTCGATGGGTTCAGCAAATGGATTTGTTCCTGTAATACGTAAATTATTTCCCATACCCTGTAAAGCAATTGTTGTTATTTTTATCTCTGTTGCTTCCGATAATTCTGCCCAAAACTTATTAACGTGATTTTGAAAACCATGTTCTTCTGAATAAATAAACTGAAATAAGATTTCATAAACCAAATAGTTGTTTATTTCTACTTTTGTTTTTCTTAATTCTTTATATTTATCATATAATTTAGCTAGTTCCGTTAATTTGAACTTATATTTGCCATTGCTGTTGTGAAATGAAATATTATGTTCATTTAAGAATTGTTCAAATGCTTGTGCTTCCGGATTTTGTATTTCGATTGGATGATCTTTAATTTTCAAATTTTCAATATCAAATATAATAGACTCATTGTAAAAACTGTTTATACGATTTTCTATCTTCATTTTAATTTCTTTGTCAAAAGATTTAATTCCATTTATATATTTGCAAAAATCATCAGGTTTTTGCTGCAAAGCGGTTAGGGTAATTAATGTACTTGTTTTTATTGCATAAAACGGTTTCCAATTGCTTTTAGCAAAATTATATAAAATTCTGTATTCAGTTTTATAAAGATCTGCATGGGATTCTTCGCAAGGCTTTGGTAAATTTAATTCGTCAAAACTGTTTTTTAGGATTTTGGAAACAGTTGTTACTCCAGAACCGGTTTTACCACATATTCCGAATACAACGAATTCCCGTCTTTCATCAAATAATGCTTTTACAACATCCTTGCTGGTTGTTTTTGTAGTATTGTTTTTTTTACTCATAATAAACACTCCTAAAAATTTTTTATTATTATAACAAGTAAAATAACATTATTTCTATAAGACATGCAAAAGTGTTAGATATTTTGTCAAAAACGTATATTTTTATCGTTTTATGACAAAAAAAGTTTAATTTTAAATGGAAAATATTGATTAAGTGCTTTCATGATCAATTCACGTAAAATTCCTTTTTTTAATACTTAAATTTCAGTATTCATCTTCCTCATATTTGTAATCATTTCTAAAAACCTCATATAGATCAGCTATACTTTGTTTATCTAACTCATCCCTGTAGTGTTTTTTCCCAGTGTAATAACCGATTGCAAATATTACAATGGCTAAAATTCCTGCAATAAACATTTCAAGAAATATCATTCAATTAATCTCCTTTATTTTTCTTATTTGATTTTTTCTTTTGCATAGTCTGCTGGTAATAACTGCATTCTATGCATTTTTTATCACTGCATTTAACATACGCGTTTGCATATTGACAGTAAAGTTCACCTGAATAATTCATTTTCGTGCATCCTTTCTTTTTTATCGTGATGGGATTTTTCACTTGTTGATGATAAATTGAAAACGGTATATCCACTATCTTCAAAAAGCTTTTTGACCTTTTTTATTTCAGATTTTGAAAATAAAGAAATGGTTATTTTATTATCCATAAATAACTACTCCTAAAATTTAAAATATTTGCTCGGTTACAACCCTCACTCACCGAGCGATTGTTTTCGGTTACCTGACCGGGAAGAAAGGAGAATGTATAAATAAGCCTGCTTGCTCAACAGACCTTTTCCTCATTGAAATATAAAAGGTGTGCACTCGATGCACACCTTTATTGTATACCAAAACCACGCGTTGGACGCGTGGTTCGATTAAGTTACACGAT
>CAOKRT010000018.1 GCA_948471205.1 uncultured Oscillospiraceae bacterium | reverse complement strand
AGAGGGCTTTGCCCGTAAAATGAAAACCACGCGTTTGACGCGTGGCTGGTTTTTTCTTTATCTATGATTTTTTTGATTATGCTGAGCTGTTCTTCAATTTTTTTCTGTGCTTTTTTGAATTTGGCATAATCTTTATTTTTCAAAACCACGCCATCCTTCAGCTTTTTTGAATTATTAAGCAAATTTTATTTGCATAAATTTAAAGGTACGCATAAACTGCATACCTTTAATATTTTAAGCATTCATTTTATCTATAAGTTATTATAAAGTCAAAAAAAGTAAACCTGTTGAACGTAATCTTTTCGGTTTCTGAAAAGCCGATTGCTTCAAATTCAAATAAATGCGGTTTGTTATCTGCACTGTGCATTGTGTCTATTACATAATTATATTTGCATTTGCAGATAAACATATTTTCTTTTTGTAAAATTAAAACAGCCTGACTTTGATCGGACAACAGTCTTTCAATTTCATATTTTGCATAGTTGTGTGAATGCGTTATTTCTGCTGCTGATTTATCGTTCAGCCAGTAATTAAAACATTTAATGATGCTTTTAATATTCATTATTTATGTTCTCCTTAGGATGAAATTAAAGCTGTATATTTTGATTTCCGTTCTTTCTGAATTTGTGTTTCAGCAGTCTTATTGTAACACATCAGAAAACAATCTACACAAAAAAGCAAAAATTCAACGTATAAAACCATTCATCTACTTTTTATTACATATTTCTGTTTTTATTTTTATTATTCTGTTACAATACACGATAACTTATAATAGTTTAAATGATTTTATTATAGAGTAACTGTTATTTTGTTATTTACATTTAAAGCAAAGTATTATAAAATATATATTTATAGATAAACTGTTATTAGAGGTAATATATAAATGTATTTTCGTACGCAGGCTGCAATTGATTTGGATGCAGTTGAATATAATTTTAAACAGGTAAGAAAAAAACTGCCGGCTCATGTTAAAATTTTATCTGTAATCAAAGCGGATGCTTATGGGCACGGGGCAGTGAAAATTGCCGAGCTTTTAAATGATAAAAGTGATTTTTTCGGCGTGGCCTGTATAGAAGAGGCTGTAGAACTTATAAATTCAGGAATCACCAAACCGCTGATTATTCTTGGGTATGTTTCACCGGAACTGTATGATACTGTTGTTAAAAACAGTATCCGTATTCCGATTTTTTCATATGAAGATGCGCTTGCGCTGTCAAAAGAAGCAAAGCGGCAGAATAAAACGGCTGTATATCATTTTTGTGTTGATACCGGAATGAGCAGAATCGGTTTTCAGGCAACGGAAGAAAGCGCCGATTTATGCAGAAAGATTTATGAACTTCCTTTTTTGGAAGCAGAGGGTATATTTTCCCATTATGCAACAGCCGATGAGGCTGATTTGTCTAAATCCGTTCAGCAGCAGAGTTTGTTTAAAAAGTTCATTGATATGCTGGATTCCAGAAATATAAATGTGCCTGTAAAGCATATCAGCAATTCTGCCGGTATTATGAATTTTGATGAAACTTTTGATATGTGCAGAATGGGAATTATTACTTACGGATTATATCCTTCGGAAGAGGTGGATAAATCGCTTCTCGACATTAAGCCTGCGCTGACATGGCTTACACATATTTCACATATTAAAACACTGGAGCCCGGCAGAGAAATTTCTTACGGCGGCACATACACCGTTAAAGAGCCGAGAGTGATTGCAACATTGCCCGTCGGTTATGCAGACGGTTATCCAAGATGTCTTTCCAATAAGGGCAAGGTAATTGTAAACGGAAAATATGCACCCATTGTCGGAAGAATCTGTATGGATCAGTTTATGATTGATATAACGGATATTGATGATGTAAATCTTGATACGCCGGTTGTGCTCATTGGCCGCAGGGGAGATGCGGCGCTTACGATGGAAGAAGTCGGCAATGCGGCGCATTCCTTTAATTATGAGCTTGCATGCCGTATTTCAAAACGTGTTCCGAGAACGTATTATAAAAACGGAAAACTGGTGTCTGTGCACAATTATTAAGCAAAGAAGAGTTAAATTATGAAATTGGTTACACCCGTATTTTACAGGGATTTTAAATGTATTGCCGGCGCATGTCCGGATTCCTGTTGCCAGGGATGGGAAGTGGATGCAGATGATGCTTCGCTTGCATATTATAAAAATCTGACAGGGGAAATAAAAAGAAAAATAGACAGTGTGCTTGATTTAGATGAATACGGAAATACAATTTTCCGGCTTGCCGATAAAAAAAGATGTCCGTTTTTAAATCAGGAAAATCTTTGTGATATGCATATTGCAATAGGCGGTGAGCATACACCTTACACCTGCCGTACATTTCCGAGATTTATCAATGATTTCGGCTCCGTTCGTGAAATGGGCATTTCTTTTTCCTGTCCTGTTGCAAGCGATATTATGTGGAATTTAAAAGAACCGTTTGATTTTACATATGAAATCAATGAGTTGCCTCCGAGCATTAACGATATTGATGCCGAATTGTATTTTAAACTGATGAATGCAAGAAATAAAGCATACTCCATTATAAAAGACGGTGCATTGTCTGTGACATCCAGATTAATCAGCCTTCTTGCATTTGCTGACGAACTTCAGAAGGAGATAGACGATTATAAAGAAGAGAAGTCGGAAACTGCTTTTTTTGACCTTTTTCTTAATCCCGAAGTTATTAATCCGGAATGGGTGGATAAGGTTAAAAATCATAGCGAAAAGCCCGATTTTCCAAATGAAAAGGTATCTGAAAATATTGTTATGTATTTTCTTTTCAGATATTTTTTAACCGCTGTTTATGATATGGATGTTCTTTCAAAAGTAAAAATGGCTGTGATTGGCGTGCTTATTCCGTCTTTCTTTGGAAATGACGCATGGACCATTCATTTGTGGAGTAAAGAAACCGAGCACAGCGATGTTAATATGAACAGATATAAATATGAACTCAGACACAATAAAAATCTTTCTGTTGAAAAATTAACTGAAATTCTGCAGCAATCATGAAACATCTGCAATAATAAAACGGAATCTTGAACAAATAATAACAGCAGTACAAAATGTACTGCTGTTCATTATATTTTAAAACATTATTTATATTTTATTTACTGCACTTGATTTAATTGTCGAAATATAATATAATGCTTTTTGGATATATTAACCATTTCATTTAAACTTTATATATTTAAGCTGATGAAAAGTTTAAAGTTATTTTTATCTGATCGTGTTAAAGTTATATTCAAACGGAAAATAAAATTAAGGAGAATATATCGGATTTATGAATATCGGTGTAATTTTTGCCGGCGGCGTCGGCGTTCGTATGAAGGTTGCTGACAGGCCAAAACAGTTTCTTATGGTTAACGGCAAGCCTATTATTATTCATACAATAGAAATCTTTCAGAAGCATCCGGAGATTGACGGAATTATCGTTTCCTGTATAAGCGACTGGGTGGAGTATATGGAAGAACTGAAAAATAATTACGGTCTTGATAAAATCGGAAAAATTGTTCCGGGGGGGGCAACCGGTCAGCTTTCTATTTATAATGGCTTAAAGGCTGCTGAAGAGGTTTACGGTGCAGAGAACAACATTGTTCTTATACATGACGGTGTTCGGCCTTTAATCAGCGCTGAGACCATCAGCGATAATATCAGAGCTGTGAAAAAATACGGTTCGGCTATTACAACTGTTCCTGCCCAGGAAACCATTATTGTTGTGGATGAAAATGAAAAATGCAGCAGTGAGCGTGTTGAAAGTATTGTTAACCGTTCCAGTGCCCGCATAGCAAGAGCGCCGCAGAGCTTTTATCTTAAGGAAATTATAGAAATGCAGGAAAAAGCAATTTCAGAAGGTTTTACCAATATGACGGATTCCTGTACTTTGATGACACATTACGGCAAAGGTTTATATACAGTAGCCGGTGAAAAGAATAATATTAAAATTACAACGCCTGAAGATTTTTATACATTCAGAGCATTGTCTGATGCAAAGGATAATAAAGAGCTTGATTTAAGCGCAAAATAATTTATAAATTACAGATAAAAAAGCACACCCCAAAGGCATAAAGTCTTTGGGGTGTAATTTTATTGTTTTTTCATGCTGGCTACAAGGCGGCGGAACATTTCTTCAAGATGAATTTCAGCTTTCCAGCCAAGCTGTTCAAGCTTTGTGCTGTCCAGTCTTATAATCATTTCGGGATTATAACCGAAAGAAGCAATATTCTCGGGAATATCTATCTTTACACTGATTTGCGCATCCTTGAATGTGTTGCAGACAAGCTGTGCCATTTCTTTTATAGAGCATGCTGTGTTCATATTTGTAATATTATATGCTTCTCCGGTATTGCCTTTCAGAAGAATATATGTTATTGCCGAAACAGCATCTGTTGTATAGCAGTAGGAACGAACGGTATTTCCCTGCGTATGAAGAACAATATCTTTCTTTTCAATAGCACATCTTGCAAATTCGGCAAATACTCTTCCGTCATTATATTCAACGCCGGCGCCGAAGGTTTGTGAAAGTCTTGCTATTTTTACAGGAATGCCATATTCGCTTGCATAGGAACAGCAAAGGCATTCAACCATTCTTTTTCCTTCGCTGTAACTGCTTCGTATATTAAGCTGGTCAATATAGCCGTAATCGTTTTCCGTAATCATACCGGCATTTTCAAGCGGGGTTCCGTAAACCTCAAGAGAGGAAAGATAAACAAATCCTTTTACGTTCTTTTCCTTTGCAAATTCAAGAACGGATACAGTGCCGTCTATAGCTGTTTTAATTGTTTCAACAGGACATTCAACAAAGAATTTTGAGCTTGTGGCGCTTGCACCGTGGATAATATAATCCACATCGCCGCTATAGTCAATTTTATCGCTGATATTGCCTTTTACAATTGTAATGCCGGGAATGTTTCCGAAAACTTTTTTTGCCTTTTCCTCACTGCGGACAAAGGCAATGATTTTAATATCGGCATTCTTTTTTCTGTTATAACAGGCAAGTGTTTTTATAAACTGCGAACCTATTAAACCTGTTGCACCGGTAACAAATATCTTTTTTCCGCTGAGTTCGTGAAACGGTGTGGCGCTTTCAACAATTTCATCAAAATCCTGCTGCAAAACCTTATCATTTGGACTTTCAAGTAACATGATGCTTCTCCTAATTAATTATTCTTAATAAATTTATCAACGGCATTATAAATTCTTTCACAGGAATTGAAATCTCCGAAAGCAAAGAAATCATCGGAACGCTTAATATATTCCTCTTTGCATTTGCATGCAGTATCCATATATTCACAGAGTGTATGGATGATTTCGTCATGTTCCGTGCAGATTTCGCCGAATGCCATTGTATCGTACTGATAAACGCCTTCTTCATAAAACGGAGGAAGTGCAGCCGGATGGTAATAAACAAGCGGTTTTCTCATATAAGCAAAATCAAACTGTACGCCGGAATAATCTGTAACCATAAGGCTTGATTCGGTAAGTATTTTTTCGTAACTAATATCGCTTGCAGCCTCAACAATTTTAACGTAATCGTTTCTGTCGTAATCAACAGACTGCGCGCTCATGGCAGGGTGAAGCAGAAATACAATTTCATATCCCGTTTCCTTTGCCTTGTCAATCAGCGTGCTGTCATTGATAAGACTGTTGTAAATTTTAAAATATGTGCTTTCTTTAAAATGATTATTATGTGTTTTTTTTACGTAAGCGATACTGTTGTTAACAATATCTCTTCTCCATGTAGGTGTAATCAGAATGATTTTTTTATCGTTGTTTTTTAAACCGTCATACCTTGCCAGGCCTGTAAGTGCAATCTGTTTTGAATCATAGCCGTAAATCGGCTGAAGAATATTTTCAACCTCATATTTGCTTGCACAGCAGTAAAACTGTGTGTTGTCAAACAGTCTGTTCTGATACTGAGCAATCTGCTGAACGGTAAGACCGTGCTGAATGCAGACAAGCTTTGCATTGAATAAATCACGGAAATATTCCTGTTCTGCTTTGTTAAAGCCGCAGTATTCCCATATTGTAGCGTGTGTGGCAAGTATTGCTTCTGCAAACAGACAGATAAGCTTGCATTCATATGAATTTGAAATAAGCACATTTTCGCCTGCGTCTTTCAGACGTTTATAATCAGGGGAATCTGCATTAACAATATAATAGGGAGTAATGCCCAAATCATTGTTTTTTAAATAATGGTAAATATATTCTCCGTTATCTCCTGCCTTATACAGCTTGTCAAAGGAAACCCATATGCGCTTGTTTTTAAACAAACGCTTTTTGATTTGATAATCCATTCTCAGTTTATACAAATCCTTCTGCGTTTCCCATAAATCATTTCTTTTAAGATATTTTTTGAAATTATCAAGATAACGCAGTTCCCTGTATATAATACGCAGATTATCTGTTTTTCTGATAACAAGCGTATTCGGTGTTTTGAAAAATAAGATTCTGTTTTCATCAAAATTCCATGTGCTTCTGCCGATTTCATTTGTAAGTCTGGATGCCGATTCCTTAAAGGCAAGTGTCTGCGGAAATTTTTTGCCGTTTCTTTCAAAGTAAAAATTAACCTTGATGTAAGAAGCGGTTTTAACCGGAATAGATACATGAAACTGATATTTTTTAAGAAATACTTTACCGAAGCTTTTCAGATACGGATAGCATTTTACAGGTTTCAGAGCAAATTCATCCTCATTAACAGAAACCACAAGACGAATATCATCATAATCTATAAAATCAACAAGCGAGGACTTCGCGTCAATTTCAATTTTGCCGTTCTGATAATTAATGGCTGAAATAATAATTTTTTCATTGCTTATTGCACCGATGTCAATAATTTTTTTCATCGGGATACCTGAAGCAATGTATCTTAAATAATTATCGTCTTTTTTGCTGATATTCTTTATGGGAAGATTATTTGTTTCTGTATTATTGTCAGGGGCAACAAGATAGCATCCGTTTGAACTGTTTATTATAAAGTTTCTTTTAACGGATTCATCTATATCTGAACAGAAATAAAATCTTTTTTCGTTGTCTATTATTCTGAATTTCTTTCCCAAATAATCATATTTCAGTTTCAAAAGAAAGAATTTAAGATTTCTTATTACCGTAAAAGAGCCTGTTTGGATTTTAAGAAGCATAATCAAATCGGGAATCAGGGCAAAAACCCTGCCTGCAGATTTATAAAATCTTTCCGTTTCCTCATCATTCAGCACTTTTTTGTTTCTGTCGTTTGTATTGCAGTTAAAGCGTGAAAATAAAAGATAATATACACAGCAAAGAATAAATCTTTTTTCTGTTTCTGCATATTTATCGGCGCTTTCTGCCAGATTTAATAAAAATCCCTCAACGTCTTCCTGATACCATTCTTTTTTATATTGAATGGTATTTGTGGCAAATTCATTTTCGGCAGAATTTCTGTAATACAGATTTCGGGAATTAACATAGTGGAATTTATTATATTTAAGAAAATATCTGATGATAAAATCCTTGTCTTTTTCAGTGACAACCGATTGGCTAAAACCAAGCTCTTTAATAACATTTTTTTCCCAAAAATATGCACCGAAGAAAAACTGCAGATTTTTCGGCTCATTTGCAGCGTTATAGTATCCGCCGGTTTCGGGAACAACAGAGTAGGGGCGCTGTTCGGAATCAGGCGCAATATATACTGGGCAAACAGATAATGCTTTCATTTCATTCAAAATCAGCTTTTCTTTTACATATTTCAGTGTGCCTTTTTGATAAAACATTGTGTTATCAAGAAAGCTTACATATTTTCCTTCAATCCATGCTTCGGCAGAATGATAAATATCGGAAATATCGTCTGATGCAGGTGTTATTACTTTTATATTTTCAGCATATTTTTCCGATATAATTTCAGGGCAGTCATCCAAAATACCCTTGCTGTCCGCAATAATACACTGCGCATTGATTTTGCTTTTGCCGTCATAAATGCTTTCAAAAAGAGGATTCAGGCCGCTGCTGTCTGTTATATTCACAATAAATGTAAAAAATGTTTTTTTATTTGACATATTAATCACCATAGCCTTTCAGGCAACAAATAGTTTAATAAAAATCACCCGGTAGCCTTATGTTGCCTGAACAGGCATAAGTGGTGATTTCAGCCATCTCAAAATTATGACACAGGTAAATTTTGAGGGCAATATAATTTGATTAGTGTGATTTTTCACACGAATCTCCATGTTTGTTATTGGATTTCCGAAAAATGCAGATTTGCTGTATTCAGTACATCTTCATTTTTTTTATCAATTTTATTCTTCATATCCTGCGGTATATTTCCCAGTATCAGCCAGTCAATCACGCGGTCGCTTGCATTTGAATCAATATAATCAAAGTGAAAATCAACGTATTGCTTAACTTTTTCAAATTCAAAATCTTTCTGTTCAATTGCTTTCAGAAGTTCATCAAAAGTATGAACAATTTTGCCCGGTGCAGACTGATCGTAATTACGGTGAAATCCTCTTGAAAAGGAATAGGGAATTTCGTCATATGCAAAAAACAGCATGGGTTTGTTCATAAGCGAAAATTCAAAAATAGAAGATGAATAATCCGTAACAAGCAAATCTGTGATATAAAACAAATCATTTATATTCGGGTATTTGCCCGCATCAATAAATGTATCTGCATATTCCGGTTTAATCGGAACACTGTCCGAAATCCACGGATGCATTTTGAATAACACAACATATTCATCGCCGCAGATATTATAAAGCTTGTCAAAATCAATTATATTATAGGGATAATATGCATTTTTTTTGTTTTTTCCTCTGTAAGTAGGGGCAAACAGAATTACTTTTTTGTTTTTGCATACAGGAAATTTTTTGTAAAGTGCCGCAGATGTTTTCTTTCTGTAATTCTGATCAAGATATTCATCAATGCGCGGCATACCTGTTGGAAGCACCTGTTCTTTATTAATTCCCCAAACTTCAGAGAAGAAATGTGCAATTTTTTCTGAGCCTGCAATGCCGTAATCATACTGACGGTGGCAGGAATACGGAGCAGGGCAGCCTATATTTCCCCATCTGCTGTAACCGGACGATTTAAAGCCGGCACCCGCATGCCAAAGTTGGATAACCTTTGTTTTTTTGCTTAACACGAGCCAGTCAAATGCCGGAACATGGTCATCAAGAATAATCACGGTGCTTTGTGCCAGTTTGTTAATAAATTTCAGCCAGCTTATTTTTCCCTGCTTTTCGGCAACAGCCGAACGGAAAGAGAAGATAATCTTATATTTTTTATCCAAACCTCTTTCTGTAAGCCTTTTATATACACCGTTTTGGTTTGAGGATATTTTTTTGTTTTGTTCAGACATAATAAGCATAACATCTTTTTTGCCTGTATGAACAAGAAGCAAAATGCTGTAAATTTTCTTTAATATCAGCTTTTTCATATTCTTTTTTAAATATTTTTTTGCTTTTGAAGATATTTTTCCCAACAGACAGCGTGATGAACCTGTGTTATTGGCGTAAGATGCCGCTTCCATAACAAAAATATAAAAGGGAAGAGAATAATCATCAGCTTCGCCGACATAAAAAATAACATTATAAACTTTTGCTCTTCCGGAAAACGGAAATGCCCTTGAATAATCACTCATTTTATGAACAATTGAATGCGAAGCCATACAGTGGGCAAGTTCGTTTTCACCCTGACAGACTGCAATCGTGTATGTTCCGGCAGGGAAACACCTGTTATAGCCGGGATTGGTTACATTTAAGCACAATCTGTAAATATTATCGGAAATTTTTTCTGCCTGAAATTTTGCTTTCGCAGCGCGTTTTCCGTTAAGTGCATAAAAGTCCAAAGGCACATTCGTATCAAAATTTTTGATCGGGTTAATTTGTACATCAATGAAAAGATTGATTCGTTCCCAGTAAATGTTAATAATTTCTGCTTTTATCAAAGTTTCTTCTGTTAAATTATTCAAAATTTTTCCTCTATTCAAAATATATAAAATAAGACATTATATATTATAATAATATCATTACTTAAAATCAAGTTTAAATTGTATATTTCGGCTTTTATATACTTGTTATTTATAGAAATTGACAATTATAAACAAAAGTAGTAAAATTTTATATACCTTAAAATATAAAAATACCTGAAAGGCAAGAAGTTTATGGCTACATTCAATATTTACGGCTGCTGTATATGCAGGGATTTGTTTGGTTTTATTGATTATAATGAGCATGAGGTTATTCATTTTTTGCAAAGCTCATCGCAAATAACAAATTTTGTTTATACAACAAAACCAAAAAAAGAACTTTCTATGGAAGATTTTAAAGATGTATCTATAAATAATTTTAAGAAAACATGTATAATCCATGATTATAACAAAACGCTGACAGGCTATTATACCGAACCGGCTGATTTTTTTATTGTTGATTTGGTGAATATTGCCAATACACATCTGAAAAAAGAAACTTATGCGGACGGAAGCGAGCATTATTTTACTTCGTCTTTATGGTTTAAGCTTGCTTGTGAAAATGGTTTAGACAAATATTTTTCCGAAAGCAAACTGGAATCCGTTAATGTTTTTGATGTACTTGATAAGATTGGAACCGATATTGTTCTGGAAAGGCTTATTAAATGGCTGAAGGAAGATTTGCATTATAAAGAAGAGCAGATTATTTTAATAGAAAACGGCAGAACACCGCTTTATACACATAAAAATAAATTATATTGCTTTGAAAAAGGCACTCGTGACAAAGTAAACGGTCTGCTGGACAGGCTTTATACGTCTTTTAAAGAAAAGTGCCCGTCCTGCCATGTAGTTAAAATGCCGTATGTTACTTATGCGGATTCGGCAAATAAATGGGATTTGTCCGATCAGCATTACAGTATGGAATTTTATGAGTATTTATATGAATGTGTTCATACAATTGCCCAAAATCCCGGAAACTGTGAAGAGAAACTTTTTCAAATCAGAGATAAATATTCAAAATATTTCTATAAAAAAATAAGTGAATTTATCTTTAACAGCCAAAATGCACCGAATTTGCTTAAAGGTGATTTCACATCGGCGCCGAATAAATATATAGCCGAAAAGAATTCAAAATTATATTCTTCCGATTTTGAAGAACTGCCGAATGCTGTGCTTCAGCAATATGAAACCGTAACGCATTTTGATTTTCCTTATGCTCAGCTTGCGGACGGATATGTGCATTCCGATCATTGTGTAAAAGGAATAATAGGCGACCAAAAGAAAATGAATCCGTACTGGACAGCAGTAAACAACAGCACTTGTGTTATATTTAGGGATCATTCTATTGTTTTGACACATGCGGGAAATCTTTCAAAAGCGCAGATGAATATTATCCAAACAGTTGAAGATTTTAAAGATTTGGCGAAAACAACCGTAACCTTTTCCGTGTGGGCAAGGGTGTTAAAAGCCTCAAATAATCGGGGGGGTGGCGGAACAATAGCCTTTATCAATGCGCCGTCATACAATTCTGGTAAGTTCTTTAAAAGCAAGGGATTCAGAAATGAAGCGTGGCAGAGAATTCAGTTAACTGCCGAGCTTCCCAAAGCAGAAGCTTTTAAAGGATTAACCGTATGTTTAAGAGCCAATGCAGGTGTGGGAGATGATGCAGTACATGCAGTTGTTGAATTTGCAAGGCCCAAACTGGAAATAGGTTCAATACCTACCGAATATTATGATGGAGTTTTGATATGACTATAAAAGAAGTAAATATATGTTTTGTTGCCGATGAAGGATATATTGTTCCGACTGCTGCCGCCATTGCGTCTGTATGCCATAATTGTGACAGCAGAATAAAACATAATATTTTTGTTGTAATGCCCCCGAACTGTTCTGAAAATGCAAAAAGGGCGTTAACTTTCAGTGCCGTGAAATACGAAAATGTTGCCGTTAAAATCATTGAACACAGCATGGATGAATTGGAAAATCTGCACAGAGGCGACGATACAAGATATCTTGCTGCTACAAAAACAGCGCTTCTGAAATTCAGACTTGCCGATATTTTTAACGATTTGGATACAATTCTGTATCTGGACGGCGATATTATTGTCAGGGACGATTTATCGGAACTGTTTTCTGTTGATTTATCAGGATATTATGCAGGTGCGGTGCGTGATTTGCCGCAGGTTATTTATGATGAGCAAAAAATCGGAAAAGATATTGCGGCAACAGATTATTTCAATTCGGGTGTTATGCTTTTAAATCTGAAAAAGATTCGTGAGGATAATGTTGAAAGCAAACTGATTGAAACCAAGAAAAATTATAATGATGATTCATTAATGGATCAGAATATATTTAATATAGTATTTAAAAATGCCGTGCTTCAGCTTCCGTTGGAATACAATGCCTGTTACATCAACCTTGTTGAATCAAAGGATAAGTATGATATTTCCCGCATTAATGAACTTTACGGCAGAAATTACAAAAATGTGCTTCAGTTTTTGCCTGATATAAAAATCATGCATTTTTCATCAAAACTGAAACCATGGTATTTTTATGATGTGCCGCTGGCAGACGAATGGCTGTTTTACTATAATAAAACGGCTTTTTCAGACAAGAAAATTCAAAGAATATCGCATACACGGCGTGATATAGATATGGCTGAAATCAAGCAAACAGTAAACCGTCTTTCAAAACAGGAAAACAATAATTTCAGCAAGGTTATTCCCATTGTTTTTGCAGGCAGTGAAGAATATCTTTATTATGCAGGTGTGGCAATTCAATCCATATATGAAAATGCAAATCCTGATTATCTTTATGATATTTATATTTTTGTTGATGGATTTACAAGCAGCATTATAAGAAATAAACTGCTGTCTCTGAAATACGAAAATGTAAAAATCACGGTTTTCGATGTTACGAACTGTTTAAATGGAATAGATTTGTACTGCGTTGCGCACTATTCAAAGCAGATGTATTACAGATGGCTTATTCCGGAAGTGCTGTCAGGATATGACAAGGTAATTTATCTTGACTGTGATGTTGCAGTGAATACGGACATTGCAAATCTGTATGAGATAGATTTGCAGGATAATTATGTTGCGGCAGCCAATAATTTTCTCAGAAAAAATCTTTTGAATCATGTTCAGAACAGGCTTTGTATTGATGTTGAAGAATACTGCAATTCCGGAATTCTGCTGATTAACTGCCGTGAGTGGATAAACAGAAACCTTAAAAACAAGTGTATCAACTGTCTTAAATATTTTGTAAAGCTTCCTTGCCCGGATCAGGATGTGCTGAATGTGATATGCAGGGGAAAAATATATAAACTGGATGACAGATGGAATTTTCAGTGGCATCATCAGTTTGAGGATGCACGTGTTGAGGCGTTTGTTCTTGATTATGAAGAACGGTACAGCCGCCTTTTTGATTACGAACCGTATATTATACATTACACCTCGTTTATCAAACCGTGGGAACATCCGGAAAGGGCATATGCCGAATATTTTTGGAAATACGCAAGAAAAAGCGATTTTTACGAAACGGTTTTGTTTCACAATATAAAGAATGTATCACTTGGTTTGAACAAGCAGGGCGAAACAGAGGAAGCTGCCGAAATAAGAAAAAAAATTGCGCGGCTTCAGAAATCCGCAACATATAAACTGTCAAGAATGATTGGATATATACCGCGAAAGCTTAATCATAAAGATTATCTTCCGATTCCTCCGAAAGGAACAGATGCACGTCAGTTAAAAATGAAACTGAATTCCATTTACAATTCACAATCTTATAAACTGGCACGAAAAATGATGAGAATTCCGAGAAAACTTAAATCCGTATTAGAAAAATAACAGGAGAACAACAAAATGTTTAAAGGATTGAAGAAATCAATTGGTTCTTCACAAAACACAAAAAGCGAAAAAACTGCTTATCAGTTCAGTTTTATTATTTCGTGCGGCAATACTGCGGAAAACAAGCTTGAAGAATATCTGCATGCAACTTTCTCAAGTATTATCAATCAGAATTTCAATGTAAGCGGCAATATCTGCTTTTTCCTTTTGCTGCCTGAAAATGAAACTGCTGTTAAAGCAGGAAAAAGGTATTCTAAAAAATATAATCACTGCAAAGCAGTTGTTTCTGCTGATATTGAACAGGAAATATACAAATCACTTTTCCGTTCGCCTGCACAATACACGGTTGTTTTAAATGCAGGGGATGTATATTCCAAAAACACCCTTTCCGAAGTAAGCAGGTGCTTTAAATCTGTGCAGGATAAAGTGGATTTTGCTTGTATCTCTGTAAATAGCTTGAGTAAAATATACAAATGGTATAATTTGGCCGTTCAAAGCAAATCTGCCGTTATTCATCTTTCCGAAAGAAAAAAGTCCTTTCCGAGAACACCGAGCAGTTGTTTTATCAAAACAGAGGCTGTCTGTAAAAACTGCAGATATACGGAAAATGAAGCATTTGATATGCAGGCACATATGATGAATCTTTTCATTCGTAACAGCCGTTTTGCGACTGCCGGTTCTGCTGCCGTTACGCTCAGAGCAGAAGAGAAAAGCGTATTTAACGCAGAGATGTTTGACAGCGGTCTTTGCAAATTATCGGCACATATTAACAGAATATATAATGATACCGGCTTTATTCCTGCTTTTGTGCAGAATTATATTATGGCGCAGATTATGAAAATGCTGAATCAATCTGAACACATAATGGGAAATTACCATCAGGTACAGTATGATTATTCGGATATGTGGAACAGACTTTCGCATGTTCTGAAAGCCGTTTGTGATCAAATCATTATCGGCTACGAAACAACAAGATTTAATAAGCTGTTTTTGCTTGCCGTTAAGCATAAGGGCTTCTGCAGGCTGAAAGCGGAAGAAAACGATTTGGCAGTATATTATAACCGTAATTTTACCTATAAGTTATCCAGTTTTCCGGCAAAAATCGAACTGGTTAATATAAAAAACGGAAAGCTTGTAATAGAAGGTGTTTGCCATTATCCTGCCTGCATTGACCTTGAAAGCATAGCTGTTAAGGCTGAAATTAACGGCAGGCTTATGGATATAGAGCAGGTAAAAAGATATACAGACCGATATTTTTATGAAAAAGTATATCTTTATGAAAAAGGCTTCAAAATGGAACTTCCGCTTACCGGCAATGAATACAGCATAAGGCTTGTAACTGCCTCGGAAAGCGGAAACTGCTTTATTGATGAACTGGAATTCATGCTGGTTTCGTCAGTTGACAAAAAGGTTGCGGAAAGCTATTGCTATAAGGATGGGTATGCGGTAAAAGTATCGGATTCAGCTTTGGTGTGTTCAAAATGCAGTGAAGCAATGCTTGAAAAACTTGAAAATAATTTCAGAAAAGAAATAAAATCCGCCGAACCCCGCCGTTATAATGAAATTATTGAGATAAGAGATTATTATTTTAATCATAAAAACAATAAAGCAAAGCAGGTTTGGCTTATTATGGACAGACCTGACAGAGCAGATGACAATGGCGAAGCGTTTTTCAGATATATGGTACAGCGCAATGAACCGGATATAGACCTGTATTTTATTTTAAGCAAGAAATCAGAATCGTTTAATGAACTGAAAGCAATTGGAAAAGTAGTCGAGCCTTTTTCTGCGGAACACAAAAAGCTGTTTACGATTGCCGATTATATGATTTCTTCGCAGATGGCGGAAGCTACTATCAATCCCTTTGACAAGGATTTAAAATATTACAGAGATTTGTTCAGAAACCCCAAGCAGATTTTTTTACAGCACGGTGTTATTCATAATGACCATGGCAGTACGCTCAGTAAATATAGAAGGGATTTTTACGGTTTTATAACAAGTGCCGAAGCAGAATACAATTATTTGCTCAGTCCGAAATTTCATTATACGGAAAATGAAATGTGGCTTACCGGAATGCCTCGTTTTGATAAGCTTTACCGTGATGATAAAAAAAAGATAACCATTATGCCTACTTGGCGTAAATTTTTAACAACACGTGTGTTTGATGAAAATTCGGGAACAATGATTTGGAAGGTGAATGATAATTTTACCGAAAGTGAATATTTCGAATTTTATAACAGTCTGATCAACAGTGAAAAGCTGCTGAATGCCGCTGATAAATACGGCTATACAATTTGTTTTATGCCGCATGTTATCTTTTTGAAAGAAACGGATAAATTTACGCACAACGGCAGGGCAGTTATATATAATTACGAAAAGAGCTACAGAGAGGTTTATGCCGAAAGCAGTATGCTGGTAACAGATTATTCTTCTGCCGTATTTGATTTTTCATATATGCGGCGTCCGATTGTGTACTGCCAGTTTGATTTTGATAAATTCTATTCTGAGCATACCGTAAAAAAAGGCTATTTTAATTTTGAAGAACACGGTTTCGGTGAAGTAACCGATAATCTTGAAGATACGGTTAATCTGATAATCGGCTATATGGAAAACAACTGTGAACTGAAGCCTGCATATAAAGAGCGCATTGATAAGTTTTTCAGATTTTCGGATAAAAAATGCAGTGAAAGAATTTATAATAAAATCAGGGAAAAGGAAAAGCGGTAAAAACGGCTTTGCATGCTGATTTTGCTTGAATTCATAAGCCTGCTGTGGTAATATAATGATTGCTTTTATTTCAAACTAATTTTTAAGGAATATTGAAAATGGATAATAATAAAAAAATTCAGGAATTTATAGATACAAATAAGAAATCACACTTTCTTCAGTCTCCGGAGTGGGCCGAGGTAAAATCAAACTGGAAGCATGAAACCGTTATTGCCGAAGAAAACGGCGAAATCAAGGGATATATGAGCATTCTTCTCAGAAAAGTACCGGTGTTCAACAGGTATATTATGTATGCGCCCAGGGGTTTTGTGTGTGATGAACATGATAAAGAAACGCTGAAACAGCTTATGGAAAAGGCAGGGGAGCTTGCAAAAAAATATAAAGCTTTTATTTTCAGAATGGACCCTGATATTCCCGAATCTGACGAAGAATTCAAATCAATTGCCAAAGAAATCGGACTGCAGATGAAAGAAAATATTGAAAGCATTGATCAGGTTGTTCAGCCCAAATATGTTTTCAGGCTTAATATTGCCGGAAAAACGGAAGAAGAGCTTGTGGCTTCTTTCAATTCCAAAACAAGGTATAATTTAAGGCTTTCAAAAAGAAAGGGCGTAACAACAAGAATCGGTACAAAAGCAGATTTGGAAACCTTCTATAAAATTATGACCGAAACAGGCGCAAGAGACGAATTCTTTATTCGCCCGATTTCTTATTTTGAAAAAATATACGATTGCATGGGCGAACAGCATGCAAGGCTTATTATAGCGGAATTTGAAGGCAAGCCAATTGCTGCGGTTATGCCGATTATGTACGGCAATAAGGTTTGGTATCTTTACGGCGGAAGTTCCAATGAATACAGAAATTTGATGCCCAATTATCAGCTTCAGTTTGAAATGATGAAATGGGGATTGGAAAACGGCTGTGAAATCTATGATTTCAGGGGCGTTTCGGGATTTAAGGATGAAAACGACCCGCAGTACGGTGTTTACAGATTTAAAAAAGGTTTTAATCCGGAATTTGTTGAATTTGTAAATGAGCTTTATGTTGTGTATGACCCCGTTATGAATTCACTTTTCAATCTTAGTGAAAAGGCTTATAAAATGATGAATTGCGTTAGAAAAAAATTAAAAGGATAATTGATAAAAGAGAGGAATTATCCTCTCTTTTTTTATATGATGAAAGCAATTGGCTATTGAAATAACCTATTTCGTATGCTATAATTTTATAATAAAGATTATAATATAAGGACGAATAAAAATGATTGCATATTTTACGGATGCCTACAACACTTTTTTCCCTGTTTTGTGCCACAGATTAGGTGCAAACGCAGATAAAAAAGCAGTTCTTTTTATTGATAAAAATCAGTGTGAAAAAAGAGCAAGCAGCCTGAATTTTATTTTTGAAGAATTGGTTAATAATCAGATTTTTGATAATGTGGTTGCATGCGAACTGATTACAAAAATTGCAGATTTATCAGAGGCAGATGCCGAAAAATCCATTGTTGATAATTTTGAAAATATATTCAGCAGCAACGGCTACAATATTAATGATTTTGAAGAACTTTATTCTGTGAATGATAATTGGGGGGGTTATCAAAATCTTTATTTTAATATTAAAAAAATAAAATACAACTGGCTTCAGCCGGCAACAGATAAAACACATTCCGAGCCAGGTGATTTTAACTGCAACTGTTATAAAAGTCTTATGCATAAATATAATGCAATGTCTGTTAACTCCGAATTTGTAACCCCTTGTATTCTGTCAACGTCACAGCAGACAATGTGTGAGCTGAAAGAAAAAAACATTGATTTTACTGTATGGAACAAACAGGAATGCTTTGACGGTTTGACTGACGAAACAATGCAAAGGCTTTACAATGCTTTTCGTCTTGATAAAGCCGCTTTTGATACAGATAATGATAAGAAAATTCTGTTAATCAAAAACGGATTCGGTTTTTTATGGAGCCTTATGCTGTCATTTAATCATAAAACAGAAGAATGGCATAAGTATTATTCTTACGGCGAAATTTTTTCTGCAATGGACAAGCTGCTTATTGATCTTTTTGCAGATGACTGTGAAAAAATATTCCTGAAATACCATATCCATTATTGCCTTGATGATAATGACAGCAAGCGCATTTACAATGACAAAACGGTTTCCTTGCCGAATATTCCGATGGAAATTGTTTTAAGATATTTTTCTGATAATAATATCAGATTTGATAAAATTATCGGCGTATCCTCCACATCAACCGAAGGCATGCCTGATAATATATATAATAAGTTTTATGCGATGGGCACAGAATTTGCACAGGTATGGTGGTTTTATTTCAGTATTTACACCTCTGTGCTTTTTGCAAAAGAACAGAATTTTCAAAAAATATACTGTAATCCGTATCTGACGAATCAGTTGAAATATCTGGCAAATGAAATGGATTATTATCCTGAATTTGAAGAGCTTAATATTTCTTCCGTTAGAGATATAAAGGATGCACTCATTATTTTGGATATGTTTAAATATCCGAATTTTAAATTAAACAATATTGATAAATCGGTAACGGCAATTCTGCTGAATTTTGAAAATACGGTTTCGTTTTATAAAGCGGACCAGCAAAAGCTTGTGCCGATTGTGATTCATAAAAGGCAGGTAAACGAAACAGAATGCGATTTGCTTTCACGCAATGAGGCAATTTGTGTTTATTCGGCAAATTCTGCGGTAAGAAGGGCTGCAGGAAACTTTTCGTTTGATAAATTCTTCAAGCAGCTTGGTTTGAATGTATCTGTTTCCAAATCATCATTGTTTGAATCCATAGAATATCTGAATCATCTTAAATTTCAATATGAAATGCAGGAGCTTAGGGAAACAGTGCAAAATCAGTCTTCTGAGCTAAGAATTTTAAGAAGCTATATTCAAAATCCGGAATGTGTTGTTTCTGTATTAAGAAAAACAACGGATTTGGATTCTTATCTTGAAATTGTCAGATTGATTCAGAAAAAATATCTGGTGCTTTTAGCCGTTAAGGATACTCCCGGCAAACAGATCAGTGACAGCAATCTTAAAAAGATTTTTGATATGGGATTTACCAATTTCACCAGAGAGGTTTGGACAGCCTATATCGGTGTTTCGCACAAATCGGCAGTTTTGTGTAATATGACCGCTGAGGAAAAATGCCGGCCGATAGATTTTAAAGTTGATGCCGGCGGTATTTCGGTTGAACTGCAGAGCAAGCCGTTCAAAGCCGGAAATCAGGCCGCAATAAAAATTAACGCAGCGGACTACGCAGTTAATAAACGGGGAATAAATATAGTTGTATTTGATACAGATACGATGCAGATGATAGATTCTGTTTCGTTTGATACGCATTTACCCGGCTGTGTGTGCAGCAGAAAATAAGTAAATAAAATATTTTAGGAGAATATGTATTATGAAAGTAATTGGTGTTATTCCTGCAAGATTTGCTTCAACAAGATTTCACGGAAAGCCGCTGGCCGATATATGCGGCAAGCCAATGATTTGGTGGGTTTATAATCAGGTTTTGAAAGTAAAAAATCTGGATGATGCTTATGTAGCTACGGATGATGAAAGAATTGCAGAAGTTTGCAAACAATATAATTTGAAATATATTATGACAGGTGACTGCAAAACAAGTACAAACAGAATTCATGAGGTTGCAAAGAAGATTGAAGCAGACTTATATCTGTGCATTAACGGTGATGAACCGCTGATTGATCCGGATGTTATCAGCGCCATTATTCCTGAAGAACCGTTTGATTCCGATTTTTATGTAAGTAATCTGATGACTGCGATAGAGGACCCTGTTGAAGCCATTGATTTTACAAATATCAAAATTGTTACAGACAGTGAAAACAATGCAATGTTTTTGTCCAGAAGTCCGATTCCATATCCGAAGTCTTCAATGGATTACAAATATTATAAGCATGTCGGTGTTGTAATCTATACAAAATCTGCTCTCGATTTTTACGCATCTACCGAAAAAGGCAAAAATGAAATTGTAGAGGATATTGATTTGCTTCGTTTTGCCGAGCATCAGAAAAAAATTAAAATGGTTGAGGTTACGGCACATTCTCTGTCTGTTGACACACCGAAGGATTTGGAGAATGTACGAACAGTTATTGCAGAAAAAATAAAAACCGGTGAAATAAAGTTATAGTTGATTTTTCTGAAAATTCAGGTGCTTATTTATGGAAAAAGTTTTAGATATTAACGGGTTTGCAAATGTGAAAGAAAATCATATTATCGGCAGACCGTCTTTATATAAAAATTCTGAAATCAGCTTTTCGGGAACAAATAATGCTATATACTTTGGCAGTGATATTAATCTTATAAACTGTAAATTTACATTTAACTGCAGCAATTCTTTAATTTATTTAAAAGGCGGCTGCAATATAAATAATCTGAATGCAATTATGCATAATGACTGTGTTTTTTATCTGGGAAAGAAAGTGTATCTCAATCCATCCACGGTTGGTAAATATATTTTAATGTTAAGTGAACATAAGCATATATTTATCGGAAACAACTGTTTGTTCTCAACCGGTATTTCATTCAGAACAGCGGATGCGCATTTAATTTATTCAATAGAGACCAAGCAAAGATTAAATAGTTCAAAATCCATTTTTGTAGGCGATTCCGTTTGGATAGGACAAAATGCGATGTTGATGAAAGGTGCAAAAATTCATTCAGGCAGTATTATCGGCGCTGGAAGTGTGATTTCAAATAAGGAAATACCCTCAAATTCTTCAGGGGGGGGTAATCCTATCAGGGTTATTAAGAATCAGGTTTTTTGGAAGGGCAATTGTACAAATAAATATACACAAGCTGATTCTGAAAACTTTTTATGCTGCAATAATACAGAAAACATTTTTTCTTATGATGAAGAAAAATATATTTCTTTTGATTGGTTGGATGAGTTGTTTTCCGAAAAAATTTCAGCATTGGAAAAGATTGAAAAAATAAAACTGTTAAGTGAAGATAAAAACCGTTTTGCAAAATTTTGATAATCTGATGAAAGGTTATATGACATAATCATATATAAAGTGTTATGGAAAAGAAAATAAAATTATTTTGTAATGCAAATGTTAAAGACTTAATTATCAACAACAAGGTATTGCCGGGAGATTCGGAAAATGTTGATGTGGAGCTTCATGGCTCGGAATTAATCATTCAGTTCAAACGTAAAATTAAACACTGTAAAAGAATTTATACCTGTTTTCTTGATAAAAACGGACAGCAGTGTTACGGCTTTATTGAAGGCAGCCTGGATGACAGAAACAGGGCATATTTTGAATTTGATATGGGTTCGCTGATCATGTTTAACGATAAAATGTATTATCGTGTAGGTGTTGTTTTCGAATATGAAAATGAATATTCCTGTTGTTTTATTTCCTCTCAGAGTGCATTAAACAATAAAAGCAATAAAATTTATTATGGTTCTTTGTTAACTGTGCCGGAAATTTCAAAAACACTTGCCGTGTTTTTTTCTCAGGCAGGCAGATTATCTGTTAAGCTCACAGATACCGAAGATTTCAATAATAATTTTTACACATCTGAAATTACATCTGTTTCAAAAAATGAGGATGGCTTTGTATTTTGTTTAGGAGATTCGGATGTTAAAATAGACAAGGTGTACTTTTTATCACAGGATGGCACCAGCCGAATTCCGCTTGAAGTTTCTTACAAAAAGAATTCTGTTTATGCTGTTTCACGATTTTCCGATTTTTCTGATAAGGAATTTAATAAATATGAAATTAAACTGGAAATCAATAACAGCATGATTGATTTATCCTGGTCCGACAAAATTGAGATAAGCGGATTTTCCGTGTATCAGCCGCTTTCGTTTTATAACGGTAAAATTAATGCTTATCTTGTTTTTGATTCAAACAAAGATACTTTTAGTTTTCATTATTGTGAAAAGTATTATGATTATGCTTTTTCAATTATTACTGCTGTTTATAACACAGCGCCTTTTGTTGAAGAAACCATTAAAAGTATTTTAGCACAGGATTTGGCACCGCTTTATGAGAGTTTTGAAAACAATGCTTCAGCATATATTGCAAAACCGTATGAACTGATACTTGTGGATGACGGTTCAACCGACGGTTCTTCTGAAATATGCGACAGATATGCAATGGTTTACCCGCAGATAAAAGTGATTCATAAAGAAAACGGGGGTGTTTCTTCCGCACGAAATCTGGGAATAAAGCATTCAAAAGGAAAATATCTGAATTTCCTTGATTCTGATGATAAATTCCAGAATAATGTTCTTAGTGAGTGCTTCAACTTTTTTGAGGAAAATTATAATCAAACAAACATGATAACTTTTCCTATAAAGTTCTTTGACGGAGCAGAAGGCGATCATTGGCTTAATTTTAAGTTTTCGGAAGGCAGCCGAATCATTGATTTTACGCTTGAGTCTGATAAGCCTGCATTTTTCGTTAATGCCAGTATGTTTAAGGCTGAAGCAATTAAAGATAAAATCTTTTTTGACGAAAATCTGAGAACTGGGGAAGATTTGAAATTTATTTATTCTATTTTCCTTGGAACAACAGCGAAAATAGGCGTTGTAAACAGTTGTAAATATTTATACAGAAGGCGAACTTCCGGTGAAGCGTCCGCAATCAATCAATCCAAATCCACAAAGTGTTATTATACAGATAATTTAAAATCCATTTATTATTGGCTTGTTGAATACAGCAAAAAGAATTACGGAATTATTCCGAATTATATTCAGTATGCAATTATGGCTGATTTGCAATGGAGATTTCTTCATGACGGTGACGGTTCTGTTGCAAAAACGGTTTTAAGCGATGAAGAATATGAAGCATATAAAAAAGACTTAATAAACCTGCTGCAGTATATTGATACAAAAATTATTATTCAGCAAAAGAAAATTTACCGTGAACACAAGCTGTATATCCTGAAATTGAAGCTGCAGCGTAATCCTGATAAGTTCTTTATAAATAATGATATTGTTTATTCTTACGACGGTAATGTTCTTTCCAATGTTTCAACAAACTATATTAAGCTTGAAGCTATACAAATAAAGAACGGTCATCTTAGATTAGAAGGCTTCAATATGTCTTTTGAAGAAAATCAGGAATTCTTCATCTGTGTTAACGGACAATATTATTCTCCTGCAAAAATAAACAGAAATAATCATATTTATTCGTTAAGCGATCCTATATTTTTCAGCTATTCTTTCATTTTTGATTTTGATTTAAATCGTTCTCAAAATGTTTACAATGTAACTTTTTGTGAAAAATTCGGCGATAGATATGTTCAGAAAGCAAGTGTAAGGTTCGGCAAATTTTTCCCAATTACCAAAACCTTTACCAAATCATATTATTTTTCAGATAATTGGATTTCCAGAATAGAAGACAATGCACTTGTTATTAAAAATACAGATCCCGGCAATTTTTCTGCGGCAAATTCCCTGAGCTGTATTTATGAATACGAGCAGGAGCTTGAAAATCAGATTATTCGTTCTTCGGAATATAATAAAGAAGAAATAAAGGAAGCCCTTGAATTACGAAAGAAAACAGTTTATTTCAGAAATTCCTTTAAATTTGCAAACAATAAAAAAATTTGGCTTATTTCCGACAGAAGCACCATTGCGGGTGACAACGGCGAAGCATTCTTTATTTATCTTTCAAAAATAAACGATCCGGATATAGATGTTTATTTTGTTATTGAAGAAGACTGTGCGGATTATGAAAGAATGAAGCAGTACGGCAAGGTTGTTGTTCAGAATTCAGACGAACATAAAGTGCTTCATCTTTTGGCCGATTATATTATTTCTTCTCAGGCGCTTGAATATATTTTTAATCCGTTTTCACTGGATAAAACTTCAGATGTTTTCAGGGATATTATTAATGACCAGAAATTTGTTTTCCTTCAGCATGGAATTACAAAGGATGATGTAAGCGATTGGCTGAATAAATATAATAAAAATATATTTGGCTTTATAACCGCGGCACAGCCTGAAGCTAAATCCATTTTGGATTATGATTATTATTATACCGAAGAGGAAGTGTGGCTGACCGGTTTCCCAAGACACGACAGACTGTATAATGATAATAAAAAATATATTACGGTTATGCCTACGTGGAGAAAATATCTTTGTGAAGATGATCCGAATAATCCGGGCATTACAAATGTAAAAGAGGATTTTCTGTTCAGCGATTACTTTGACTTTTACAATAAACTGCTTAATCATGAAAAGCTGATTAAAGCGGCAAATAAATACGGATATAAAATCTGTTTCAGACCGCATCCGTTTATAATGGGCAGTTTAGATAAGTTCAATAGAAATCCTGATGTGATATTCTTTGATTTGGATAAGCCATACCGTGAAATTTATGCTGAAAGCGATTTGGTTGTAACCGACTATTCATCTTCCGTGATGGATTTTGCTTACCTCAGAAAACCGGTTGTTTACTGCCAGTTTGACAGGGAAGAGTTTTTCTCCGGAAAGCACACATATGTGGAAGGTTACTATGATTATGATACAGACGGTTTCGGTGAAGTTACCTATAATCTGGACGATGCTGTTGATATGATTATTAAGTATATGAAAGACGGCTGTGAGCTTAAACCTGTTTATAAGGAAAGAATGGATAGGTTCTTTGCATTTGGTGATAAAAACAACTGCGAAAGATTGTACAAAAAAATAAAAAGCTTTGATGATTAAGAAAAACGCTCTCATTTTGAGAGCGTTTTTTTATAAACAATTTATTAAGATTTGTAATACTTTGTCACAAATTAAGTTCTGTCTATTCCTTTTTCCTGACATTTTGCTATAATGTATACAAAAAACTACAACATTTTGTAAAAATAATATAAACAAAAAGTATATAAATGTGTGAAAGGAAAAGAATATGGATTTTTCAAAAATGGTTTTTATTTATGTTCTCGGCGGGGTTGTAGGAACACTGTGGGAAACTTTTTTGAACTTTTTTAACGGGAACGGTTTTGTTTACTGTAACGGAAGTCTTTTTACACCTGTTAATTTTGTTTACGGTTTCGGAGCAGTTATCGTTGTGGTTTGTCTGCATAATCAAACGGAATGGTGGCGTGTTTATCTTACAGGTGCTTTCGGCGGCGGTGCGGTTGAATACATATTGAATTTTCTGGAGGAAAAACTGCTTGGCACGCGGTCTTGGAATTACGAGGGGAAACCGTTTAATATAAACGGCAGAACAACCTTACTTTATATGGCTGTATGGGGTTTGCTTTGTGTTGCAGTTATATTTGTTATTTACAAACCGCTTAATGTTTTTCTCAATTCTTTGCCGCCGGATATTATGAAGACGGTTTCTGCTGTACTTGCTGTTATACTGTTGATTGACTTATTTATTACGGTAATTGCCATTTTAAGATATTCTGCCAGAAATGCAGGGCGTGATGCTTTTACTGTATTCGGTAAATTTATTGACAGCAGTTTTCATGATGAATTTATGTTAAAACATTTTCCTAAAATTAAATTCTCATAAAAGAAAGGTGTGCAAAGAATATGACAATTACGGTTGTTTGTGATGTTTTAGGCGAAGAAAATAACGGCACCACAATTGCTGCTATGAATTTAATACGTTATATGAAAAGTCAGGGTGACACGGTAAGAATTTTATGTGCGGATCAGAAGCGAATGCATGAACAGGATGTTTTTGTTGTTCCGAATCTTGATTTTGGAAGACTTGCGGATGCTTATATAAAAAAGGTTGGTGTTACGCTTGCAAAACCGGATAAAGAAATAATACGCAAAGCTCTTACAGGTGCAGATGCTGTTCATATAATGATGCCTTTGATGCTTGGAATTGAAAGCGCTAAAATGGCTGTTAAAATGAACATTCCCGTTACGGCAGGATTTCATATGCAGGCACAGAATTTTACATCTTATATCAAGCTGAACAGATTCAGAAAAGCCAATAAAAGAGTTTATAAATATATTTATCGCCATGTTTACAAATATGCTGTGGGAATTCACTATCCTACTGAATTTATAAGAAAAGAATTTGAAAGAAATATAAAGAAAAGTACGCCCGGTTTCGTTGTTTCAAACGGCGTAAACAGTTATTTTAAAAGAACTGAAACGCAAAAGCCGGATGCATTTCAAGATAAAATCGTTATTCTTACAACAGGAAGATACGCAAGGGAAAAATCACAGGATACATTGATTAAAGCAATAAAATATTCAAGACACAAGGATAAAATACAGCTTATACTTGCAGGGCAGGGCATTAAAGAGATGTATTATAAAATACTTTCAAAGAAGCTTCCGATTGAACCTGTATTCAAACTCTGTTCAAGAGAAGAGATGCTGCATGTTATAAATTATTCCGATTTATATGTACATACGGCTGAGATTGAATTGGAGGGAATATCCTGTCTTGAAGCCATCTGCTGCGGAAAACTGACAATTGTTTCTGATTCAAGGCTGAGTGCCACAAAGGAATTTGCTGTTGACGATAAATGTATTTTTAAAAGCAGAAGTCCGAGAAGTCTTGCAAAAGCAATTGATTACTGGATAGAACATCCGAAAGAAAAAACAGAATGTGAAAAGAAATATCTTGATTCTTCTGCTGTCTTTGAACAGGAGGAATGTATGCGCAAAACAAGAGAAAATATATGCCGCTGTATAAAACAAGCTGAAAATGGATAAAAAAATTCTGCCGTTGTAAAACGGCAGAATTTAATATATGTATCTTTAGTTTTTAAGACTGTGAAGCGGAGCAGGGATTTTGCCGCCTCTGTTAATGAATTTGGCGGGAGATTTTGTATTGACACGCATAACAGGTCCTGAACCGAGAAGACCGCCGAATTCAAGCTCATCGCCGATATTTTTGCCAACGGCAGGTATTACTCTTACAGCAGTGGTTTTTCCGTTTACCATACCGATTGCAG
>CAOKRT010000017.1 GCA_948471205.1 uncultured Oscillospiraceae bacterium | reverse complement strand
GTTTACCAGAAGGCTGTTTTCTGTTCAATCGTGTAACTTAATCGAACCACGCGTCAAACGCGTGGTTTTGGTATACAAGAAAGCGGTGCAGTTTTAGGCTGCACCGCTTTTTATTTATTTTACAAGATTTACTATAATATCCGCACATTTTTCATATCCAAGCACACTGCTGTTAAGGCACACATCATAATTCTGTGTTCTGCCCCATTGCTTATCAGTATAGTAATTATAATTAATACTTCGTTTTTTATCCGTTGCTTTCATAAGCTTAAGCGCTTCTTTTTCAGAAATCTTATGCGTATCCATTATTTTTTTAATTTTTTCTTCCGGACTGCCGTAAATAAACACGTGAAGCGCCTTGTTATGATCATTTAAAATATCATCTGCACATCTGCCGACAATAACGCAGGCCTCCTTTTCGGCAAGCTCAAGAATAATTTTTCTCTGAACAGAATAGATATAATCATTCATGGAAGAACCGGCACGGTCCCTGCTTACAACAGCATAAGCAAATATACTTTTTGACGGCGAATATTCACCGTTTTTCTCAATAAAGTCTTCTGCAAAACCTGTTTTTTCCGCCACCCTGGCAATAATTTGCTTGTCATAATATGCTATTCCAAGCTTTTCGGCAACCATTTTTCCTATAATTCTGCCGCCGCTGCCGAATTCGCGGCTTACTGTAATTATGCTTTTTTTCATATTTACCCCTCCAAAAAAGCAAATTTCCTTTATCGGGAACAATTATATTGTAACATAAATTCGGTAAATTGTCATCAGTTTCGGAAAAAAAGAAGCAGGATAATCACCTGCTTCTTTTAAAACTACATTAAATCTGTTACCATATCGGCAAATTCCGTTGGATTATCAATCTGAAGTCCGCTTATAAGCCTTGCCTGATTATAAAGAATTTTAGTATATTTCTTTAATTTGTCCTTATCACCTGCAAAAAGCGCAAACAGTTTTTCGGAAACCTTATGCTCTGAATTGATTTCAAGCACAAGCTGTGCCTTCATTCCCTGATTTCCGCCCGGCATCTGGCTTAAGACCTTAGCCATTTCAAGAGAAACATATCCTTCGGCAGAAAGACAAACCGCATGAGAACCTATTGAATTGGTAAATTTAACAGCCGATACTTCATCCTCAAGATATGTTTTCATTTCTTCAAGCATATCTTTTGAAGCTGTATTTTTTTCATCAAGTGCTTTTTTCTCTTCATCTGTGCCGAGATTAAGTTCATCCTTACAGATATTTGCAAACTTTTTGCCGTCATATTCCATAAGCATCTGAATAGCAAATTCATCAACATCATCCGTAAAACAAAGCACATCATAGCCTTTTGCCTTTACTGCTTCAAGCTGCGGCAGCAAAGCAATCTTTTCAGCACTTTCACCGCAGGCATAATAAATTGTATCCTGACCCTCCGCCATTGCGGAAACATATTCTTTCAGTGTTACATATTTATTTTCCTTTGATGATTTATAAAGAAGAAAATCTTTAAGGGAATCCTTTTCAGCGCCGTAATTGGAATAAATTCCGAATTTAAGCTGCACACCGAAGGTTTCAAAGAATTTTTCATAGTTGGCTCTGTCATTGGAAAGCATTTTTTTAAGTTCATTTTTAATCTTTTTATCAATAGCCTTTGCAATGATTTTAACCTGATAATTCTGCTGAAGTGTTTCGCGGCTGATATTAAGACTTAAATCTGCCGAATCAACAATTCCCTTTACAAAGCTGAAATAATCAGGAAGCAAATCAGCACACCTGTCCATAATCAGAACACCGTTTGTATAAAGCTGAAGTCCTTTTTCATATTCTTTTGAATAAAAATCATACGGCGGCTTTGAAGGAATATAAATCAAAGCATCAAAGGTTGCCTGTCCTTCCGTTTTGGAATGAATAACAGCAAGCGGATTTTCAAAATCCATAAATTTATTTTTATAAAAACCGTTATATTCTTCTTCCCCGATTTCACTTTTATTTTTACGCCAAAGCGGAACCATGGAATTAAGCGTATCTATGCTGACTTCTTCTTTATATTCACCCTCTTTTTCCGCATCGGGCACAGAATGTGTCATTGCCATTTTAATCGGATAACGAATATAATCACTGTATTTTTTTATGAGTTCGGATAATCTGTACTGCTCAAGATACTGGGAATAATCTTCGTTTTCCGTATCTTCTTTAATATAAAGCGTAATCACTGTACCGGCGGCATCTTTCTCACATTCTTCAATTGTATAACCGTCCGCACCTTCTGAAGTCCATTTATAAGCCGTATCTGCGCCGTAAGCCTTTGAAACAGCCTCTACCTTTGATGCAACCATAAAGGAAGAATAAAAACCAACACCGAACTGACCGATAACCTCAATATCATTTTCACCTGCTTGTGCATTTTCCTGCTTAAAATTAAGCGAACCGGATTTTGCAATTGTGCCAAGATTGGCTTCCAGCTCTTCTGAAGTCATACCTATACCGTTATCGGAAATGGTTATGGTGCGCGCCGATTTATCAACAGCAACATTTATTTCAAAATCACTTTTTGAAAGACCCACACTGTCATCGGTCAGCGACTTGAAATACAGCTTGTCAATCGCATCTGACGCATTGGAAATAAGCTCACGGATAAATATCTCCCTGTTTGTATAAATAGAATGAATCATCATATCAAGGAGTTTTTTAGATTCGGCTTTAAATTGTTTTTTTCTCATAAAATCACCTGTCATTTTTCAATTAGCACTCTCTCGTATCGAGTGCTAATTTATATTATAGCCTTTATTTTCCATTTGTCAACACCGTAACTTTAATTTTTTTAAATACCAAAAAGAATTAAAATACATAGCTTTCCGAAAAAAGTATAAAAAAAGAGGCCGGATATAAAATCCGGCTCTGTATATTTATTTTTGGCATTTCTTTTTTAAAAACATAAAACAAACCGCCGTACCCAAGCCCGATACAATCACTGCCATAAACGAAAACGCAAGAAGATATTCATTGCCGGTTAAAGGTGATTTTGTACTTGGTATATCTGTGTTTTTCACGGTTGTGTCAGACGCGGCCGCCTTTGTTGCAGACTCCGCAATGCGTTGAGTTGTCGGTTTTGTTAATGTTTCAGCACTTGCCTTTGTTGTTTTTTCTGTTGCAGGCTCAACAATATTAAATTCATGCTGATTAATATAACCGTCATCTTCCGTGTCATAAAAAACAGATACACTGTATTTTCCCGCTTTTAAAGTATCAAGATAAGAAGGTTTTAAGGTTAAAACCGTACAATCCTGATTCATTATATAATCTGATTTTGAAGGCTTCATAATTCTTTCGGCTGAAAGGTCAGCAATATTGAAACCGCAAATATAATATCTACAGCACACTGTCAGTCCTTTTTCCGACCCAATCACATATTCCGAGTCTGACTTTTCATCTATTATGCTTCTGTACGAATCATCCTCAGCAAAGGATTGTATGCCGAATCCTGCCGATACACTGAAAAGCAGAATCACCGCCAGCAGCAGACTCAATATTTTTTTACTCTTTTTCATAATACGCCCTCCAAAAGATAAATCAGTCAGTATAATTAAAACATAAAAACCAATATTTGTAAATATCCATGCATTTTTATTGCGATAAATATTCTATTATTTTATTTCTTTCATTTACAAGCTTATCATCAATTACAAGGTTCAGAATTTCATGAAGCTTTTCGCCGATTTCCTTTCCTTCCCGATATCCAAGTGCCAGCAAATCCCTGCCGTTTACTGCAAGATCTGACAGTTTAAAAGCATCGCCTTCCGCAATAATTTCATCAAGTTCGGCAAGCAGTTCTTTTATTTTTTTTACCTCATAACCGATTTTTTCCGGATTATGCGCCAGCAAATCGGAAATACGAACCCGAAACAGCGCCCTTGTATAATCCTCGCCTATTTTCGCCAGCCAGTGCTTTACTCTGATTTCATCAACATTTTCAACTGCCTGATGATAATAAATCAGACTTGTCACTTTTTTGCTTATATCATTGCTTACTTTAAACCGTTTAAGCACTTTTTCTGCAATTTCCGCACCTGCATAAGCATGTGTTTTAAAATGATCCGTGCCTTTTTCATCCGTTGTTTTAACCGCAGGCTTTCCTATATCGTGCAAAAGCATTGTAAGCCGTATCATTTCATCTTTAGGTGCATAATGTACAGCATGAATGATATGTTCATAAACATTATATATATGCCAGGGATTATTCTGTTCACAGCTAAATGCCGGCTTCAGTTCAGGAATAATTACGCCGATAACCGCTCTGTATTCATCAAGCACCTGCAATGCATTGTCACCCATAAGCAGCTTTGTAAGCTCGGTAAAAATTCTTTCGCCTGCAATTTTATTAAGCAGATTCCTGTTCTCAAAGATTGCTTTTTTTGTGCTTTCTTCAATTGAAAATCCCAGCACGGCAGAAAAGCGAAGCGCTCTCATAATTCTGAGTGCATCCTCTTTAAATCTGGAATCAGCATTACCGACAGCACGGATGATTCCGTTTTTCAGATCCTCACGCCCTCCGAACAAATCGGTTATTCCGTCTTCCGCATTATATGCCATTGCATTTACAGTAAAATCACGGCGGCTTAAATCATCCTGAATATCCGTAACAAAATCAACACTTTCAGGGCGGCGGTTATCCTTATAATCCCCGTCTTTTCTGAAAGTTGTAATTTCATACTGTTCACCGTTCAAAACCGCGGTAACCGTGCCGTGCTTTATGCCTGTTTCAATACATTTTATGCCCTGATTTGTCAGTATATATTCAACCTGCTGCGGCTTGGCAGATGTTGTTATATCAATATCCCCGGCAGTTTTTCCGAGAAGATAATCACGCACACAGCCGCCGACAGCATATGCCTTAAAACCGTCCGCTGTTAATAATTCCATTAATTTTTCAGCATTTTCGGATAACTTCATTTATCTGTCTCCTTTTTTGATATTCTAACACAACGCCGCAAATAATACAAATATGGATTATTTATTATATTATGCTTTTATATTTTTACTGGGCGGACAGGGATACTGCACACTGGAAATGCTTTGGCGCGGGCGAACACATTACAGTATGTTTTTTGCAGGCGGCATTATTTTTATGCTTTTATTCTTCATTTCCTCGGAAATGAAAAAGACACCTCTTTTAAAGAAGTGCCTTTTCGGAGCAATCATCATTACTGCCGTTGAATTTCTGTTCGGCATATTTTTCAACTTGCTGTTCCATATGAATGTATGGAATTATGAAAATGTGCCCTTCAATCTGTTCGGGCAGATATGCCTTCCCTATTCATTTTTATGGTTTTTTCTGTGCTTCGCACTTTTCAAATGGGTCATTAAAGATGATTTTTACAGCAGACTTTTCAGAAAATCTGCGTAATTCTGCTCTTGCCTGTTTCACTTCATCTTCATTCAGCGGCGCTTTTTCCTCCGGATAATCCCATTTGTCAAAAGGATTTGTCTTTGTAATAACCATTTTGCCGTTTTCATTGAGCACCCATGGATAAACAAGAATTTTTCTTTTATTTTTCACATAAAACAAATTGCCTGTTCTTCCGTTTGAAATATTTTTCCAGAAGATAAGTTTATTTGCCTGCTTCATAATGGCAAGCACCTGCTGATCGGCAGGTAATTTCTTAAACTGCCGCCTGTTAAAAACAGGAAGCACAAATACACCCAGCAATACGATTACCAAAACAATAACAGCTATTTGATAAAATTCCATTATTTTTCAATTCCTATTGTCAGTATTTCAAAAGGCTTATATTCAATAACATTTGCCTCGCACTCAGTTTCTTCAAGCATATTAAGAAGCTTAACACTTTTTTCAAGTATGATTCTGCCTCTTCTGCCGTTTTGTTCCGAAAGCCGGATAACGGTCATGCTGCCGTCCTCACTGTCCTTCACAGCCTGCATATAAAGCGGTTCAAAGGTATCTCCGTTATACTGCACATCTGATTTTACAAGCGGAATATTATACTGCAGAGCAATATTGTTAATTCCGGCATTCACCGCATCCTTGGCATGCGGCATAATCATATAGCAGAAATTATGCTTACCGATGTCCGATGAGACATCCGGGCGTACGGTGGCACGAAGCAGTGAAAGACTTATAACATGATTATCAAAACCCACACCGTACTTACCGTCATTGA
Organism: uncultured Oscillospiraceae bacterium; assembly: GCA_948471205.1. Classification (GTDB taxonomy): domain Bacteria; phylum Bacillota; class Clostridia; order Oscillospirales; family Acutalibacteraceae; genus Eubacterium_R. Next base: position 21,503 of record CAOKRT010000017.1, on the reverse strand, counting down.
TAACTGCAATACCGCTGTCTGTTTCAGACATATCGCACCACTTATGATGGCAGACCTCAAAACGAGCCTGCTGCCATGTGGTGTTTTTATGCGTTTCCCTTTCAATGAAACCGGCAGAAGTATCGCAAAGCGCCTTTCGCGCAAGCACATTACAGCCGAATTCAGCCTTTGCAAGTTTATGCTTTTCATTCCAGAAAACAACATTTTCAATTTCTATTCCCCTGCTTCTTCTGAACAGACGGATAATCATGGTCCATGTTGATTTTTCCGTTTTAAGTTCTGTAATAAACGAAGCACATTCTTTATCTTTTTCAAACAGCGAAAGCGGTTTTGACACCGTTATATTTATCTGTTTTTCTTTATAATTGGGCAGAATATCCCATGCATCATAATTTCCCGGGCAATCTTTATATATTTTAATCTTATTAAAATCACCATTCACCCATTCACGGTCAAGCTCTTTGTCATAAAGAGAAAGAATAGAACCGTCATTGCCGAATTTAACAGAATAATACGGCGTTTCAACCGTTTCGCCGATTTCAATCCATTCGCCGTTAAAATACGCCCTGCGAAGATTTGCAGAGGACAGTGCGGGCATATCCGGAATCAACCAGTTTCCTTTTACGCCGTACCTGGTTGAAGTACCGTTTTTATTGGGAATAAAGGTAAGTGCATCTCTTTTAAAATTAAGCGTATTAAAATATTTTGAGCCTGTGCCGATTAGTTTATCAAGCTCAGCTTCTATTTCCCTGTAATCTGCCATTGCATCTTCATAAACAGGGTGAATATGAGAACCGGGCAGAATATCATGAAACTGATTAACAAGAAATTTTTTATAAAGAGCAGTAATCTTTTCCCTGTTATCCTCACTGCGCAGAACAGAAAGCATTTCGGCATTGCGGAATTTATTTTCAAGGCGGCGATTTGCCCGTTTCATTTCGCTTTTTGTTGTAAAGGTACCGCGGTGCATTTCAAGATAAAGTTCTCCGTCCCACACTTCCAGATTGCTGTTGTTTTTCAAATTCATTTCAAGAAATTCGGCACCGCCCGTATGTGTACAGTTCGGCATAATTGCCAGTTTATCAAAACGGTGCATCATTTCTATCATTTCTTCGGTACAGCCTGATCCGCCGTCTCCGTAGCCGAACATATTCATTGTCTGCCCGCCGCTGTCTTTATCAATATACGCATCCCAGTTTTCCTGAATCTGACTTGGCATATTCCACGTTATAAAATGTGTGGGCGGAACACACGCAAGCACGTCTGTGCCGTCTATTCCTCTCCAGATAAAATTATTGTGCGGAAAACGGTTTGTATCATTCCAAGTGGACATTTTATTGGACACAAAATAATCAACACCGCTTTTCTTCAAAATCTGCGGCAAAATCCAACTGTTGCCGAAAACATCGGGAAGCCATGCGTTATTGACTGTTTTTCCGAACATTCTTTTATATGCCTGCTGTCCGTACAAACACTGACGTATCAGACTTTCAGCATTCGGAACATTGCAGTCAGGTTCCACATACATGGCGCCTGCAGGTTCAAACTGTCCGTTTGCAACTTTTTCCTTCAGTTCTTCAAAAACATCCGGATAATATTTTTCAAGCGTTTCATAAATATAAGGCTGTGTATGCGTATATTTGAAATCAGGATATTTATCCATAAGACGAAGCTGAATAAGAACTGTGCGCAGATTTTTTTGCACTGCGTGAATTCTTCTCCAGTAATATGCGATATCAAGATGAGAATGTGCAACAAGCGCAACATCGCCGCTGCCTTTGTAATTATCATTTGCAAACACAACATCATCAAGATATTTCTGCGCTTCCTCAATACCGCTGATTTGTTCACTGTCAAAATCAATAAAATTCATTGCATTGTTAAGCTCTTTATTCAGGAAATTCCTGTAATCCTCACTGAAAAGCTCGCTTTTTGCAATATCAAGCAGCAATTCAAAATCCCAGACAAGATTTTGAACCGAATGATTTACAGTGCAAATATATGCGCCCTCAAATATCTGGCGGCAGCCGCGCACAGAAAGACTTTCGGGATTTCTTTCATCATCCGGTTTGCTTCTGTTATAGCCCATCATATCAAAATGGAGTGTTTTTGTATCATCTGCATACGGTGAAAGAAGCATTCTTTCTCGGTTCGGATCCACCCCGCCTACATATTTTCCGTTTACTTTCACACATATTTCGGCCGCTGTTTTAAGAGAAAACCACAATTCTTTTCCCTGAAGTTCCTTTGGAATATCAACATCCGCTTTTATAAAAGCTGTTCCGTCCGGAGTGAAATACATATCACCTTTTTTTAAAGGTCTGTAATCCTCGGAATAATATTCAAATTCCATTTCAGCTACCTGACGGGCATCACGGATGAAAAGATTTTCAATTTCCCATTTGCTGCTGTAAATATGCCGTTTAAGCCAGCCAAAGCGTAAATCGGTCCATTCCTCAGGCCGCATTGAACGCCTTACAACTTTAATATGCGCCATGCTTAAACCTCCTTAAACATCCTGAAAATAAGGCTTTTTGCGTATTGCATTTACCTTAACGTTTTTCTTTAAATCTCTTTTAATTTCGCTTTCAATCCATTCTGTGCAACGATGAAGAATCAAACATTTTGAACATTCACCCCTGAATATCACTGTAAGCACGCCGTTTTCAAACGAAACAAATTCAATCCAGCCGCCGTCGCCCTGAATTTTGGGCTGAAGCACCTCTGAAACATATTTTTCCATAATATATTCCTCTTTATTCAATCATACTGCCTATAGATTTTTTTATATCCGCAAGCCGTTTTTCGGCATGCTCCTTGCTTGAATCCCGCACACTGTAATATACTTTTATTTTCGGTTCTGTTCCGCTTGGTCTTACCGCAATCCACGAACCGTCATTCCAAATATATTTAAGTACATTTTCCTTCGGCAGGTCTGCTACACCCTTTGAATAGTCAATCATTGATTCAATGCCGTCAAAAAGAGCGGTACCTTTTTCTCTGAAAAAGGACATAAGATTTTGTATCTTCCCGGCGCCGTCCTTCCCCTGAAGCACAAATGAATCCAGCGAATCAAGATAAAATCCGTATTCACTGTAAATATCACTCAAACCGTCAAGAAGTGTTTTTCCCTGATTTTTATACCATGCCGCCATCTGGCAGATTAACATAGAAGAAACAACAGCATCCTTATCTCTTGCATGCGTCCCTACAAGATAACCGTAGGATTCTTCATATCCTATAAGAAATTCCTGATCTTTGCTTTCCTCATACTTATTAATCTTGTCGCCAATATATTTAAATCCCGTTAAGGTTTCTTCAATAATCAGCCCGTAATTTCTGCCGATATTTGCCCCAAGCTCCGAAGTAACAATGGTTTTTACAAGCGTTGCTTTCGGACTTAAAATATCTTTTTTCATATCAAGCACAAATTTTACAAGAAGCGCCCCGGTCTGATTGCCTGTAAGCAAGCTGTAACCGCCGTTGTTATTTTTTACAGCTATTCCCACTCTGTCACAGTCAGGATCGGTTCCGAGAACGATATCAGCATTTATTTTCTTTGCCTTTTCAACAGCAATTGAAAGTGCCTCCTTATCCTCCGGATTCGGACTTCTGACGGTAGAAAAATTTCCATCCGGCTGTTCCTGCTCTTTAACAACAGTAACATCCAATCCTTTCAGCATTCTTCTTACAGGTATATTGCCCGTGCCGTGAAGAGGCGTATAAACAATTTTTAAATCCGACTTTTCTTCATAAAGACTTTGTTTCTGAACTTCGGTAAGGTAAGCAGAAAGAATTTCTTCGCCTATCATGGCAATATTCTGTTTTGATTCTTCCCCAAACGGAATAACCGAATAATCGTGAATTCTGTTAATAAATCCGATTGCTTTTTCAGCATCCGCCGTGCATAACTGGCAGCCATGCCTGTCATATACTTTATAGCCGTTATATTCTTTGGGATTATGTGATGCAGTAATCATAACACCGGCGTTGCAGCCAAGATAAGCCGTTGTAAACGAAAGAACGGGAACCGGAACAAGCGTATCAAAAAGAAAAACTTGAAAGCCGCAGTTTGCAAAAATTTCTGCCGAAATCCGGGCAAAATATGCAGAATTATTTCTGCTGTCATATGCAACAGCCAATTTTATTTCCCCGGCATATTCTGATTTAAGATACTCAGCAAGCCCGAAGGATGCCTTGCCGACAGTATATTTATTCATTCTGTTTGAACCTGCGCCCATAATACCGCGCAGACCGCCTGTGCCGAAAACAAGGTCTTTGTAAAACCTGTCTTCAATTTCTTTTTCATCATTCTGAATAGAAATAAGTTCCGCCTTTGTTTTTTCATCAGCAAAGGACAGCCATGCATTATATTTCTGCATAAAATCCATAAAACTAATACTCCGATAAAAATTTTTGATAATTATAGCACCATATATTTACAGTTGCAATAAAATATTTATAAATTTATAATTAATTATCGTCAACTTCTTCATACGCAACTTCTTTCGCGTCATATTCATTCTGCAAATTCTGAATTTGTTCCCGCACCTCGCGCGCCGCCCTTTTTATTTGAATAAAAACCATTAAATCCATTACGGAAAACAGAACAAGACCTGCACCGATAAACTGCACAATTTTGTTCTGTGTATCAAACGGATTTACAATACTTACAATGCCGAGAATAATGGAAGCCGCTGAAAGAACAACCGTAAGTATCCACGATTGGCGGCGGCTTGCGGCAATATAAAGCGAATTAACCAAATCAATAATACCGCCGACAAGAAGAAAAATTCCGATAAAGAAAACAATGACAGACATAATCTGCCTGTAAGCAAGACATATGATAATTCCGGACACAGCAGATATAAAACCGAGCACCAGCGTTAATTTTGACTTCTTTTCCGCAGAAAGACAACTTAGCAATGCGAAAATTCCGCACGCTGTGAATGCGCCGCCTATAAAAAGCGCAGTATATGCAAGCATTTTATCCGGCATTGCAATCAGAAGCACCCCCAACACGGCTGTAACCACAATAACAATCAGCGAATATTTCTTAATTTCACTTAAAATCCTTTTCATAAGCATCTTCCTTTCAAAAAGCAATAAGGGACAGAGATTACTCTGCCCCTTTATTATATGTTAATTCTGTTTGCTTTCAGCAATTATTTTTTGAGCAATATGCTCAGGACAGCGTTCATAACGAGCAAATTCCGATTCAAACGAACCTCTGCCCTGTGTAATCTGACGCATAGAAGTAGAGAAGGTTGCCATTTCGGCATCGGGCGCCTCTGCAAGAATTTCCTGCATACCATCGCCTACAGGCGTCATACCAAGCACTCTGCCGCGGCGTTTGTTAATATCGCCTATAATATCTCCCATAGCTTCATCATTGCAGACAGCCTTAACAGTGGATACGGGTTCAAGAATAATCGGCATAGCCTTGGAGATTCCTTCTTTAAAAGCAATGGAAGCAGCCATTTTGAAACTCATTTCACTGGAATCCACAGGATGGTATGAGCCATCATACAGCGTTGCTTTAATGCCAACCATCGGATATCCTGCAAGCACGCCGTTTTCCATGCATTCATTAAGCCCTTTTTCAACAGCGGGGAAAAAGTTTTTAGGAACTGCTCCGCCTACCACTCTTTCGGCAAATTCAAGTTTTTCGCAGTCATACGGTTCAAATTCAATAAATACATCACCAAACTGTCCGTGACCGCCGCTTTGCTTTTTATGCCTGCCCTGTGCTGAAACTTTCATGGTAATTGTTTCTCTGTAAGCAATTTTCGGCATGGAAAGCTTAACATCAACCGAAAACTTTGCTTTAAGCCTTGCTGCCGTAACATCAAGCTGCTGTTCGCCAAGTCCTTTAATTATCTGCTGATGCGTTTCATGATTAATATAGAATGTAAGGCTCGGATCTTCTTCTGAAAGCCTTGTAAGTCCGGCGGCAATTTTTTCTTCATCGCCCTTCTTTACAGCACTTACAGCCATTGCGTAAGTTGCATTCGGAACGGCAACACCATCCAGCTTAACCGATTTTGAAGCCGCACATAACGTATCGCCGGTGCTGAAACCCGAAAGCTTAACAATTGCACCGATATCACCGGCCGGAATTTCAGCCGCATCAATCTGTTTTGAGCCGAACATATTCACAATTTTGCCCATTTTTTCCTCTTTGCCCGTATTGGCATTATACGGAACAGTGGAAGAAGTAATTTTTCCGCTTATAACTCTGAAAAACGAAAGCTTGCCTATAAACGGATCGGCAACTGTTTTAAAACATACTGCCGCAAGAGGACCGTTTGCATCAGGCGTGAGTTCCACAGGTTCATCATTGCTTATAGCATATTCTGATTTTGGAGACGGGCAAACCTCTGCAATAAAATCAAGCAGCAAATCGCATGCTTCGCCTGTTAAACCGCTGAGAGCAAATACAGGGACAATAGAGCCGTCGGCAACACCGATTTTGAGACCTTTGATTTTTTCATCTCTTGAAAGCTCTTCGCCGCCGAAATATTTATCCATCAGTTCCTCATCTGTGCCTGCAACCGCTTCATTAAACACTTCTTTAATTGCTTCAAATCTTGCAGGGTCATCCGGTTCAACATCAACAAAAGCAACATTCGTGCCGTTGTAAGCATATGTAGTATCATCAATCATGCTGTAATAAGCGGCAACCTTGCCGTCAGTAATAACGGGAACAACAATCGGGCAAACCATTGCACCGAACTTTGCTGCCATAGCATTAAAGGATTTATAAAAATCTGCTCTGTCGTCATCCATTTTAGACGCAACAAAAATTCTTGCCATTCTTCTTGAGCCTGCATTTTTAAACGCTTTTTCAGCGCCGACAGCAAGACCTGAACGGGCGGAAACCACCACAACAGCCGTTTCTGCAGCTCTGATGCCTTCTGCTGCCCCTTCGGCAAAATCAAAAAGACCGGGCGTATCTATAAAGTTAATTTTCTTTGCATTATATTCAACAGGCGCAACGGCGCTTGAAGTAGAAAGCGTGCGTTTTCTTTCTTCTGCATCATAATCGGTAACGGTATTACCGTCTGCCACCTTTCCCATTCTTTCGGTTGCACCGGCAATATAAAGCATTGCTTCGGTTAAAGTGGTTTTTCCTTTGGATGCATGACCGACAATTGCAACATTTCTTATATCCTTTGATTCGTAGTTTTTCATAAAAACATCCTCTTAAATTAAAGTTATTTGTATACATTGTATAATACTTTTAACCATTTGTCAATTTTTATGTTTAACATAAACAATTTGTTCACAGTTTTCTCTTTATTACATAAAAATAAACAAATAATTTGGTGGTTTTTCACATAAACACATAGTTAAATTATATTCGCAAAAATGCCCGGTTATGATTTTTTGCTTGAATAAAATAACTGTTTATAATAGAATATAAAAAATATGATTAACGGAGAATATAGGATGTATAACACAATTCTGTTTGATCTTGACGGAACACTCACAGATTCGTCTGCCGGCATAATACGTTCCGTTCTTTATTCGCAGAATAAAATGGGAATAAAGGAAAACAACACGGAAAAACTCAGAAAATTCCTCGGTCCTCCTTTGGTAGACTCTTTTATGGAATTTTACGGTTTTTCAAAAGAACAGGCTGAAACGGCTGTAAAATATTACAGGGAATATTTCAGTACGAAAGGTCTGCTTGAAAACGCAGTTTACAGCGGCATTCCCGATATGCTGAACGAACTTAAATCACTTGGAAAAACGCTTATAGTTGCCACATCCAAACCGGAACTGTTTGCAAACAGAATACTTGAACATTTTGATTTAACAAAATATTTTGATTTTACAGCAGGCTCTAATATGGACAATACAAGAGGCAAAAAGGCAGAGGTTATTTCCTATGCGCTTAGCTCCTGCCATATAACCGATTTATCAACTGCAGTTATGATTGGTGACAGAGAACATGATATTATCGGAGCAAAAGAGGTTGGCATTTCATCCATCGGCGTTCTTTACGGCTACGGAAGCTATGAAGAACTAAGCACAGCCGGCGCAGATTACACAGCAGACAGCACAAAGGATATTTTAAATATTGTGATAAACAGTAAATAAAAAGCAGCAGGAATTGTAGAAATCAATTCCTGCTGCTTTCTTACTGCAATGTTTATTTATTTTCCTTCCATTCATGATACAGAATATCCTTTAAAACCAGCATGCTGTCCAGCCGGTTAAAATTGTAATCCCTTTGCAGACTGTTCAGCATTTTCCTGATTGAAACGGCATAGCTTTCTATATTTACAGTTTGCTGATATTCTGCCAAAACCGGATATTTTTTGCTCCATGCATTGGTCCAGTCAATTTTGGTATCTCTTTTTTCATCCGAATTTTTAATTGCCTGTTCTATTTCCTGCAAATCAGCATCAAATTCAATTAATTCATCCAAAGATAAATTATAAAGTTTTGCCATTCTTTTTGACTGATAAATATCCGGCACCGTTTCATCGGTTTCCCATTTTGAAACCGTTTGTCTGCTTACGCCTAATTTTTCAGCAGCGGCTTCCTGTGACAGTCCGGATTTTTTTCTTGCCTGAAACAGATTGTTTCCCAACTTCATATTAATCACCTCGTTACTGATTATAAGGCTTTGGGCTGTTTTTTTCTATCAATAATACCTTGCAAATCTGCTCATTATTTTAACATTTTGAAATTCTAATCAAACTGCACCTGCCAATTTTTATCAGCATATGCTTTAGAGCACATTTCCATCTGCTTTTTCATTCAATTTTACAGCAAAATATTCTATTACAGACTTCCTATACTCTGTTTTTCAAGAACTTTTTTGGCAGATTCCGTTACATCCCTGTCCTGCGGATAAGGATATTCCTTGTATGTATTAACCCATTCTTTTTCAAAATCAAAAAGCCTTCTTCCGAACGGATCATGAATATATTTTGCTCTGGCGGAAAAATCTTCTGTGCAGTGAACTTTAAATTCCCTGCCCTGTTTAAGCGCGGATACAGATGCATCATAAAACATCTGCCACCGTGTATAATAGTATTCGCCGATCAGACCGCTCCATTCGCGCCATGCATAATCATGAAGAATATTTGTATCATCCATATTTCCCCAAAGCGTTATGAGTGTGCGTGCATTCAAATCAAAATATTTTCTTTCTGTTTCATCTGCCGCAAGCCTGTGGCTGTCTCCAATCCAGCGCGAAAGGCAAAATTCACTTCGGTTTGAAAGAAACGCATCCAGCTCTTTCAGCAGTGAAAGCTGTGTTTCGGAAATTTCCTTAACAGCTTTTATATCTTTGTTTTCATATGCTTTTGCAAACTTTTGCTGATTTGTATTAAATCTGTTGCTCAGTGCCTGCCTTACCAAATCACATAAATCATACTGGTAACCGTCCGAATGCTTATATTCATCCAAAACCGATGCAAAAACACAAACAGCCTTTTCAAATAAAGCGGTATTATAATATATTTTTGTATAACAGCACGGTCCTGTTCTTACCGGCATAAACTGCGGTCTTGCCGCAAGAGCCGAACCAACCTCGTTTTCATGGTATCCGCTGTCTTTATAACAGGTTTCCAAAAGCATATCCCATGCTTTTCTGAGCGTTTCGCTGTATTTGCCGTATCTTCTTTCAATATAATTATCCAGCCACGCAGACCAATCAATGTTTTCAGAGGCGGTGAGAAGCGAAAACTGCAAATCATATATAACAGGATTCTGCTCTATCCCCTCCATAAACAAACCGGTTCCCACAGTATTTGCCCCGCCGTTTTTCAGCTTCAGATATACATTTTCACAATGGTGCTTCAGCTTACCCTGCATAGAATTTTTTCCGCCGAAATTATGAAGCATTCCGGCAATAACAGGATAACCCCATACATTTCTGCACTGTTTTGTTTTTTCCGAATTGATATCAAGCAGAAGCAAACGGTTTTTCGGCACAGCCTTAACAATATGCTTTCGCATAGACCATGTCTGCATAACCCATACAGAATTCTTATCAAAGCTTTCATACATACGGTTAATTGTTTTTCCCACAGCTTTAAGATACCAGAACCACGGCTTCGGGGGTGTTCCTTCATGAAAAGGATCACATGCAAGATAATGATAATTCCCGAATATTTTTTCAAGATTTTTCAGATAGGCTGTTCCGAATTCCATAAAAAACGGATCCGTGGGATCAAGCTGTGCCGTTTTCGGGAAATTGCACCAGCCGTGCTGCTCCAATATACGTGCATGCGGAAATTTTGTTTTAAACAGCATCGGAACATGCCCTGAAAAGCCCTGCTGTATAGGATACATTCCGAATTGTGCACAGCGGTTCAGAATTTTCTTTCCAAGCTCTGCCCGGCGGTAAACATATTCCTTATTCGGCGGCGGCATATATCCCTCTATATTGGTCATAAGCTGCCATGCCCAGGTTGCGGGACCGGAAATCCAATCAAGTGCTTCACGTTCACTGAACCCGTATTCCATAAGCGTTTCAAACCATACAGCTTCTGTTCCGATAACGGCAAGCGGCATATTAATACCGTTCATTGCCATAAAATCAATTTCCTTTTCCCAACGTTCAAAATCCCACCAGCACATAGAATAATCCAGCGTACAGTAATTCATATATACGCGGAATTTCTGCTCAATTTCCCTGCTGAACGCACCGCTGAACATGGTTAATTCTTTTATATGAATGGATCTGTTGCCGCACCAGGAAAGCTGAACACCGCAGTATTTTTTTAAATAATCATAAATACCCATAAATGCCGAAACATAATTATTGGCATTAACAAATAATTTCCCCTGCCCGGCAGTTATACTGTATCTGTCCTTATCCGCTTGGGTAATATTGATAAAAATATTATTTTTAAAATCAGGCAGATTTCTTTCCAGAAAGCCGTTAACCACATTGTCCATAAATTTTACCTCTTAAATATATCATAATCAGAAATCCATACAGGATTTTGCTTACATTATAACAAATCCGGATTAGAAATAAAAGCATCTGCTTTTTGCAGGGTATCGTTATTAAAAATAATATTCAAATACAGAATCTTCTTCCAGTTGCTTTAAAGAATAGCTTTCAGACAGAAATTTCATCGCTGAAATTAAATCCTGCCTGTCATTTTTATAATAGGAACGCAATATTTCTCGGACAAGTTCAACATAAGGACCGGCGTAATTAGTTTCTATAAATTGTTTCAGCAAAGATTTTATTGCCGGATGCTTTACAAATGAAAACTTTACTTTAAAAGCTTGTTGCATACAGTCTGCTATTTTGCTTTTTGTTACAGAATCGGTCTGATAAATCAATTCCAATGAAGCAATTATTCCGTTATAAAGATGTTCTTTCAAATGTCTTTGATGAATGGAAGCTTTTCTGGAAAAACTGAGCGTACAGGCCATTGGTCCTATACCCGGTCCGTCCGAATGCCTGATTTTGCTGAAATCCAAAGGATTATACAATAATTCGGCAACAAAATCCGTTGTCTTCCAGCCGCTTCCGTCCTTATCCCAAATATGTCCCGCCGTACCGCTGCTCGTAATATCAAGCCAAGCAGCCTCGTTGCCGCTTCTGTCCACAATTACAATATCAGGGATGGTATTTCCATGCCTAACCTGCAGATAAACCGAATAACCGTTTACCGGCGCCTGATAATTTGCCCTGATATACTGGTTTACCATTTCTTCAACCGCACTTCCGTACGAAGTATAAATCTTAAAATCATACGTATGCGACGCAAGATATTCCCCTGCCGCCTGAAGCCACAAATTATGCTTTGGATTGCTGCTGTCAAGAGCAGACAGATTATAAGCCCTGTCTGCGCAATCGGAAACGGTCATATCTATTTTTTGTATAATCTCATATAAAGGATTTCCAAGGCGTTTTGCAATTTTATATGTATCCCTGTAAATTTCTACCAATCCAAACACATCCTGCACAAATATTTAATAATATATATTCATATTTACGCAAAAATAAACCGCCTGTATGTATACGGCGGTTATTGGACCTGTTTATGAATAAAAAAAGACATCGTAAGATGTCTTTTTAGTGGTTGCGGGGGTAGGACTCGAACCTACGACCTCCGGGTTATGAGGCGATTGATTGAATTCCCTGTTAGAATTATTGCGTGTTATAAAACACCTTAAAATCTGCGTAGTTATGCGATATTTTGAGTGTTTGTGTACATTGATAAAATGAGTGTAAAGAAAGTAAAATTTAAAAAATGTTAGAAAAATGTTAGAAAAAGGTTAGTGGCAGAATGGGTGTGTGCGGATTTTGGGCGGAGCGGGGTCCCCAAAGTTTTTGGGGGCGCCCGCCCTAATCTCACACATAAAGATTAACGATACAGTAAAAGCACCTATGAAAAATCATAGGTGCTCTTTTTTAGCCTTCTTATCATTCTTTTTATTGAGTTCTGAAAACTGCTCTCCCATTTTTGAAAAAGCATCTGTCATTGCTTGCATCATTTCAGCAAATTGCGGATTAATTTCATTTTCTCTATCTGTAATAATCTCTCTAAATTCAGCCAATTGATTATACATTACATCAATTTGTTTCTGTGCATCAAAATTAGTTTTGGAAACTCTTGTTGTTTGAAGAATAACATCAGTTGTAACACCAAAAAGAATTGACAATCTAACTATTATTTCTGCAGGCGCTTCTCTTGTTCCATTTTCATAGGTGCTATATGTTACAGGTTTAATCCCAATATATTGGGCTATTTCAGACTGTGTCAATCCACTCGCACGCCTTAATACCCCCAGCATTTCCCCTATTAAAACTTTTCGTTCCGAAACATCAAATACATTTCCATACCTTTCTAATTCTTCAAGTTGTATTTCTAATTTCTTTTTTTCCTGTTCCATATTCCCACTCCTTAAAACTTGTAAATTTAGAAAAAATGCGCCGTGGTTAAAAGTATGCCTATTCTCTTATCTGCTGTTAAAAGCGTGCTGTTGTTTAAACTGCGTTAGACAACATATAAGTGCTTTACTGTTTAAGCTGCGTGCAGGGGCAACGCCCTTGAGCGTTTAAACTGTCTGACTGTTTAAACAGTGCTCCTCGTTAAGTAGTGTAGCAGATTTAAGCAAAAAAATCAATACAAAATGTAGAATTTACATTTTACATCTTGACACACGAAATTTTATGGATTATTATGATTTTACAGTTTGATGTAGAGTCTACGAATTGTAAACACAAGAGCTAGTATTACCTCTTGCGTACAAGTGTACAGTGTACAAAAATTTTATTGAAAGGAGGTGCAAAAAATAGCAAGAAAGAAATCAAGTCGTAAATATCAGCTTACAATCAACAATCCTGTTGAAAAAGGTTACTCGCACGATACGATTAAATTGATATTGGAACAGTTTTCACTTGTATATTGGTGTATGTGTGATGAAATAGGCAAAGAAGGCACATATCATACACATATATTCTTTATTGCAAAAAACGGCGTTATGTTTGATACAGTGAAAAAACGCTTTTATGGTTCGCACATAGAAGCTATTAAGGGCAGTAACGAAGATAACTATAATTACATTCGTAAAATCAGCGATAAATATGCTGATAAACAAGAAACAAATTTAGCTGATACCTTTGAGGAATTTGGCACGCTTCCTGCCGATAGAAAAAATGGTAATTCATTATCCGCCGAAATCTTTGAAATGATTGAAAACGGAAGCAGTGACTATGAAATATTAACTACATATCCGAGTGCGTTAAAAAGTATAGAGCCTATTAGAAAAGCAAGGCAAGTTATCGAAGAAGAAAAAGGAAAGAAAACATTTAGAAACTTGAAAGTATATTATTATTGGGGCAAAACAGGAACTGGAAAAACTCGCACTGTAATGGAAAAATACGGATATGATAATGTTTATAGAGTAACAAACTATGAACACCCATTTGATAATTACCAAGGCGAAAAAGTCATCTTATTTGACGAATTCAGAAGCAGTTTAAAAATCGGCGATATGCTGACATATCTTGACGGCTATCCCGTTATGCTTCCCTGCCGATATTCAAATAGAGTTGCACTATTTGATACTGTTTATTTTGCAACAAACATTCCTATTGAAGAACAGTACGAAAATGTACAGGCTTATGAACCTGAAACATACAAAGCTTTTTTAAGAAGAATACACGAAATAAAAGAAATCAAGAAACAGCCTGTGCAAATTGAGAATAGCACAGATGATTTTGAAATAATAGATTGATGTTAATAGATACGAAAGGAGGTATGCTATGTTTGACGAATACCCCGATATTTTAACCGTACAAGATATTATGCGGGCTTTAGATATAGGGAAAAATAAAGCGTACGATTTGCTTAAACGCAATCAAATTAAAAGTATCAAAATCGGAAGCAATTATAGAATTCCGAAAACATATTTGATTGAGTTTATATATAAAACTGTATCGGTTTAATCTATCTGTCAGAAAGGAGTAACAATGACAGGAAACCTTCAAATAAAAAACGGCAAATACTATGCCGTATTAAATCTTAAAGTTGACGGAAAAAGAAAACAGAAATGGGTTAGTATGAATTTATCTGAAAAATGCTCAAAAAAAGAGCGTGACAAGAAATTCAGAGATATTCTCAATCAATATGAAACAAACCCACAATTAAATAGTTCAACTGTTTTGTTTTCCGAATATGTAACAATGTGGTTAAAAGAAGCTAAAATCAAAGTTGATACAGTTACATATCAACATTATGAGAATGACGCTAATAATCATATCATCCCATATTTCAAGAATTCAAAAACTAAAGTAATTGATATAAGCAGACAAACCTTACAAGATTACTTTAACGCAAAATTCGAGAATGGCAGATTAGACGGCAGAGGCGGTTTATCTGCAAAAACTCTGCGACACCATAAAAACATAATTCATCAAACACTTGAACTTGCTGTAATGAACAAAATCATTCCAAGTAATCCGTGTAACAACATAACGCTTCCAAAGGTTGAAAAAAACACATACAAGTTTTTTAACTTAGAGGAAACAAAGCAATTTTTAAATGCAGTTAAAAATGAGCCTTTATATCTGCTATATTTGTTCACAGCGCTCTATGGCTTGCGCCGTAGTGAAGTTTTGGGGATAAAATGGGATAGTATTGATATAAACGCTAAAAGGCTCACTATTCAGCACACAAGAACAAGGTGCAACGAAATAATTGAAAAGGATAAAACAAAAACGAAATCAAGTTTGCGTAGCTTCCCTTTATCCGATGATGTTGTCAATCTGCTTGTTAAACTGAAATTGCAAGAAATCCGAAATAAAAAGTTATTCGGGAAAGATTATGTATCAAACAATTATGTTTTCAAATGGGATGATGGTCGACCATATGACCCCGATTATATAACACATAAATTTTCTAAAACACTGAAAAAGTATGAAATCAAGCATATTACATTTCACGGATTACGCCATAGCTGTGGCAGTTTATTGAATGAACAAGGCTTTACTTTGAAAGACATTCAAGAGTGGCTTGGTCACGCTGATATACAAACTACTGCTAATATCTATTTACATTTAGATACCAAGCGAAAAGAAAACATATCAAATTCAATATCAAGTGTATTAATTTAAAATGTTAGAAAAAGTGTTAGAAAAAAGCAAAAAGAAATAGAGCCAAACATAAAAATTTGGCTCTATCACAGTGGTTGCGGGGGTAGGACTCGAACCTACGACCTCCGGGTTATGAGCCCGACGAGCTTCCAACTGCTCTACCCCGCGATATATAACTTTTGTGTGTTATTATTATATCATATTAATTTATTTTGTCAAGCACATTTTGCAGACAGTATATATAACAGCATATATTTCGCTAATGCGAACAACACAACGAAATGTATATTACACCATTATTTCAAAAAAAGCAAGTGTTTTATTGAAAATATTTCACATAATATTTTCGGTGGTGTATTTTGTGATAGAGAATTTTGAAAAAGCAATTCAATTCGGAACGGAAATTGTTGAAAACGGAGGAGAAATATCAAGAGCAGAAGAAACGGTTGAACGGATGTGCAAAGCATTCGGCGCTCAGAATATTCATGTTTTTATCATCCCGTCCCTAATTTCCGTTACAGCAACAATAAACGGAGAAGAGATTACTGCATCCAGAAGAATATATAAAAACGATTTAAATCTGGGCGCACTTGAAGAAATCAATAACCAATCCAGAAAAATCTGCGGAGAAAAAAACAAAAACGGCAAAACAGACTGCACCTATAATATTATATTCAACATTCTGTGTGTTATGATTGCAACGGGAGCGTTTTGTATCTATTTCGGCGGAAATATGTATGACGCTGTTTGTTCCGGTCTTGCCGGAATCGCTATAACCTATATCCCCTATGCAAGAAAATCATTTAATATTTTTTCAAAAACACTGATTGAATCCACCATAGCAGGAATTCTGTCATTCATTCCGTCATTAATCGGGTTTGAAACCCATCCCGATAAAATAATGATCGGTACCATTATGCTGCTGATTCCCGGAATGAGCATAGGCGCCGCAATAAAAGACATGATGAGCGGAAATCTTATTGCAGGCATCCTGCAGCTTACCGAAGCTGTGATAACCGCACTTGCAATTGTGCTTGGATTTGCCGTATCTTTAATTATTTTCGGAAGTGAACACTTTGCTTGAAATTACAACCTGCATTATAGGAACATTCGCCTTTTCTGTACTGCTGAAGGTATCAAAACAAAAACTTATTTTTACAACGCTCGGCGGAGCAATTTCGGCTTTTATATCCTATGCGCTGACTCAAAATGGAAACGGTATATTTACAGCCACCTTTTTTGCAATGACAGCTATTTGCATTTACAGCGAAATACTTGCAAGAATCATTAAAACACCCGCAAATGTTATTTTACTGCCAAGCACCGTTCCGCTGCTTCCCGGCGGCAGTCTGTATTACACATTAAGCTGTTTGATTCATTCAGATAAAGAGCGATTTGCTTTCTATGCAAAAGAAACTGTATTAACCGGCGCCGGAATTGCGCTTGGAGCTGTTTTTGTTTCTATCATAATAACTTTTATTATAGATATTGAAAAAGCTGTAAAAAAAGACGGTTAGTGCCTTGTATCGTCCTCATAGCATTCACAGAAGCGTGCCGCAAAGGCAGGTTCTTCACCGGCAGAATAAAGATGAGAAAGGCTTGCAAATTCCATGCATCTGAAAGTTGCTATACCCTTTTCCCTTTCCTCTGTCACAAGCGTTGTTACCGAGGAAGGCAAGGCAACAAAATGATGCCAAAGGGGCATAGGAGAAATACCGGTAAGATAACTGATAATAACGGCCTCTACAGCAAAATGGCAGAAAAGAACGATTGTATCATGATTTGAATTTACCGCTTCAAAATATCTTCTGCGGTGAATATAACCATGTTTTTCAAGCAGTGCATCCACACCCTTTGCCACTTTTTCAAATTCTGCTTTTACATTTGAAAATTTCATAAGCGGTGTATCGGTCCATTTATCATATGAATAGTATTTATCAATCTTCGTCCAGTAAGACGGCTTCCTGTCCCAGCAGGATGTTATTTTGCCTTTACTCATAACAACACCCTTAAATTCATGCAGCCATGGCAGTTCCTCGGCTGCTGCATTCATTTTATTCAATGTCGGCTGTGCCGTGTCCTTTGCTCTGCCAAGCGGTGAAACATAAAATGCCTTAACATGCAGCTTCGCAATTCTTTCCGAAAGCAGTTCTGCTTCCCTGCGCCCTTTTTCAGTTAAACTGTCATGTTCATAATCAGGATCTCCGTGGCGGCATATAACAATTTTCATAAATAAAACTCCAATATAAACTTCGTTTTAAATTATTGTATCATATTTGAATATATAAAACAATTATGATACAATAAATTGACACTTGACATATAAATAATATATAATATAAAAATCAAATATTTACAGGAGAAAAAGTATGAAAGTAAGATTACCCAAACACAGAGAATTTTTGATTAAATTTGAAGACAAATATGAAAAGGCAGACGAAGCCTGGGAAGCACTTAACAAGATTGTTAAAGATTATTCCGTTGACGGCAAATCCATTTATACCGAAACTTTTATTGAGGACAATGAAGAAAAGGTAAAGGCTTTGCAGGAAAAATATGAATTCACATATGAAATAATTGAAAAATAAGGCGATAAAATGGAAAAGAAAAAGGTTTACGCGGTTGCAACCGCGCATTTAGATACTGTATGGCGATGGAATCTTGCAGCAACAATTGAAGAATACATACCTGATACCATTTCAAAAAATCTGGATTTAATAGAAAAATACCCGCATTACAGATTCAATTTCGAGGGCGCTTTTCGTTATGCCCTGATTGAAGAATATTATCCGAAGCATTTTGAAATAATCAAAGATATGATTTCTGCCGGCAGATGGTGTGTTTCCGGTTCGTGCTATGAAAACGGAGATGTAAACATCCCCTCTCCGGAAGCACTGTTCAGAAACATTCTGCTTGGCAACAGATATTTTGAAGAAAAATTCGGCAAAAAAAGCACCGATATTTTTCTGCCCGACTGTTTCGGATTCGGATATGCTCTGCCATCCATTATGAAACATGCAGGCTTAAACGGCTTTACAACACAAAAGCTGAGCTGGGGTTCCGCTTACGGACAGCCGTTTGATATCGGAATCTGGAAAGGTGTGGATAGCGCCGAAGTATTTGCTTCTTTAGATGCAAGATCTTACCGTTATAAATTCAGTGACGATATCAGAGCTGATATCGGTATTATTGATAAAGTATCTGCAAACGCACAAAAATTCGGATTTCCGCAGACACTGAATCTTTACGGCACAGGCGACTGGGGCGGTGCACCAACCGAAGAAAGCGCCGCCGCTGTTGAAAAAAGCATAAAGAAAAACAGTGAAAGCGATTTTGAAATTATTTCGGCTTCCTCAGATGAAATGTTTAATGATTTTGAAACACTGCCCGAGCATATAAAAAATACATTTCCAAAATGGGATAACGAACTTGTTATGACAGCACACGGCGCAGGCGCTTATACATCCCGCACAATATGCAAGCGTCTTAATGCGCAAAATGAAAATCTTGCCGATACAGCCGAAAAGGCTTGTGTGCTTGCAAATGAAATTAAGGTTTACAAATATCCCCGAAAAAACTTAAATGATGCATGGAAACGTGTTATCCGCCACCAGTTTCACGACGATATTACAGGCACTTCCCTTATGGAAGTATATAACGAAAGCTGCAATGATTATTTTGTTTCGCTGAGTCAGTTCAAAAATGAATATACCGGCGCAGTAAGCGCTATAGCCAATGAGCTTGATACAGAATGGGTTACAGAATGCGCTGTAATTGTAAACAACCCTTCTGCACAGAAAAGAAAAGACGCTGTTTCTGCGCACATTAAATTAAAGCATAACAGCACATTTATTAAGGTTGTTGATAAAAACGGCAGCGAAGTTCCAAGCCAGATTATAAGAAAAAAAGGCAAGGAATTTGATATTGTTTTTCTTGCCGATGTAAAACCCCTTGGCTTTCGGGTTTATGATGTAAAAGCGGCAAACAGCGCTTGCGCAATAAAAACCGACTTAAAAGTTAACGAGCATATTCTGGAAAACAGCAGATACCAGGTTGTTTTCAACAGAAACGGCGACATTGCTTCCGTTGTAGACAAGAAAAACCGCAGACAGCTTCTCGAAACGCCTATAAAAATGGCGCTTATCAGTGATACCGGTTCTCTTTCCTATCCAAGTTGGGAAATCAGAAAGGAAGATATTGACAAAGAGCCGCGTTGTTATGCCAATACGCCGCAGTTTGAAGTGGTTGAAAACGGCGCAGCCAGAGTTGCTGTAAAGGTAACAAGAGAAGCAGACCATTCAACCATTACACAGATTATATCCCTGTCCTGCGACAGTGAATTTATTAAGGTTGATAATTTTGTTGACTGGAAATCAAGAAGAACCATGCTTAAAGCTGTATTTCCTTTTTCCTGCAGAAACAATACCGCATCGTATGACCTTGGACTTGGTGTTATTAAACGAAACAATAACAGCGATACATTATACGAAGTTCCTGCACAGAAATGGGCAGATATTACAGATAAAAGCGGCAGCTACGGCATTTCGGTATTTTCAGACTGCAAATACGGCTGGGATAAGCCAAGCGATAACACATTGAGACTCACCTGCATCCACACACCTGCCGGTGCATTTACTAAAGAAACACGCCAGGATTTACAGGATTTGGGAAGAAATATATTCTCTTTCGGAATCTATTGTCACGGCGGTAATTTCGAGAATGGAACACAGGCACAAAACGAATGTTTCCAGAAACCGCTTATTGCGTTCCAGACAAGCGCAAGACGTGCCGGATGTCTTTCAGATGATTTTTCTTTCGCACAGGTCAATAATGAAAACATTCTGATCAGAGCAGTAAAACTTGCCGAGGATCAAAACGGATTTATTGTCAGAGTAAATGAAGCAGCAGGAAAAAAACAAACCGGCGTAAAAATGTATTTTTTCAGTGAAATTGAAAACGCACAGGAAGTTTTAGCCGATGAAAGCACAGTTTGCCCGGCAGAAAAATCAGAAAATACACTTTTATTTGATATTGAGCCGTATCAGGTAAAATCCTTCAGAATAAATCTGACACCGTCGGACAAAAAAGGACGGGAAAGTTTCAAAAAGCTTAACCTTGAATTTAATGCGAAAGGCTTTACAGAAGACAGCAACATGCGCCATGTCATTCTTCAGGGCGGCGGCTGTTCACTGCCTGCCGAGCTTTGCCCGGCGTCCGTTACTGTGGGCGGCATTACATTCAGAATGCCGGATGTTCATGCCAACCATGATGTAATGGTGGCAAGAAATCAGATTATAGAAATTCCGAAGGGTTCATCCAAAATGTATATTCTTGCCGCTTCCACGCTGGGTGACAGAGAAGAAACATTTTACGTTGACGAAAAAGAAAAGAAATTAAATATATTTTCTTTTAAAGAGCCGATCGGCAGATGGGATATGGCAGCACTGAACCAAACGGCACTTGTAAAAGATGCCAGCCTTGGAATTGAATTTACACATACACATCATCCGGAGGGCAATATTGCAAACGGAAAAGCATATTTTTACGTTTATGAAATTGACGTAAGAAACGGCAAAGCACTTACACTGCCCGAAGATAACAGAATTATTATTCTTGCAATAACAACTGTAAGAAAATTTTCAAATACAACACTGGCTTCAAAACTGATTGACACTACGCCGAATCCTGAATACAGATTTGATAAGATTCCGCCGATTGACAAAATAATTGACAAAGCTGATTTTGTTACAATAAGGGCAGGAAAAATTCAGGATCAGATAAAAGGCGGAAAAGGCAAAGGCTTTAAGCGTGATAATATCATCACAAATATAATCAGGTCTTATACAAAATCCGAATGGTAAAATGAATCATAACCACCAGTTGAACTGGTGGTTTGCACAGGCCCTATAAGGGCCGCCTA
>CAOKRT010000016.1 GCA_948471205.1 uncultured Oscillospiraceae bacterium | reverse complement strand
GATAAATTGTTCTATTTTGTCTAATAATAAAATTTTATGAAAGAAAGGAAAGAGGAATTCCATAATGCTTGTCTTTTGGTCTTTAGCTTCTTTGATTCGGAATAGTGTGGTGCTGGCGGTCTATCTCTTGTTTTCGGTTGTTTGCTTCTTTACCGTATATGAGCATTGATACAGCAGATTCACCCTTTAAAAGAAGATCAAGGCTGACATTATATAAATCGCTCATTTTTACGACACTGATAATATCAGGATATGTTTTTTCGGTTTCCCAGTTAGATATGGTCTGCCTGCTCCTGCGTAAGTTCGGCTTTAACGCGTGCAGCTTTAATTTTAACTCCAATATCCGTAAAGCATCCCTCCCCTTCCGTTCGTATTATATCGCTTCTTATCTTTTTTGTCTATCAAAAGGCTTTGTCATACCCGTTTTTTCTGTCAAAATGCTTTTACATAATAGAAAAACAGCACTGATTTCTACTTGTAACAAAAGCAAATCAGCACTGTTTTTATTAAATAGAACATTATTACCTAAACAAATACAAAATGAATTAAAAGCATATAACTTATTGTACCTGCCGCAATGCTCAGCAACGTATTGTGTTTCCAAATATGCATTGCCGCTGTTACGGCAACACCAATCAGCTTTGGTGCAATAATATTGATATCACCTTTGGTAAAATCAGAAAGGCAGTATATGATAAGCACGCCAATTATCGCCGTGGGCAAAATATCACCAAGATATTTAATAAATTTGGGAACGCCCTTTTTTCCGCCGAACAGTACAAACGGAACAACTCTTGTGGCAAATGTGCATAACGCCGCAAGCGCAATCATAATAATAACCTGTGTGTTTGAAAGAGGCATATCAGTTTACCTCCTTTTTCTGAATAAGCGGCTTCATTACCGAAAGCAGTGCAACGGTAAGAATAAGCGAAGGCAAAAGAAAATTATCCGCACCGAAAATAACAAGGCACAAAACTGCACATACAATTCCGATAATTCCTGTAAATTTATTTTTTGCTTCCAGCATCTGATCAATATAAATAACAACAAACAGCGCTGTCATGGAAAAATCGACACCGGTAAAATCTATCGGAATAAGCTGACCCGCAAGAGAACCGATAACAGAACCCAAAATCCAGTAAAGATGATCAAAAAGCCCGATAAAATATCTGGCACGCACTTCATCAACATTTTCGGGAACTGTATGTATAGATGTGTTTACGGAATACGTTTCATCCGTTAAAGAAAAAATCATAAAAGGATAGCGCCAGCCGCCCTTTTTAAACGTTTCAACATAAGACAAACCGTAGAATATATGGCGGGAATTAACAAACAGCGTCATAAAAGCAACCGTTGGCAGAGATGCGGCCGAGCTTAAAAGCGATACCAGCAGAAACTGCCCTGAACCGGCATAAACCACAACGGAAATTAAAATTGCCCATAAAACATTATATCCTGCTTCATAAAGCATAATGCCGAAAGCAGAACCGAGAAACAGATAGCCGAAAAGAACGGGCAATGATTTTTTCAAAGCAAATTTAATTGTCTGCGCCTTATTTGTTTTCATAATTACCTCTGAAAGAAAAACTATTTAGATATTATATAAAAATAAATTTAAAGTTTCAACAAATTCTTGTATTTATTTTGATATAATGATAAAATCATATAAGAAAGCGAGGAATTCCTATGAATATATGGCACAATATATCACCGAAAAGAATAAAAAAAGACAGATTTTATGCCGTTATTGAAATTTCAAAAGGCGGCAAAAACAAGTACGAACTTGATAAGGAAACCGGTATGCTGAAGCTTGACAGAGTGCTTTTCACATCCACGCACTATCCTGCCAATTACGGTTTTATTCCAAGAACATACGCAAGCGACAATGACCCGCTTGATGTGCTTGTGCTTTGCAGCGAGCAGATTCAGCCCATGACCATTGTGGAATGCGTTCCGATAGGTGTGCTTATTATGGAAGACGGCGGAGCAAAGGACGAAAAAATCATTGCTGTGCCTGTAAATGATCCAAACTATAATTGCTATGAAAATATTGATCAGCTTCCAAGCCACCGTTTTGATGAAATAAAACATTTCTTTGAGGTTTACAAAACACTTGAAAATGACAAAAGCACTTCTGTTACCGAAGTACAAAACAGAGATGCGGCAGAAAAAATTATTGAAAAATGTATTGACGAATACATAAAGAAATTTCAGATGTAAGAAAAAATCCCCGATTTTCATCGGGGATTTTTTTTATGATTTCTTCAACATTTTTACTACAGTTGCAATTTTAGGTGTTGTGCCGTAAAGCAGCACGCCTGCGCGGTATATTTTTGCCGAAACATACCCTGTTCCTATAGCAGAAGCAATCAGAATACTGATTGAAATAACAATTTCATAAACAGGCACTGTGCTCATTGCCACTCTGGTGAACATTGCCATCGGAGATGTAAACGGAATATAGGAACAGATTTTCATTAAAGTATTATCTGCATTTCCGCTTGAAAGCGAAAACACAACCACAAAAAATGCAAGAATAAAAAGCATGGTTATCGGCATAACCGATGTATTTATATCTTCCAGTTTGGATGCGGTTGAACCGACTGCGCCGTACAAAAAGGCATAAATTAAAAATCCAAGCAGGAAGAAAACCAGCATATAAACAAAAACAGAAACAGGAATATTGAAAACAGAAGATATTATTTCATTGCCGCCCCAGTGTTTTTTATTAATATTATAACATGCAAAGGCTGTGCCGAAAATAGCGGTTATCTGCAGCAGACCGGCAATACAGGAAGCAATAACCTTGCCGAACATCATACTTGTCGGTTTGGCGCTGGTAATCAGAAGTTCCATCGCTCTGGAACTCTTTTCTGTGGCAACATTTGTTGCAACCATCTGTCCGTAAAGAAGAATTACCATATACAAAGCAAAAACCATTATATACGTATAAATAAAATTCTGCATCTGGTCTTCGCCGGTTATAATCTGATTATGATTTATCTGCAAAGCCATAATTTCCTGTGCTTTCTCTTCAGTAATTCCGTTTTCCAGCATTGCATTCATTCTGCAAACAGATTTGAGTATTTCGTCTGCAACAGCCGTATTTGCATCATACATAGAAAGATTGTTTACAACATATGTGTAATCGGTAAATGAATGTACGGCAAATGCACATTCTGCTTCTTTATTTTTAATTTTGTTTTTTAAATCGTCTGCTGTTTCATCGGTAAAAACAATTTCATAATCCGAAAAAGCAGCCGAAAATGCATTTTTCAACTGACTGACACCGTTTTCAGAAAAAGCCGAATCCGCCGACACAAGCATAATTTTATTCGTACCACCTGTATCAGATGCATTTTTTTTGAAAATTTCTGCAAAATTCGGATAAAAAAGTATTCCGATAATAACAGCCATAATAAATATTGTTACACCAAGAAAAATTTTATTTGCCAGATAACCTTTAAGTTCAAATTTTAAAATTTTCGCAAACTGCTTCATCGGCTCTCCTCCTCATCTGTATTGGTATATTCAACAAAAATATCATTTAAAGACGGTTCAAACACCTTTATTTCATCTATATCATAATGATCTGCAAGCTGTTTCATAACAAGCTGTTTATCTTTCGGAGAATGCAATGCAATAAGAACTGCGTCGTCTCCGAAATCAGAGCACATATTTTTGAAATCAGATTTTATTTTGCTTTTTTCTGCGGAACGCACAACGATTTTATTTCTCGGATAATTACGTTTTATTTCCGTAAGAGTTCCCGATAATACAATGCCGCCGTTATTGAGAATTGCAATATCGCTGCAGAATTCCTCAATATAATTCATCTGATGGCTTGAAAAAAACACAATTTTTCCTTTATTGATTTCCTCTTTTACTACATCTTTAAGAAGCATTGCATTAACGGGGTCAAGACCGGAAAACGGTTCATCAAGTATAATAATCTGAGGATTATGCGCAAGTGCTGTTATAAGCTGAATTTTCTGCTGATTGCCTTTTGAGAGCGTATCCAGCCGCTTATTCCTGTATTCCTGCATCTGAAGTCTGCCAAGCCAATAATCAATCGCCTTGACTGCATCTGCTTTCCGCATGCCCTTCAGTTCGGCAAAATACACAAGCTGGTCTATGATTTTCTTTTTAGGGTAAAGTCCTCTTTCTTCGGGAAGATAACCAAATTTTACTTTATCATAATTTATTGGTTTCCCATCATACAGAATTTCGCCGCTGTTTGCAGGAAAAACATTCATCAGAATTCGGATGGATGTTGTTTTGCCCGCACCGTTTCTTCCAAGCAATCCAAATGCCCTGCCGCCTTCAGCTTTCACGGAAACATTGTTCAGCACCCGCTTTTCGCCGAAGCTTTTGTTAATGTCTTTCATTTCAAGAACCATAAAATTCCCTCCAAATAAAAAAGTACGCAGCCTAAGCTACGCACCGAAAAACGCAGCCCGACTTCTGTTGCCACACAGTTCACCCCCAGCAGGAAATGACAAATCAAAGCATACGTTTTTACCATAGTATGCCTGCTTTGAGTGATATTAAACTGTGTGGCATATTTATTTTATCACAATTCATCAAAAAGTCAAATCATATAAAAAAACAGAGAGGATATCCTCTCTGTTCCATCATTATGCTCCGCGTACTTCTTCACAGCGGTTAAGAAGTTCAGACCAGCGGCGGTCCACTTCTTTCTGAAAAGCTTCAATCATCCATTCATTGCCGGATTTAAACATATGCTTAAATCTGCCCTGTTTCGCAAGCCATTCTTCAACAGGCACATAATTTCTCGGCTCATAATTCAATATCCATCTGCCGTCAATTACCTCAAACAAAGGCCAGTAGCGAGTTTCAACTGCAAGACGGCATATTTCCATAATATCCCATGTATTATATCTCCATCCCCTCGGACAAGGAGCCATAATATTCAGAAAAGCAGCGCCCTTTGTATAAATTGCTTTTTCGGATTTTACATGCAAATCACGGAAATTATGTAAAAATGTTGTTTGTGCAACATACGGCACTTTATGCTCGGCAATAATTGCAGATAAATCCTTTCTGTACTGCGGCTTACCGTTTGATTCAAAGCCTATCGGCGTGGTTGTTGTATCTGCAAACATCGGAGTAGCTGATGAACGCTGAATACCGGTATTCATATACGCACCATTGTCATAGCACACATAAACCATATCATGACCGCGTTCCATAGCACCTGAAAGTGACTGAAAACCTATATCATATGTGCCGCCGTCACCGCCGAAAGTAATAAACTTGAAAGTGTCATCAAGCTTGCCTTTTCGTTTTAAAACATTATAGGCACCCTCTACCCCGCTCATTGTTGCGCCTGCATTTTCAAAAGCATTATGAATATAACTGTCCTTATAAGCGGTAAAAGGATACATAAACGAAGAAACCTCAAGACATCCTGTGGCATTGCCCACAACTGCCTTATCACCCGGTCTGATTGCTTTAAGCACATTTCTTACGGCAATTGTTCCGCCGCAGCCGGCACACATTCTGTGCCCGCCGGCAAGACGCTCTTCTCTGCCGACAAACTCTTTAAAATTATACATTGAAAAGCACCTCCTTATTCTCTTACGCCCATATAGCGATACGGATTTTCAACCTTGCCCTGTGCGGCAATTTTTTCAAGTTCATTATACACATGAATCATATCTTCTACTCTAACATCTCTGCCGCCAAGACCGTAAACATAATTTACGGCAAGACAGTTTGCCTTTGCTCTGTAAAGAGCTGCTGTTACTTCCGCACCGAGAGGACCGCAGCAGTCATTATAGCTTTCTGTACGGTCCATTAAAGCAACTGCTTTCACATTTTTAAGCGCTTCTGCAATTTCGCATGCGGGAAACGGACGGAAAAGACGGATTTTTATAAGACCAACTTTTTTACCCTGTTCTCTTAACGCATCAACAGCATCTTTTGCCGTGCCTGCCGCAGAACCTATGATTACAACGGCCTCTTCGGCATCTTCCATTTTATATTCTTCAAAAAGTCCATACTTTCTGCCGCTGATTTCAGCATATTCCTCCGCAACATCCAGTACAACCTGTTTTGCATTTTTTAGCGCTTCTGCCTGTGCACGTTTTGCTTCAAAATAATAATTTGTAACGCTGTAAGGTCCAACCGCCATAGGACATTCCGGATTCAGAAGATAATTTTCGGGTTCGTATTCACCAACAAAATCCTTAACCTCTTTATCTTCAAGAAGATTTATATTTTCAACAGCATGTGAAGTAATGAATCCGTCCTGACAAATCATAACAGGAAGCATAACGTCCTTATGCTCGCCTATTCTGTAAGCCATAACAAGATTATCATAAACCTCCTGATTGTTTTCGGCATAAATCTGAATCCAGCCCGAATCTCTGGCACCCATGGAATCACTGTGATCACAGTTAATATTGATAGGACCTGACAATGCTCTGTTTACAAGTGTAAGCACACAAGGAAGCCTGTTTGATGCGGCAAGATAAAGTTCTTCCCACATAAGAGCCATACCTGCAGATGAGGTTGCCGTAACAGAACGCGCACCGGCTGCCTGTGCACCGATAATGGCAGACATAGCCGAATGCTCGGATTCAACGGGAATAAATTCGGAATCAACCTGTCCGTTTGCAACCAGTTTTGAAAAGTACTGCGGAATTTCAGTGGAAGGTGTAATCGGAAAAGCCGCCATAACATCCGGATTAATTTGGCGAAGCGCTTCTGAAACAGCTTCATTGCCGCTTAAACGATCTCTTCTTGACATAGTTATTTTACCCCCTTCATTGTAATTGCGCCGGTGTGACATGCTTTAACGCAAATGCCGCAGCCCTTGCAGTGGTCATAATCAAACGCACCGCGCTTGCCGTTAACAACGGGAATAACGCTGTCCGGGCAAACAGGAATGCACATAAGGCAGTGCACGCATAAATCCTCATGAAGTTCCGGCTTAACAGAGGTCCATTCACCCGTATTGAATTCCTTAGAGGTCATTTCGCCGTAAATCTGCATACCCTCTGTTAAATCCTGCCATTTACAGTTCAAATTAAGCTTGTTAACATCTGATTTCATATCTTAACCTCCTATTTTACCTCTTCAAAAGCCATTTTAAGAGCATTCATATTACCCTCGATAACTTCAGGCTTTGAAGAGAATTTATGTTTAAAGGACGCTTCCATTTCAGACAGAAAACTGTCCCACTGCATAACACCGGAAACCTTTACAATTCCTGCAAGCATAGGCGTATTCGGAAAATATTTACCCAAGCATGCAACAGAAACTTTTCTTGCATCTATTGTATACACTCTGCCTTTATAGCCGTTCAGATGCTTTTCAATATCTTCCTTTGATTTGGACGTATTAATAAGAATTGCGCCGTCGGGATTAAGCCCTTCGGTAACATGAATTGTATCCAGCAGGCTTTCATCAACCACAACTACAAAATCCGGCGCATAAATATTGGAATGAACCCTGATTTCATTCGGGCTGATTCTGTTATAGGCCGTAATCGGCGCACCCATACGCTCAGGACCGTATTCAGGAAAGCCCTGCACATAGCTGCCTGTTTTAAAAGCAACATCGGCAAGAAGCAATGCTGCGGTTTTTGCACCCTGACCGCCCCTGCCATGCCAGCGAATTTCAACACAATTTTTCATATGTATTCTCCTTTCAATAAGAAAAAAATAACAAAAACACCTCTTTGCCCTAAGGCAAAGAGGCGATATAATTATACCGTGGTACCACTCTTATTCGTCTGAAAAGACGCACTTACATGAACAAACATTCACTGCCGTTATAACGGAGGCTGCCGTCTGCACCTACTGATTTTCAGCACAGCCACTCGGAGAGGATATTACAGTTTTTCTTCTGCAGGCTTACACCGGCCGCCTGCTCTCTGCAAAAAAGATTAAAACCGATTTTTGTTCTCGTCAATATGTTTAAATATGAATTTGAAAAAATTATAATACAAGTTTTCTGATTTGTCAACATTTTTTGACAAAATAATAACAGCATAAAAAGGCAGATATAAAATCTGCCTTTAAAACTATGCTTTAGTATTAATACATTCCGCCCTGCGCTGCGGCAGCCATTGCTGCTGCATTTGCAGCGTCTGCCTGTGGATCTTTAATATCCGTTACAAGAGATTCTGTTGTAAGCACCATAGCTGCAACAGAAGCTGCATTCTGAACAGCAGAACGTGTTACCTTTGCCGGATCAACAATTCCGCTTTCAATCATATCGCAGTATTCATTTGTTGCAAAATTAAATCCGTAGCCGTCTTTATTGGCAGTTTTGATTTTATCAACAATAATGGAGCCTTCCATACCTGCATTTGCTGCAATCTGGCGAACAGGCTCTTCAAGTGCTTTAAGCACAATAGCAACACCTGTTTTGAAATCCGCATCATCTGTATCAAGAAGCTTTTCTACTGCGGGAATTGCATTAATAAGCGCAACACCGCCGCCGGCAACAATACCTTCTTCAACGGCAGCCTTTGTTGCTGCAAGCGCATCTTCAATGCGAAGTTTCTTTTCCTTCATTTCTGTTTCTGTAGCCGCACCAACCTTGATTACAGCAACACCACCTGCCATTTTAGCAAGACGTTCATGCAATTTTTCTTTATCAAATTCCGATGTGCTTGCTTCAATAGCTGTTTTAATCTGACCAACACGAGCCTTGATTTCATCGCCTGAGCCTGCACCGTCAACAATAATGGTGTTTTCTTTTGTTACCTTAACCTGACGTGCCTTTCCAAGCATAGCCATTGTGGCATCTTTCAGTTCAATACCTAAATCGGATGTAATAACCTGACCGCCTGTAAGAACAGCAATATCCTGAAGCATATCCTTTCTTCTGTCACCGAAGCCCGGCGCTTTTACACAAACACAGGTAAATGTGCCGCGGAGTTTGTTAAGAAGAATTGTCTGAAGTGCCTCACCCTCAACATCTTCTGCAACAATTACAAGCTTCTGTCCGCTTTTGAGAACAGATTCAAGAAGCGGAAGAATATCCTGAACGGTTGAGATTTTTTTATCCGTGATAAGAAGAAGCGCATCATCAATAACTGCTTCCATTTTATCTGTATCTGTAACCATATAAGGGCTGATATAACCGCGGTCAAACTGCATACCCTCAACTACTTCACACACTGTATCGGCAGTTTTGGATTCTTCAATTGTAATAACACCGTCTGCGGAAACCTTATCCATTGCATCGGCAATAAGAGAACCAACATATTCATCAGCAGCGGAAACCGTTGCAACACGTGCAATATCATCACTTCCCTTAACCTGCTGTGAAGCCCCCTTCACTGCATCAACTGCCGCATCAACTGCTGCCTTGATACCGTTTTTAACCGTCATCGGATTTGCGCCTGCGGCAACATTTTTCATACCTTCGCGAACAAGTGCCTGTGCAAGCAGGGTTGCTGTTGTTGTGCCGTCGCCTGCATCGTCATTGGTTTTGGATGAAACTTCCTTAACAAGCTGCGCACCCATATTTTCAAAAGGATTGTCAAGTTCAATTTCCTTTGCAATTGTTACACCGTCATTCGTAATAAGCGGTGCGCCGTATTTTTTATCAAGAACTACATTTCTGCCCTTAGGTCCAAGTGTAATTTTAACGGTATCTGCAAGCTTGTCAATACCGCTCTGAAGCGCTTTGCGGGCATCTTCGCCGAAAATAATATCTTTTGCCATAATATTGTTCCTCCTTATTCAATTACTGCAAGAATATCTTTTACAGATGCAATTGTGTATTCAACACCGTCAACCTTAACATCTGTACCGCTGTATTTTGTGATAATAACTTTATCGCCGGCCTGAACTGTCATCGGATTTTCCTCTGTTCCCGGACCAACTGCCGCAACATTCATAAATTCAGGTTTTTCCTGAGCCGATGCTGCAATGAAAAGACCTGATGCTGTTGTTTCCTCTGCTTCTGCGGGAGTAAGCAAAACTTTGTCTGCAAGTGGTTTTATAGTCATAAGAATTCACCTCTGTTAAAATTAATGATTTTTCTGTTTTAGCACTCTTTATGTCCGAGTGCTAATTACTATTTTAGCAAGATTTTTCCATTTGTCAATAGTGTTAACAATTTTTTCAAAAAATATATAATGAATACACTATATTTATTATAAAATCTTTAATACGAAAAATGCCCGCCACAGAATTCTATGTGCAGGCAATCCGTTTTATTCAATTATACAAACCGCATGTGCGGCAATTCCCTGTTTTGTTCCCGTAAAGCCAAGCCCCTCTTCGGTTGTTGCCTTAACAGAAACAAAATCAATATCCATATCACACGCTATTGCAATGTTCGCACGCATTTTATCAATATGCGGTGCCATTTTCGGCGCCTGCGCAATAACGGTTGCATCAATGTTTCCGATTCTGTATCCTTTTGCCTTAACCGCAGAAACAGTTTTTTCAAGAAGAATCAAACTGTCCGCATTCTTAAATGCCGCATCGGTATCAGGAAAAAGATGCCCGATATCTCCCATTGCCGCCGCGCCGAGAACAGCATCTGCGATTGCATGAAGCAGCACATCCGCATCGGAATGACCAAGCAATCCCATTTCATACGGAATTACCACGCCACCTATAATACATTTTCTGTTTTCGGCAAATTTATGCACATCGTATCCGTGCCCTATTCTCATTACAAATCCCCTCTCATTGCAAGGATGTTTTCAGCAAGCGGAATATCGCTTTTGGTTGTGATTTTAATATTATCATAATCACCCGAAACAGCAAAAACCTTTGCACCCAGTTTTTCCACAAGCTGACAGTCATCTGTATAATCCATATTATCCGCCTGTGCTTTCTGCAAGGCTTTTTTATAAAGATTAAAATCAAATATCTGCGGTGTCTGTATGGAAACTAGATTATTTCTGTTCGGTGTGCCTGCAATTGCAAAGTCATTGTCAACAATTTTAATTGTATCCTTAACAGTAACACCTGTTGCCGCCGCGCCGCACATCTGCGCCTTGTCAAGCGTGTTGATAATTGCTTTTTGGGTTACAAGCGGTCTTGCCCCGTCATGAATAATAATATAATCGCATTGATCAATCGTTTCAACGGCATTTGCCACACTTTGCTGGCGTGTGCTGCCGCCGATAACAAAAGTTACATTCTCATCAGTAATTAAATCAGCAAACACTTCCATATCACATGCACGGCAGACAACAATGACTTCATCAATTTCAGGCATATCGGCAAATGCTTCGACACTTCGTTCAATAACCGTTTTGCCGCCGATTTCAAGAAGCATTTTACTTTTATTCATTTCCATTCTTGTGCCGTTTCCTGCACCAAGAATAACTGCCACGTTATACAATTCTTTCTATCCTTTCAAGCTCAGCAGCATTCGGTGTTACAAATTCCGTTTTATATTCAGAATATATAACCATACCTGGTTTTGCTCCCGAGGGCTTTTTAACGTTTTTAATAATTGTGTAATCAACAGGTATATTTGAGGATTTGCCCGCTCTGCTGTTAAAAGCGGCAAGCATTGCGGCTTCTCTGATAACTTTATCAGTAAATTCTCTGCCGTCATTTTCCACAACAACATGAGAGCCGGGTATATCCTTGGTATGAAACCATAAATCATAATTTTTAGCGGTTTTAAGCGTAAGTCTGTCGTTCATCAAATTATTTCTGCCGACATAAATTTTAAAGCCTTCTTCACTTTTATATTCCATGGGTTTCAAAAGCTTTTGATTTCGCATTTTTTTTTCATTTCTCTTTTTTATATATCCTGTCTGGGAAAGTTCGTTTCTGATTTCAGTAATCTCTCCGTCTGTTTCCGCTCTTGACAGGCTGTCAATAACCGTTTCAAGATATTCGGCTTCTTTTTCGGCATCTGCAATAAAATCAATCAGCTTACTTTCCGCAATCTGTTTTTTTCTGTATTCCTTATAATATTTCTGCGCATTCTGCGAAGGAGAAAGCGTTACATCAACAGGAACTCTGATTATATTACAGTTATCATAATAATTTTCCAAATCATAATACGGCGAACCTTTTTGCAAATTATATTGATTAGTGGATAGCAAATCGCCGAATATTCTGTATTTGTCCTTATCCCTGCAGTCCTGCAGTTCGCTTTTCCTTGCAGCAGCTTTTCTTACTGCACGTTCATAAAAATTCTGAAGCGTTTTAAAAAGCTCTCCGGAACGCTGTTTTATTCTGTCTGCTCTAACTTTTTCATAGTAAAAATAATCAAGCAAAGCCGAAAAAGTTGAAAACTCTTTTAAAATCACAAGATTTCCGTACTGGCTTACCGGCATAAAGGAAAAATCCATAGGCGTATCGTTTATAACGGCAACCGGAACAGGTTTTTCTGCAAATTCTTTTATTTTTTCTATTGAAACACCGTTTTCATACTCCCGGCAGATTATAGGCGAAACACCCATCACCGCTTCCTGAAATGCATTGGACGGCGATTTTCTGCTATGCGCAATTTTCTCCTTAATATCAGAAATATCATCTGAAAAAAGACTGAATTTGTGCTGAGGCGGCGGAGAAACATAGTCCATTCCAGGCAAAACACATCTTACCTGCGATTTGTTTTCATCCACTCTTTTAACAGCATCTATAATAACACCGTTTTCGTTTGCCAAAATAATATTGCTGTATTTCCCCATAATTTCAACAATTACAGAAAGGCAAACCAAATCGCCCAGCTCATTTATTGTATCGGCATTAATTTTAATAATTCTTTCCAGCCCGTCCTGCTCAACCGAAATTATTTTTGCACCTGTTAAATGCTTTCTTAAAAGCATACAGAGCATTGGCGGCTTAGATGGGTTTTCAGGCGGATATTCAGTAAAATGAATGCGTGCACTGTCAGCCCGGCAGGACAGCAGCAGCTTTTTTGCACCCTCTCTTGAACGAAGAGAAAAAACAAGTTCATCTCTGGACGGCTGATGAATTTTTTCTATTCTTGCACCAACTGCAAATTCCGAAATTTCATTTTTAAGGTGGTAAAGATAAATTCCGTCTAATGCCATATTACACCGCCAACACAGGATTTTTCTGATTTGCGCTTACAAACGCAACATCCGGAAAAACTTTCTTCAGATTTTCCATAAACATAATAAAAGAATCATGTTCTGTTTCATAATGTCCTGCACTTATAACCGCATATCCGTTTTCTGCACATTCAAGCATATCGTGATACTTCATATCGCCTGTTATAAAGCAATCAGCATTTTTTAAAGCAACATCTGCATACTCTTCGCAGGCTCCCCCGCCGACTGCAACTCTTTTTATTGTCTTTTCGCTGTCTGTATATCTTAATCCGCTTACATTAAGCGTATCACTGACATACTGTGCAAAATCATCCATACTCATTTCGCAGTCAAGTTCTCCAACCGCAATAAATGAATTTTCCAAACTGCTTATATTATTCAGATGAAGGCGTTTTGCAAGATTATGGTTAATGCCGCACTGCGCAATATCAAAGTTTGTATGTGCAGAAATAACGGCGATATCATTTTCAATACAGGTATAAACTGCGCTTCCTTTAACAGCACTTTTTATTCCTTTGAAAATGACAGGATGATGCGATAAAATCAAATCCGCATGAATATCCGCTGCAAACCGTGCAGTGTTTTTTGTTGCATCAAGACAAAGCACTGCTTTTTTTACTTCTTTTCTGAAATCACCAATCAGAAAACCGGCGTTGTCCCATTCCTCCTGTGTATTAAAAGGCGCAACGCTGTTTATGTAGTCATATATATTTTTTACAGTTGTCATATTTTTTCCTTAATGGCAGAGATAACTTCTGAGAAATCAGTTCCGCCCTTCATTTTGTTTTCAAGATAATGCAAAAGATGTTTAAAATATTCCGTATGTTCAAAATTATCAATCTTACCGAGATAATAGTAACTGACAGGATATATTTTTTTTACGCCTGTATAAACAGCGTCAAAAACATTGTAATAATGCTTTCCTTCCTTAACAATTATATCGCTTTGAATTTCGAAACCATTGTCACAAAGATATTTCCGCAGTATTTCCGAATGGGTCATAGGATTGAAAATAAAATGCTTCTCTCTGCTTTCAGCCCATTTGCAAGATGAAACAATATCTGCTATCAGTTCTCCGCCCATACCGCAAACAGCAATATCCGTACACTCTTTTTCTTTAATTTCCTGCAGACCGTTTGAAATTCTGCATTTGATTTTATTCTCAAGGGAATACGCTGCAACAAGCTGCCTGCAGGAAGCAAGCGGTCCCTCATTGATATCACTTGCAACAGCAGATTTAATTTTATTGTTCAAAAGCAGCCATACTGGAAGATAGCCATGGTCACAGCCAATATCCGCAAGCAAAGCGTTTTGATTTACAAGGCGTGCCACGGCCGATAATCTTTTTGATAATTTAATCATTACTTATTTTTTATAAATGCGTTTATTTTAGAAACCAACTCGTCTGCATCTGTTCCGTGAACACAGCAGGCAGCTTCAATAGATTCTCCTCTTGATGCCGGGCAGCCAAGGCAATGCATACCCATTTCCAAAAAAAGAGGCGCTGTTTCCGGGCACATATCAAGAACATCACCGATGATTGTTTCTTTTGTTACTTCTGTCATTTTTAAAACTCCTTTAAACTAAAAAATAAATGCAAATGAAGCTTACATTATTATTTTATTATAATATATTACTAAAACCTTTGCAAGTAAGTAAATATTATGTTAATATAGTTTTTACATTGGAGATGAGATTTATGAACGAAAAAGAAATAGTAAATTTGGAATTTGATGCATTAACGGCGGGTATAGAACCCGGCGGACTTCGCTCCAAAAGCGATATTAATACAATCATTTGCTATATGGTTACAAAATCGAATGTAAAACTTACGCAAAAAGAAGTTTGTGAAGTGCTTGTTTCAGGCGCAATTGCAAATTATTTTGAAGTGATGGATGCATTTTCCAGAATTTTCAGAGACAGAATCATTACCGAAGATACAGACGGTTATCTTGTCCCTTCCGTTCAGTGCGAAACACTGCTTGAAATGGTTGAAAAGGATTTGCCGTTATCTATAAGGGAAAAAAGCATAGAAATGGCGGCGCGCATTGCAGCAAAAGAAATTTACAGCAAAGAAAACAGAGTAGAAATTGAAAAGGCAGGATACGGCTTTGATGTTACAATGCATGTAACGGACAATGAGAATGATTTTATGGTGTTACGGCTGAAAGTGCCGTCTATTGAAGAAGCTGAAATTATTAAAGACAAATTTCAGACAAATCCGGTTAAAATTTATGAAAACCTTATAAACTCTCTGTTTTCAGAATAATTACGATTGAAAAATGCTGTTGGTTTAAACCGACAGCATTTTTGTTTATTAAGAAAAAAATAAAAACGCCGCGGAAAACCGCAGCGTTTTAAATAATTTATTATTCTTCATCAGCATCATCAGAAAGAGCTTCGATTTTTTCTTCAGGCTTTTCAAGAAGATCTTTCATTGAAAGGCTTACTCTCTTCTTATCGAAATCAATTTCTGTAATTCTTGCATTTACAACATCGCCAACTTTAAGCGCATCAGCAGGTGTTTTAATTCTTTCCCAGCTAATCTGGCTGATGTGGATAAGACCGTCAATTCCCGGAATAACATTTGCAAAAGCACCAAATGCGGCAAGACCGACAACTGTAGCTTCAACATCTGTTCCCACAGGATAATCCCTTTTAAGAATTTCCCACGGATTATCTTCAATTTTCTTGAAACCAAGAGAAATCTTTTTATTTTCATCGTCTAAAGCCTTAACAGTAACTTCAACCTGGTCACCGACTTTAACAACTTCTGACGGATGCTTAATACGAGTCCATGAAAGCTCGCTGATATGAATCATACCGTCTACTCCGCCGATATCAACAAATGCACCGTAGCTTGTGAGTGATTTTACAGTTCCTGTAATAACCATTCCTTCTTCAAGCTTAGCCCAAGCAGCTTCTTCTGCGGCTTTCTTTTCTTCAAGAACAACCACCTTAATTGAACCAACGGCTCTTCTTCTTGCATTATTGATGTCAATAATCTTAAAGCGAACAGTAGCATCTTTAAGAACATCAAGTTCCTGATTTCTCGGAACGCCTGTAAGTGAAGCAGGAACAAACACACGTGTGCCTTTTACAGTTACAAGAACACCGCCGCGGATAATTGCTGTTACAGGACCTTCAAGAATTTCATCTGCTTCTTTGGCTGCAACAATTTCATCCCAGCCTTTGAAAGCGTCTGTTAATTTTTTAGAAAGCTTCAGCACGCCGTCCTGATCATCTGTTTTCATAATGATAAGGTCAAGTTCATCACCGATTGCAACAACATCTTCGCATTTATCAAATGGTTCTGCTGAAAGGTCTTCCGCTGCAATAACGCCTGTTTGCTTTCTTCCGGGAACATCAACAAATACCTCTGTTGGCGTAATGTTTACAACAATTCCCTTTACTACTTTACTTGTGTCATCGTCACTGAATGATTCTTCGAGCATTTCTGCGAAGGTTGTCTCACCATCAGCAGATGGATCGACAGCAGCCTTTTCGGCATTATCAGCGATTTCTGCTGTCTCGGCAACTGTTTCAGCTGCTTCAACTTCCTTTTCTTTAATTTCTTCGGACATGGTTTTGAGTACCTCCTTGATAATTACCGAGGGTGTCGAAGCCCCGGCAGTAACACCAACTACTTTGTAAGTTGAAAAATCTATGCCGGAAAGTTCGCTTGCTGTTTCTATCAAAAAGGTAGGCGTATTTTCGGAACATACATCTCTTAGCTTGCATGTATTGGATGAATGGCGACCTCCGATAACAATCATGGCATCGCATTGCTTTGACAATTCGTATGCTTCTTGCTGTCTATCGGATGTTGCACTGCATATTGTATCAAATATTTCACATTTTGTATATACTTTTTTTAAATTTTTTTTACATTTTTTCCATTCTTCCAGGCTGAAAGTGGTTTGAGAAACACAAATAATACGGTTATCCGAATGAATTTTTCCGGAATTTAAAATAAATTCAAGTTCATTTTCATTTTTAAAAACAAAACTTTCACCTTTGCAGAAGGAACGGATTCCCATTACCTCCGGGTGTTTTTCATCGCCTGCAATCAGCGTAACGGTGCCGCTTTCCTGCTCGCTTACAATTTTGTGAATTTTTCTTACAAAAGGGCATGTTGCATTCACATACGGAATATTTCTGCTTTCTATATCCTCAATAACAGACTTTTCAACACCGTGTGTACGAACAACAATTTTGAAATCACTTTCACATTCAAAAGGAGATTCGATTGTTTTAACGCCCCTGTGTTTTAAATCATCAACAAGCTGTTGATTATGAATAATAGGACCCAGCGTGCAAACTTTTTCTCCCTTTGATATTAAATCATAAACAAGATTGACCGCACGGTCCACACCAAAACAGAAACCGGCCGTTTCGGCAAGTTTAATCTGCATTTTTTTCTGCCTCCCAAAGAGCAAAAATATTATCCATTACCATATTTGCGGCATTTTTTATATCACTGGTTTTAAGTTCATCCTTATCAAGTCCCAAATCGGAAAGCGTAAGCATTTTGCCGTAAGAAACTGTTACCTGTTTTCCCATTTTAATCGGTCCGTCGCAGCATATTGCCACAGGCAGAACCGAAGCGTTTGTTGCCTTTGCAACAATTGCAACACCGGATTTTGCTTTTTGCGGAACGCCCTCTTTATCCTTAACTCTTTTGCCCTCCGGACAAATGGCCATAACATGGCCCTCTTCCACGATTTTTTCACCGTAATCTATTGCCGATGTATCTCCCTTTCCTCTGTGAACCGGAAATCCGTACAGATGCTCTATAACCCATCCGACAACAGGATTTTTAAAAAGTTCTGCTTTTGCCATAAAGTGCAGCGGCGGAACATTTTTTGGAATAGAAACAAAAACAGGATCAAATGCGCATGTATGGTTAATTGCAACTATGTATTTATCGCTGTTATCTGCGGGCACATTTTCAAGGCCCTTGAATTTCAGTTTATAAACAGCTTTGAATATCGGTCCGAACACATTTTTTACAAACCCATAGAATTTATAATGCTTCACAACCGAATAATCAAATTTTTTCATATTAAATTATTCTCCTTTTATAATTTTAATTATCATTTCAACACTTTCATCAAGTGTATTTCCTGTTGTATCTGCCATAACAGAATCCTCACAAGGCTTCATCGGCGCTATTTCACGGTGGCTGTCCTGATAATCTCTTTGATTAACATCTGCCAAAACTTCTCCAAACGTTACTTTTTCGCCTTTTTCAACAAGCTCTTTAAACCTTCTTTCGGCTCTGCATTC
Source organism: uncultured Oscillospiraceae bacterium (assembly GCA_948471205.1). GTDB lineage: Bacteria > Bacillota > Clostridia > Oscillospirales > Acutalibacteraceae > Eubacterium_R. The sequence goes on along the minus strand of CAOKRT010000016.1, from coordinate 16,173 downwards.
CGGTGAAGCAGTAAGAAAAATTTTAACATCGGCATTCGGAAGAACAACCGTGCCTATATCCCTGCCGTCCATAATAACATTATTGTTCTGCGCAATTTCTCTTTGAAGATCAAGAAGAAACGCACGAACCGCCGGAACACCGGAAACCTTTGAAGCGCCCATAGATATTTCAGGTGTTCTTATCAAAGAAGAAACATCTTCGCCGTTTAAAATAACACACTGATTTCCGCTTTCGTCAAACTGAAGCTTTACTGTTGTATCGTCAAGCATGGAAACCAGCTTTTCATTATCCTCCAAAGCATTATTTCTGACCGCGTTCAGTGCTACCGCCCTGTACAAGGCGCCTGTATCCACATAAATAAAGCCAAGCTGTCCTGCTGCCGCCCTTGCAATTGTACTTTTGCCTGCACCTGCAGGACCGTCTATTGCAACATTTATCATAATTCTATTCTCCTTATTTATTACATATTCTGCCCGCAAAGCACGCCTGTTGAAAAGGCAATCTGAAGATTAAATCCGCCTGTATAGGCATCCACATCAATTACTTCCCCTGCAAAATATAAATTTTCAATAATTTTGGACTGCATTGTTTTCGGATTAATTTCTTTAACATTAATACCGCCGCCTGTAACGATTGCCGCATCTATATCAAAAAAATCCGATATATTTATTTCAAACTCTTTTATCAATTTTCCCAGCCTGTGTCTTTCGTCCCTGCTGATTTCATTTACCTTTTTAGACGGTTCAATTCCGCTTAACAATACAATAACAGGAATCAGCTTTTTTGGCAAAAGGGCTGAAAGAGAATTTATAAAATCTTTATTGTTACATTCTGAAAAATCACGCAGAATGCGTTTATCAAGTATGTCATAATCAAGCGCAGGCTTTAAATCAACAATCATTTTATAAATTCCGTTTTTAATATTTCTGATATGGCTTGAAGCGGATAAAACAACGGGTCCGCTTATTCCGAAATGCGTAAACAGCATTTCGCCGAAATCCGAATAAACGGTTTTATTATCTTTCATCAGCCTGACAGAAACATTTTTAAGACTTAAACCCTGAAGTTTCGGAATAAAATTATTGGTACATACAAGCGGTACAAGACAAGGTTTAATTTCTGTTACCGAATGCCCGGCAGATTTTGCCAGAATATAACCGTCACCGGAAGAACCGGTGGAGGAATAGCTTTTACCGCCTGTGCATATTGCAACGCTGTCACATTCCATTCTGCGTCCGTCTTCAAGAATAACTGCCGATATTTTATTATGATCAAAATCAAATGATTTAACTGTGCCGTTTATAATATTTGCACCGCAATTTTCGGCATTTTTAACAAGCGCATCAACGATATCGGCCGCTTTATCAGAAACAGGAAAAACTCTGTTTCCTCTTTCTGTTTTTACGGGAACACCCATATCTTCAAGAAAGGCAATCATATCATACGGCATAAAATTGGCAAAGGCAGAATACAGGAATCTTGGATTTGTGGGAACATTTGATATAAGCTCTTCCATATCAAAACAGGCATTTGTTACATTGCACCGTCCCTTTCCCGATATCAGAACCTTTCTTGCCGGGCGGTGCATTTTTTCAATAACCGTTACCACATTGCCCCTTTTGGCACTTTCGGCAGCCGCCATCAGCCCAGATGCACCCGCTCCTATAATTACTATATTTTTCATTAAATCCTCTTTAAATAAATCTATTTTCAATTATAAATTAATCATCATATTCTGTCAATTCTTCAGATACTGCTTCCCACTGTTCATAAAGCGTTTCTTTTAAACGATTGACTTCTTCCAGTTCATTGGTAATCTTCAGCAATTCTTCATAAGGAGGATTGGAGCAGATTTTTTCTTCAAGAAGCCCTGCGTTAAGCTCAGCATTCTCAATTTCATCTTCAATTCTTGAAAGTTTTGTTTTCAGCTTTCGGAGCGCGCTTGCCCTTTCCTTTTTTAATTTATAATCATTTACTTTTACAATTTTTTCTTTCTTTTCCTTTTCCCCGGAAATAAATCGTTTTTCAGCATAGCTGTCATAATTTCCGAGGTAAGTATTTACACCGTGCGGCGTAAGTTCAATAACAGAAGTTGCAAGCTTATTGATAAAATATCTGTCATGAGAAACAATAAGCATGGTTCCGCTGTAATTTAAAAGTGTATTCTCAAGTTCTTCTCTTGAAAAAGCGTCCAGATGATTTGTAGGTTCATCAAGCAGAAGAAAATTAAACTGCCCAAGCATCAGTTTTAAAAGCGCAATCCGTGCACGTTCCCCGCCCGAACATTTTTCAAGCACCTTATAAACATCATCACCCTTAAATAAAAACGCCGCCAAAGCATTTCTGAGCTTTGTTTCGGTTAAATACGGAAATGCTGTCCACACCTCGTCCATAGCGGTTTTCTTTAAATCCAGTTTTGCCTGCACCTGGTCAAAATAACCCGTAAACAAATTTGCGCCGAATCTGAATTTACCGTCCGAAGGCGGATAATCTTTCATTAGAATTTTAAGAAGCGTAGTTTTTCCACAGCCGTTATCGCCCAAAAGAAACACACGTTCCCCTTTTGTAATATTAAAAGATATATCTTCAAAAATTTTTTTATCACCGAATGATTTTGCCAAACCGTTTACTTCCAGCACATCCTCGCCGGAAATACATTTCGGCGTAAAATCAAATCTTATTTTCTGCACCTTTGCATCCGGCACCACCATTTGCGCCTTGATTCTTTCAATCACCTTTTCCTTGCTTTCGGCAGTCTTAATATTCTTTTCCCTGTTCCACTGCCTTTGCTGCGCGATAATTCCTTCAAGCCGTTCAATTTCTTTTAAATCAAGATTGTACTTTTCTTCTATTGCCTTTTGCTCTGCTTCCTTTTTAACCAGAAATTCAGAATAATTTCCCTTATAGGAACGAAGACGTCCGTTTTCAAGTTCTATTGTTTTGTCCGTTATTTTATCAAGAAAATATCTGTCATGAGAAATAACGATAAACGATCCTGAAAAAGAGGATAAAAAGCCCTCAAGCCATTCAACGGCGCTTATATCAAGATGATTTGTAGGTTCATAAAGCAACAGCAGATCGGCTTTGGAAAGAAGCAGTTTTGCAAGAATCAGCTTTGATTTCTGACCGCCGGAAAGCTTGGCGGTTTCCATTGAAAAATCCTTTTCTTCAAATCCAAGCCCAATCAGACTGGAACGGGTAAGGCTTTTATAAGTCAAACCGCCTTTGCTCTGAAATTCATTTGTAAGAAAATCCTGCCTGGCAATAAGCTCATCTGAAGCATTAACAGTCAGTTTTTCGGAAATCCTTTCAAGTTCCTTTTCCATTTCCGTTAAATCAGCAAAAACGGAAATCAGTTCATCATATACGGTTTTATTGTCAGAACAGGTATGCTGTTCCATATATCCCACTTTAACGTTTTTGCCTATAAAGCAATTTCCGCTGTCCGGCAGATATTCACCTTTTATTATTTTAAACAAAGATGTTTTTCCAACACCGTTTGCTCCGACAAATCCAACCTTGTCTTTCTCAAATATATCAAATGAAACATTGGCAAATAAAGTTTGTTCGCCAAATGATAAAGTTAAATTTTGAACACTTACTACTGACATAATTATTTATACCTCTGAAAAATATATAGCTATTTTACACTATTACGCCTTGAATGTGAAGCAAAATTTTGATATATTAAATATAAATATATTATTGAAAAGGAAAATCATTATGGAAATTCTAAAATTGAAACCTGTTTTCAAGGATTATATCTGGGGCGGCACAAGACTTCGTGACGACTTCGGCTTTAAATGTGATATAGAACCGATTGCAGAAGGATGGATGCTTGCCTGCCATAAGGACGGAAAAAGCATTGTTGACGGCGGAAAATATGATAAATGCTCACTTGAGGATGTAATTGAAAAATGCGGAAAGAAAGAAACAGCAGGCACAAATTCTTCAGCATTTCCATATTTTCCCGTTCTGATTAAACTGATTGACGCCAGGGATAATCTTTCTATTCAGGTACACCCTGATAATGAATACGCAGAAAGAGTGGAACATGAATTCGGAAAAACCGAAATCTGGTATGTTCTTGATGCCGCAGAGGATGCAAAACTGATTTACGGATTTAAAGAAAAAATTTCATCGCAGGAATTCAGAACAGCCATTGAAAACAATACGCTTTTGGATGTTCTGAATGTAGTTAATGTAAAAAAAGGCGATTTGTTCTTTATTGAAGCAGGAACCGTGCATGCAATCGGAAAAGGCGCTCTTATTGCCGAAATTCAGCAGAACAGCAATTCAACCTACCGCGTTTACGATTACGGCAGAGTTGGAAAAGACGGCAAACCGAGAGAACTTCATATTGACAAAGCGGTTGATGTTTCCGTTACAGAACCTGCCAAATATGAAATCAGACCGTTTGGAAAACCCGAAGAAATCAGCGGCGGTATCAGACTGCTTCTTACCGAATGCAAACTGTTTACGGTTTACCATTATGACATTCATTCGGAAATCGGGCTTGAAACAGATGAAAAAAGCTTTCATCATATTCTTGTAACAGAAGGCAGCGGATACATTAACGGAATTGCCTTCAAAAAAGGCGACAGCTTTTTTATTCCGGCAAATTACGGAAAATATAAAGTAAACGGAAAAGCGGAAATAATTGTAACAAACATTTAAAACAATCAGTTTTTTGTATCTTAAAAAACTGACAAAAAATATAAAATATAAAAAAAGTATAAAAAGCCGTTAGTATGGGTATCATACTAACGACTTTTTTATTTGGAGATGAAATTTATGACCATTATAAACAGAATTGCTTTAATCCTTAACATAATCGGAGGCTTGAACTGGGGGTTGATAGGTCTTTTCCAATTTGACCTTGTTGCCTGGATCTGCGGCGGACAGGATTCTATTTTTGCAAGAATCATTTACAGCATCGTAGGACTTGCCGCTATCTGGTGCATAAGCCTGTTATTCAGAGATAATCACATTGTTAAAGAATAAAGCAAAAAAGTCAGACAGAAGAAAAAAGCATTGCTTCTGTCTACATAAATTACGCATATTCCCGCATCATTTCATTTCTGATTTTTTCAATAATCCTTTTTTCAAGCCTTGAAATATAGCTTTGAGAAATGCCCATTAAATCTGCCAGTTCTTTCTGCGTATGTTCTGTTTCGCCCATAATTCCAAAACGCATTTTCATTAATTCCCTTTCCTTTTCGGAAAGGGAATTTACTATTTTAAGAAGCAGTTTTTTCTCGTCGCTGTATTCAATATCAACAGATATTTCATCCGGCTCACTGCCAAGCACATCGCGAAGCGTAAGTTCATTTCCGTCCCAGTCTATGCTAAGCGGTTCATCAAAGCTCATTTCATGCTTTGCATTATTCACCTTGCGCAGATGCATTAAAATTTCATTTTCAATGCATCTGGAAGCATATGTAGCAAATTTTATGTTTTTGTCCGGATTAAAAGTTTTCACTGCTTTCATCAGCCCTATTGTGCCGATAGAAACCAAATCTTCCGTTGATGTTACACAGCCGTCGAATTTTTTTGCAATATAAACAACAAGGCGAAGATTATGTGTGATAAGCAAATCTCTGTGCACTTCTATTCCCTGCCGCAGTTCATTCATAACGGTTTCCTCTTCCTCTTTTGTCAGCGGCGGAGGAAGCGTTTCCGGTCCGTTTATGTAAAAGCATTCTTTTTTAAATAATTTTAATAAAAACTGTTTAATTTTCTTAAACATAATCATTCACTCAGTCTTTCCGGCTGCAAGCTTTAATTACGAATAATCCCTGTGCAGCCAAACAGAGTATTCGATTTATATGTATTTTATATTTATCCCTCAGACATTTAAAATTTTAGGATTTAAAATTCCCTGATATTCTCCTTTTTTTACACTGTCGCTAAGGGCTATGTAAACATCATTTATTTCCACACTTCCCAATGATGAGTTAATTTCCACCTTATCAGGCTTAAATGCATTCAGCACCCCCTCCCCTCCGATTGTTGAAAACGGAATCAATCTTTGACATGCAAAATTTTCAAACAATTTTTGTTCGGCAACAATTACCGGACTGTTTGAAAACGGTTCCTTCAGATTGTTTCCGCTGTCTGCAAAAGCAAAAAATTTTACTTTTTCGTCGTTTTTATAAACAGTTACGCAGTATAGGTCCCGAATTGCCGTCTTATTGTTATAAAGTCTAATAGCAGCTACGGAAATAATATAGGCAGTAAACGCAGTTATAAGAAGCACACGGGCAGAAATATTAAAATACACCGTTGAATTATTTATTACAACTCCGTTTGGTTTGAATATAAACCACAGCCCTATGATTATTCCCACAAACAGAAAACTGACAAAAAAGAATATTGCAACTTCTTTTATGTACGTTTTCAAACCTTTTAGTTGAAAAGCGGCAGCAATAATGAAACAGGCGGCAAAAAGTTTTCCAAGGCACGATACAAAAAAATTAAGATTGTTGCACAGTATAACAAGCGAATACATACCGCCGAGGAAAGATGCAGCAACCGTTCGCCAAAGTTTTTCTTTTCGTTTGGCGAATTTGGCAGTAACCAGAACAAGAAAAAAGGTTATGAAAAAATTAACCACAAAAAGTACATCTATATAAATTACATTCATAAGCCACCACCTGTTTCATTATACATCGGCAGAAACAAATAAAATGTCAAATAATATTGCACACTAAAATTAAAAAACGGATTTAAAAAGATGAAAATGCCGCGCAACAAAGAGCTGTTAATATCGGAAAGGAGGAAAACTGAATATTGCCTTTTTTAAGAAAAATTCACTTTCTTAGGGCGGTAAAAGGCAAAAAAAGAGGCAGTGACCTGCTCACTGCCTCAAAAACAAAAAAATTATTCAGTTATTTCTATTGTATTAATAACAACATCGTATACCGGCTTATCAGCCATACCGCATTTCACGGAAGCTATATCTTCCAGCGTTTCTCCGCCGCTGATAAGCTGACCGAATACCGTGTGATGAAAATCAAGCCACGGTGTTCCGCCAACCTTTTTATAATTATCAATAACCTGCTGCGGAAAACCATTATCCTTCAGTTGCTCCATCTGGTCTAAAAGATTGGAAGGCACAGATTTCGCCTGAACGATAAAAAACTGACTGCCGTTTGTGTTAGGTCCTGAATTCGCCATTGAAAGTGCACCGTAATAATTTCTTGCATCTATGGAAAACTCATCTTCAAAACTGCTGCCGTAAATGGATTCACCGCCGCAGCCGGTACCGTCAGGATCCCCGCCCTGAATCATAAAATCTTTAATTACACGGTGAAAAATCAATCCGTTATAATATCCGTTTTTAGAATGGGTTATAAAATTTTCAACAGCCTTTGGCGCTGCCTGCGGAAACAATACAAATTCCATATCTCCCATATTTGTTTTAATCAATGCTTTTATTCCGTTTTTTTCTTCAAGCTGATTCATTATAATTTCACCTTTCTGTTTATTTCTTTCATTGTTTTTTCGTCTATTTTAACTACTTTTCGGTCATATGTTAAAATGCCGTTCAGTTCATCCTCAACATCCGTAACCTGCGTATACACAGTTGCACTTAAACCTGTTTTTATCTGCGGAATGATTGTTTTTTCAAATGTGCGTTTATATGCTTTTGTAAGACTTTCCTTTGTCTTATAAATTTTGTAGCCAAACATTTTATTATTAAAAGTATGCCCTGCTATTTTCTGAGAATATCCGCCGAATTCCGATAGCACATACGGGCGGTTACCCTGCTTCACCTTTATCGGCGTAAAATAGATATGCTTGGAAATAACATCGGAACAGCCTCTGTCATGCCAGCCTGATGTTGTATCAACGGTTCTGGAAGGATCAAGCTTTTTCAGCATATCGTAAGCAATATGAGAATCAAACTGCCCCCATCCTTCGTTAAACGGCACCCAAAGCGCAATACATGGGCAGTTATAAAGATAATCCAGCATTTCATTCAGTTCAGTATAATAAAGCTCTCTTGCCGATTTATCCGTTCTTTTAAACGTTTTATAATTTGTATCGTCAAGATTTATTCCGATAAACGGAAGCACGGATATTTCAAGTCCGTAATTGCCGCCGCCGTTAACCATATCCTGCCATACCAGAATTCCGTTTACATCACAGTAATGATACCAAAGAAGCGGTTCTATTTTAATATGCTTTCTAAGCATATTAAATCCAAGCTCCTTCATTTTTATAATATCATCCTCCATAGCTTTGTTGCTTGGCGGCGTTAAATAGCCGTCAGGATAATAGCCCTGATCAAGCAGTCCGTTATGAAAATACGGTTTATTATTAAGAAACAGTCTTTTTATACCGTTTTCATCAGTGCCTGTTGAAAACTTTCGCATTCCGAAATAAGATTGAATTACTTCTCCGCAAGCCTGAAATTTAACATGATACAGAAACGGATTTTCAGGAGACCACGCCTTGAAATCAGGTATTTTTACAGTTTTCTCCTTTGTTTCGGCAATCATTTCATCACCGTCATAAATAGTAGTAATAACATCATCTGTTCCGAAAAACGCAAAACTTACCTGCTCTTTATCATAATCAGGTGTTATTCTGACCTTTTCAAGAAATTCTTTCGGTGTGCTTTCAAGCCATACCGTCTGCCAAATACCGCTTTGGGGGCTGTACCATATGCCGCCGCGGCTGAATTTTTGCTTACCCTTGGAATATTCCTTTGTATCCGAATAATCCAATACCGAAACATGCAGAACATTTTCCCCTTCTTGAATAAAAGAAGTTATTTCAAATTTAAACGGTGTGTATCCGCCTGTATGGCTTCCAGCTTTTTTTCCGTTTATATAAACGCAGGCGATCTGGTCCACTGCGCCGAAATGCAGAAATACCCGGCCTTTATTAAATCCTTCAGGTATTTCAAACACTTTTTCATAATGAAGATATTCACCGGGCTTTAACACACGGTTCACACCGGAAAGAGGTGTTTCCGGTGAAAACGGAACAACAATTTCACTGCTGAATTTTTCAGGCAGTTTTTTATCATCGGAAAATTCACATTTCCAAATTCCGTTTAAATTTATGTAACTGTTTCTTACAAACTGCGGACGCGGATATTCATTTAAGGGATGCTGCCTGTTCAGCGTTTCCCCGTATTTTGTTAATAACATAAAATTCTTCCCCTTTAATTTATTGATATTTGCCTGAATGATAAAAGCAAAACAGGCAGACCTGATATGAATATGTCTGCCGTTTTACGAATTGCCAATATTTATGCAAACCTGTATTTAATATTGTTTTCACTGCACCAGGCTGCAATTTTATGATTTGTATACCGGCTGGCAAAATCATCAATGCCCTCTTTAAATTCGGGATAAGCATTAAAATACTTCCAAAAAGTATCAACAAATTCTTCTCCGCTGATTTTATCAAGCACAGATTTTATTTTTGCATTGCCTTTTTCATTTACAAAACCTCTTATAATTTCCTCGTTGCTTATTGTAATAAAAGGAATTAAGCCTATGGACACAAAATACGTTGTCTGCCCCATATCGTTAGGTTTAACGCCGGTATCAAGGTCTCTTATATTTTTAACTGTGTAATCCTTATAGGAAAACCAGTATTCAGATGAACCGCTGCCGCATTTATTTAATATTTCAGAATCAATTATAAGTTCCATTCTTCTACCCCATCAGTTTGCACAGAAAGCAAAATCAGCCTATAGATTTCAAAAGTCCGCCTTTTGAAATAATATCCTGAATAAACGGCGGAAAAGGCTGTGCCTGATAGCTTTTTCCCGTTGTGCAGTTTGTAATTAAACCGCTGTCAAAGTCTACCTCTACCTCATCACCGTTGTTTATATCCCTTGCAGCTTCGTCGCATTCAAGAATTGCAAGTCCGATATTTATTGCATTTCTGTAAAATATACGTGCAAATGTAGATGCAATAACACAGGATATTCCGCTTGCTTTAATGGCTATCGGCGCATGCTCACGTGAAGAGCCGCAGCCGAAATTAGCCTCGGCAACCATAATATCGCCGGTTTTTACATTATTAACAAATTCCTTGTCAATATCTTCCATACAGTGGGAAGCAAGCCATGCCTCGTCACTTTTATTCAGATATCTTGCAGGAATAATAACATCTGTATCAATATTATTTCCGAATTTATGTACTTTACCTTTTGCGTTCATAATGAACCTCCTATATTTTTGCAGGGTCTGCAATGAATCCCTTCACAGCCGAAGCTGCTGCCACTGCAGGAGATGCAAGATAAATTTCCGATTCCGTATGACCCATTCTGCCTACAAAGTTACGGTTTGAAGTGGAAACCGCCTTTTCTCCCTTGGCAAGAATGCCCATATGTCCGCCAAGACAAGGACCGCAGGTTGGAGTGGAAACAATTGCGCCCGCTTCAACAAATATTTCTGCAAGACCTTCTTTTATACAGTTCATATATATGTTCTGTGTTGCAGGAATAACAATAACCCGAACACCGTCTGCAACCTTTTTGCCTTTAAGGATAGCGGCCGCTGTACGCATATCCTCCATGCGGCCGTTTGTACATGAACCGATAACAACCTGGTCGATTTTAATTTCAGGTACTTCATCAATTGTTTTTGTATTTTCCGGAAGATGCGGAAATGCAACAGTAGGACGAAGCGTGCTTAAATCAACGGTGATTGTGCTGTCATAAACAGCATCGGCATCTGCTTCATAAACCTTATATTCCCTTAAAGACCTGCCGTTGACATAGGCAATTGTAACATCGTCAACAGGGAAAATTCCGTTTTTAGCGCCGCATTCAATAGCCATATTTGAAATGCAAAGGCGGTCATCCATAGAAAGATTTTTAATGCCGTTTCCTGTGAATTCAAGACTCTTATAAAGTGCGCCGTCTACACCGATTTCACCGATAATATGAAGAATAACATCTTTGCCGCTGATAAAAGGTGCCTTTTCTCCTGTTATAACAACTTTAATAGCACTCGGCACTTTGAACCATGCCTTTCCGGAAATCATTCCGGCGGCCATATCTGTTGAACCTACACCCGTTGAAAAAGCGCCAAGAGCACCGTATGTACAGGTATGGCTGTCTGCACCTATAATGCAGTCACCGCAGGTTACAATGCCTTTTTCAGGAAGAAGCGCATGCTCTATTCCCATATTTCCGACATCATAATAATGAAGAATATCGTTCTTTTTTGCAAATTCACGCACCTGTCTGCAGTTTTCGGCAGACTGAATATCCTTGTTCGGAGTAAAATGATCCATAACAAGAGAAATTCTTGTTTTGTCAAAAACAGAAGTTTTTCCGAATTTGTTCATTTCATTTATAGCCACCGGAGAGGTTACGTCGTTTCCGAGAACCATATCCAAATTGGCTTCTATTAACTGACCCGCTTCAACAGAATCCAGACCTGCATGCGCCGCCAGTATTTTCTGAGTCATTGTCATACCCATTTTATTCACCTGATTTCCTAATTAAAATTAAATATCGTCATTAAATGAGCCTTCGCCTCTTTCAAGCGAGGTTACACCTGTTCTGGCAAGCTCAACAATACCGAATTTCTGTTCAAGCTCTTCTATAAACATATCAATAGCAGAGCCTTCGCCTGTAAATTCAAATGTTACGGTTGTTTTTGATACATCAAGCACACGTGCACCGTAGCGGACATTGTAGGAAAGAAGCTGATTTTTTGTTTCAAGACCTGCTGCTTTTACCTTAACAAGAAGGAGTTCGCTGGAAACAGATTTTTCATCAGTAAGTTCAGCAACCTTTTTTACAATTTCAAGCTTTAAAAGCTGCGCCTTAATCTGTCTGAAATTTTCAGGCTCTGTATAAGTTTCAATTGTCATTCTTGAAAATAAAGGATCTTCTGTTTCACTAACAGTTAAGGAACTGATATTATATCCTCTTCTTGAAAAAAGGCTTGCAACGCGCTGAAGCACGCCGTATACGTTATCAACAAGAACAGACAATACAAGTTTTTCCTCTGCCATAATTACATCTCCTCTTTAATATCTGCTACTGAACCGCCCGGAGGAATCATCGGAAGAACGTTTGAATCAGGAGAAATCCTGCATTCAACAACCACAGGGCCGTTTACTTTAAATGCTTCATCAAGCACTTTATCTATTTCATCATTGCTGTTAATATACAATCCTTTAACACCGAATGCTTCGGCAACTTTAACAAAATCTGTTGCACGGTGAGGATCTGTATCGGAAAAACGGTTTCCGTAAAAAATCTTCTGCCACTGACGAACCATGCCAAGCACTTTATTATTCATTACAAACATAACAACCGGCACATTGTAAGATGCCATTGTGGCAAGTTCTGTCAGATTCATATGGAAGCCGCCGTCACCTGTAAACATAACAACACGCTTATCCGGACATCCGAGTGCCGCACCGATTGCAGCACCCATCGAATACCCCATTGTGCCGAGACCGCCTGAAGACAGAAGTGTGCGCGGATGTTTAAATTTATAAAACTGTGCTGCCCATAACTGATGCTGACCTACATCCGTAACAACAATCGCATCATCAGGTGTCTTTCTGTCTACTGCTTCAATAAGCGTCTGCGGATTAACAAAATCACCAATCTGAAGCTGATTAAACGGACGTTTAAATGTATTGATTTCTGCTTTCCATTCGCTGTGATCAAGCTGGTCAACAGCATCTGTAAGCATCGGAAGCACTTCTGAAAGCGTGCCTCTTAAATGATAATTGGAAACAATATTTTTATCCATTTCTGCCGAATCAATATCAATATGTATAATTTCCGCATCAGGTGCAAACTTTGCCCTGTTTCCGGCAACGCGGTCAGAAAAACGCGCACCGGCAACGATAAGCACATCGCAGTCGTGCGCTGCCTTATTACATTCAAAATGACCATGCATGCCTATTAAGCCGAGATGCAGTTCATGACCGTTCGGAAAAGCACCCAGTCCCATAAGGGAAGATACAACCGGCGCATCGATTTTTTCTGCAAACTTTATTAAGCTTTCACCTGCATCGGATAAAATAGCACCGCCGCCAACGTAGATAATCGGTTTTTTCGCTTCTGAAATAAGCTTTACAGCTCGTTCAAAGCAATGCTGCTTCGGCTTTTTATACGGCAGCGGTTCCATTTTGCTCTGCGGTTCATATTCACAGATATCCGCTGTAATGTCTTTGGGAATATCAACCAGAACAGGACCTTTTCTTCCGCTTTGCGCAATTTCAAATGCACGGCGCAGAGTTGCCGCAAGGTCATGAACATCCTTAACCATAAAGTTATGCTTAGTTATAGGCATTGTTATACCTGTGATATCCACTTCCTGAAAAGAATCTCTGCCAAGACCGGATGTTGCATAGTTACAGGTGATTGCAACAACAGGAATAGAATCCATATATGCCGTTGCGATACCGGTTACAAGATTTGTTGAACCGGGACCTGATGTAGCAAAGCAAACGCCGACCTTACCTGTTGCACGGCTGTAGCCGTCCGCGGCGTGCGAAGCACCCTGTTCATGTGCGGTAAGAACATGATTGAATGTATCGCCGTATTTATAAAGTTCATCAAAAATGTTAAGAATTGTTCCGCCGGGATAACCGAAAACAGTATCTACGCCCTGCTCTTTAAGAACCTCCAGAACGATCTGAGAACCGTTTAATTTCATATTTAACCCTCCTGTTATGCATTTAGATTTAATAACTATTCTATTATTTTTATATAAATATGTCAAGATATATTTGCTATATAGAAATCATAGTTAGATTTTGACAAATCGGATTTGCTATGTTAGAATGCATTTTGTAAAACTATTTGTTAATGCCGAAAACAGAATTTTTTAAGGCAGATTGGAGAATACAATGAAACTTGGTATCGTAGGACTTCCGAACGTAGGAAAAAGCACGCTGTTTAATGCAATTACAAATGCCGGTGCACAAAGTGCCAATTATCCGTTCTGCACCATTGAACCGAATGTGGGAATGGTGAGCGTGCCGGATGAAAGGCTTGATAAACTTGCAGAAATGTACATTCCGGACAAATTCACGCCTGCCACAATTGAATTTGTGGATATAGCAGGGCTTGTTAAAGGCGCATCAAAGGGCGAAGGTTTGGGAAATAAATTTTTAAGCCATATCAGAGAGGTTGATTCCGTCATTCACGTTGTAAGATGCTTTGAAAACAATGATATCACACATGTAGACGGTTCTATAGACCCTGCACGCGACATAGAAACAATAAATTTAGAGCTTATATTATCCGACCTTGACATACTTGCAAGAAGAATAGACAGCAGAAAAAAAGCTATGAAGGGTGACAAAACAATTGCTCCAGAGGTTGATTTTCTTGAAAAGCTTTATGCTGAAATGGAAAACGGAAAAACAGCAAGAGCAGTTGAAATTTCAGACGATGAACAGGAATATCTTAAAGAAGTTTCCTTACTTACGGTAAAGCCGGTAATTTATGCCTGCAATATGAGTGAAGATGATTTTGCCAACGGAATTGACAGCAATAAAAATTTCAACATTGTAAAGGAAATAGCCGCAGAAGAAGGTGCGGAAACATTGCCGATCTGTGCTGAAATGGAAGCAGAAATCGCTACGCTTGACGAAGAGGAAAAAGAAATTTTTCTTGCAGATATGGGATTGGAAAAAAGCGGACTTGACCGACTGATAAAAAAAAGCTATCACCTGCTTGGCTTAATATCTTTTCTGACTGCAGGCAAAAAAGAAGTAAGGGCATGGACTATTAAGGAAGGTACAAAAGCGCCGCAGGCAGCAGGAAAAATTCATACCGATTTTGAAAGAGGATTTATCCGTGCCGAAGTTGTGGCATTTAATGACCTGATAGAAAACGGAAGCCTGAGCGCCTGCAAAGACAAAGGACTTGTTAAAAGTGAAGGCAAAGAATATGTGATGAAAGACGGAGACATTGTTGAATTCAGATTCAATGTATAATAAAAATACGCCTTTTATTATCGGTAAGAATAAATAAAAACTTGACGGAATATACATTTAGGTGTATATTAAGATAGGTGAAGAAGATATGAAGATGTTAAAAAACTTAACTGAAACTGAAATTCTTTCACTTTCCAAAGAAGGAGATAATGAAGCATTAACATTCATTATCACACGATACAGAACAGCGGTTGAGGCTTTGGCATCAAAATATTCCAGTTCTGAAATTGAAAGAGAAGATTTAATTCAGGAAGGCATGATTGGTCTTCTTGCGGCAATAAAATCTTTTGATTACAGAAAAGGCACTGCCTTCAGCACCTATTGCTATACATGTATCAACAATTCTCTACAAACGGCGCTGCGCAAAGTAAACAGGCAGAAAGACGTTCCCCGCGGGAATGTAATTCCGCTTGAAGAATGGTTTGCCGAAACCGGCAGCACATCATTAAGCGCCGAAGATTCTTTCCTTGCTCAGGAAAGCGTATCAGTGTTAACACAACAACTTCAAAATGAACTCTCTGAATTTGAAAACAATGTTTTGAGACTACATATGATTGGTTGCAGTTACAGTGAAATCGCAGATAAACTAAGCAAAAACCCAAAGGCGATTGATAACGCTTTACAGCGCATTAGAAAGAAACTGAAAGTAGTTTCCTTCTGATTGTCCAAAGGTTGCACTGCAACTAATTTTATATGAAAGAGAGGTTTTGAAGAATGTACGAAGATAAAACTTTAGTTTGCAAAGACTGCGGAAACGAATTTGTTTTCACAGCCGGTGAACAGGAATTTTATGCTGAAAAAGGCTTTGTTAATGAGCCGCAGAGATGCAAGGACTGCCGCAATGCAAGAAAAGCAGCAGCAAAGGGTCCAAGAGAAATGCACGATGCAACTTGTGCAAGCTGCGGAGCAGCATGCAAAGTTCCTTTTCAGCCAAGAGAAGACAGACCTGTTTACTGCAGTGAATGCTTTGCAAAAATGAATGAAGAATAATTCATGAATTTAGCCGTTTTTAATTTAAAAACGGCTTTCTTTTTTGAAAAAGGTGTTGACAACATTATCTTCTTGTGCTAATATATTTGAGCAGATACGGAGAGGTATCGAAGCGGTCATAACGAGGCGGTCTTGAAAACCGTTTGGCCAAAAGCCACATGGGTTCGAATCCCATCCTCTCCGCCATAACTGGACACCAATTTTGATA
Organism: uncultured Oscillospiraceae bacterium; assembly: GCA_948471205.1. Classification (GTDB taxonomy): domain Bacteria; phylum Bacillota; class Clostridia; order Oscillospirales; family Acutalibacteraceae; genus Eubacterium_R. The sequence continues at coordinate 25 of CAOKRT010000016.1, read as the reverse complement.
CAATGGGTATCTTGATTGGTGTCCA
>CAOKRT010000015.1 GCA_948471205.1 uncultured Oscillospiraceae bacterium | reverse complement strand
GGGCTTTGCCCGTAAAATGAAAACCACGCGTTTGACGCGTGGCTGGTTTTTTTATTACAAAATTGTAAGAAAACAGTCACGTAAAAGTAAGATTCATATTGTAATATAAAGTCGGAATAAGAATCTGATTTTTACCTTTTTATAAATTCTTTTCCGGTAATCAGAAAGTCAATGGAAACATTAAAATAATCAGACATTTTTACAAGCATATCCAAAGAAGGTTCTCTTTTTCCGTTTTCGTAATGAGACAAAGCCTCCCGGCTGATATTCAGGTCCAGGGCAACTTTTTGCTGATTCAGATTGCGCTCTTTTCTGATTAATTTTAAACCTTTCAAGAAACTTCACTCCTTGACTTTATTGTAACAGTTTGTTACAATATAAATTGTTACATTATGTAACATATTCAAACTGTTGAAAATAAGAATTGTTTTAAAATCCTTTTAATTTTTCTTTAGAAATTCTTTATTATTTCTTTGTTGACAAATTATGCAGGGTGTTATATGATTTAAAAAACTGTATTGTAAGTGATGATACAGTTGCAGCAAAAGTTGGCAGGTGTAATTTTATGAAGAATGTGCTTGAATATCTGGAATGCAATGCAAAGCTTTTTGCAGATAAAACCGCTGTTTCTGATTTTGATAAAAAATATACATATAAAGAACTTTTAGATATATCGCAGAGAATCGGCTCGGCGCTTGCTTCCATCCATGCAAAAAACAGACCGGTGGCTATTTATCTTGAAAAAGATGTTGATTTGCTGGCGGTAATGTTCGGTGCGGTTTACAGCGGCAATTTTTATGTTGTTGTTGATCTTGAAATGCCGCTTGAACGAATTAACAAAATTTTTGAAACGCTGAATCCCTGCGCAGTGGTAACGGACAAAGCGCATTGTGAAAAGATTCAGAAGGCGGATTTCGATTGCAAACTTATTTTTGCCGAAGAGGCAGTGCTTTCTGAAATCAACAGTGATAAACTGTCGGAAATAAGAAAAAAGCAGATAGATACAGATCCGCTGTATGCAAATTTCACATCCGGTTCCACAGGTATTCCGAAAGGTATAGCCGTATGCCACAGAAGTGTAATTGATTTTATTGAAGTATTTACCAAAACCTTTGATATAACAAATAATGATATTCTTGCAAATCAGGCGCCGTTTGATTTTGATGTTTCAGTAAAGGATATTTATTCGTCGCTTAAAACAGGTGCGCATCTTGTTATCGTTCCGAGAAGGCTTTTTTCGGCCCCGGTTGAATTGCTTGATTATTTATGTGAAAACAAAATTACAGTTATGATTTGGGCTGTATCGGCACTTTGCCTTATAAGTACACTGCACGGACTTGATTATAAAACGCCTGAAACAGTCAGAAAAATACTGTTCAGCGGAGAGGTAATGCCGTATAAGCATCTTATAAACTGGCAAAGCCATCTGCCTGAGACAATGTTTGTAAATCTTTACGGACCAACAGAAATAACCTGTAACTGTACATATCATATTCTTGATAAGGACCGTGATTATTCCGGCGGAATTCCAATCGGAAAGCCGTTTGACAATGAAGATGTATTTCTGCTTGATGATAACAATGAATTGGTTTGTGAAAGCGGCAGAGCCGGTGAAATCTGTGTGCGGGGAACGGCGCTTGCTCTTGGATATTATTCTTCGCCGGAGCAGACGGCAAAGCATTTTGTACAGAATCCGTTAAACAGCTTTTACCCTGATGTGATTTACAGAACCGGTGATCTTGGCACATATAATGAAAACGGCGAATTTGTTTTCAGCGGCCGCAAGGACTTTCAGATAAAATATATGGGTCACAGAATTGAACTGGAGGAAATCGAGCATGAAATGGCTGCGATTGACGGTGTGGAGCGCTGTGTATGTATATTTGACGAAAAAAGGTCTAAGCTGAAAGGCTATTATGTCGGTACGATTGACAGGGCACAGCTTCATTCCGTAATGAAAAGCACACTGCCTGTTTTTATGGTGCCGGGAATACTTAGACAGGTTGAAGCCATGCCCCTGACCAAAAACGGAAAGGTAGACAGAAAGAAGCTTCAGGAAGCAGAGGTGGCAAAAAAGCAATGAAAGAATACGAGAAAAAATTAATTGCCGAAAACCGAACTGCCTTTTATACCTTTGATACAGGTGTTCTGAAAAAACGTGTGGCTTATCTTAAAAATAATCTGCCGGAAAGCATATCAATCTGCTATGCGGTTAAGGCGAATACTTTTATTATAAAAGAGATTGAGAATTGTGTTGAAAGGCTTGAAGTTTGTTCTCCGGGAGAATATGAAGTTTGCAGAGCATTGAATATTTCCACGGAAAAGATTGTTATTTCAGGTGTTTATAAAACGCCGGAATTTATTGAAACTCTTGTTCGGGATAATGAATTTAGAGGTATTTTTACAGTTGAATCTCTTGTGCAGTATGATTTGCTGTGCAGGTTAAGCGAAATATATAATAAAAAAATTCCGCTGCTGCTGCGCCTTACAAACGGCAGTCAGTTCGGAATTAATAAAACAGATATAGATACGATTATTTTAAATAAAAACTTAAAGAAAAATATTGATATTCTCGGAATTCAGTATTTTTCCGGCACACAGAAAACCTCAATTAAAAAATTCAGGCGAGAGCTTGAAAAGCTGGATTCATTTCTTACACATCTTAAAGAAGATTTAGGATATGAAGCAGATGAACTTGAATACGGCACCGGATTTCCGGTATCGTATTTCGAAGATGAAAAGCTGGATGAAGACGCTTTGCTGAACGGATTTTCACAAATCATACAGTCTATGGAAAACAAGCCGAAAATTACCCTGGAACTTGGCAGATCCATTGCGGCATCCTGCGGAAAATATTACACACATATTGTTGACAAGAAAATAAATAAAAATGTTGGCTATCTGCTGTGCGACGGCGGAATGCACCATATTGTTTATTTCGGTCAGCATATGGCAATGAAACAGCCTGTACTTACTGTGGCAGGAAAGGAAAATGAACCTTCTGCGGCAGAATGGAATATATGCGGCTCGCTTTGCTCCATGAACGATATTATAGCAAAATATGTGAGCCTTCCGCCTGTTGAAATAGGCGATATACTTATTTTTGAAAATACGGGTGCTTACTGTATGATAGAATGTATATCTCTGTTTTTAACAAGAGATATTCCTGCGGTTTATCTTATTGACGAAAATGAAAACGCCGTAAGGGTTCGCAGAACATTTGAAACAGCACAGCTTAATACCCCTGTTTATGAAAGGAATATTTAATTATGGAAAGACTTATTGAAATTTTAGAGGATATTCAGCCGGATATTGATTATGCAGAATGCACAGAGCTTATTGATGCACATTTGCTTGATTCGCTTTCAATTATTTCGCTTGTTGCAGAAATTGAAGATGAATTTGATATCACAATTCCTGCAGTGGAAATTATTCCGGCAAACTTCAATTCTGCAGCAGCTATGTATAAAATGATTAAGAGGCTGGAAGAGGAGGACTAAGGTGGACCTTTCTTCTATCTTAAAGGGCGGATTCGGTGCCGCTCAGCTTACCTCCTATTTCTCACTGGCATATCTGGCAGTTTTTTTGCCGGTAACCGTGTTGCTTTACTGGCTTATGCCGCAGAAGGCAAGAAGATGGGTTCTGTTGTTTGCAAGTTATTCTTTTGTGTGGATAATCAGCGGCAAACTTGCGATTTTTCTTGTGTTAACCACATTTTCCATTCACTGGTTCGGTCTGTGGCTGGATAAACTAACACAAATGCGTAAGGCTCAGGCAAAAACAGCCGCTGACAGAGCCGAAAAGAAAGCAATACGGAAAGCCTATCAGAGCAAACAGCGCGGCGTTGTTTTTCTTGCCGCTGTTGTGCATATAGGAACGCTTCTTGTTTTAAAATATTCGCCGTTTTTTACAACGAATATAAATTCTCTGCTGGAAAGCATCGGCATTCAGTTTGCCTTTGATATTCCGAAATTTATTCTGCCGATTGGAATTTCCTTTTTTACAATGCAGGCAATGTCCTATATATTTGATGTTTATAACGGCACGGTAAAGGCAGATAATAATCTGCTGAGACTTGCTTTGTATATCAGCTTTTTTCCGCAGATTGTGGAAGGTCCTATCTGTAAATATAATGATACGGCAGATCAGATTTATCAGGCAAAGCAGATTACATATACAAATCTTACCCTTGGACTGCAGCGTATTCTTTACGGTCTTATGAAAAAAATTGTGGTTGCAGACAGGCTTAATCCTATAATAACAAATATTTTCAGTGATTATTCAAAATGCAGCGGTCCCACCATTGCGTTCGGTGCTGTTGCTTATACCATTCAGCTTTATATGGATTTTTCAGGTACAATGGATGCAGTGTGCGGAACGGCACAGATTTTCGGAATAACAATGCCGGAAAATTTCAAAAGGCCGTTTTTCTCACGCTCCATATCGGAATTCTGGAAGCGCTGGCACATTACGCTTGGCGCTTGGTTCAGAGATTATATATTTTATCCTGTTTCCATGTCGGGTCCGATGAAGAATTTAACAACTTCTGCAAGAAAGAAATTGGGTAATCATTTCGGTCCGCTTCTTGCGGGTGCGGTTGCTTTGTTCTGTGTTTGGTTCTGCAACGGGCTTTGGCACGGTGCAGCATGGAGCTATATTTTCTTCGGTATGTATCATTTTGCTTTGATTCTGTCCGGAAACATAATTGCGCCGTTTGCAAAAAATCTTAATAAAAAACTGCATATAAATTCAGAATGCTTTGCTTACAGGGCAATGCAGATTATTCGCACAGCAGGTTTTGTTGTAATCGGCGAAATGTTTTTCCGTGCGCATGGTTTAAGAGCAGGGCTTGCAATGTTTAAAAAATTGGTTACGGATTTCAGTTTTGCTGATTTTAAGGACGGATATCTTACTGCCTTGGGTGTTGACTTGAAAGATATAATAATTGTAGCGGTAACGCTGGTTATTATATTTGTTGTCAGCATACTGAATGAAAAAGGCATTGTTATACGTGAAAAACTTCAGCAAAAAAACATGGCATTGCGCTGGCTTGTGTTTATTTCTCTTATCATGTTTATCGTTATTTTCGGCGCATACGGAATCGGCTATGATCCGGTTGACCCGATTTATGCCAATTTCTAAAAGGGGAGGTAGAAAAATGAGATATTTCAGCGAACGTTTCAATAAACGTACGTTTTTAAATTTATCAAAAACTATTGTTTTTGTGCTTGTTATTGCTATTCTCTTTTTTGGATTTTCTCAGCTTTTTATGCCTAAAACCAATAAGGATATGCGAGATAAATCGGCAAACGGTTTTCTGGGAGAACCGGAAAATACGATTGATATTCTTATAGTGGGCGACAGTGAAAGCTACAGTTCTTTTATTCCGCTTCAGATGTGGAATGAATACGGTATAACCTCTTATGTGTGCGGAACACCTTCTCAGACATTGGATTATTCCCTGGACTTTCTGCGAAAAGCTTTTGTGAAGCAGAAGCCCAAATTTGTGGTTCTTGAAACAAATGCTGTTTTCAGGGCATTTTCCGTTAAAACAGCAATTTTAACAAGGGCAGATCAGTGGTTTTCGATTTACAGATATCATGACCGATGGAAAAAGATTTCTTTAAGAGATTTTCATTTTAAGGTTGAAAACAATTACATTGAAAATGATAAGGGCTACAGAATGGGAACCGAAACAGACGCTGCGGATTTTTCTAATTATATGAAGCCTACAAAGGAAAAAATAAATATTCACAAAAAAAACAAAGCGTATGTTGATAAAATTGCCCGCCTTTGTAGCGAAAACGGTGCAGAACTGATATTTATAAGCACGCCCAGCACAAAAAACTGGAATTTTAAAAAGCATAATGCTATTGCAGAGCTTTCCCGGGAAATGAATCTTGAATATATTGATTTGAATATAAAAAAAGAAGTGCCTATTGACTGGTCCAAGGATACAAAGGACAAGGGAGATCACCTTAATTATTCAGGTGCTGTAAAAGTAACCGGCTATCTTGGTGCATTTTTCAATCAAAAAGGCAAGCTTGAAGACCATAGGCATGACAGTAATTATGCTGAATGGGGTAAGGCATACAATCACTTTCAGAAAACCTGTGAAAAAATAAAAAAATCAAAAGAAAAATAATAAAAAGAGTGAAGATATTTGGTCTTCACTCTTTTGTTTATTGTTTTTTCAGCTCCAGCAGTTCTTTTTCATGAACATAGGCGGATAATGCGCCTACGGCGGTTACAGCTTTTCCGCCTGTAATATTTCCGAATTCAATGCAGTCTTTCAGCGGATAATCATAAAACAATCCGTAAACAAATCCGGCAAGAAAAGCATCTCCTGCTCCGGTGCTGTCTACATTTTTAAACTGCGCAAGGCTTGGACAGAAAAAGTAATCATCTCCGTCTATTCCGATACAGCCGTCTTTGTCAACCTTAACAACAACCTTATCAAAATATTTTTTTAATGTATATGCCGCATCTTTTGCATTGCTGCATCCGGTAACAGCAAGCGCTTCCTTTTGGTTTGGTGTATAGTAATCGGCAATTTCAAAAAGTTCGCTGTATTTTTCAAAGTTAAGTTCATCGTCCCAGCCCATATCAAGCACCATAACCGTGCCTTCACTTTTAAGTTTTTTATATACCTCTGTAAATCCGCCGGGTGCCATCAGGCATATTTTTGCGCCTTTTGCAATATTGTAAAATTCCTCTTTGGCTTTATCGTCAGGCGCAATACTTCCTTTGCCGTAAGTAAGAAAGCTTCTGTCGTTTTTCAGAATAATTGCCGAGGTAATATTCAGCGGAATGCCGTTTCCCTTATACAGATTTACAGGCTGAACTTTATTTTCTTTATATTTTTCTTTTGCAAATTCAGAAAAAATATCTGTGCCCAGCTCCGTTGCTATTTTTGCCTGAATGCCAAGTCTTCCCAGATTTATAAGCGTGGCAGGAAGTCCGCCGCCAAGCTGAAGTGAAAATCTATCGGTATAAACCTCTTCGCCCACATCGGGAATTTTGGGCATGTTTTCATAAAGCAGGTCTATATTTGTTGCGCCTGCTCCGGCTACAAAATTCATATTAATTCCAGCCTCCTGTATATTCCTTGTTCAGTTCGTTATAGTATTCAACAAGTTTTTTTGCAAGGCTGTAGCTGTTTACAAGCGGGTGAAGCGTAAGAGCTTCTATTGCTTTTTGCTTTGATTTTTCTCTTATTGCTTCACTGGCAAGACGTTCGTATATTTTAACACGTCTGATTAATTCAAAATTCTGCCTGTCAATCTCACCCATACAGTGGGGAACAGCGCCGTCACGGCTGATATTGCAGGTTATTTCAACAATATCGTCCGGAAGAAGACCGTCAATTGCATTTCCGTTCGGCACACATAATATCATGGAATCGCTTTTACCGCTTTGTGCAATTTTGATAAAGTTCAATGCTACACCCGCATATCCGCCTTCGTCTTTTTCATAAATGTCAAAATGCCAAGGCTGGGTGCGTTTTATGCCGGTTTCGGACGCCATATAATTGTTTTCACGCTCACCATACCAATGTTCAAATACTTTCAGCGCTTTTTCAAAATCATTGTCAATATCTATTGTTTCAAGTTCGGCAGTCATTTTTTTGTTTATTTCACAAATCTGTTCACCGCGGGTTTTGCCGGCTTTTAATATATTATCGACTGCCTCTTCACGGTAATAAAAATAATACAGATATTCATTTAATATAGCATTTCTTGTTTTCAGCAAATCTTTTTCAAAATAACGCATATCCGTATCCGTGTAAGCTTTTTCGTTTTCTATAAGTTCTGGCAGAATTTCTTTTCCGTTCATTGTTACGGATTTAAAAAAGGAAAGATGATTCAATCCGTATATTTCACCTTTTGCAGAACCTTCGGGTGCATTATAAAGTTTTTCAAATGTGCGCAGCATTCCGCTTGGCGCATCGCATATTCCGTATGTAAAATCATATCCCATATCGCGCAGCGTTTGGCTTACCACACCTGCGGGATTGGTGAAATTAAATACTTTGCAGCCGGGTTTTGCATATTTTTTTATAAGTTCACAATATTCTGCCAGGGCGGATATACTTCTCATTGCAAAGGATAATCCGGCAGCGCCTGTTGTTTCCTGACCCAGAATACCAAGGTTAAGTGCAGCTCTTTCATCCTGAACGCGCATTTCATCTTCGCCTACACGTATGGTTGTGATTACATAATCTGCATTTTCCACAGCTTCCTTCGCATCTGCGGTTAAATCAAATTTCAAAGCAGGGCACAGCAGGTTTGAAACTTTTTTAGCCATTTTACCGTATATGTTCAATTTCTTTTCGTTGTTATCCATAAAAACAAGATTGTCTATGTTTAATTCTGCGGCTTTCTGCGCTATGCTTTTAGCAAGAAACATGGAGCGGACGCCACCGCCGCCGATTACTGTTAATTTCATAAAATTACCCCCATTCTTTTACGTATATCAGTATAAACAATATGTATAATTCTTTTCAATCAAATAGATTGCTTTGTAACTAATTTGTAATTGACTTATATTATTCTATAATATATAATACTGTAAAATGAGAAAGGTATGGGCTTAAAATGGCGTTGCTTATAAAAAACGCTCTGGTTTTCACGGGCGAAAATTTTAAAAAGTCTGATGTGCTTATAAAAAATTCTAAAATTCACAGCCTTAGCCCCTCCATTTCTGCTGATGGAGCAGATCGTGTTTTTGATTGTAAGGATAAGTATTTTTTAATTCCGGGTTTTGTTGATGTTCATGTTCATCTTCGAGAGCCCGGTTTTTCTTATAAGGAAACGGTAAAAAGCGGCACTATGGCGGCGGCGAAAGCCGGATATACCGCTGTGTGCACGATGCCGAATCTTAATCCTGCTCCCGATTCACCTGAAAATCTGAAGGTGCAGTGGGATATAATCAAACAGGACGCTGTTATAGATGTATTTCCGTTCGGTACAATTACAAAGGGCAGAAAAGGCGTTGGAGAGTGCGTTGATTTTAAACGGATGAAAAAAGATGTTATCGGTTTTTCGGATGACGGCACAGGTGTGCAGACGGATGCATTGATGGCGCAGGCAATGAAAGAATGTGCGCAGCAGGGAAGTATTATTTCTGCGCACTGTGAAGTTAATGAACTGCTTCGCGGCGGCTATATTCATGATGGTGATTATTGCAGACAGCATAATCATAAAGGAATATGCAGTGAAAGCGAATGGAAGCAGATTGAAAGAGACTGCAAGCTGGCAGAAGAAACAGGCTGCCGTTATCACGTATGTCATATTTCAACAAAAGAAAGCGTTGATATAATCAGAAAGGCAAAGGCAAGAGGCGTTAAGGTTACCTGTGAAACAGGTCCGCATTATCTTACCATGTGCGATAAAAATCTGCAGGAAAACGGCAGATTTAAAATGAATCCTCCGCTGAGAGCCGAGGAGGATATGCTGGCGCTTATTGAAGGTGTTAAGGACGGTACGGTGGATGTTATTGCAACAGACCATGCACCGCACAGCACCGAGGAAAAGGGCAAAGGGCTGGCAAAAAGCGCCATGGGTGTTGTGGGGCTGGAAACCGCTTTTTCTGTTCTGTATACAAAGCTTGTGAAAACAGGGGTTATAACGCTTGAAAAGCTTGTTGATATGATGTCTGTAAAACCGCGTGAAATATTTCATATTGAAGGCGGTGCAGTGAAAGAGGGAGAACCGGCAGATTTATGTTTGCTTGATCTTGAAAGGGAATGGGTTGTTAATCCGGATGAATTTGTTTCAATGGGCAGGGCAACACCGTTTGAAAACTGGCAATTACAGGGTGTAAACCTTTTAACGATATTGAGAGGAGAGATTGTTTATGAAGCCATTTAACAAAAAAATAGTGCTTGAAAACGGCAGTGAATTTTACGGCTATGCCTTCGGCGCAGATAAAGAGGCAGTGAATGAAATTGTTTTCAACACATCCATGGCGGGTTATCAGGAAATTATTTCCGACCCGTCCTATACAGATCAGATGGTTTGTATGACGTATCCGCTTATCGGAAATTACGGAATGACAGATGAAGATTACGAAACAAGAGTACCTACCATGGGCGGTCTTATTGTAAGGGAATATAACGATTTGCCGTCTAATTTCCGCTATACCAAAACTTTGTCTGAGGTGCTGGATGAATACGGCATACCGGGTATCAGCGGTGTTGATACAAGAAAAATCACAAGAATTATCCGTGATGAGGGAAGCCAGAAGGTGCTTATTACAGATGCTTCAACACCTTATGAGGAAGCGCTTGCAAAGGTAAAATCCTATGTGTTGCCGACAGATATGGTAAGCCGTGTAAGCTGTAAAAAGCGCTGGTATTCAAGAACGCCGAATCATAAATATGATGTTGTTGCAATAGACTGCGGCATTAAAATGAATATTGTAAGAAAACTGAATGAAAAAGGCTGCAATGTTACAGTGGTTCCGTTTGATACTTCGGCTGAAGAGATTATGAATATGAATCCGGACGGTCTGTTTCTTTCAAACGGTCCGGGAAATCCGGAGGATGTTCAGACGGTGATAAGCGTTGTAAGACAGCTTAAAGGCAAACTTCCTATTTTCGGAATTTGCCTTGGTCATCAGATGATTTCACTTGCGCTCGGCGCTGCAACATTCAAGATGAAATTCGGTCACCGCGGCGGAAATCATCCTGTTATGAACCTGGAAACAGGTAAAATTGAAATAACCTCGCAGAATCATTCCTATGCGGTGGATGTTAACTCACTTGCGGGCACGGAACTTACGCTTACGCATAAAAATCTGCTTGATAATACGGCAGAAGGTGTTGAAAGTATGGAAAACAGGCTGTTTTCTGTTCAGTATCATCCTGAAAGCGCACCCGGTCCGCAGGACAGTGCATATCTTTTTGATAAATTTATATCACTGATGGAAAAGGAGGCTGAGTAATATGCCAAAGCGTACAGATATACATAAAATACTTGTAATCGGCTCAGGTCCTATTGTAATCGGACAGGCTGCCGAATTTGATTATTCGGGAACGCAGGCATGCCTTTCTCTTCGTGAAGAGGGGTATGAGGTTGTTCTTATCAACTCAAACCCTGCCACAATCATGACAGATACGGATATTGCCGATAAGGTATATATGGAACCTTTAAACCTTGAATATGTTGCAAGAATAATCCGCCATGAACGCCCGGATGCCATTCTTCCTTCGCTTGGCGGTCAGACAGGTCTGAATCTTGCTGTTCAGCTTGCAAAAAAGGGAATACTTGAGGAATGTGATGTTGAAATACTCGGCACTCGCTTTGAAGCAATTGAAAGGGCAGAGGACAGAGAACTGTTTAAGGATCTTTGTGAAAAACTCGGTGAACCTGTTCTTCCTTCCGATATATGCAATACACTGGAAGAAGGTCTTGAAATTGCAGAAAAAATCGGTTATCCGGTTGTACTTCGCCCTGCTTTTACGCTTGGCGGAACGGGCGGCGGTTTTGCCGATGACGAGGAAGAATGCAGTCTTATGCTTAAAAATGCGCTTGCGCTTTCTCCGGTTCATCAGGTACTGGTTGAAAAAAGTATAAAAGGCTACAAGGAAATTGAATATGAAGTAATGCGTGATGCCAACGATACGGCCATTACAATCTGTAATATGGAAAATATAGACCCGGTCGGTATTCATACAGGCGATTCAATTGTTGTCTGTCCGTCGCAGACACTTACCAATAAGGAATATCATATGCTCCGCGATTCTGCTCTGCGTATTATCAGAGAGCTTAATATTGAAGGCGGATGCAATGTGCAGTTTGCGCTTGATCCGCATTCTTTCCAGTATTATCTGATAGAGGTAAATCCGCGTGTATCGCGTTCCTCTGCGCTTGCATCAAAGGCATCAGGCTATCCGATTGCAAGAGTATCTGCCAAAATTGCAGTTGGCATGCATCTTGATGAAATTCAGATTGCAAATACACCTGCTTCCTTTGAACCAACGCTTGATTATGTGGTTTCTAAAATTGCACGTTTTCCGTTTGACAAATTTGCAGATGCAAACAACAGCCTTAATACACAGATGAAGGCAACAGGCGAGGTTATGGCAATCGGAAGAACCATTGAAGAAAGCCTGCTTAAAGCCGTTCGTTCTCTTGAAACCGGCGTATGCCATCTTTATCTCAGCAAATTTGACGATTATTCGGTTGATGAGCTTCTTGATTATATAAAAATCGGTACGGACGACAGATTGTATGCAATTGCGCAGCTTATCAGAATGAAGGTTGATTTGAACAGAATTTACAATGCAACAAAGATAGATATGTTCTTTATTGAAAAATTCAAAAACATTGTAGATTTTGAAAAAGAACTTAAAGCAAAACCAAAAGATGCAGAGCTTCTGAAAGACGCAAAGAAAATGGGCGTTTCCGATAAATTCATCGGTAAAATGTGGGATATGACGGAAGCCGAAATTTTTGCTATGCGAAAAGAAAACGGCATTTTCCCGGTTTATAAAATGATAGATACATGCGCGTCGGAATTTGATTCGTATGTGCCTTATTTCTATTCAACATATGAAGATGAAAATGAAAGCATCATTTCAGATAAAAAGAAGATTATCGTTCTTGGTTCGGGTCCTATCCGTATAGGACAGGGTGTGGAATTTGACTATTCAACGGTTCATGCAATCTGGTCTATCCGTGAAGCCGGCTATGAAGCAATTATTATCAATAATAACCCCGAAACGGTTTCAACGGATTATACTACATCGGATAAGCTTTATTTTGAACCGCTTACCGTTGAAGATGTAATGAATGTAATTGAACTTGAAAAACCGATGGGCATTGTTGTTTCCCTCGGCGGGCAGACAGCCATAAATCTTGCCCCGCCGCTTGATGCGCTTGGTGTACCGATTATAGGCACGGATGTTTCAGCAATCGACAAGGCTGAAAACAGGGATTCTTTTGAAAAGGTAATGACAGAGCTTGGCATTCCGCAGCCAAAGGGTCTTGCTGTAACAGATATTGAAGCAGGCGTTAAAGTTGCTGAAAATATCGGCTATCCTGTGCTTGTGCGTCCGTCATTCGTACTCGGCGGCAGAGCAATGCAGATTGTTGCCAATGAAGAAAGTTTGCGCCATTATCTTCAGACTGCTGTTGAAATCAATACAGACCAGCCGGTGCTTGTAGATAAATATATTATGGGAAAAGAGCTTGAGGTGGACGCAATATGCGACGGTGAGAATGTTTTCATTCCGGGCATTATGGAGCATGTTGAAAGAACGGGCGTTCACAGCGGTGACTCTATTTCTGTTTATCCGACCTTTGATGTTTCGCAGGCTGTTAAAGATAAGATTATTGACTATACCGTGAAGCTCGGAAAAGCAATCGGTATAATCGGTTTGTTTAATATTCAGTTTATAGCAGATTCAAATGATGATGTATTTGTTATAGAGGTGAATCCCCGTTCTTCAAGAACAGTGCCGTTCCTTTCAAAAGCAACTTCTGTGCCGATGGCACATATTGCTACACAGGTTATTCTTGGGCACAGCTTAAAGGAGCAGGGAATAACAGAGGTTTATCCAAAGGAAAAGAAGCGCTGGTATGTTAAGGCGCCTGCCTTTTCTTTCTCAAAGCTGAAGGGCATGGATACATATCTTTCTCCTGAAATGAAATCAACAGGAGAAGCAATAGGATATGATAATTCATTGAACAGAGCGTTATTCAAAGCGATTCAGGCAAGCGGATTGAATGTATCCAATTACGGCACAGTCCTTGTTACAATTGCAGATATGGATAAGCCGACAGCTTTGCCGCTGATAAAGCGCTTTTACGATTTAGGCTTTAATATTGAAGCAACAGAGGGAACCGCCAGATTCCTGAAAGAGCACGGAATAAGAACAAGAATCCGTGCAAAACTGACAAGTGACGGCAGTGACGAAATTCTGATGGCACTTCGCCAGGGGCATATAGCCTATGTAATCAATACAATTGATGTAAGCCATGGCGACAGTCATTCAGACGGTTCTGAAATCCGCCGTGCTGCTGTTGAGAATAATGTTACAATGTTTACATCTCTTGATACGGTTAAGGTTCTTCTTGATGTTCTTGAAGAAATAACCCTTGGGGTGTCAACGATAGATGCGGAGTAATTTATGTATAAACAGAATATTTACACAATTTCAGAAAATAAAGCATTAACAAAGGATGTTTATAAAATGATTTTGGAGGGTGATACACAGTATATTACCGCTCCGGGTCAGTTTATAAATCTTAAATTAGAGGGTAAATTCCTTCGCCGTCCTATATCCGTATGTGATTACGATGATAAAACAATAACCATTATTTATAAGGTTGTCGGTGAAGGAACAAAGCAGATGTCAGAAATGGCAGCAGGCATGGAAATAGACTGTATTACGGGACTTGGAAACGGATTTGATATAAGCAAATCGGAAAATCCGCTTGTAATCGGCGGCGGCGTGGGTGTGCCGCCTATGTATAATCTTACCAAATGTCTTATAGCAGCGGGGCAGAAGCCGACTGTGATTTTGGGATTTAATACAGAAAACGAAATATTTTATGAAGACGAGTTCAGGGCACTTGGCGCAGATGTTATTGTTGCAACTGCCGACGGTTCTTACGGAGTAAAGGGCTTTGTAACAGATGCGCTGCCGCAGAATTATGATTATTTCTATACCTGCGGTCCTATGCCGATGTTCAGGGCAATAGAAAATGCAGTTAAAACTTCCGGGCAGTACAGCTTTGAAGAACGAATGGGCTGCGGCTTCGGCGCGTGTATGGGTTGCTCCTGCAAAACAAAATACGGCGATAAGCGTATATGCAAGGATGGTCCTGTTCTTGTAAGGGAGGAGATTATATGGTAGATTTATCAGTAAATCTCTGCGGTATGCAGATGGATAACCCGGTTATTCCTGCAAGCGGAACCTTTGGTTACGGCAAAGAATTTAAAGATTTTTATGACATAAATATATTGGGATCATTTTCTTTTAAAGGAACAACAAGGGAAGCACGCTTCGGAAATCCCACACCAAGAATTGCAGAATGCAAGGCAGGAATGATTAATGCGGTGGGATTGCAGAATCCCGGTGTGCATCATGTAATAGAGCATGAACTGCCGGAAATGAAAAACTATTTTCATAAAAAGGTTATTGCGAATGTAGGCGGTTTTTCCGTTGAGGATTATGTTTATACCTGTGCATTGCTTGATAAGCAGGAACAGGTTGGCATTCTTGAGGTTAATATAAGCTGCCCCAATGTTCATGGCGGCGGAATGAGTTTTGGAACGGAAGCGGCCTGTGCGGCAGAGGTTACCAGAGCGGTTAAGGCTGTAACCAAAAAGCCTGTTGTGATAAAACTTACACCCAATGTAACGGATATTGTGTCAATTGCAAAGGCCTGTGAGGACGCCGGTGCAGACGGTATATGCCTTATCAATACCATGCTCGGCATGAGAATTGATTTAAAGCGCAGAGTACCTGTTATTGCAAATACAATGGGCGGTTTCAGCGGAGACGCTGTTTTTCCTGTTGCTGTAAGAATGGTTTATCAGGTTGCAAAAGCCTGTAAAATTCCTGTAATCGGATGCGGCGGCGTTTCGTCGGCAAAGGATGTTATAGAAATGATGATGGCGGGTGCGTCAGCCGTGGAAATCGGTGCGGCAAATCTTATTAATCCGTATATATGCAAGGAAATTATTGAATTATTGCCGGGGGAATGTGAAAAACTCGGCATAGAAAAATTAAGTGATATTATAGGAGTGATTGATTAAATGGGAAAAGATGTAATTATTGCCTGCGATTTCAGCAGTGCCGAAGCTACATTCAATTTTCTTGACAAATTTACAGAAGAAAAGCCTTTTGTAAAAATAGGTATGGAGCTTTATTATGCAGAAGGTCCTTCTATTGTAAAAGAAATCAAGAAAAGAGGGCACAGGATTTTTCTGGATTTAAAGCTTCATGATATTCCGAATACGGTAAAAAAGGCAATGTCTGTTTTATCTTCACTTGATGTTGATATGACAAATCTTCATGCCGCAGGAACGGTGGAAATGATGAAAGCCGCTGTTGAAGGACTTACTAAGGAAGACGGCACACGCCCGATTCTTATTGCTGTAACACAGCTTACATCCACAAGTGAAGCAAGAATGCAGAATGAACTTCTTATCAATGCTTCCATTAACGATACAATTGTTAAGTATGCAGAAAATGCCAAGGCCGCAGGACTTGACGGTGTTGTGTGTTCTCCGCTTGAAGCAGGAATGGTTAAGGAAGCCTGCGGAAAAGAATTTATGACAGTTACACCCGGTGTGCGCTTTGCAGACGGCGACGTAGGCGATCAGGTAAGGGTAACAACACCTGAAAAAGCAAAGGAAATAGGCTCTGATTATATTGTAGTCGGCAGACCGATAACTGCGGCAGAAAATCCTGTTGAAGCATACAGAAGATGCGTAAAGGAATTTGTGGGATAAGGAGATTGCATATGGAAGGTTATAAAAAGGAATTTATAAAATTTTTAGAGGATGCAGGCGTTTTGAAGTTTGGTGATTTTACTGCAAAAAGCGGCAGAAAAATCCCCTATTTCATTAATGCGGGCGATATTAAAACCGGTGAACAAATACAGAAACTGGGCGAATTTTATGCAAAGGCTTATTTTGATAAGATAGGCAATAAAAAGTCGGTTCTTTACGGACCTGCCTATAAAGGTATTCCGATTGCTGTTTCAGTTGCGGTTGCCCTTGCAAAAGAAGGGCTTGATGTTCCGTTTTTCTTTAACAGAAAAGAGGAAAAAGACCATGGCGAAGGCGGTGTATTTGTAGGCTACACACCCAAGCAGGGCGAAGAAATTGTTATTGTTGAGGATGTTGTTACTGCCGGAACAGCGATAAGAGAAAGTATGGCTATTCTTTCAAAACTTGAAGGTACAAGTGTTGCCGCAACATTCGTTATGGTTGACCGCAAAGAAAAAGGGCAGACGGATAAATCGGCAATCGCAGAGGTTGCGGACGAATACGGTTTCCCTGTATATTCGGTTGTTGATGTTTATGATATTATTGAATATCTTGAAGAAGATGATACAAACCGGGAAAATGTTGAACGTATAAAGAATTATCTTAAAATAAACGGAGCAAAAGCATAAGCAAAGAAAGGAAGCTGAAAATGCGTCACTTATTGGATACAACAGATTTATCTGTTAAAGAAATAGATGATTTGGTTGCGCTTGCAATGGATATCATCGAAAACAAGCAGAAATATTCGCATATGTGTGACGGAAAAAAGCTTGCAACTCTTTTCTTTGAACCGAGCACCAGAACCAGATTATCCTTTGAGGCTGCTATGATGGAGCTTGGCGGCAATGTGCTGGGATTTTCAGAAGCGTCATCCTCAAGTGCCTCTAAGGGGGAATCTGTAAGTGATACCATCAAAATGGTATCCTGCTATGCAGATATTATTGCTATGCGTCATCCGCTTGAGGGTGCACCCAGAGTTGCTTCCTGTAAAAGTGATGTTCCTGTTATCAATGCAGGAGACGGCGGTCACAGCCACCCGACGCAGACCCTGACGGATTTACTTACTGTTTTCAGGGAAAAGGGAAGATTTGATAATCTGACCATCGGGCTTTGCGGTGATTTAAAATTCGGCAGAACGGTTCACAGTCTTATTAAGGCTATGTGCCGTTACAGCAATATTAAGTTTGTTCTTATTGCACCTAAAGAACTTTCTGTTCCCGATTACATTAAAACAAATTATCTTGAAGAAAAGGGAATGGAATATATAGAAACAGACGATATGGAAGCCGTTATGCCCCAGCTTGATATTCTGTATATGACAAGAATTCAGCGTGAACGTTTCTTTTCGGAGGATGAATATCTGAAATATAAGGACGCCTTTATTCTGGATACGGATAAACTTCAAAATGCAAAGGCAGACTTAACAATTATGCACCCGTTGCCAAGAGTGAATGAAATTACAACAGCCGTGGATGATGACCCAAGAGCAAAATATTTTGTGCAGGCATTGAACGGAAAATTCGTTCGTATGGCGCTTATCATTACACTTCTTAAATGGGGAGGTGCGCTTTCATGAAAATAGATGAAATTGAAAACGGTATTGTGCTTGATCATATAAAGGCCGGAAACGGTATGAAAGTTTATGAAGCGTTGAAACTGAATAAGCTTAAATGTCAGGTTGCAATTATTCAAAATGCAAAATCAGTAAAACAGGGCGTTAAGGATATAATTAAAATAAATGAGCTGATTGATATAAACCTTGATGTACTTGGCTATATAGATTCGGACATTACGGTTAATATTATCAAAAACGGCAAAGCCGAGAAAAAGGCATTAACGCTTCCCGAAAAAATAGTAAATGTTGTCAAGTGCTCAAATCCGCGCTGTATTTCCAATGCGGAAGATATTGATTATGTGTTTGAATTAACAGATAATAAAGGTACTTACCGTTGCATTTACTGCGAAACAAAGGCAAAATAAAAGAGGGCGTAAAGCCCTCTTTTTGTTTTCTGTTAATATTCTCTTTTTTTGTAAAGCATTACAGAAATAAATATAGAAACTGAAATGATTATCAAAGCAAATACTGCAAATAACTGCGCATCCGGCAGTGGTGTAAATCTTTTTTCAATTGCTGTTTGTGCAATGCTGTTTTTCATATTTATAGCTGTAATTGATGCCGCCATAACAGCTATAACAATTATATTGATTAATTTTCCTTTTAAATATCCAAACCGAAAATTTAACGGTAAAACAACAGCAGGAGATAAAAGTGAAATAAAAAGCATCATACATGCAAGGCTTGCGGTTGTCTGAGGGTCTGTTTTTTTATAAAAATGAAATATTGCTGTTTCAATGAAAATTGCCGGTATTGAAGCAATGAAAACAAGAATATATTTTTCCAAAACAATTAAATGTTTTTTTACAGGAATGACGGCTTCATATTTACTCCATTTATAGGCTTCGTCATATGCCATTGTAAAAACAGGCATCAATGAAATCATGGCAACGGAATAATAGCAAAAAAATACAGAAGCATCTGAAAAAACGGACATACAGAAAAATAATGCGGAAACAAACAGAAATCCCAAATGGTGTTTGGCTATATATTTAAAATCTTTTATCAATAAACCCTTCATGATTTCTTCCCCCTTATCATATACACAAATAAATCTTCCAGATTTACAGGCATAGCATTCATTTCTTTTGTAACGGCTGTGTTTTTTACTACTGCTTTTACTGCATATTCTGATTTCCGAACACTTATAATATCTTTATTGTTAATGTTGCCTAATGTGTTTTCATCACATTGTATGATGCTGTAATTATTCAGCAGATTGTCTTTTTCTTCGCACAAAATCAGTTTTCCTTTGTGCATAAAGGCAATGTAATCGCAAAGTTTTTCAAGGTCGCTTACAATGTGAGAGGAAATTAATACAGAATGGTTTTCATCTCTTGTAAAATCATAGAAAATATCAAGAATTTCATCACGCACAACAGGGTCAAGTCCGCTTGTTGCTTCATCCAAAATAAGAAGCTTTGCGTTATGGGAAAGGGCAACAGCAATATAAAGTTTCATTTTCATTCCCTTTGAAAAGGTTTTGATTTTTTTATTCATCGGAATATGAAACCGGTTCAGATAGGAATAAAATGTGTTTTCGTCCCACTGTCTGTAAATGTTTTTGAAAACAGAATGTATCTCCTTTGCATTAAAGCTTTCGGGCAGACCGTTTTCTTCCAGTACAACCCCTATATCCTCTTTGGAGCAGGCGGTGTATTTCTTTCCGAGCAAACGGATTTCTCCGCCGGATTTTTTTATCATATCCAAAATCAGCTTGATTGTTGTACTTTTTCCTGCGCCGTTTTCGCCCACCAGACCCATAATGCAACCGCTGGGCAGAGTAAGGCTTATATTATCAAGTTTAAAACCTTTGTAATCCTTTGATAAATTTTGAATTTCTATTGCGTTCAAGGTTATTCCTCCTCAAATAGAATATGAATCATAGAAATTATGTCATCCTTATTCAGACTGCATGTTGCTGCAAGATTCATAATTTCTTCAAGATGTTTTTCAATTTTCTTCAGATTTTCTTCTCTCAGAAGTTCTGTGTTTCTGGCGGAAACAAAGCTGCCTTTACCCGGAACGGTGTAAATGAAACCATCCCGTTCCAATTCCTCATAAGCACGCTTTGTTGTTATAACACTGATATGCAAATCCTTTGCCAAATTTCTGATAGACGGCAGGGGAGCGTCCTCCTCAAGCGCACCGTTTATTATTTGTGCTTTCATCTGAGAATAAATCTGATCGTAAATCGGAACGCCGTTTTTGTTGTTTATAAAAATCAGCATATGCGAACTCCTTATCATTCAGTTAACTGTACATATACAGTATACACAGTATCAACGCAATTGTCAATACCCTATTAAAAAAAAGCAGACAAAAGCCTGCTTTTAACCGTTTTTAATTCTATCTGTTATTTTTTGCGCATGATAATAGATTTCTTCAATGTCCGTACATATAAAACAGCCGTTTTCATAAAGAATTTTACCGTTTACCATTGTTAATTTCACATTTTCCTTTGAACCGCTGTAAACAATATTTTTTGTAATATTGTTTATCGGTTGCATATTCGGTCTGTTTAAATCAATAACAATCAAATCCGCTTTTTTACCGGTATCTATTATATCGCAGTCATCAAGCCCCATACATTTTGCACTGCCCACAGTTGCCATTTCAAGAATTTTATTTGCATCTGTTGATGCTGCATCGCTGTCATTCAGCTTTTGTGTTGCGGCAATCAAATACATTTCCCTGAACATATCAAGTGCGTTGTTGCTGCTTGGCCCGTCTGTTCCAACGGCAAGATGAATGCCTTTGTCCAGCATTTTTGATACAGGCGCAATACCCGAAGCAAGTTTGCTGTTTGAGCCTGCATTGATTACAGCATAAATACTGCGTTTTCTGTAAATTTCCAAATCATCGTCATTTACCCATACACTGTGGTAAGCACCGCCGCCGAAGTCAAACAACCCCAGCCCATCAAATAAAGCGGTGGGTGTTTTTCCGTATCTGGAAATGCATTCCTTAACTTCGCTTTCTGTTTCGGAGGAATGTGTGAAAACAGGCGCTTCATATTTTTGTGCCAGTTTTGCAACACCTTTAAGAATGGTTTCAGATGTTGTATATTCGGCATGAAAGCCTAATTTATAGCTTATTAATTCATGATATTGATTAAACTTTATAAAATATTCTTCAAGTTTTTCTGTACTTTCTTTAAAATTATTAAGACCGCAGGTCATAACAGTTCTGAATCCCAAGTCAACACTGGCTTTTGCTGTTTCTTCAGGGAAGTAATACATATCAAAACAGGCTGTTATTCCGCTTGTTAAATACTCAAGAAAAGCAAGCTTTGACAGATGATAAATATCGTCTGCGGTTAATTTTGCTTCCATAGGAAATATCATATCATACAGCCAAGGCTGCAGTGGCATATCGTCTGCAAGGCTTCTGGCAAAGGTCATTGCAGAATGTGTGTGCGCATTTTTAAACGAAGGCATTAAAAGATTACCGTTCAGGTTTATTTCACGGTCTGCCTTTTTATCGCAGTTTTTTCCTACATAAACAATTTTGTCTGCATCTGTCCAGACTTCGTCATCGGTTATTTCAAAACCGTTTTTCAGAGTTAATACTTTACCGTTGTAAAATCTTATCATACAAGCAGCTCCTTTAAACTTTTGTTAAACGGGGGATATGCAATGCCTTTATCGGTAATAATTGCGGTTATCAGACTGTTGTCTGTAACATCAAAGGCAGGATTAAAACATTTTGTTTCAGGCAGTGCAGTGGGCTTTTCATAAAACATTGTTTTTATTTCATCCGCATCACGTTCTTCGATAACAATGTCATCTCCCGTAAGAGTCTGAAAATCTATGGTTGAATATGGTCCTAAAACATAGAACGGTATACCGTAATGCTTTGCAAGTATTGCCGCACCGCTTGTACCTATTTTATTTGCGGTATCTCCGTTTGCGGCAACTCTGTCGCACCCTACAAGCACAGCGTTTATCAGTCCCTTTTTCATGACAAGGCTTGCCATATTATCACATATTAATGTAACATCCGTGCCGCATTTTTCAAGTTCGTAAGCTGTAAGCCGCGCACCCTGCAGCAAAGGTCTTGTTTCATCACAGAATACGTGAAAATTCAATCCCTTTTCCTTGCCGAGAATAAGCGGACCGAGTCCGGTTCCGTATTTTGAGGTTGCAAGCTCACCGGCATTGCAATGTGTTAAAATGCCGTCTCCGTCTTTAAGAAGCGACAAGCCGTATTCACTTATTTTTCTGCACATTTCCATATCTTCGTTATGTATGGAAACAGCTTCATCAATTAAATTTTTCCCATTGTTAAATGCCTGTACGATTCTTTCGGTTGCCCAAGAAAGATTAACTGCTGTTGGCCGTGCGCTGTCAAGGTACGTTTTTGCCTTTTGTATATTGTTTCCGTGAAAAAGAGCCAGTGCATATCCGGCAAAAATACCGATTGCCGGTGCGCCTCTGACCTGAAGAATTTTAATTGCATAAAAACAATCCTCAATATTATGCATTTCAATATATTCTTCTTTTTCGGGAAGCTGCGTCTGGTCCAAAATAAACAGTCTTCCGTTTTCAAATCTGATATTCTGCATACAATCACTCTTTTCTTTGTTTCAATTCATTATAAATGTTTTTCCCTTTTAAATCAATAAATTCTATTGCATTATATTTTATTTTTTGATATTATAAATTAGTGATATTTTCTTTTTCGGAGGAATACAAATGAAAAAGTTTTTTTCTGTTATTTTGTGTTTGGCACTTGCGGCGGTTTCTGTTTTTTCACTCAGCGCCTGCTCATCTGCCGAAGAAATGAAGTATGATATTATTCTGATTACAGACGGCGGAACGGTTACCGACGGTGCGTATAATGAAAGTGCATGGAAAGGTGTTGTTTCCTATGCAGAGCAGGCCGGTGTATCATGCCGTTATTATCAGCCTGTAACTGAAGCAGAAAATGAAATTGCGCCTGAAACCGCAATGCAGTATATTGATCTTGCTGTTGAAACAGGTGCAAAGTATATTGTTTTGCCTACAGAAAAACTGGAGGATGCCTGTTATGAGGCGGCAATGAAATATACAGATGTTAATTTCATTCTTGCAGATGCAGTGCTTCATTCACAGGAAAGCAGAGAAGCTGTTACGCTTCCTAATGTTGTAAGCATTACCTTTGATACACTTCAAAGCGGTTTTCTTGCCGGATACAATGCTGTGCTTGCAGGAAATTTTAAACTGGGATATTTCGGCTCTGTAAACAATGAGCGCTCTGCAGGATACGGCGCAGGATTTGTGCAGGGTGCCAAATATGCGGCAGAACAGCTTCGCATTCCTGCTGTGCTTGAATATGCCGAATATGATTCTGCCAAGCTCAATTATAATTATGCCTTTACAGTAAAGGCGAATTATTCAAAAATCGAAGATATTGAGGATACTACATATAAAATCAATGTTGTAAACGGCATTGGCTCAGGCGTTTATACGGAAGGCTCCAATGTTTCGCTTATTGCCGATTCTGCACCTGAGGGTAAGGTTTTTGATAAATGGGAAGTGAAGAGTGATACTGCCGGTGTTAAAGACAGTAAGGTAAATCTGTCAACAAAATCAAAACCGCAGACAAATCTTCTTGTGGAAGCGTGCGATGCAACTATAACAGCCGTATATAAGGATGCAGAAAGTACCACCTATCCTGTTATTGTTATGAACGCTGAAAATACAGAAGCGTTTTCAGAGCAGTATCTTGTTTCGGGTGCTTCCTGTATGATTACTGCGCCCGCTGCAAAGCCCGGCATGGTATTTGATCACTGGGATTTAAATACGGATGCAGAAGGTGTTATAGATGATGTAAACGCAAAATCAACATGGATTCATATAACAGAAAAGGGAATTACTCTTGTTCCTGTATATGCAAAGAGCGCAGTTCCTACCTTTGATGTTACTGTTGTAACAGGAGAAGGCGGCAACGGAGAATCTATGGGTTCAGGTTCATATGTAACAGGCGATGTGGTTTCGCTGTCAGCGGCACTGCCTGAAGACGGCTATATTTTTACTTCCTGGAGCAATGCGGATGAAAACGGTTACGGTACAGGGATTTCAATGGATAACGAATATTATCCTGTTACATCCTTCAATATGGTAAACCGCTATCAGTCTGTTGCTGAAACAATGTATAATGAAGGCGTTTCAATTATATATGCAGGCGGAAATGACGAATGCAATGTTGTATCAGAAGCAACATGGAAATATAATTATCTTAAACAGGCTATCGGCGCAGAAAACTGGCAGGCCGGTTGGGATCATTATTATAGCACAACGATTAAGGAATACGGCAATGCAATCAAAGCCTGCCTTGAACAGTTTAAAGGCGGAACAGTTTATGTAGGCGATTGTTCAAATAACGGTATATCCATGACCTTTGTTGATGAAAAAAATGCCGACAGTTACAATGCTGTGTTTGATGCACTCGGCAGCAAAACCATTCAGCCTGTTTCCGTTTCGGACGGTAACACAGTGGAAAGTATTGCACAGTCAAAATATTTAACCCTTGATTATTGGGTTGTTGATTAAACAGTAAAAAGAGAGGCTTTATGCCTCTCTTTTTTAGAGAAAACCGCAGGCTGTTATCAGTCTGCGGTTTTCATTTTATCAGGTAAATCAATATTCAATTTCGCCTGTGAAAACAAGATTGCAGTCGCCGGTAAGGGTAATATACTCTTCTGTATAATTCACAATTAAATCTCCGCCTTTGAGTTTAACCGTAATGTCGTCACCCATTTTGCAAAATCCGTTTTTAACAGCCGCTGCAACTGCTGCACATGCACCTGTGCCGCATGCGGGGGTTTCACCGTTTCCGCGTTCCCATACGCGCATTTTAAGCGTTCTGCTGTTTACAATTCTGACAAATTCCGTATTTACTCTTTCCGGGAATATTTCGTTTGTTTCAAACAACGGTCCGATTTTTTCAATATCAATTCTGTCTGTATTATCAACAAAAACAACACAATGCGGATTGCCTACGGAAACGCAGGTGATATTGTATTTTCCACCGGCAATGTCGGTCTCTCTGTTTACGATATCGTTTCCGTTTAAAGCAGCCGGAATAAGAGCCGGAGAGAATTCGGCTTTACCCATATTAACGGTAACCGATGAAACCTTTCCGTTTCTTGTAAACAGTTTCAAGGATTTGATACCGCTTGCTGTTTCAATTTTCATATTTTCCTTTTCTACCATGGCGTTGTCATAAAGATATTTTCCAAGACATCTTATGGAGTTTCCTGCCATTTTGCCTTCAGAGCCGTCAATGTTAAAGATTCTCATTTTGGCATCGGCTTTTTGTGATTCCTCAATAAGCACAATTCCGTCTCCGCCTATACCTTTATGGCGGTCGGAAAATTCAATGGCAAAACTTTCGGGGCAGGTAATAATTCCGCATTGATTATTGAAGAAAATATAATCATCACCGGTGCCGTGCATTTTACTGAATTTTAAAATGCCTTTTTCTTCACGCATATTGTTTATATCAACAAGTTCGGTATTCTGCTGATTGTATCGGCTTGCTATAATATCTGCCAAAGCGTTTGCTGTATCCAAAGAAGTTAATGCCGCAATGCCAAGCTGATTGGCTCTGTTAAACAGCCTGATATAATCTGCAATGCTCTTTTTGTCGCTTTTTCCGGTATAAACAATGTAATCCAGTTTTCCGCTTTCCACAAGATCCATAATCGAATTGTCTTCATACAGCTTGTTAACGGTTTCCGCCTCTATACCAAGACTTTCAATGGATTTGGCTGTTTCGGGAGTTGCCCAGATTTTAACGCCCAAATCATCAAGCTTTTTTGCAAGATTTACGATTTCAAATCTGTCCTGCTTCGTAACGGTTATCAGAACACCGAGCTTTTCACGCTTTTGGAAATCAACCTTGAAGCCTGCGGACACAAGACCCTTAAACAGCGCCTCATTAAGATTTTTGCCGACCCCTAAAACTTCGCCCGTGGATTTCATTTCCGGTCCGAGCTGGCTGTTTATATCGTTCAGCTTTTCAAAACTGAAAACAGGCACTTTAACAGCGTAATACGGCGGTGTTTTATATAAGCCTGTGCCGTAGCCAAGCTCGCTGAGTTTTGCACCAACCATGATTTTTGATGCAAGCTCAACCATAGGCACGCCTGTTACCTTGCTGATATAGGGAATGGTTCGGGAGGCTCTTGGATTAACCTCTATAACATAAAGTTCGTTTTGATATATAAGATACTGAATGTTAATTAATCCCTGCGTTTTAAGCGAAAGGGCAAGTTTTTTTGAAATATCGCAGATTTTTTCAAGCATTTTATCCTGAATATTGTATGGTGGATAAACTGCAATGGAATCGCCGCTGTGCACGCCTGCACGTTCAATATGCTCCATAATTCCGGGGATAAGTACGTCCGTGCCGTCTGAAATACAGTCAACTTCAAGCTCTGTGCCCATCATATATTTATCCACAAGAACAGGATTTTCAATTCCCTGAGACAGAATGATGTTCATATATTGTCTTACATCATCATCTGTGTAGGCGATGGTCATATTCTGACCGCCTATTACATAACTTGGGCGCAGCAGAACAGGATAACTGAGGGCTTCGGCAGCACGAAGTGCTTCATCCAGTGTCATAACGGAAGTACCCTTCGGTCTGAAAATATGAAAACTCTCAAGCAGTGCATCAAATCTTTCACGGTCCTCTGCAACATCTATACTCTGCGCAGAAGTGCCCAGGATTTTTATACCGTTTTCATCAAGGAATTTTGTAAGTTTAATAGCAGTCTGCCCGCCGAAAGCAACAACAACACCAATCGGATTTTCAACCTTAATGATATTCATTACATCTTCAGGGGTAAGCGGTTCAAAATACAGCCTGTCGCCTGTATCGAAATCGGTTGAAACGGTTTCGGGATTATTGTTTATAATAATAACCTCGTAACCCAGTTCCTTCAAGGTCCATACACAATGAACAGATGAATAATCAAATTCAATGCCCTGGCCGATGCGGATAGGTCCGGAACCTAAAACAATAATTCTTTCTTTTTCCGAACGGTTTAATTCTCTGCTTTCACATGCAGTATCGTAAGTTGAATAAAAATAAGGTGTTTCTGCCGCAAATTCTGCGCCGCAGGTATCCACCATTTTATAAACGGCATCTCTGTGGAAAGCAAGTGAACCGCCGCTCAGTTTTTCCAGCGCTTTGTCTGTATATCCGAGTTTTTTGCCCTTGATATATAAATCCTTGCTGATTGGTGTATTTTCAATTTGTTTTTCATAATCTGCAAGATTTTTGAGCTTATATAAGAACCATTCGTCAATCATGGTTATGCTGTGTATTTCTTCCGGTGTGATTCCGCTTTTTAAAGCCTTGAATACACTGAACAAACGTAAGTCATCCTGTGTTTTCAGCAGTGTTCTTATATCTTTTCCGTCAGGTATTTTACTGTTAAGTGTATCAAGCCCTATTTCAGCTCCTCTTACAGCTTTCATAACTGCCATTTCAAAAGAGGGGGCAATGCTCATAACTTCGCCGGTGGCCTTCATCTGTGTGCCTAAAATTCTGGAAGCATTCACAAATTTATCAAAAGGCCATTTAGGCAGTTTCACAACCACATAATCCAATGTAGGTTCAAAGCAGGCACAGGTTTTTCCCGTAACATCGTTTTTGATTTCATCCAAAGTATAGCCCAGCGCAATTTTGGTTGTAACCTTTGCAATAGGGTAACCCGTTGCTTTTGAAGCAAGCGCAGAAGAGCGTGAAACACGCGGATTAACCTCTATAACGCTGTATTCAAAACTTTCAGGATTAAGCGCAAACTGGCAGTTGCATCCGCCTTCAATACCAAGCTCGGTAATAATGTCAAGTGAAGCGGAACGAAGCATCTGATATTCCTTGTCGCCAAGCGTAACAGCGGGAGCAATTACAATACTGTCGCCTGTATGAACACCAACCGGATCAAAGTTTTCCATTGAACAAACGGCAATAACATTGCCTGCACTGTCGCGCATTACCTCAAATTCTATTTCTTTCCAGCCGGCTATATATTTTTCAACAAGCACCTGTGTGATAGGGGAAAGCATTAAACCGTGTTTGGCAATAACCTCAAGTTCTTTCTCATTGTAGGCAACACCACCGCCGGCTCCGCCAAGCGTAAAAGCGGGCCGTATAATAACCGGATAGCCGATTTTATCTGCTGTTTCCTTTGATTTTTCAATGGTGTTTGCAATATCGCTTGGTACAACAGGCTGATTAATCTTCAGCATTGTATCTCTGAACATCTGCCTGTCCTCAGCTTTGTCAATCGCTTCGGCATTGGTTCCCAGCAAACGCACACCCATTTTTTCAAGATATCCGTCTTTTGCAAGCTGCATTGAAATTGTAAGACCGGTCTGACCGCCAAGACCGCCGAGAATGCTGTCCGGCTTTTCTTTTTCAATAATTCGTTTTACCGTTTCAACCGTCAGCGGCTCAAGATATATATGGTCTGCAAGTGCCTTGTCCGTCATAATGGTTGCCGGATTTGAATTGATAAGAACAACTTCAATGCCTTCATCTTTCAGTACACGGCATGCCTGTGCCCCTGCATAGTCAAATTCGGCTGCCTGACCGATTACAATCGGTCCCGAGCCGATAACAAGAACTTTTTTTATGCTTTTATTAAGAGGCATTATTTTTACCTCCCATCATAGAAATAAATTTATCAAACAAAAATCTTGTATCATGCGGTCCGCTGCAGGCTTCGGGATGAAACTGCACGGAAAATGCATTTTTATCAGGGTATTCAATACCTTCATTCGTGCCGTCGTTTGCATTTATATAACTGATAACGCCGCCGCATTTTTCTATTTCATCATTAACAACGGCATAGCCGTGATTTTGAGATGATATATAAGTTCTGCCTGTTTCAATACACTTAACAGGCTGATTAACACCCCTGTGACCGTATTTCAGCTTAACCGTTTTTCCGCCCATTGCAAGTGCAAGAAGCTGATGACCGAGACAAATACCGAAAATAGGCTTTTTTCCTATCAGATTTTTTAACTGTTCAATGCACTGCGTGTTGTCGCTTGGGTCTCCCGGTCCGTTTGAAAGCATAATTCCATCGGGATTAAGATTTAAAATATCCTCAGCGTTTGTATTGTACGGTACAACTGCCACATTACAGCCACGCTTTGCAAGCTCCTTCGGGATATTGTCTTTTTTTCCGTAATCAAGCAGAACAACATTAAATTTATGTGCTTCACTCGGAACAAGTGTAGGTTTCTGAACAGAGGTTGATTTTACGGCATCCGTTACCGTATATGCTTTGAGTTTATCATAGTCAACATCATTCGGATTGGAGCAGATAACCGCATTCATAACGCCGCTTTCTCTGATGATTTTTGTGATTTCTCTTGTGTCTACATCGTAAACACCGGGTATTCCGTTTTCTTTCAGGAAATCATCCAGTGTTTTATCACACCTGAAGTTGGAAGGTATGTCACACTTTTCTCTTACAATATAGCCGGAAACGTATGATTTTCCGCTTTCCATATCATCCTTAATAAAGCCGTAGTTTCCTATAAGAGGAAATGTCTGTAAAACAATCTGTCCGAAATAACTGGGATCGGTCAATGTTTCAATATAGCCGCACATTCCGGTTGTAAAAACCAGTTCGCCGGTGATATTTCCGCCTGCTCCGAAACGTTTTCCTTCAAATATGTGCCCGTCTGCAAGGCATATATATACTTTTTCGTTATCCATTTTTTATCATCCTAAAAGTTTTACTAAAACTGCTTTCTGCGCATGAAGTCTGTTTTCTGCTTCATCAAAAATTTCATCTGCGTGCGCTTCAAATACTTTTGCGGTAATTTCTTCTTCTCTGTGCGCCGGCAGGCAATGAAGCACCATTGCACCGTCATTGGCTGCTGCCATAACAGCGTCGTTAATCTGAAAATCTTTAAAGATTTTTTCACGTTCTGCTTTTTCTTCTTCCTGTCCCATCGAAGCCCAAACATCCGTATAAAGTACATCTGCACCTTTTGCACATGCAAGAATATCGGAAGAGCAGGTGAATGTGCCGTTTTCTTCTGCCCATTTCATGATTTCAGCATCGGGCTTATATTCATCCGGGCATGCAACAGCACATTCCATACCCATTTTAACCGCACCCACAATCAGGCTGTTTGCCATATTGTTTCCGTCGCCGATAAAGCAGAATTTAAGACCTTCAAAGGTGTTTTTATGTTCACGTATTGTCATCAAATCTGCAAGTACCTGGCAAGGATGGCAGTAATCTGTAAGTCCGTTTATAATCGGAATGGAACCGTATTCAGCCAAATCCTCTACTTCCTTCTGTTCAAAGGTTCTTATCATAATTCCGTCAAGATAGCGTGAAAGCACCCGTGCAGTATCATGAATCGGTTCACCTCTGCCGATTTGCAAATCACGGTTTGAAAGGAACAGAGCCTGACCTCCGAGCTGATACATGCCTGTTTCAAAAGAAACCCTTGTTCTTGTAGAGCTTTTTTGAAAAATCATGCCAAGCGTTTTTCCTTTTAAAAGATGATGCTCAATGCCGTGTTTTGTTTCGTATTTAAGCTGATCTGCAAGATTTAAAATATCAAGAATATCGTTTGTGCTTAAATCCTGTAATTTTAATAAATGCTTCATTTTTCAATTACCTCTTTCAGTATATTTAATCCTTTATCAAGTTCATCATAAGTTATGTTCAGCGCCGGAAGCAGTCTGATTTTTGTTTTTGCTGTCAGCACCAGAAGTCCTTTTTCAATGCATTTTTCTACAATTTCTTTTGCCGCTTTTTCTGTTTCAATACCAAGCATCAGCCCCATACCGCTTATGCTTTTTACACCGCTGACTTTGCTGAGAAAGTTTTTTATGTATTCGCTTTTTTCACAAACACCTTTTAAAAATTTATCATCAATTCGGCTTACTATGCTTATTGCACCTGCCGCCGCAATCGGATTTCCGCCGAAGGTAGAACCGTGAGAACCCGGAATAACCGTGTGCTGTGTTTTTTCACCGAAAAGCACTGCACCCATCGGCAAACCACCGGCAAGCCCTTTTGCCGTGCTTACAATATCGGGTTTTATTCCGAAATGCATATATGAAAAATATTTTCCGGTTCTGCCGTTTCCTGTCTGCACTTCATCAACCACCGTCAGAATATCTTTTTCGGCGGCAATTTCGGATATTCTTCTCACAAAGTTTTCCTCAAGATTCAAAACGCCGCCTTCGCCCTGAACACACTCAAACATAATTGCGCAAACATCCTCTGTAATCATTTTTTCAAGAGCGGTTATATCGTTTGCGGGGCAGTATCTGAAACCGTCCGTAAACGGACCGAAAGTTGTATGAAAGCTTTCCTGTCCTGTAGCGGCAAGTGTGGTTATTGTTCTTCCGTGAAAAGAATTTACAAGTGTTATAATTGTGCTTCTGCCTTCGCCGTATTTATCAAAACTGTATTTTCTTGCAAATTTAATTGCGCCTTCATTCGCTTCTGCGCCGCTGTTTGAAAAAAACACCTTTTTCATACCTGTTTTTTCACAAAGCAGCTTTGCGAGCTCTGCACACGGTGCAGTGTAATAAAGATTGGAAGTATGCTGTAATTTATTAAGCTGATTTATTACGGCGTCTTTCCAGTCGTTATCGGCTGTGCCGAAGGCGGTAACACCTATGCCGGAGCCGAAATCTATATATTCTTTTCCGTTTTCATCATAAAGTGTTGAACCTTTTCCTTTAACCAGTGCAACATCAAATCTGCCGTAAGCTGCGGCAACGTATTTCTTATCTGTATCTTTAATAATCAATTCAATCACCTGCTTCTGAACATGGTTCCCATACCTTCATCTGTAAGAAGCTCCATAAGAATAGAATGGGGAACTCTTCCGTCAATAATAAATGCTTTTTTTACACCCTCACGCAGTGCGCTTGTCATAGAATCTATTTTCGGTATCATTCCGCCGCCGATAACACCTTCGGCAATAAGGGCGGGCACATCGGATATAAATACTTTGTGAATCAGCGTGCTTTCGTCGTTCTTATCTCTTAAAAGACCCACAACGTCTGTCATGGAAACAAGGGTTTCTGCTTTAAGAGCTCCGGCAACGCAGGCAGCAACTGTATCAGCATTGATATTATAGCAGTTTCCGTTTTCATCATAGCCTATTGTTGAAATAACCGGAATAAAGCTGTTGGCAAGCACTTCTTTTACAACATCCATATTAATTTCCGTTATTTCTCCGACATAGCCGTGTTTATCGTCAAGCGGTCTGCATTTTATCATATTGCCGTCCATACCGGATAACCCGATTGCGTGCCCTCCGAGATTGCCGATTTGGCATACTAAATCCTTGTTTACCTTGCCGGCAAGCACCATCTGAACCACATTTGCCGTTTCTTTTGTTGTTACGCGAAGCCCGTCTGCAAATTCACTTTTAATCTGCATTGCATCAAGTGTTTTGTTTATTTCGGGGCCGCCGCCGTGAACAAGCACAACATTTATGCCGACTGTTGAAAGAAGAACCAGGTCGCGCATAACAGCTTCTTTTAATTCTTCGTTAATCATTGCGTTGCCGCCGTATTTAACAACAACAATTTTTTTTCTGTATGCCTGAATATGCGGTAAAGCATGGGCAATAACATCCGCTTTCATTGCATTTGTAATATCCATTTTGTTCTCCTTTTATTTATTATAAATCCGTAATATTTTATCTGAAAAATTTTGCGGCTTGCACCTTAAAATTCGGACATTCGTTTGCGGTTTATCCGAGTATATTTGGTTTTCGGATAAATCATTAAGTTCTGTAATCTCCGTTAATTTTTACATAATCGTATGTTAAATCGCAGCCCCAAGCCATAGCAGATTCATTGCCCTGATTCAGATTAATCAGTACCTGTATTTCATCGCTTGAAAGAATTTTAGCCGCAGCGTCCTCGCTGAATGCAACACCGGCTCCGCTTCTGCAGACGGTAACTGTGCCGAATTCGCTTTTGATGTCTACATCCACCTTGGTAATGTCAAATTCAGCATCTGCATAACCGATTGCGCAAAGAATTCTTCCCCAGTTTGCATCTTCGCCAAATAAGGCGCATTTAAACAGGGTAGAGCCGATAACGGATTTTGCGATAATAATTGCGCTGTCTTTGTCAGGACAGCCTGTGCATTTGCATTCAAGCAGCTTGGTTGCGCCTTCGCCGTCTTTTGCAAGCATTTTTGTAAGGTTCATCATAACCGCATAAAGTGCGGATTTAAATGTTTCAAAATCTTCGCCGAAACCGGTTATTTCTTTATTTTCTGCAAGACCGTTTGCCATTAACGAAACCATATCGTTTGTTGAAGTATCTCCGTCAATGGAAAGACAGTTATAGGTTACTTTTACAATATCGTCAAGTGCTTTCTGAAGCATTTCTGCAGAGATTGCCGTATCGGTTGTTATAAAATTCAGTGTTGTTGCCATGTTTGGATGTATCATGCCGGAACCTTTTGCCATTCCGCCGATTTTACAAATTCTTCCGCCTGCTTCAAACTGAACGGCATATTCTTTTTTTATTGTATCAGTTGTCATAATAGCGGTTGCGGCGGCTTCGTTTCCGTTTTCCGAAAGACCGTTTACAAGATCTGAGATGCCGTTTTCTATTGGTTCTATCGGGAGCACCTGACCGATAACACCGGTTGAAGCAACAATTACTTCTTCCGGTTTAACGGCAAGCTTTTCTGCGGCAAGACAGCACATTCTGTATGCTTTTTCCTCGCCGTCCGCATTGCAGGTGTTTGCGTTTTTAGAATTGACGATAACAGCTTTTGTTTTTTTGTTCGTCTTTTCAAGATTTTTTTTCGTAACAATAATCGGAGCACCTTTAACCTTGTTTGTTGTGTAAACAGCGGCAGTGGTGCATACTGCCTCGCTGAATATAAGACCAAGATCGTTTTTATGAGGTGTTTTTGAATTTTGATTATCAATGTTCGTTTTTTTTATTCCGCAGTAAATTCCGTTTGCTTTAAACCCCTTAGGGGCGCATATTCCGCCTGAAATAATTTCCATATTTTATTCTCCTAATACAAGTGATTTTTTTTCGTCCATTCCAAGGCTTAAATTCATACACTGAATTGCCGCGCCGGAAGCACCCTTTCCAAGGTTATCAAACCTGCAGGTAATAACCATTCTGTCGCTGTTTCCGTTCACTTCAATTTCCATATCGTCTCTGCCTTCAAAATTGTTTGCACCGATCATGTTTTCCGTATAGCCGACAGGTCGCACTTTAACAATTTCACTACCGCTGTAATGAGCGGCAAGAATATTTCTTATTTCTTCAACGCTGTATTTTTTATTCATTAAATCCGAGAAAAGGGGAATGCTTACAACCATTCCGCATTTATAATCACAGATCATCGGTGAAAAAACAGGTACTCTTGAAATTTTGCTTACAGCCGTCATTTCTTTAAGATGCTTATGATTTTGTGTTAAAGCATACTGCCGCGGTGAATCAAGCTCTGTATTGCGTTCGCAGTCTTCATACTGTGCAATTGCTTTGTTTCCGCCGCCGCTGTATCCTGAAACCGCAAAGCAGGTAAGGGGATAGCTGTCTGAAATGATTTGGTGTGACACAAGCGGATAAACAATTGCGTTAAAACCGCTTGCGTAACATCCCGGATTTGCTATAAGCTGGTTTGTTTCAATTTTTTTTCTGAATGTATCGGATAATTCGGGAAAGCCGTATGCCCACAAGGGATTTGTTCTGTGAGCAGTTGAGGCATCAATGATTTTTGTTCTTTTATTGTTTATATCAAGCAGTGCCGCCGCTTCAACAGCCGCACTGTCAGGAAGGCACAGAAAAGTAACATCCGATTCATTTATAAATTTTTTTATTTCGTGATTGTCTTTTCTTTTATCGTTATCAATAACAAGAAGCTCAATATCGTCTCTTTTCTGCAGCCGGTCCTTAATACGAAGACCTGTTGTTCCGGCCTGACCGTCAATGAATACTTTTATCATTTTTATACATAAACTCCCACGCTATATTAATTATTCTTATATTATACACTTGCATATTTTAAAGTCAATAGAAATAGCAAAAATATTATAAATATACATAAAAACGAATAAATATGCAGTAAAGTTTATTGTCTTTTATACGCTTTAAAGTCTATATAGGAAGCGTAAATTTATTCCCTTGCTTTCGGATGTTCTTGACTTTTTCTGAAAACCGTATAATCTGTAAAACTGTTCCTTAATAAGTGCAAAAGGAGATGTTAAAAATAACAGACAGTATTATTGTTGCGGCAATTGCATTGCTTGGCACCTGTGCAGGCTCATTCGGCGGCATCGTTACAGCATCCAAACTAACAAATTTTCGCCTGCAGAAGCTGGAAGAAAAGGTAGACAAGCATAATCATTTTGCTGAAAGAATACCTGTGGCTGAAGAGAAGATAAAAGTGCTCAGTCATAGAATACAGGATTTGGAAAAGGGGAATAATAGATGATTTTTACGAAAGAAACAGCCAAAAGAACGGCAAGAACATTTATACAGGCAGCAGTCGGCTATATTGCCGTAAACCTTGCAGTCGTAGATTTTTCTGAGGGTAAGGATATTGTAAAGTCAGCCTTAATCGGTCTTTGTATATCCGCTGTTGCGGCAGGGCTTTCAGCAGTGATGAATTTGCAGTCGCTTGCAGAAACGGAAATGGGTGCCGGCGGAACGATGGGCTTTGATGCCTTTGTAAAAGCCTATACGGGCAAAAGCATTGATTATGACGGCGTAAGCGGTGTGCAGTGTGTAGACCTTGCCAAAGTGTATATGAATAAAGTATTCGGTATGAAACCGGGCGCATGGGGCAACGCAAAGGATTATTACGAGAATTTCAATAATATATCCGCTCTGAAAAACAACTTCACAAGAATTGCGAATACACCTGAATTTGTTCCGAAAAAGGGCGATATCTGTGTATGGGGTAAGAATGTAAGCAATACACATAATTACGGTCATATCGCCATAGCAACAGGCGAGGGCAACACAAAAGAACTGTATACATATGATCAGAACTGGAACGGCAAGGCAATGAAAAAGGTAAAGCATAATTATGTTGCTTTCCTCGGTGTGCTTCGTCCGAAGGACCAATCACCATTTAAAACAGAAGCAAGTAATCCGTTCAAAAAAGGAAATGTATACACGCTTACGGTGGATGTTAAGGTAAGAGAAGCTGCCGGAACAAATGCAAAGTGGAAAAAGATATCACAGCTTACGGCAGATGGCAGAAAGAATGCAACTTCAGGCAAGGCGAATGATTATGCTGTACTCAAAACAGGCACAAGGGTAACGGTGCAGGAACTGAAAACCGTTGGCTC
The DNA here is from genome assembly GCA_948471205.1 of uncultured Oscillospiraceae bacterium. Lineage (GTDB taxonomy): Bacteria > Bacillota > Clostridia > Oscillospirales > Acutalibacteraceae > Eubacterium_R. The sequence goes on along the minus strand of CAOKRT010000015.1, from coordinate 187 downwards.
GGACATCTGGGCAAAAATCCCGTCCGGCTGGATATGCTTTAGGTACAACGGTAAAAATTATGCGAAATAATTCGGCAGATTAAATAAGGCATGACAAAAACCCCTGGCTCAATGAAGAGTCAAGGGTTTTTATTGTATACCAAAACCACGCGTTGGACGCGTGGTTCGATTAAGTTACACGATTGAA
>CAOKRT010000014.1 GCA_948471205.1 uncultured Oscillospiraceae bacterium | reverse complement strand
CTGAAAATATCGGGGTTTTCAGGCATTGAAAAACGGGCTAAATTATGGTATAATATTTACACATCATAAAATTCTGTATTGTATAAGTTAAGTTAATATTACAATTTGTTGTATATTTTTCAATAATTTGGTAAAAATAGAAACGGAGGTAATTATATGTATAAAATAGGTGAATTATTTGTGTACGGCGTTAACGGCACATGCAAAATAGCAGATATAAAAACACAGAATTTTAGCAAAAATGAAAAAACATACTATATTCTTGTGCCTGTATTTGATTTAAAAGAAACTATTTTTGTTCCGGCCGATAATGAAAAACTGGTTTCAAAAATGAAAAGAATATTATCTCCGGCAGAAATGAACCGGCTTATAAAAACAATTCCGGAAAAAGAAACAATATGGATTGAAAATGTTAACCTGCGCCGTGAGGAGTATAAAAAAATAATAAACCGGGCAAACCGTGATGAACTGATTTCACTGATAAAAACACTGTCTGAACGCAGAGAAGAATTAAAACAGACAGGAAAAAACCTTTCCGTGTGCGATGAGAAGCTTTTAAAGAGAGCACAAGGCATTCTGCACAGTGAAATTGCAGCCGTTCTTCAAATTCCTTTAAACGATGTTATACCGTATATTGAAAACGCAATTCATGCCGCATAAATTATCAAAAGCATCCGTAAAGCTAATAACTTTACAGATGCTTTTTTTTATTTTTTATAATACCTTGGAAAGGAATTCCTGTAATCTTTGGTTTTTGGGGTTTGTAAAAAACTCCTTGGGTTCATTTTCTTCCTGAATGATACCGCCATCCATAAATAATACCTTTGAGCCAACTTCACGGGCAAAACCCATTTCATGGGTAACCACAACCATTGTCATTCCGTCATCGGCCAGATTTTTCATAACCTGCAAAACCTCGCCAACCATTTCCGGATCAAGCGCAGAGGTCGGTTCATCAAACAGCATTACCTTAGGATTCATGGCAAGCGAACGAACAATAGCGGCTCTTTGCTTCTGTCCGCCGGAAAGGGAGCTTGGAAAAGCATCTGCCTTTTCCTCTAAACCCACCATTTTCAAAAGGCGAAGCGCATTTTCATTTGCTTCTTCCCTGCTCATAAGTTTTAGTTTGACGGGAGCAAGCGTTATATTTTTCATAATTGTAAGATTATTAAAAAGATTGAAATGCTGAAAAACCATGCCCATATGCCTGCGCACTTCATTTATATCTGTCCGCTTATCTGTAATCAGTTTATCTTCAAACCAGATATCACCCTCAGTAGGCGTTTCAAGCAAATTCAAACAACGCAGAAAAGTTGATTTACCGGAACCGGAAGGACCGATAATAACAATCTTATCACCTTTGTTTACTTCATAATCAATACCGTTAAGAACCTGATTACTGCCAAAGGATTTTTTTAAGTTACATACTTTTATCACTTTTCCTCAGGCTCCTTTCTAAAAACTTAACGGCAACGGTTATAATAACTACCATTATAATATAAATCATTGCCATAACAAGGTAAGGCACCATAAATTCATAGCTGTTGGAACCAATGCGGCTGAATGCAACATATAAATCAAGTGCTCCTACAAAACTTACAACAGATGTTTCCTTAATAAGAGAAATAAATTCATTTCCAAGCGTTGGCAGAATATTTTTAACCGCCTGCGGAATAACAATTCTCATCATGGTTGTTTTATAGCTTAAACCAACTGAACGGCCGCCTTCCATCTGACCGGAATCAACAGAAAGAATTCCTGCACGCATAATTTCTGATATGTAAGCGCCTGAATTCATTCCGAAAACAATTACAGCAACCACAACAGATGTTATGTGAATACCTAACAGAGGAAGAATAACATAATAAAAAACAAGAAGCTGAACTACGATGGGTGTTCCTCTGAAAAGACTTACGTAAAACACACACAGCTTGTCAAGCACCTTGATAACAGGATTTCTTTTCGGAATTATCTGTATAGTGCCTATAATTGTTCCCAAAACGATACCGATAAGAAGTCCCGAAACAGCAATAATAAGGGTATTCTGAAGACCGGTTAAAACGGTTTTATATCCGTTGCTGTCTATGAATATATTCCAGAAAACCTCAAACTTTTTTCCAAAATTCATCTTTATACCTGCTAACCTTTAAATTCAAATCGTAAACAACATTTTTTGTGATTTTGAATTATACAAACTTATTAAAAACGGACCGATGAGGACATCGGTCCGAAATTTACATTATTTTTTAAGCAACTGCATTAATTGCTTTGGTAATTGCAGCAGCAGGTGCAGCATCAATAATAACATAATCCACACCGCCGTTGATTAAATCAAGAACTGCAAGAGAACCGTTGGCATAGCCTTTAAATTCGGCCGAAAGTCCGGCAAATCCAAAGCCGTCCGGGTTATCCAAATCGCCTTCAACATAAGCGGCGCCTGTTGTACCTGTCTGACCGCCGATTTTAACGGAAGCATCAAGTGTATTCAGAATAGCATCAACATCTTCTTTTGTTTTGCATTCATCAAACTTTGTATCAGAAGCCTTTACAATAAGCTGCTGTGATGCTGAATAATAGGATTCGGTAAAATTAACCTGTGCTGAACGGGCAGGATTCACAGTAAGTCCTGCTGCTGCAATATCAGCTTTGCCCTGCTGAACGGCTGTTACAACAGCATCAAAATTCATATCCTTAATAACAAGCTCTTTGCCAAGAGAATCGGCAAATGCCTTAACAACTTCCATATCAATACCATAAAACTGATCGCCCTTTTTGTACTCAAAAGGCTCAAATTCAGCGTTTGTAGCAACAACAAGCTGATCCTTTGAAGCATCTTCGGATGCTGATGTTACTGCAACAGGTTCACCGTCACCAAAATAATTGTTGCAGATTTTATCAAATGAACCGTCTGCTTTAATTTTTGCAATAAATTCATTTGCAGATGCAAGAAGCTCTGCATCATCTTTATTTACGCCGAGAGCATAAACCTCGTCCGAAAGATTAATATTTATAACCTTTACCTTTGCTGTGTTGCCGGAGCAAGCAGCAAAACAAGCAGCAATTGCAGCAATTACAAGCACAACAGCAATAACTTTTGTGAACTTTTTCATAAGTAATTCTCCTTTATTTATGTAATATATTTTTATTAATTATAGTACAACCCTATTTAAAAAGCAAGCACGAAAATGAATAAATATTCAAAAAATATACACCGAATTGAATATTTGTTTATTTTGTGATAAAATTATATAAATACTTTGTCTGAATATGGTGATTTTATGAATAAAATTAAATTTTATAACACGCTGCCTCCGGAGGCAAAAGAAATAAGAATTTGTGTTTTTATGAATGAACAGGGTTTTATGGATGAATTTGATGACAAAGACGGCCATGCTGTTCATCTTGTTCTTTATGCTAACGGCACAGCGGTCGGTACGGCAAGACTGTTTACCGAAGATGGCGGCAAAACATTTCACCTTGGCAGAATTGCTGTTTTGAAACAATACAGAGGCTGCCATCTGGGCGCCGAAATTGTAAATGCAATGTGTGAAAAAGCCAAATCACTCGGCGCACAAAAATGTGTGCTTTCCGCGCAGTGCCGGGTTAGAGAATTTTATAAAACACTTGGTTTTACAGAATACGGTGAAGAATATTACGATGAATACTGCCCGCATATCTTTATGGAGAAAACACTATGATTAAGATAAATTTAAAAAGCGCCGAAAAGAAACAGACAATTAAGGGCTTCGGTACATCCGCATGCTGGTGGAGTCAGAATATTTCAGATGATAAAACGGCACAGGAAATATCTGATTTGCTGTATTCCGAAAAAGGGCTTAATCTTAATATTTACAGATATAATATAGGCGGCGGCTGGGATGAAAGCAACTGCCGTGTTTTAAACCCATGGCGAAAATGCGAAAGTTTCCTTGTATATAACAATGATAATGAAGATGAAAATTATCACGGCAGCGAATATAATTTTGAAAAAGATAAAAATGCTTACCGTTTTATGAAACTGTGCCTTGAAAAAGGAAATATAGATACAGTTATTCTTTTTGCCAATTCACCGCATTATTCTTTTACTGCAAGCGGTCAGGCAAGCGGAAGTCTGATACACCACACCTGCAATCTGCCGAAAAGCAATTATAAACGGTTTGCAGAATATTTTCTTGATATTACCGAACATTTTATAAACGACAGTGTGCCGGTTACGCATATCAGCCCCATAAATGAACCTCAATGGAAATGGGGCGGTAAGCATGTCTGGCAAGAGGGCTGCCATTATGAACCGGAAGAAGTATACGAAGTATTCCGCATATTTGCCGAAGAACTTGAAAAAAGAAAACTTGATGTAAAACTATACGGACCTGAAAGCGGAGAAATCGGCGGTCTGACAAAAGAATATCTGAAGCTGTTTCTGCAAGATGATTTAATTATGAAGCATCTTGGCGCTTTTGCCCTGCATTCCTATCATGCAGACAACAACACAAACATACGCACCGAATTTTACAACAGCATTGTAAAAAACAACAGAACGATACGCTTTGATATGAGCGAATGGTGCGAACTGCCCTGCAAAAATGACACCAAATCCATCAACGGTGCTTTAATAACCGCAAGAATAATCGGAAATGATTTGTCTTTGCTCGGCGCTGAAAGCTGGACCAGTTGGGTTGCAGTTAATCAGATAGCCGATAACAACAGCAGCGGCAAAGATTATTCAGACGGACTTTTATCTGCCACAAACGGGTTTCATTACTACTACATTGCCAAAAGATATTACGGCTTTGCGCATTTTGCCAAATTCATCAGACCCGGAACTGCGGTAACCGATATAAAATGTACCAAACCCGATAAAATGAGCATTTTCACATTCATAAACAAAGACGGCAGCGAAACCGCTGTTATTGTGAACGAGGGAAAATCTACAGATCTTGCATTTTCAACGGAGTCAAAATACTGCACGGTTTATTCAACAACTCAAAGAAAAAATCTGCAGTGTGATTACAGCGGCTGTATAAAAAACAAAATACATATAAAAGAAAAATCAATAACAACGGTGATATTATGGAAATAAAGCCAATTGCAAAAATTTATAATGACTTTCCGTCAAAATTCGGAATTCCGCGCCAAAGCGGCAGAATTAACGGCATAAAAAGCACAATTGTTTTTGAAAACGAATGCAGAAACGAACACGCACTGAAAGGTATAGAGCAGTTTTCACATTTATGGCTTATATGGGAATTCAGCGAAAACAAAAAAGATAATTTTCATGCTACCGTGCGTCCGCCAAGGCTTGGAGGAAACACAAGAATCGGTGTTTTTGCCACCCGTTCTCCTTTCCGTCCGAATGCATTAGGATTATCATGTGTTAAACTTGAAAGAATGGAATACAGCGAAAAAAACGGCGCCGTATTAATTGTAAGTGGCGCAGACCTGATGAACGGCACACCTATATTTGATATCAAGCCATATATTCCTTATACAGACTGCATTGAAAATGCAAACGGCGGATTTGCAGAAGAAGAAAATAACTATCAGGCAGATGTTGAAATTTCAGACCGCCTTCTTGCGCTTATTCCCGAAGAAAAAAGAAATATTCTGATTGAAATTCTGCGTGATGATCCGCGGCCGGCATATAAATTTCAGGAAGAAAAAGAATACGGTTTTCCGTTTTCGGAATATGAAATAAAATTCAAAGCAAAAGAAAACAAAATTACAGTTACGAATATTACAATGCGGCAAAAAAATTGATATTTCATCCAAAATAAGATAAAATAAAACCTGTCACACAGTGTCAGGTTTTATTTGTTATACTGTAAAGTAAGGACGGTGCAAAAATGCAGGAAAACAGATTATTCAAAATCCTATACTGCCTGCTTGATAAAGGGCAGTCCACAGCCCCGGAATTGGCGGAACAGCTTGAAGTATCGGTCAGAACCATTTACAGAGATATTGATGCATTGAGCAGTGCAGGAATTCCCATTTATGCGGAAGCGGGCAGAAACGGCGGTATACGGTTGCTGGACAATTTTATATTGGACAAAGCAGTATTATCACAGGAAGAGCAGCAGGAAATTCTGACAGCGCTGCAAAGTATCAATACTGCGAAAAATATTAACAGCCGTCAAACATTGCAAAAGCTTTCCGCAATATTTAATATTCGTTCGGAAAACTGGCTTGAAGTGGATTTTTCCAGGTGGGGAAACAAAAAAACAGATAACGAAAAATTTGAACTTCTGAAATCAGCGATCATTCACAGAAAATGCGTAAAAATAACATATGCAAACACATCCGGAGAGAGCAGAGAGAGAATTATTTATCCTTTAAAACTGGCATATAAGTCCATGTCATGGTACTTAAAAGCATATTGTACGGAAAAACAGGATTACCGCATTTTTAAGCTGACGCGCATTATGGATTTTGAAATTCTGAATGACGGGTTTTCCAAACATATATTTCCGCAATTAAATGAAGAACCGAAACAAAATCATCAAACCGTTGTACTTCGCTTCCCGCAAAATATGGCATATCGCATTTATGATGAATTTGATTATACACAGATAAACAAACAGGAAAACGGAGATTTTATCGTATCCGCCGAAATGCCGCAGGACGATTGGCTGATAGGTTTTCTGCTATCGTTCTCAACTCAGGTAGATATTATAGAACCTGTGTATCTGAGAAATATTGTGTCTGAACAAGCGAAGAAAATTCACGAAAAACACAAATCCTGACTGCACAGCGTAAAACGGAAATATATCATTGTAAAAAAGAAAGGAACGTAAAATTATGGGCAAACCGAAAACGAAAGAAGAACTGCTTGCCGCAGCAGCCGCAAATTACAAAAAACTTACTGATTTTATTGCCGCATTAACAGATAAGGAACTTTTAACGCCCTTGGATTTTTCGAGTGATGAAAAAAAGAACGAGGCGCATTGGAAAAGAGATAAAAATCTTCGGGATATCCTTATTCATCTTTATGAATGGCAGCAGCTTTTGCTTAAATGGACAACTGCCAATCAAAACGGAAATAACACACCTTTTCTTCCGGCACCCTACAACTGGAAAACATACGGCGAAATGAATATGGAATTCTGGAAAAAGCATCAATCCACGTCTTCCGAAGATGCAATGCATATGCTGCAGAATTCCCATACTGCGGTTATAAAACTGGCAGAAACTTTTTCAAACGAAGAACTGTTTTCAAAAGGCATATATAAATGGGTTGGCACAAGCACTTTGGGTTCTTATTTTATCAGTGTTACTGCAAGCCACTATGACTGGGCGATAAAAAAATTAAAGGCCCACAGAAAAAACTGTGCAGCCAAGTGAGGATATATTTATGCACTTTGTAAAAGCAAAAGGAATTTTATCATCAAAAAACGGAATGAATTTATACCGCGGCTGTTCACACGGGTGCATTTACTGCGATTCACGAAGCAAATGCTATCATATAGAACATGATTTTGAAAATATTGAAATCAAAGAAAATGCAATTGAATTATTGGAACAGGCACTTATGAAAAAGCGAAAAAAATGCATGATTGGCACAGGCTCTATGACAGACCCTTATATTCCGCTTGAAACAGAACTGCAAAATGTAAGAAAAGCACTCGAACTGATATACAAATACGAATTCGGATTTACCGTTATCACCAAATCAAACCGCATTTTGAGAGATTTGGATCTGCTGCAAAAAATAAATGAAAAAACAAAATGTGTTGTGCAAATGACATTAACAACATATGATGAAAATTTGTGCCGAAAAATTGAGCCGAATGTTTGCACCACGCAGAAACGCTTTGAAACACTGAAAATTCTGCGCGATGCAGGTATACCCACTGTTGTATGGCTGACACCCATTCTGCCGTTTATTAACGACACAGAGGACAATATTTCAGGTATTTTGGATATGTGTGCTGAAGCGAAAGTTTACGGCATTATCTGTTTCGGAATGGGACTTACACTTCGTGAAGGCAACAGGGAATATTTTTATAAAAAACTGGATGCCCTGTTTCCCGGACTAAAAAACAAATATAAAGAAATATACGGCAATCAGTATATAATCGGAAGCCCTGAAAATGACCGCCTGATGCATTTGTTTAACCGAAAATGCAGCCAAAACGGAATTGTGCACAACAATGAACAAATATTCAGATACCTGCAAACCTTTGAGCAAAAAAACACTTTTGAACAGCTAACGCTTCTTTAATTGCAATTTAACCATGAATTGAACCGGTGGTTTGCACATATCCTATAAAGGGCGCTGGCTTACCGACTGAAAGTCGGCACTGATCGTTTGATATCGAATTACTATTTTAAGCAACTGTTCGCAATTACAGCAAGTAATTATTTTCCCGGTTTGCAATCTGCAAACCGACTAATTTGTAGGTTGCATAGCCTCCCATAATCAGCGGCTCTGCTTTGCAAATTTCTTCTGCTTCTTCACGGCTCTCTGTTTTTAGGATATACATACCTGCCATTCCCGGATAACCTTTAAAAACACCGCAGATTTCCAGCTTTCCCTCATCGTCCAGCTTTCTTATGTTCTCAACATGTTCCATAACTACCTGTTTTGTCATTTTATTATAGGTCTTGCTTTTCTCAATCATCATCATGTACATCAATTTTTCCATACGATTTTCTCCTTTACATTCTATGGGGATTCACTGAGTATATTATATAATATTTATCCGGCAATAGCAATCTATCTGTTATTGTCAAAAAGCAAACTTATCGCCTACGCCTATAACGGTCTTTATGTACCGTACTTATATTTTAAATTTGCGTGTCGGTCGAAAATCATCAGCATGCTTTTTCCCTTGAGATATCCCATAAATTGTTCTACACTAAGATATAGTGGTATTGATACCAAAAAGTGTATATGGTCTTTACAGGCTTCTGCTTCGATTATCTCTACATTTTCCGCCAACACTCTCGCCTTGCATCAAGCTCGGCAGTTTTATGTTTACTAAAGCTTTTTATTCCCCCCGGCTTAACCGGGGGGTATTCTTTGCTGAAAAGACAATAAAAAACAGCTATCCGTTTGGATAGCTGTAATTTTATGCAATTAATTAGTCCTGAGCAGGAGCACCTACCGGACAAACACCTGCACATGCACCGCATTCGATACAAGTATCAGCATCAATTACGAACTTACCGTCGCCTTCTGAAATAGCGCCTACCGGGCATTCACCTGCGCATGCACCGCAAGAAATGCAATCATCTGAAATTTTGTATGCCATTCTGTAACACCTCCTGTCACCAATCTTAATATTAATATAACATAATATTTTTAATTTGCAAGAAGAAATTGCAGTTAGTTTTCGCTAATTTTTTTCAAGATGCTTCAGCATCTCTGCTTCCTGCTTTGAAATGTACTGTTGCCTGCCGTCTTTCACAACAACAACCTCGTCCCTGTTTACAACAACAGGTGCACCGTCCGGATTACTGTCAAGCTTAATTTTCAGCTTTCCCGTAAGCAGCGCCGCATCCACAACAATACCCCTGCCCTCACGGCAGTCAACCAGCGCTCCCCTGCGCGGTGTTATTTTCTGAAGATAATCATATGAATTCTGCTCATATTTAAGGCAGCACATCAGTCTGCCGCAGGTTCCGCTAATTTTTCCCGGCGAAAGGCTTAAACCCTGTTCTTTTGCCATTTTAATGGAAACGGAATGAAAATCATTCAGAAATGTTGAACAGCAGAACGGTCTGCCGCATATTCCGAGTCCGCCTATCATTTTTGATTCATCCCTAACACCAATCTGGCGCAGTTCAATTCTTGAATGAAAAGTAGAGGCAAGGTCTTTTACAAGTTCTCTGAAATCCACTCTGCTTTCCGCTGTAAAATAAAAAACAATTTTTGAACCGTCAAATGTATATTCAACCTCTGTCAAATTCATATCCAGTCCATGCTCTTCAATCTTCTTTTCACATATATCAAAAGCCTTTTCCTCTTTAACCCGGTTTTCTGCAACCACCTTTAAATCCTCGGGGGTGGCTATTCTTATAACAGGTTTTAAAGGAGAAACAATTTCATCATCTTCCACAGCTTTATTGGCTTCTGCAACCTTGCCGCATTCAACACCGCGGGCTGTTTCTACAATAACAAAACTGCCTGCTTTCACATCAAAATGATTCGGATCAAAAAAGTACACCTTTCCTGTATCCTTAAATCTAACTCCAACAACTTGTGTCATTATGTATTCCTCCAAAAGCAATGCTTTATAAGTCTATTGCATTGCGAAGACTGTAACAGATTTTTGTAACCAGCAATGCAGAATTGGCATTTTTATTTGCCATAACAATCAGCTCATCGGCAGTATTGTAAAGTTTTATAATCTTGGCGTCCGTAAGCTTACGTGAAAGATTTTTTACTGCCTCATCTCTTCCGGACAGAAGTTCACCGGTTTTTGCGCCTATAACCGCATCTCGAAAAACAGTTTTCAGCATATTCAGCACCGTGCATATTTCCCGGCGATTGCTTAGCTTTCCGGTGCATTTTATAAGTTCATATTCATTATCTGCCGTAACCGCACCGCATATATCATTTACAAAGCCTATAAGCCTGTGCATTTCTCCGCCGGCAATGCTGTCATATGCCCTGCCTATATTTCCTTTAAATGCAATCATGGCTTCAAGCGCATCATTATAATTTATATCATCATACCTGTTGGAAATATATTCTGCTCCCGCATGAACATCCACACCGCAGACAGATAAAACAACCGAACGCGAAAGCACAGTTTCAAGCATTGCGGTTCTGTTTTCAACAGTCAGAATAAACACAGCGTATGAAGGCGGCTCTTCCAGCACTTTAAGCAGTGCATTCTGCGCACTTTCATTCATAAAATGTGCATTGCACAAAATATAAACCTTGTATTCGGATTCATTGGGCGCCATGTAAATATCGTTGATTATATTTCTTATAATATCAACATGAAAAGACTTTGCCCCGCCTGCCGGCTTATATTCAAAAATATCAGGATGATAGCCCTTTTCTGCTTTTTTGCACTGTGTACAATTATAACACGGCTTGCCGCCGTCTGCCCTGCACACAAGAGAAGCCGCAATTTCACGGGCAAGAGTGGTTTTACCTGCACCGCTTTCCCCCTCAAGAATAATTGCATGGGGAAGCCTGCCTGAATTCAATAAAAATGAAATCTGATCTTTTATCTTTTCATTTCCAAGAAAATGCTTAAAATCCATCATTAAAACTTTCTGAAATTCTCAACATCAATTACAAACGCTACACCGCCGTACTCCTCAACATCCACAGGCTGTTTTAACAGTGTACCGGCAACAGTGCTGTTCACACCATGCTGCCTGATAATACGCTTTGTAACATTCTTTCCGAGCACGTCAAATACTTCTTCAATTTTATCCTGCTCCACACCAACAAATATACAGGAATTTCCCCCCTCAAGAAACTGACCGGTGGTGGAAATTTTTGTGGCAAAAAAGCCGGCTTTGCTTAATGCTTCCAAAACCTTTTCTATATCTTTATTGGAAATAATTGTAATAACTAACTTCAATTCTTTCACTCCCATTATTTTATTAACCTTTTAAATTATACTTCAAAACCGCATCCTTTTACAATCCGCAGGCAATTAAATTTAAACTAAATTCACAATTCGTTAATTCACCGACAATCAAATTATATATGCAAGCGCAACAATCACAGGCATTGTTATAACCGATAAAATGCTGGACTGCGCCGCTATTTCAGAGCCCAATGCAGCGTCATTATCATACTTTGCTGCATACATTGCCGTATTTGTGGCAGTAGGCGCAGATGCCGATATTGTCATTGCCGCAAGCAAATCGCCACTTACACCGCACAGCCTGAAAACACAAAGCATACATATCGGAATTAATATAAGTCTCAGAAAGGATATAAAATACAATTCTTTTTTTATAATAATATTTTTGAAATTTGCATTTGCAAGAAAAGTGCCGAACACAATCATTGCAAGCGGTGAATTGATACTTCCTACAACTTCCATAGGATAGCTGATTATATAAGGAATATCAAGCTGCAAAAGAAAAAGCGGAATTCCGATAATAACAGAAACCGAACCGGGATTCAGAATGATTTTTTTTAAATCAATTTTTGCCCTGTGACCGCTTATTTCAAAAATTCCGTAAGTAAATGCAATGATATTAAACATACCGACATACACCGCACAGTAAAATACACCTTCATTGCCAATTACGCTCTGCGCAAGCGGAAGTGCCAAAAACGCCGCATTTGAAAGCACCGTTGCATAGCGGTAAATGCCGCGTTCAAGCCTGCTGTATTTTTTCCCGAAACACACTGCCGCAAGCAGAATGCCGAAAAGATGTGTTGCCGCCGCACACAGCAAGGCAATAAACAAACCCTTTATATGCTCGGCAGTATATTCCATGTTCATAAAGGTGTGAATAATTGCAATCGGCAATACAATATTAAACAACAAGTCTATAACTTTTTTTGCACTGTCTTTCGGAAAAACACCTGTTTTATCGGCAATAAAGCCAACACCGGCAATCAGATACAAAATAGAAACCTGAAGTGCAATTGTTTTTAAATTTTCAATAAACAAAATTATCCCTCTTCCGGTTTACACGTCTGAAACGACGATGCCGTAAATACAGCGGCAAAAATACCCATTAATAAAAATGAAACATATGAAAAATCTGTATCAACCGCAGCATTGCCTGCAACAAAACAGAATATGCCCGGCACCGCTAAAATAAAACATAATGCACTGTACGAAAAGCCGAAAAAACAAAACGGCAAAAGCATTTTATTGTTTCCGTCAAGACAGATTAAAAATAAAATAAAATACAGCATTCCGAATATCAGAACGGCATAATATAACACATTGTCTGAATAATATATTCCGTTTTCATATTTTGTTAAAGTTGCATATGCAGCAAACAAATATCTGCACACCGGAATAATATGATAATATTTAAAGCACCTGAAATCATACTTATCGGTTTTATAGGAAATGCCCATAATTATAAAATAACATGCACATAAAACGGAAACCACGGCAGTTAAACACAGCGGCACAGTATAATTTACACCTGAAAAGCTGCCGTTTAAAATAAGCTTATATATGTGAACACACTGAAATATAAAATCATACAGCATTGCCGCACCGGCTGAAACACATGCGTAAAATACAATTTTGCTTTTTTTCTTTAAAAAAGGATTTTTTAATGCTGATTTTTTTAAAGGCATAAAACAGGATAAAACAGATAAAACGCAGAAAGAATAAAAAAACATTGCTATTCTTTCTGCATTTTCATGACCAAATCCTGATGAAGACATTTCAAAAAAACGCATCAGCATACATCTTAAAACAACAGCACAAAGAATCAAAGCACCTGAAAAAGCAGAAAATATCCTTATAGAAATTTTCGGCACAAATGCCCCTCCTTTGCAAACTTATCTTTTATTTATCGGCAGATAATCCCTTGATTTAGAGACACTTTTATAAGCCGGACGAATGATTTTACTGCTTGTTAACAGTTCTTCTATACGATGCGCACACCAGCCGACAATTCTTGCACTTGCAAATAAAGGCGTATACAAATCCTCCGGAATACCAAGCACTTTGTAAACAAGACCTGAATATAAATCCACATTGGCGCATACTTCATTGCCGTCGCCCTTAACTTCTTTAAGCAGTCCCGGTGTAATTTTTTCAACATTTTCAAGAGTTATGAATTCTTTTTCGTAACCGGCTTTAAACGCAAGCTCTCTTGCATTCTTTTTAAGTATAACCGCACGGGGGTCTGAAACCGTATAAACAGCATGCCCCATACCGTAAATAAGTCCAAGACCGTCTCCTGCTTCCTTATTCAGAATTTTAACAAGATAATCCTTAACCTGACCTTCATCGGTAGGGTCGGCAACATTTGCAATGATTTCATTCATCATTCTTGCCGCACTGATATTTGCACCGCCGTGGCGCGGACCTTTAAGTGAACCGAAGCCTGCCGTGATAGCAGAATATGTATCTGTTCCGCTTGAAGTGAGCACACGTGTTGAAAAAGTGGAATTATTTCCGCCGCCGTGATCTGCATGAAGCATAAGCATAATATCAAGAAGCTTTGCCTCTTCATCGGTAAATTTTTTATCCGAGCGAATTTGATTAAGAATATATTCGGCGGTTGTCTGATCCTTGTTAATAGGATGCAGATACATTGATTTTCCGTAATAATTTCTTCTTTTAACCTGATATGATGTGTTCATAACGGTAGGAACCTGCGCAATAAGCTGAAGGCTCTGACGAAGCACATTCGGAATAGATATATCATCCGGATTTTCATCATACGAATAAAGACTCATAATACAGTGTGCCATCTTATTCATGATATCACCTGAATTATTCTTCATAATCATATCTTCAATAAAATCATCGGGCAGGCTTCGGCACGCTGCCAAAACCTCATGAAGAGACGCAAGCTGATTTTCATTCGGAAGATCGCCGAAAAGAAGAAGCCAGATTACTTCTTCAAAGCCAAACCTGTTTTCATTTACACAGGAATTTACAATCTGATTTATGTCATATCCTCTGTAAGACAGCTTTCCCTCTTTCGCAACAAGCTCACCGTCAAGAATATAATATCCTTCAACGGAGCAGATTCTTGTAAGCCCTGCCATTACACCTGTGCCGTCCTCATTTCTAAGCCCTCTTTTTACATGGTATCTTGAAAAATCACCCTTGCTTATAGAGTTATTTTTATTAAGCTCACCGCATAAACTTGAAATAGCTTCCATAGATATGGGCGATATATAATTTGACGCCATAAAAACCGCTCCCTAACAAATAAATTTTATAAAAACTTAATAACTAAACTTTTTAATAGTTAATTATTATACAATATTTATACCATTAAAGTCAAGGAGGCTTCGAAATGAAAAAAGCACTTGTAATATTTGCCGTTTTATTTTTGCTTACACTTGCCATACCTGCAATTGCCGCATTTATAAAAACACCTGCCGAAAACACAAATGAGCTTGTAACCCTGTTTTCGGCAGATACTTTATTAATCACCTTTTGAATTTTCATTTATTTTTTTAAATTTACAGTCCACATCCATCTCAAGCTGCGCACCCGAAAGCGCGGGTTTCCAGTTATCGCTTAATCTGTCATAATCCTTCGGATGCCGCATTGCCAGATTTTCTCCTATTCTGAGACAGTCGCTCTGCCCTTCAATACATACTGAAAATGCATCATTGCAATATTGTTTTATTTTTTCCTTAACAAGATTTTCAACATCCTCAAGGTGTTTTGCAGTAATGGTGTTTATATATCCGTGTTCAACCGCATCCAGCATCAAATCCGCTTTGATTTTTGCACGTAAAACCACCTTGCCGTTTTCAACACTTGCATATGTTTTTGTTTTTGCTCTTATTATATCAACACCTATTTCACCAAGTTCATCACTGCTTATATTCAGAAAACCGGTTTTCATTTTATTGCTGAGCAGCAAAAAACCGAAAGTTTCGTTTTTATCCAAGATATCAACAAGCCTTTCATCGTTGTATATTGCTATACCCGCTACCGAAACGCTTTTTTCCTCAGCACTTACAACCGGTATATAAATATCCGATGTTTTGTCCAGATAAAAATTCAGCAGTTCATTGGTTGTAATATCTGCTGCAAAACCGCTTTTTTCTCCTATATCAAGCAATGACGTAACAGATTCGGCAGGCACAAGCGCATCGTTTTCTTTGCTTTCCATAACCTTTGCTGCCTCAGATTCGGCAATACAAATCTGCACATCCGATCTGGAGTCAGAACTTCTTAAAAGATAATCAATATTTTTATGCAGATAATTTTCCGCCATGCCCATTCCGAAAACGATAATTCTGTTCTGTCCGAAAAATATTTTTTTGGAAAGCTTTTCTGTTGCGCTTTCTATTGCTTCGGATATATTGGACCCCGTGCCGCTTGTATTCATGGTAACATTTCCGGAAAGAGCCTCGGCGCCACTGCCTTCTTTTGCAAGATTAAGAGTCTGAACGGTTATCGTTACCTTTTGGCCGTCATAATCAATGCCCATACCTTCAACAATACTTAAATCACTAAGATTATTTCTTTCGGTACAGCCTGTAAAAAGCATAATAATCAGGCAGACAGAGATAAAAATCTTAAAAATTTTCAATCAGAATTTCTCCTTTGCTCTTTTTTCTGAAAATCAGATACAATGTGGGAACAACAACTCCGAAAATCAAAAACGGCACAATAACAAACCAGTTCTGAACACGCAGGAAGAAGCCGCACTCGGCAATAATCCACACAATAATATAAATACCTGCTCCTGAAACAATAACGCCTTTTCCTTTGCCTTTGATACCAAAGCATTTTGAAGCACAGTATAAAAACAGTGTTCCTTTAAGAAACATCGCAAAAATCCAGAAAGCTGTATAAATAGAATCCAACCTTTCACTTTCGTCAAATTTAGAAATCTGGGAAAGCTCATAAAACGGAAAAGACGAAACAGACGCAGTGTCACCCAAAACACCGATAGAAAGAAAAAACAGCACCGCACATACAGCAAAAGATAAAATTATTGATAAATAAAACGGTTTTTCGATTTTCCCGTTTACTTTAGGTGCAAGTACTGTAAGCAAAATAATTTCACTTGTTTCACAGGCAAAACTCAGCGCATTTATGAAAATATTGGGCACGCTGTTCTGCGTAAACGGAAAAAGATCCAATATAGAAAAATTCTGCAAACCAAAGCCTACAACACTTACAATGCCAATCACCGTAACGGCAAGTATGAAGGATCCAAAACGGGAAATCGGCTCTATTCCCAGCCATGCGGCATACATACACGCAATTATAATCATGGATGCCAAAAACAGCGACTGTGTGTTTTCATTCAGTTCCATAGAAGCAAAAAAGGAAAATCTGCCCACTGTAACAGCACCGAGATAAAGAAAATAGATTCCGTAAATAACAGACAGCCATTTCTGATCCAGCATACTGCGTTTTTTTCTTATAAGAATGATTATCGGCAGCGAAATAACAAGCGCAATCACTAACCCTATACCCAAACTGATTATTAAATCCGACGAATAATAGCCCAACGATGTTACATTGCAAAGTGTAAAAACAACAAGTACGCGGCTAACAAAAAACATTGCAAAAAGACTGAACGGAGATATCTTTCCGCGTTTATATTTCATCAATATCAGCACCTCTTAAATTCTGAACTCTAACTGTTCGCTTTGAAAGCTTTCTCCAGCTTTGCCTGTAAAATACATCACCGATACTTTTAAGACTCAACGGCGAAACAGGCGCGGAATACGGCACTCCGTAAGGATTAAGAGCCGCTATATTTACACATATAACACAAATGCCAAGCACAATACCGTAAATGCCCGTAAATCCTCCCAAAACAATAAAGATAATTCTGAGCACCGAAATACTTTCATAAAGCGGATAAATAACATAAGAAGCAATGGCTGTTACGGCAACAACCACAAGCATAGGCGTTCCAACAAGCCCTGCATTTACAACCGCATCGCCTATAACAAGCGCGCCTATGATTGAAACAGCATGTCCAATCATTTTCGGCAGCCGAACCCCTGCTTCGCGCATAACTTCATAAAGGACAAGCACCATCAGCGCTTCCTGCATAAGGGAAAAAGGCGTTGTAGCCTCTGCCGAAGCGATTGTATACATAAGAGAAGTGGGAATCAGTTCCTGATGAAAGGTACCGGTTGCAACATAAAAACCCGGCAGAACAATAGACGCAATAAACGCCAGATATTTAAGAATTCTGTTCAGTGTTGCATAAAACGGCAGATTATCGTAATCATCCACAGTTGAAAAAGCATCTGTAAAAAGATACGGCACATAAACTGCAAACGGTGAACCGTCCATTAGAACGGCAACTCTGCCTTCAAGCAGTTTTGAGCAAAGCGTATCCGGTCTTTCCGTGTTGCCCACAGCGGAAAAATAAGAACTGATTTTTGAATCCAGATATTCAGAAAGCTCGCCGTAATCCTTCAGATTTGTTATCGGAGCCGAAGTAATTCTTTTTTCAACTTCCGCAACAAGCGTATCATCTGCCGCGCCCTTTACATATGCAATAACAACAGAGGTTTTGGCAGCACTTCCAATTTTAAGCTGCTTCAGCTTTAAATCGGGCGATTTAATTCTTCTTCTTAAAATCGCCTTATTGTCGTTAAGCGTTTCCGTAAGGCATTCTTTAGCGCCTTTAATATCCGATTCCGTCGGAGGTTCATCGGTAGATCTTTTCGTAAAGCCCTGAATGCCAAGAGAAAGACATTTTGAAACGCCGTCAATAAACACAATGGCAAAGCCGGATGAAAGAAAATAATATATATCTTCAAATGTAGTTACTTCACTAAGCTCAAGCGAATTCACAACAGAGGTTTTCAGCGTGTCAAAAAGCTCTGCGGCAGTTTCATATTCGCCGCTGAAGCTGAGTATCGGATTCATAATCATATGCGAAAGCTGAAGTGAATCCACCATACCGTCAAGCACACAAACAATGCAGTCTGTTCCGTTTACTTTGCATTCTCTTAAAAGAAAATCCGAACAGTCCTTAAAATCGCTTTCTATTTTATTTTTATTATCTGTAATTGTAGAATAAACATCCATATCCGCAACCGTCACTTTTTCCAAATTTACACTGCTTTTATTTTTTCAATAATTAACGCAATTATGCAAAGAATAAAAAATGATTTTAGTTTTGAAAGGATATGGATTTTATGAGCATAACTTTTATACGGGCAGTTATTATTTATATAACCGTTATAATTGCCATGAGAATAATGGGAAAAAGGCAAATCGGAGAACTGAAGCCGCATGAACTTGTTATAACCGTGCTTGTATCGCAGGTTGCAAGCATTCCGCTTGAAGACAACAGCATGCCGCTTGCAAACATGTTTGTTCCCATATTAATATTTGTTTCATTTGAAATTATTGTTTCTGCTATTTCAATGAAAAGCATTAATTTCAGAAATCTGATTCAGGGCAAACCCATTTTTGTTATAAAAAACGGCAAACTTGATGAAAAGCAGATGAAACGGCTCAGATTTACAATTGACGATTTAATTGATGCTGTAAGACAAAAAGATGTATTTGATATTTCCACTGTTCAGGATGCCGTAATAGAAACGAACGGCAGCATTTCCGTTTTACAAAAGGCAGAGGAAGCACCCGTTACGCCAAAACAGTTAAATCTCAGTGTTGATGAGGTTTCCACGCCGATAACAATTGTTATAGACGGAAAACCCGTAACAGAATATTTCGGACAGGAAAAAATAAAGAACAGCAAAATTGAACTGGTTGTAAACAATTCAAATACAGATATAACAAAAATTATGCTGTTAACTTTAGATGACAGCGGTAACACCTATCTTATACCGAAAAGGAGCGACAACGGATGAAAAGGTTATGGTTTGCAGGTATTTTTCTTCTGGCGGCACTTTGTGCTTGCTCATATGAACAGTATGTGGTAAAATGTACCTATAAAGAAATAAATACAGTTATTGACAAAGCATTAAACACGGACGATCAAAATGAAAAAGCAGAATACTGTTATGAAATAACAAAAAAATGGGATAAATATTTCCGAAAAATAACCCTTGTTACTGATCATTCAATCACCCAAAGCGCAGATGTTTCAGTGGGAACTCTTAAAGCGCTTGCAGATGACCGAAGCGAAAGCATTGACGAAAGTCTGATTGAAGCCAAAAGTGAGCTGAGACAGATTTACGACAGTTCAAGAATAAATCTTTCAAACATTTTTTAAAGGGGAAAAATTATGGAAAAAACAAGACCTTTCGGCTGGAAAGACAAAATCGGCTACGGCCTTGGTGATTTCGGCTGCAATATGAGTTTTGCTTTTATCAACTCATATATGATGCTGTTTTTTGTCACCTGCCTTGGCATTAAACCTAAACACTATGCCATAATCATTATTATTGCAAAAGTATGGGATGCTGTTAACGACCCGATTATCGGTGCCATGTGCGATGCCGCAAAACCAAAGGGAAAAAGCAAATTCAAACCGTGGATTCAGTGGGGCTGCATTCCCCTGCTTATTTCAAGCATATTCATGTTTATATATATTCCCAACGCACCTTATGCAATTAAAATTGCACTTTGTCTTATAACATATCTTATATGGAGTGTAGCATACACAAGCGTAAATGTTCCCTACGGATCTATGCAGTCTGTAATAACAAAAGATGAACTGCAGAGAACAGAACTGTCAAACGCCAGATCAATCGGTGCGCTTCTTGCACAGCTTCCTGTTATGGTAATACTGCCGCTTATAATATATAACGATGATAACCAGCCCAAAGGCAGCATTTTTATTTTAGTGGTTGCAGTTATGGGAATTATAGGCGTTATTGCGTTTCAGCTTATGTGCAGAATGACAACAGAACGAATTGCGCCGTCTGTAAACAAAACGCAAAAATTCAATTATTTCAAAACGCTTGGAAGCTATTTTACAAATAAACCGATTATGATACTTACAATATCTACCGTTTCGTATCTTGCCCTTATTATGACGGTTACCGCATCCATGCAATATATTTTTATGTATTATTTTAAAAATTCCAGTTTAATTTCGGTTGCCACGGTTATTGCAGGCGCACCAATGGTGGTTGCAATCATTTTTGTAAAACCGCTGGTTAAAAGATTTTCAAAAAAAGCATTATGCACTTACCCGTTTCTTGCCGGAATTATTTCTACAGGTATCATAACCTTTGTAAAATTTACCAACCCTTATATCTGGCTTGTTTTTGTTGCAATTGCAGTTCTTTCGGCAGGACTTTATATGGTGCTTATATGGGCAATGGTTGCAGACAGTATTGATTATCAGGAAAAGAAAACAGGCAGGCGCGAAGAGGGCTCTATTTATGCCACATACAGCCTGTTCAGAAAGCTTGCACAGGGTATAGGAAGCTCCGCTGTTTCGCTGGCAATCGGATGGACCGGATATGAATCGGCATTCGGTGCAAACCAGCCTGCAGGCGTAGCGGATAAAATTTACTTTGTAACCGGATTTCTACCGTTCATAGGTACGATCATATGCTTTATTTCAATGTTGTTTTACAATATTGATGAAAAGAAAAACATCACGGAGGAATAAAAAATGCGTGAAATAAAATCAATTAACAGCGGCTGGGCCTTTCATAAAGGTGACACAAGGCATCATAAAATACCGAAAAAAGTAAAAAAAGACTGGGAAACAGTTGATCTTCCGCATACATGGAATGCCATGGACGGACAGGACGGCGGCTTTGACTATTTCCGCAGTGCCTGCTGGTATTTTAAAGAATTAGAGCTTTTTCCGGCAGATGATCAGGAAATATATCTGGAAATTCCTGCCGCCTCTCTTACGGCAGAGGTTTATATTAACGGCGTGCATGCCTGCACCCACAAAGGCGGATTCTCTGTATTCCGTGTTCATTTAACGCCGTATATCAACCCTAAAAAGGCAACCAAAATTGCAATATGTGTTGACAACAGCGAATCAAAAGAGGTATATCCGCAGACCGCCGATTTCACTTTCTTCGGCGGACTTTACAGAGGCGTTAATTTAATCACAGTAAACAAAGCACATTTTGATCTTGAATACAGCGGCGGCTGCGGTGTTGCCGTAACGCCCAGAATAAACGAAAACGGCAGTGCGGATATTGAAATTGAAGCATTTGTTAAAAATGCGGACGGACACAGAATTCAGTACCGTGTGGACAGCACGGTAGTTGACGGAAAAAAAGCTGTGCTTCATATAGAAAATCCGCATTTATGGAACGGAACGGCAGACCCGTACCTTTACACACTTGACGCGCAGATTGTTAAAAACAATATTGTGGTAGACAATGTTTCCGTAAAATTCGGTATCAGAAGCTTCCATATTGATGCTGACAAGGGATTTTTCCTTAACGGAAAATCTTATCCTCTTCACGGTGTTTCAAGACATCAGGACAGAGAAAATATGGGCTGGGCAATAACCGAAAAAGAACATGATGAAGATATGGAACTGATTGCGGAAACCGGTGCAAATACCATTCGTCTTGCCCACTATCAGCACAGCGAATATTTCTATGATTTATGCGATAAATACGGAATGATTGTTTGGGCCGAAATTCCGTTTATTTCCGCATTTATGAATACTGCCGAAGCACGTGAAAATACACTTTCTCAAATGAAAGAACTTATCATACAGAATTACAACCATCCGTCCATCGTTTGCTGGGGTATTTCAAATGAAATAACCATCGGCGGTGAGGACCCTGCACTTACAGAAAATCTGAATGCGCTGAATGATTTATGCCACAGCCTTGACCAAACAAGGCCAACAACAATGGCACAGCTTACAATGGTTGAAATGGAAAGCCCACTAAATAAAATTACAGATATTTTATCCTATAACCATTATTTCGGCTGGTATATGGGTAATGTAAACGACAACGGTCCGTGGCTTGATAAATTTCACAAACTGAACCCTGAAATTTGCCTTGGCGTTTCCGAATACGGCTGTGAGGGTATTTTAAAATACCACAATGACAATCCGCAGATGCAAGATTATTCGGAAGAGTATCAGGCTTATTATCACGAAAAAATGCTTGAAACCTTTGCAAGCCGCCCTTATTTATGGTCTACACATGTTTGGAATATGTTTGACTTTGCTTCCGATATGCGTGACGAAGGCGGCGTTAAAGGAAGAAACAACAAAGGTCTTGTTACGTTTGACAGAAAAACGAAAAAGGATTCTTTCTTCATTTACAAGGCATACTGGAGCAACGAAAAGTTCGTGCATATCTGCGGCAGAAGATATGCAAACCGCCACACAGACAAAACAGATATTAAAATCTATTCCAATTGCGAAAACATAACGCTTTTTGTTAACGGCACGGAAAAAGATACAAAGCAAGCCAATAAAATTTTTGTTTTTGAAAATGTTGAACTGCGCAGCGGAGAAAACACAATTAAAGCTGTATGCGGCGAATTATCAGATGAAATAACAATATATAAAGTGGAACAGCCTGATGAAAGCTATGTTCTTCAATCCAATGAAGCCGGCAACAGCGGTTCAAACTGGTTTGACAACCTTGAACTTGAGAATGAAGAACTGCAGTTCCCAGACGGATATTTTTCAATAAAAGACAAAATCGGCGATATCATGAAAGTACCCGAAGGTGAAAAATTTATAAACGGCATGATTGAAAAAATCACTTCTGAAATGGGAATGAATATCAGCAAAGGCATGATGAATATGGCAAAGGGCTTTACTGTTGAAAAGGTGTTTGATATGGCAGGAAGCCGGATTCCGGCAAAAGCAAAGCCATGGGTAAACAGTGAACTTAATAAAATTAAGAAAAAATAAAAATAAAAAGAGCGGTTTTTACCGCTCTTTTTATTTTTTAACCGAAATCTTATGTAAATTTACCGATTATTTGTATCAACCCATTTTTTGCATTGCTCAATTCTTGCTCCGGGAGGATTATCTCCGTGTTCCGGATCGCAGGAATACTGTGTTAATAAGCCGCATGGAAGCTGGGGACATTCCCCGCAGTGCTGAAAACCTTTTTCCTGACAGCAGGCAGCAACCGGGCATGCCCCGTGAAACGGATGACCGTTTGTTGCAATACAGCCGCCGCAGTTACAGCTTTTAACATATTCGCAGCCTTCACATTTTAAACCGCATCTTGTATCAATCATTTTTATATTCCCCTTTAATCACAAATTATCAACTAACCGAATAATAAAACATATTTGCAAGGTTTACGGGCTGAAGAACAAATTTAAGCCTGTAAATAAGCCTGCCGAGCGCAGAACCTTTGCACTCTATGTTGTTAACACATTTAACCGTTACATCATCCGGGTTTATCATTGCATTGTCTGAAAGCTTTATGGTTTTCTTTCTGCCGGGAAGAAGATCAAAACAGTTTTCTGTAAGCGGAACATTCACACCCTTAACATCCACAAAAACCTGCCTTGCAAACGTATCGCTTTCAAGGATAATTTCATTGTTTAAAACTGTGCATTTTATATTCGCCTTTTTAAGATGAAGCTTTCTTTCAGGAAGCAAAACCTTTGTGCGTTCTGCAACAATGCTTCCGCCGCAGCTGAGCGTAGCCTTAATAAAGCAGTTTTTCTTATTAATTGCCCCAACAGGAATTTCTATTGCTTTTTTTGATACATTCGCTTTCATTCTTATATCAACATTCTTTGAAAGAAGCTTATGTCCGTCAAAATCATAAATACTGAATTTAAGTGAACACGGCTTTTTCTTTAATGTATCGTTAATAATGTAAATTGCCACGCTGTTTTTCGTATCTTCAAAAGAAAGCGTAAACGGCTGGTTAAACTCTTTTGAAACATACATAAGCGGCTTCCATTTTCCGAAAAAGTCCACCGACGACCAGCTCGGAGCACCCCAGCAGTCATTATACTGCCACCACAGCGAACCATTGCATCTTCCTTTATTTCTGCGCCAATGCTCTGTGGCATCCCGGATACATTCCATCTGGGTAAGTCCCGTAAAATAAATCAAATCCTCGAAAGAAGCAGGCTCTTTATATCTTTCAAGAAGATAGAAAAACATTTTGCTGTTACCGCTGAGACATTTCTGATGATAAAGCATTGTTTTTGAATACAAATCAAGTTCACCAGCCGGTGCAAATTCCTTTATACAGTCCATACTGGGCAATGATTCCATACCGTATTCACTGCAAAATCTTGTCATTCTTGTACGGTAATACTTCAGGTTTTTACTTCCGTGCCAAACATGCCACATATGAGTATCGCCCCAGTTATCGGCAGTAATGTTTTTTCTGAATCCCTTACCGATTGGTGAAGTTTCTATGTATGATGTTTTTTTATCTTCCTTTCTGATTTCGGCAGGCAGAATTTCATAAAAGAATTTTTTATACCACTGCACGATTTTCTGCTGTTCGGGAAGATGGGCAAACATAAATTCAATTTCATTATTACCGCACCACAAAGCAAGTGCCGCATGATGCTTTAATCTTTTAACATTATAGGCTATTTCGGCTTTAACATTATTAAGGAAATCCTCTTCATAAAAAGGATACATAAGGCAGGCAAACATAAAATCCTGCCAAACCAGTATTCCCTTTTCATCACACATATCAAAAAAGCTGTCAGAACCGTAATATCCGCCGCCCCATACTCTAATCATATTCATATTGGCAAGGCGCGCATCATGAATCAGCTTTGCCGTATCACTGTCTGTAATCTTATCCGCCATTGCATTTGCAGGAATCAGGTTTGCGCCCTTTGCAAAAATCGGAACACCGTTTAAAACAAACTGAAAATTATTGCCGTATTCATCTTCGTCTCTGTTAAGCACAATGGTACGAAGTCCTATTCTTTTGGTAAGATTGTTTACTTTTACAGTATAAAGCGGCTGTACATCTTTTCCGGACAGTTCATAAGTCCACCATAAATCCGGATTTTCTATAACGGCGCTTGCTTTTCCGTTTTCAAACACAAGCGGTATTACTTTGCCGTCCGGTGCAATAATCTCACCGTTTGCCGCACCGTCTCCGAAAGCTGTAACATCAATTTTAACGGTTCCGTCAACATGCTCTTGTTCAACATCAAAATCCGTTATTTCAGAATGATACGCAAGCAGTTCTATATCGCCGATTATGCCAGAAAACGGCAGATTAATGCCCCAGTCCCATCCGAAATGACATGCCGGTTTTCTGATATACGGAACACCGTTGATACCATTTGCATTTCTTGGAAGCGGATTTTCCTTCTGCTTTTGAACAACATAATCAACAGGTGAATAAAATGTGATTTTTACAGTATTTTCGCCTTCTCTGACCGCCTGCTTGGCATCAAATTCATAGCATAAATAGGCATTCTGCCCTTTTCCGATTAAAATATCATTCATATAAACATCACAAAGTGTGTCAAGCATTTTGCACGATAAAATAATTTTTTCATTATCAAGCAATTCTTTTTCCACATGAAAACTTTTTTTAAATGTTTTTTCGGAATCTGCAATAAAAAGACAATCTTTTTCATTACAGGAATAAAAAGGATTTGATATAGCGCCGCAGTCCAGCATTGCGCTGTAATCCGAGCAAGGCACATTTGCTTCATAGTCGCGTCCGGCCGATTTAAGCGTCATTTTCCATTTTCCGTTTAAACTTATACTTTTCATAAAAATTCACCTCTGAAATGAGTATATCATTATTTTAAAAATTATGCAACTGCCGCAATTTTTTATTGAAGTTAAATATAATCTATGCTAAAATAAACTATATTTATTTAACGGCAGGTGAAATGATATGGCTAATTTAAACCGTGGACTGATAGTATCTTGCCAGGCAGTAAAGGGCGAACCTCTTTACGGACTTGAGATGATGCATCATTTTGCAAGGGCCGCTGTTCTCGGCGGTGCAAAAGGTATCCGGGCTAACTATGTATCGGATATCATTGCAATCAAAAAAGAGGTTTCCGTTCCCGTAATCGGAATTATTAAGGCTGTGTATGATGACAGTGATGTTTACATTACGCCTACACTGAAAGAAGTAAAAGAACTTCTTTCAACAGGCTGTGAGGTTATTGCGCTTGATGCAACGGCAAGACCGCGCCCAAACGGCGAAAAGTTGGAAGATTTGGTGGCTTATATCCGCGAAAACGCACCGCACGTTGAAATCATGGCGGACTGCTCTACTTTTGAGGAAGCAAAAGCAGCAGACGAAATGGGATTTGACTATGTGGGCAGCACAATGCGCGGATATACAGAATACACAAAAGGCATTTCTATTCCCGATTACGATATGCTGTCCAGAATGCGCAGAGAACTGCATGCAAAAGTTATTGCAGAAGGTGGAATTTGGGAAATCGCACAGCTTGATAAGGTGCTTGCATGCGATCCGTATGCAGTTGTAATCGGAAGTGCAATTACAAGACCGATGGATATTACAAAAAGATTTGCAAAGGAGTTTGAAAAATGAACGATTTAAACAAATTCAAAGGATTATTTTCGGCATTGTTAACACCGTTTAATAAGGATTCATCCGTTAATTTTGAAGCAATGGAAAAGCTTGTTGAATTTAATCTTGAAAACGGCATTGACGGCTTTTACGTAGGCGGAAGCACGGGGGAAGGTCTTCTTCTTACAAATGAAGAACGAAAGGCAACCTTTAAATGCGTTGCCGAAGCAACAAAGGGCAGAGCAACTCTGATTGCACATGTAGGCACACTGCACACAGATGCGGCAATTGATATGGCAAAATATGCGGAAAGCCTTGGCTATGATGCAATTTCTGCTGTTGCACCGTATTATTACGGATTTCCGCTTGAATCCATAACAGGTTATTACAATGATATTGCAAACAGCACATCTCTTCCGATGATTGTTTACAACTTTCCCAATTCGGGAAAATTTGCACTTACCAAAGATGTTGCAAATGAAATGTTTAAAAACGAAAAATTCATAGGCATTAAGCATACATCAAGCGATATGTTTGCACTGCAGCAGTTTAAACAGCTTGACCGTGAAATCGTTGTTTACAACGGTTTTGACGAAACGCTTCTTTCAGGTCTTGCAATGGGTGCAGACGGCGCAATCGGAAGCACATATAATTTCATGGGCAAAAAGTTCAAAAAAATAATGAATGATTTTAAAGCAGGAAACATTGATGAAGCAATCAAAGGTCAAAACGAAGCTGATGAAATCATTACAGAGATGATTAAACATGGTGTTTTCCAGTCTGAAAAAGCAATTCTCAGCGAAATGGGAATTGATATGGGCGAATGCAGAAAGCCTTTTCTTCCTATTACAGATGAATGCCGTGCTTCTATGAAAAAGATTGCCGAAAAACTTATGAGCGAGTAAAAAGCATATTAAAAACCGTTTGCAATATATTTGCAGACGGTTTTGTTTTTTTACAGTTTATAAAATTTGTATGTAAAGGTTTTTTCCTTTATTTCTATAAAATATAATCTGCACTTTATTAGAAATTGGCTTTATACCTGCGTTTTTATCACACACAGCTTTGTAAAGTTATTTGCTTTACAAACTCATTTTTATAAAACTATAAAAAATTTGTTGACAAATCATAAAAAAATGATAAAATAACACATAGGCAGTTCGTAACCATCCTGCCCGGAAAATACCAATAGGATTTTTTCAAATCAAAACTAAGGAGTATAAAGGGTATGCCATGCCCTTCTGCGTCCTTATCGGGCGCTTTTTTTATTATTATGGAAAGATACAGTAAAATTACAGAAAAAAGAAAACGTGAAATCGTTCTTTTAAGAGGCAGCGGCTGTATTTATAGAAAATGCACCTTCTGCGATTATCATTGTGACAAATGTGCAGATGAAAACGAAAATTTCACACTCAACAGCAGTATATTAAAAAATGTTACAGGTGAATTCGGAGAGCTTGAAGTAATTAACAGCGGTTCTGTTTTCGAGCTTGACCGAAAAACCATTCTGCTTATAAAACAAATATGCTATGAAAAAAATATCAAAACCATTCATTTTGAAGCACATTATCTTTACCGAAACCGAATTCCCGATTTGCGTAAAGAATTCAAAGATTTTGATTTGAAACTGAAGCTTGGACTGGAAACCTTTGATTTTGATTTTCGAGAGAATATTCTGAAAAAAGGAATACCTGAAAAGAGCGAAAAAAACATCAGCAAAAATTTTGATGAAGCCAATTTTCTTTTTGGAATTACAGGACAAACTGTTGCTTCAATGAAAAACGATATTATGCTCGGGCTTGAATACTTTGAACGAATATGTGTGAACATAATGTGCAAAAATTCAACCGCTGTTCAGCCCGACAGCAAAGTAATTTCCGATTTTACGGAAAAACTTTATCCGTTGTATAAGAAACATGAAAGAATTGACATTTTAATTAATAATACAGATTTTGGAGTTGGTGACTGAAATGATAAATGAACTTTTGCTTATTGCGTCCTTGATATTTACTTTTTCAATGGTACTTATATCTTATAAATTTTTTGGAAAAAGCGGACTTTACTGCATGTCTGCTATTGCCACCATACTGGCAAATATTGAAGCGCTTATTCTTATAAATGCTTTCGGTATGGAACAAACCCTCGGCAATATACTATTTGCATCTACATTTTTAATAACAGATATCCTTTCGGAATGTGAAGGCAAAAAAGCGGCAAACAGAGCTGTTTGGATTGGAATGTTCACATCCTTATTCTTCTTGCTTTTAAGCCAAAGCTGGCTTCTTTACATTCCCAGCAGTACCGACATGGCAATGCCGGCCATAAAAAGTGTATTTTCAAATACGCCGAGAATGATGATTGCGTCCTTTGCTGTATATGCCGTAAGTCAGATGTTTGATGTTTGGCTTTATCACAAATGGTGGGCATTCACAGAAAAAAAATCAGGAAACAGAAGAAGCTTTTTATGGCTCAGAAACAACGGTTCCACCCTTATCAGCCAGCTCATAAATACAGCATTGTTTACACTGTTTGCCTTTTACGGCACATATGATATGAAAACACTTGTTTCCATATTTGCATCCAGCTATGTAATTTATATTGTTACTTCCGTGCTGGATACCCCCTGTGTTTACCTTGCAAGAAGAATAAATGATAAAAGTAAAAAAGACGGACAGTAATGTCCGCCTTTTTTATTGCTTTCTTTTTACTATTAAATTTACAACTGCAGCCACCGCCGGAAAAAGCACACCTGCCACTACAAAAACGAGCCATGTTATTTCCCAATCATTTGTCAAAAAACTCCATATCAAATAAACGGCCGTTGCCGTAAGCCAATAAACTGTACTGACAACAGAAACAAGCGGATTTCGTTTTTTCTTCTCCTTTGAATAATCACCCTCCTGCAAAAGCATATTGTAGGCATTATTAATTATATTTACACGTGTTAAAACCATTACTCCCACCGCTGCAATAAAAATTGTAATACACAGAAAGGCTGTCAGAACAATATCATTGTCCTCATCTATCATAGCCCCCACAAAAATCGGAATAAGGCTCAGTATGCAAAGAATAACGCCGATTGTGAGAAGCCATATATACTTTTTTGAAAACTGTTCCTTTTCATATTTTACTTTTTTTATTATACTTGAGTCCGTTTTAATTATTTCCTTTTCCATATATTCAAATTTAGACGTTTTGGTACCGCTGACAATAAAAATCATAACCGCTGCCGCAATAAATGCCAACATAACAATGATGCCAAGCCCGCCTGCCATATTTTCTGAAATATAATTTTTAATATTTTCACTTAAAGCCCCCAGCATTAAAAGACATATAGGTGAAATAATG
Source organism: uncultured Oscillospiraceae bacterium (assembly GCA_948471205.1). Lineage (GTDB taxonomy): Bacteria > Bacillota > Clostridia > Oscillospirales > Acutalibacteraceae > Eubacterium_R. The sequence goes on along the minus strand of CAOKRT010000014.1, from coordinate 7,830 downwards.
CATAAAAAAACGCCCGTTGAAATCGGAACAGCAGATGCTTTTTTTACCGCTATAAAATCATCCGCTTCCTGAACAGACACATAGCGTCCGCCGTTATCTGCTTCTTTCTCTGCCTGCTCCTCTTCTATTTCATCCTTCAGCAAATAATCTGTACTGACGCCAAACAGTTCGGAAAGCTGTAAAATTCTGTCCAAATCCGGCAAGGACTGCATACTTTCCCATTTTGAAACAGACTGCCTTGTAACATGCATTCTTTCCGCAAGTTCCTCCTGCGACCAATGCTTTTGCCGTCTCAGTTTAATTAATTTATCAGCAAAAATCATGATAAAACCTCTTTTCCAATATGTTTACTTGCAAGTTTAAAAAAATTATAGCCTTTTTCTGCATTTAATACAACCAACTGACGCTATTCAATTTGTCAACTGCCGGTTGCATAGCTGTTTTTTTAAGAAAATCCATATAATTATGCCTTAAATTGCAATACTAAATACAAGGGTAAATTTATTTTTATACAAAGGCAGATGATGGATATGTGCACGGCATTAACGCTGAAAACAAAAGATTTTTATTTCGGAAGAACACTTGATATAGAACGCTCTTATCATGAACTTGTAACCGTAACACCAAGGAAATTCCCTTTTCGTTTCCGAGAAGAACCAACAAACGAAACACATTATGCACTGATTGGAATGGCGGCTGTTTTCGATAATCAACCACTTTACTACGATGCAGTAAACGAAAAAGGACTGGCAATGGCAGGATTGAATTTCCCATACAACGCATACTACAGCAAGAATGTTTCAGATAAAAAAAGAAACATTGCTCCGTTTGAATTCATACCGTGGATTTTATCACAGTGTTCATCTGTTTCTGAAGCAGAAATGCTTTTAAAGGAAACACAACTTATTGATATGGATTTCAGCAGCACGCTGCCGAATGCGCCGCTTCACTGGATTATTGCAGACAAAAACAAAGCATTAACCGTTGAACCGACAAAAAAAGGTTTAATGATTTATGATAACCCGCTTGGTCTTTTAACAAATAATCCGCCGTTTGAATTTCAGATGTTTAATATGAATAATTATATGCATCTGTCAAACAAAAATCCTGAAAATAACTTTTCAAAAGAAATAGATTTTAAAATATACAGCCTTGGGCTGGGTGCGCTGGGGCTGCCCGGAGATTTATCCTCTCAGTCCAGATTTATAAAAGCCGCCTTCACAAAAATGCATTCCGTTTGCAATGATTCGGAAGAGGAAAGCATCAGCCAGTTTTTTCATATAACAAACGCGGTTGAACATCCGCGCGGCTGTGTAAAACTGGATAACGGTCTTTATGAATTAACGGTTTATACATCTTGCTGCAACACAGATAAAGGAATTTATTATTACACCACTTATGAAAACAGGCAGATTACGGCTGTTGATATGCGAAAAGAAAATCTGAATGCCGGCAAGCTGATAACATATCCGCTTCTTGCAGTACAACAGATTAAAAGGCAAAACTGATGAATTTCAGCTTTGCCTTTTTCAGATTATTCAAAACATTTTCTTTTTTCAAGAATTGCTATTGCAATAAGCACCACAGAAAAACTAATAATGCCGCCCACAGTTACATCGCTTAAATAATGCGCACCCATAACAAGCCTGGTAAACGCAACAATACTTGTATAAATACACGGAAGCCAGAAACAAAGCTGTTTTCTGTTTTTCCATTTATCAAAAACAAACGGTACAAGCATAAGAAGATAGCTCATTCCCGCACCTGCCGTATGACCGCTTGGAAAAGACTTATTGCCGTTTATGCCGTTTATCATATACCACGGTGTAAAAGCATCATAGCTTCCCTGTGCAAGCAAATCTCTGAAGCGCATTCTGCCCCACAGATATTTCATTCCTTCAATAAGCGAAAGCTGCACACACATCACCGCTATTCCTGTTAACGCAAGAATGAAAAGCGGTTTTTTCAGCTTTTCGGGAATATTTACAAGCCTGCCGAACAACAAAAGCATTACGCCGAAACCGATGCCGTAAACAATACCGAAAGCAAGCTGATTTTCCTTTACAAAAAAATGCTTTGCAATATATGTACCCATATAGGCAGAGCCGCCGAGATTTACAAGCAATCCTGCTATTTTCTGCCAATTTTTATCTGCAACATAATATATTACCGTTCCTGCAAAAGGCATTATAAAGCGGCACGGTATTTCGCCTGTGTTATAGAACCATATGCTGAAAGCATTTTCGGGATTATTCAGCCATATATCTATTTTCAAATCAAAAAAAGCGGCAAAAACAAGCGACACTGCCGCCGCTGTATAAAATATAATGATGTTATTTTTGTAAGATTTAATCATAAAATACCCCTCCTTTATTATTCTATCACACAAAAAACACTTTTTCAATTATTACAATTAAGTTTAAATTGACAATATTTTTGCATTATGATACTATCTTTTTATAGAATAAAATCTTTCGGAGGTAGAATGATGGAAGTTGTAGCACAAAGAGTGTTTGACCCATTATATATGTGGCTTGACATTGGCTTTCTTCTTGTTTTTGCAGGTATGCTGCTTTACAAAAAGAAATATGCCACGGTGATTGTGGGTATAATCTTCGGCTTCGTTTATCAACTTGTGGATTACGGGATTTTTCATCTGTTAACCCATTCACGCAGTATATCGGACGGACACAGCCTGTTTTGGGTGCTTATGTGGATGTCTATGAGCTATGGCTTCACAAATTTTGTATGGATATGGCTTTGGATTTCCAAGGACAAAAATCTTTTTGAATGGACCTTGCTGATACTCGGCTGGTGGGTATGCTGTCCGCTTATTACAAAAACCTTCGGCACAGGCGAAAATATGATTACCATTCAGCGCACCACAGGTTCTTACCACGGCTATATGGCAATTATTCTTTTTGTTGGATACCTGCTGCTGATTCTTTGGAATATTTCCCGAAAGAAAAAAGAAGAACGCATTAACATTCCGTGGCTTCTGATTATAGGAATCCTTGTTCAGTTCGGATGGGAAGCCGGTTTATTCCTTGGCGGAATCAGAAGCGCAGAGCTTGGCACGGCAGCACAGAAACTGGCACCGATGATTATTAATTCTTTGCTTGAAACAAATCTCGGCATGCCGTATATCTTTGCAATATTCATTGCCTTTTCCGCAAAATATACCGAAAAGCTTACAAAGCGAAAAACAAAACTTTCTTTTATAAGCAGAATTGTTGAAAATAACAGTGAAAAGGTTAAAAGTAAAGAAATATCCGAATATCTTAAATAAGCAAAACGGCGTGGATAGTTCCACGCCGTTCGTGTTTTATTTTACTGTTAAATCGTCATAATATAAATTTGGCAGGGATTATTCTTATCCCATAAATCATCTATACATTCAAGTTCTTTGAACCCAAGCTTTTTATAAAAGGAATTGGTTAAATCGTAGGTTTTGTATTTGCCCTGTTTTACTGTCTTAACCTGAATAAATTCATATCCCTTTTCTTTGGCAAAAACATAAAAACTTTTGAACAATGCCGTTCCCACACCTCGGTTCTGATATTCTTTCAGCACACCTATTACCTCTATCTCAGCAGTATAGCGGCTTGTTTCCTTCATCGTCGCAAAGCCAGCCCATTTGCCGTTTTCCGAAACTGCCCAAAAGGGATTTCTGCAGCAGTTTTTTGCATATTGGCGAACAGCATTCTTCTTTGCAAATCATTCGGGAAGCTCTGTAAGAATGTTTTTACAAATTTCTTCCTTTAACTCTTTCTTTTCAATAAATTCTGTCATTTCAATCCCTTTTCAAATCAAATGCATCATCAATTAAATCATAAGCATACTGTGTATTATTAAGGCGGATAAAACGGTTATCTACAATCATATTCCTCCGCTATGAAATTTATTACCTACACAAACTGATTCAAGTTTTCATCATAGGAATACCCAACGGAAGAAAGTCTTGAAATAATATCTGTTTTATCCTCATTCAAGTCTTCGCAAAGTGCATCCAGGTTTGAATAAAAATCCCTTAATTTTGTATTAATAACGCTTAAAAGCAGAAAATTATCCTTTGGCAAAGCCATTTTAACACCCCCTGTATTATAAAATTAACATAATTGCCCCCATTTTTCAACAAATAAGATAACAAATATATTGAATATTTTAATATTTTATGCGATAATATATTAATTAATTTTAGGAGAAAACATAATTTATGAGCGATTATCAGAAATTAGCAGATTTTTTATTTCCAAATATTACAAAAACACCTGAAGATTATGAAAACCTTTATCCGCAGAGAACTCTGCCTGACGGCGCAAGAGTTTCGCGCTTTTCACCCAGCCCCACAGGCTATCTCCACTTCGGCGGATTATATGCCGCAACCGCAGCAAAACTGAACGCGGTTTCAACAAACGGCATATTTTATTTAAGAATTGAAGATACTGATAAAAAACGGGAGGTTGCAGACGGCGTTTTTGCAATTGTTGACGGACTGAACTACTTTGGCATTACAGCCGACGAGGGAGTTTGCTCTGAAAACGAGGAAAAAGGAAACTACGGTCCTTACACCCAAAGCAAGCGGGTTGAAATATACCAGACCTTTGCAAAAGCGCTTGTTGCTCAGGGGCTTGCATATCCCTGCTTCTGTTCAGAAACAGCGCTGAACGAAATCCGCACAGCACAGGAAAAAGAAGATATTAAAGGCTATTACGGAAAATATGCAAAATGCAGAAATTTAAGCTTTGAAGAAATAAAAACAAACATTGATAACGGCATGGCATGGACATTGCGGCTGAAATCACCGGGAGATACAGCCAAAAAAATTATATTTGACGATATGATTAAAGGCAAAATTGAAATGCCTGAAAATGTAATTGATGTTGTACTGTTAAAGGCAGACGGCGTGCCGACCTATCATTTTGCACATGCGGTTGACGACCACCTGATGAGAACCACACATGTTATACGCGGTGATGAATGGATTGCAAGCGTTCCGCTTCATATTCAGCTTTTCAAAGTGCTTGGGTTTAAACCTGTTAAGTATGCCCATATTGCACCGATTATGAAAGAAGATGAGGGCGGAAAGCGCAAATTGTCAAAAAGAAAAGATCCCGAAGCGGCGGTTTCATATTATGTTGAACAGGGCTTTCCCAAGGAAAGCGTCAGCGAATATATTTTCACCATTCTTAACAGCAATTTTGAAGACTGGCGCAGAGCCAATAAAGATGCCGATTTATCCGCTTTTCCGTTTAATCTGAAAAAAATGAGCGTTTCTGGCGCACTGTTTGATATGGCAAAGCTGTGTGATGTTTCCAAAAACGTTATCAGCACAATGAAAGCCGAAAAGGTATTTGCACTTTCATACGAATGGGCAAAAATGTACTGCCCGCAGCTTGCCGAATTATATGCAAAAGATACAGACAGGGCAACGGCCATTTTGAATATAGACCGTGAAAACAAAAAGCCCCGCAAGGATATTGCAAAATGGAGCGATATTCCCGATTATATCAGCTATATGTATGATGACACCTTTGTTCCCTGCTATACACTTTGCGGAAATGCAACACCTGCACTTGCAGTAAAGGTAATTGAAAAATATATTGACACCGTTAATCTTTCGGATGACAAAGACACATGGTTTGCAAGAATAAAGGATATGTGCGAACCGCTTGGATGCACGGCCAATGTTAAGGAATTCAAGCAGAACCCCGAAAACTTTAAAGGACATGTGGGTGATGTTTCAACAATAATCCGTGTTGCTCTAACAGGCAGAACAAATACACCTGATTTATATTCAATAACTGCCCTTCTCGGACAGGAAACAGTTATAGCCAGGCTTAACGCCGCATTAAAGCATTACAAGGAGGAATTATAATGGCTAAGGACAATACAGCCGAAGAGGTAAAAGAATATTCCAATTTTATACATGATTTTATAGACAAGGATTTGGAGGATGGCGTTTATTCCAGAGTGCAGACACGTTTTCCGCCCGAACCAAACGGCTATCTTCATATCGGCCATGCCAAAGCAATCTGCATTAATTTCGGCGCAAAGGAAAAATACAGCGGTATATGCAACCTTCGCCTGGATGATACAAATCCCACAAAAGAAGATACAGAATATGTAGATGCAATAAAAGAAGACATCAAATGGCTTGGCTTTGACTGGGACAACCTTTATTTCGCTTCGGACTATTTTGATTTTCTTTATGAGTGTGCAATTAAACTTATAAAAAAAGGAAAAGCCTTTGTGTGCGACCTTACACCCGAACAGCAGCGTGAATACCGCGGAACACTTACAGAGCCGGGAAAAGAAAGCCCTTACCGCAACCGTTCAATCGAAGAAAATCTTGATTTGTTCACAAGAATGACACACGGTGAATTTCCCGAAGGCTCAAAGGTACTCCGTGCAAAAATAGATATGGCAAGTCCAAACCTGAATATGCGCGACCCTATCATTTACCGTATTATGTTTGCGCACCATCACAGAACAGGCGATAAATGGTGTGTTTATCCAATGTATGATTTTGCACATCCGCTTTCCGATGCTTGTGAAAAGGTTACACATTCTCTGTGTTCGCTTGAATTTGAAAATCACCGTCCGCTTTATGACTGGGTTGTTAACGAATGCATAGACGGTGAAAAGCCAAGACAGATCGAATTTGCAAGAATGAATTTAAACTATACTTTAACATCAAAGCGTAAATGCCTTCAGCTTGTTAAGGACGGTATTGTAGATGGCTGGAATGATCCGAGAATGGCAACCATAAGCGGTATGCGCCGCCGCGGCTACACACCGGAAGCCATTCGTGATTTCTGTGAAAGAATCGGCGTTTCAAAGGCTTACAGTGTTATTGATTTTGCAATGCTGGAAAGCTGTGTACGAAATGATCTTAATATGACATCACCCCGCGCAATGGCAATTCTTGATCCGCTCAAGGTTGTTATTGATAATTATCCTGACGGAAAAACAGAAGAAGTTGAAGTGGATTACCACCCCGATCATCCGGAATACGGTTCACGCAAAATGACATTTTCAAAGGAAATCTTTATTGAAAGAGACGACTTTATGATTGAACCGGTTAAAAAATATTTCCGTCTCTTCCCCGGCAATGAAGTAAGACTTATAAAGGCTTATTTTGTTACCTGCACAGGCTATGACACCGATGAAAACGGTAATGTAACCTGCGTACACTGCACTTATGACCCTGAAACTTTCGGCGGCGACAGTAAGGACGGCAGAAAAGTAAAGGGAACAATTCATTGGGTTTCCTGCACAGATAATGTTAAGGCCGAGGTTCGTCTTTATGACAGGCTTTTCAATGTACCTAATCCAAGCAATGAGGAAGGTGTAAGCTCCTTTGAGGATAATCTTAACCCGGATTCTCTGAAAAAAGTGACTGCTTACTGTGAAAAGAGCCTTGCTGATGCAAATCCCGGAGACCGTTTCCAGTTTATGAGAAACGGATATTTCTGTGTTGACACAGATTCTTCCGCCGGAAATCTTGTATTTAACCGTACTGTCCCTCTTCGTGACAGCTTTAATGTAAAAAAATAACAGAATATTAAATTCCAAATTGTAATAATCCCATTAAAATGCAAGCAGTTTGCATACTTTAAGTATATTTTAACTGTTTGAATTTTAATGGGATTTACTTTTTTGCATTTTTTCTTTACATTTTTGTATTTTCATTCTTATTTGCCGTTTTTTATGTTATGATAGTATTGGTATAAAATACTATTTTAAATGGGGTGATTCCGATGTGCGATTTAGACGATTGCGGCAGATAAACAAAAACTAAAAATGAGGGAAAATTTATGAAAGCAA
>CAOKRT010000013.1 GCA_948471205.1 uncultured Oscillospiraceae bacterium | reverse complement strand
ATAAAATATGCTGATGTGGCGCAGCTGGTAGCGCAACTGATTCGTAATCAGTAGGCCGTCGGTTCAAATCCGATCATCAGCTCCAAAAAGAGGTTATCGTTATGATAACCTCTTTTTTTGTAATTAATATATAGACTCGTGCTTTTTGTTTCAAAAACCGTTTGCATTTTATTCAACTTCTATGCAAATACATTTCGGAATTTCATTATTCATTTTACTGCCCATATAAACAGTAAGACATTTACTATCCTGCAAAAAGGAAAGATTGCTGTTTTCTTCCCCAAGAATGGATATTTTTTTTATAGAATATCTTATTCCGCCCTCATTTGCCTTGCGCAGTGATTTAATTTTAATTTTTTCACGAATCATGTTTCCCATTGGAAACACAAAAATTTTGCCTGCGCTCGCTGTAAAGCAAAAATCTTTTGATGAGAATTTTTTATTTTCTTTAAAAGAGCCGTTTTTGCTTTTTTTGCCTTCAAAACAGCAAACTTCAAAAGGATATGTACCGTAAACCGCACTGCCGTTTACTTCAAGCCATTTTCCTATTTCAAGCAAAACAGATTTTTCTTCTTCGCAGATTTTGCCGTTTGACATAGGACCGACATTGAGCATATAACATCCGTTTTTTGAAAATACTTCTATCATATTTCGTATTATTTCACCGGGTGTTTTAAATTTATTGCCGTCTGTATAGCCCCATGAATTTTTTGCAATAGCTGTATCATTCTGCCACAGCTTACGTGAAACTCCGTTTATCTGGCCTCTTTCCACATCAAATACACCGCAGCCGTCAAACAATGCGCCCCATTTATAAAAAACACAAACTTCTTTTCCCCATTCAATACCGCGGTTATAATAATAGGCAAGAAACTTTTTTAAATAAGGTCTGAATTCATCATTATGTACCCACCAGTCAAAATAAACAGCAAGCGGCTTGTTTCGGTCTATCATTTCGCACGCAGTAGCAAGCCATTCCTCAAGAAAATCTGTGCTTGCTGTAATTTCAGCATCAAAATTATCTTCACGACCTGTATCCGGAAGAAAAGCCGGTCCGTATAAATCAGCATATTGATTCTGTGCAACCTCCGAATCGGGAAAAAATCTTCTTGCCCCGTTGAAAAACCAAAAATGCTCTGCCCTGTGGTTGCTTATCATAAAGCCAAGCCCTGCCTTATCACAAGCGGAATGAAGTTCTGCTATATAATCCCGACCGTTAAGTTCCATCATATTCCAGCGATTCAAACTGCTTTCATACATTTTTATACCGTCATGATGTTCTCCGACTGGCATAATATATTTTGCGCCGCTTTTTTTGAAAAGATCAGCCCATTCATCGGCATCAAACGCTTCCGGCTTGAATTTTTCTATAAAATGGCGGTATTCGAAATTTCTGCCGTATTTTTTATTATGATGAATACTTACCGTATGCGCTTTTCTGTACATAAGACGAGGATACCATTCATTAAAATATGCAGGAACGGAGTATACACCCCAGTGTATAAAAATTCCAAATCTTCCTTCACGATACCAAGACGGAATTTTGAACTGAGATAAACTTTCCCAGTTATCCTGAAATGTTCCGTTTTCAATAACGCTGTTTATTTTTTCAAGATATTCATTTATTTTATCCATGCCTTTACCCCCTTGCATTTCATTAAAAAGTTATTATATAATTTTGATTATATATGAAGCACAAATGAAAGTAAATATATAATAGAGAACAAAGCATATAAGAATCGGAAATCATATAAATCTGCTGTATCTGAAATTCTTAATTATTCGTTATAAAAAGATTATATAAAAAATCCCGCCGGAAAAGCGGGATTTTATTTTACCAGTTATAAATATATCTGTTTAATGTGTTTTCTATTCCACAGGCAACGGAATTCGAATCATCCATCGTTTTATCACAGGCAACACGGAATACCATTACACCGCCTGCACCACTGAACAAGGCATATGCGGTTTTATCACCTGCAAGAGCAGGAGAACAAAACGTGCCGTCGTAAATCTGCCCTGCATCAGGAACATTATAATATTTGCTGTCCCAATAGTTTGCCTGTTTTAAATCGCGCCAGGTTGCCCAGTAAGGCGTATTGTTTACAGGTCTGCCGTATGCGGCAATTCCGATATTGATTTTGCTTAAATCACAGCCGTTATCCACAAACTCTTTCAAGCCTTCCTCTGCCTGCTGCAAAGAACTTTGGTAACCGTCCATATCATTGCCGTCATAAGCCATAAACTGAATCTGGTCTATACAGCCGAAGGTTTCTTTGGAAAGTCCAAGCTGTCCGGCAGAAAGCGCAGTAGAAATAATGGAGGTTTCTTTATATGCCTTTAAGTCTTTACTCAGCTTCTGAATAAAACTGTCATAATTCTTCCAGTCATCAGCGCTTGCGGGATATTCCCAGTCTATATCAACACCGTCAATATCATATTTCTGTGCAAATGCGGTTATCTGATCCGCAACAGATTCCCAGTGACTTTCCATATATGTATTCACTCCGTTATGACCGTTGCCCCATGCTCCGTCTGCAAGTGCCGTTACAATCAGTTTTACATTGTGCTCCGGATTGGAACGGTTTGCAATAATCTCTTTAAGCGCAGAAATTTCCTTCGCAAATTTTTCTTCGCCTGCTTCGCCGAAATGCATATTGCCGTTTTCGTCCCAATGTACAGCCGCAAACACAATTACCGTGCTATAAACATCGTAAAATCTTGCATAATTCTTAACATAGTCTTCGCCCTTTGCAAGAATTTCCGTCGGCACATCCCCGTCAAGTCTTTGATAAGCCGTAACTTCAAAATCACCGGCATTCCTTGCAGGTTCATTATAAAGCTTTATTGATTTAATTTTTACAGGTGTATCTGCATCTCTGAATTTATCAATGGAAAGACGGATACGGCTTGTGGTAACCGCATCAAAACTGCACAAGCGCATATCCTGAATTTTTTCACTCTGATAACAGGTTATCCACACACCGTCAATGAAAGCCTGCAAGCGAAAATACTGTGCTTGATTACCGACTTCCTCTATAACAGCCGTATTTATTTCGGTTGGCTTTGAAAGTTCAATTTCAACATAGCTGTTATTGGCATCTGCAAATCCTTCGGCAGGTCTGCGGTTCGGGGCCTGTGCAGTCCAGCAGCTATTATTATCGGTCAAAATATTTTCAGCATCGGCCTTTTCACCGTCTTTAAGACTTTCAAATACAACCTTTGCACCGTCTAAAAGATTTTCGGACTGAAAATGAACAGGTATAAAATTCATATCTGCATTTTCTCCTTTTAACACATCACCAAAAAAAGTTGAGGAAACCACCAATGCGCTGACAACTGCACCTGCAACCAGTGCCTGCCAGGTCTTTTTTCTGCTTTCGCAGAAAACAAGAACCAAACCCATGCCGCATGCAAGACAGATATAAACCAACGACGATGAAACGGCGCTGAATCCGTTTGCAAAACCGCCGGCCGTAAATCCCCTGTCTATTCCGAAAATAAGAACAAACGTATAAAGAAATGTAACGATTGAAAGAACAGAAAATACTGTGTGAATTATATGAACAGCCATAATTCCTTTCATACTGTCTTTTTTCTTGCCTGCAAATGCAGAAAAAAGCAGATAGCCGAATGTAACCGCTATGCAAACAGAAATGACGCCAAGCATTACCGGCACAAATTTATCGCCCAGCGGATATAAATCTGCAATCCAGCCATATGCCCATGTTGCACTGTGCAAAAACACGAATGAACATACCGATAAAACAAAAAACAGATATGAACAGCCGCGTGAATGCAGGAATGATGAAATCTTTCTCATAAAAAATATTCCCCTTTGTTTTATTTCTTAATACACACAGTTTAACATAAACATTCTGTATTTTCAATCCATAAATAAAAAACAGGGATATGACTGCTAATGCAGCCGTATCCCTAAAATAATGTATATTTACTTTCTAAACTAAATCAGTGAAAGATACAGTTCTTTTATTTCCTCCACACTTGTTTCTCTCGGATTACCCGGTCGGCAGGCATCATCATAAGCGGACTGCGCAAGAAAATCAATATCTTCCGGCTTAACAATTTCCTTTAAATTAGCAGGAATTCCAACATCTTCTGAAAGCTGTTTCACGGCTGAAACAGCAGCCTTTCTTGCTTCATCAAGCGTCATTTCATCAACACCGCTTACACCCATAGCTTTTGCAATATCCCTGTATTTTTCACCTGTAGCAGGTGCATTGTATTCCATTACGGCAGGAAGAATAATTGCGTTTGCAACACCGTGAGGTGTATCATAAACTGCACCGAGCGGATGCGCCATAGAGTGCACAATGCCAAGCCCTACATTGGAAAAGCCCATGCCTGCAATATACTGACCAAGCGCCATTCCCTCTCTGCCTTCCGGCGTGTTTTCAACCGCTCCTCTTAAATTCTTCGCAATGATTTCAATAGCTTTAATATGGAACATATCACTCATTTCCCATGCGCCTGCCGTAATATATCCCTCAATGGCATGCGTAAGTGCATCCATTCCTGTTGCCGCCGTAAGCCCTTTTGGCATAGAAGCCATCATATCGGGATCAACAACTGCAACAACAGGGATATCATGTACATCCACACAAACCATTTTTCTGTTTTTTTCGGCATCGGTAATAACATAGTTTATTGTAACCTCTGCGGCTGTGCCCGCTGTTGTGGGAACAGCAATAATCGGTACACACTTATTTTTTGTAGGTGCAACACCTTCAAGAGAACGTACATCCGCAAATTCGGGATTTTTAATAATAATGCCGATTGCCTTTGCCGTATCCATGGAAGATCCGCCGCCGATTGCAATAATACAGTCTGCACCGGAAGCCTTGAAGGCCTCAACACCTGTCTGCACATTTTCAATTGTTGGGTTTGGCTTTATTTCACTGTACATTTCATAATCAATCTCTGCACGTTCAAGCACATCCGTAACTTTTTTTGTTACATTGAATTTAATCAGGTCCGGGTCTGAACAAACAAATGCTTTTTTAAAGCCCCTGCCCTTTACTTCAGCCGCAATTTCATTTATTGCACCTGCACCGTGATAGCTTGTTTCATTAAGAACAAATCTTTGCATATCTTACAACTCCTAAAAAATTTATGGCAGCATAAATCTGCATATTTATTTTACTACTTTAACATCACAGCCGCAAGCAAAATTTGTAAATAATAAATAATTTTTATAATACAAATCAAAAGTGTTTATGCAAAATATACATTTTTCGTTAAACTTAGCCTTGCAAAAGAAAGCATATAATGTTAGGATTAAAATAAACTTTGTCTTTATAATGAAAGCATGCAGAAAGGAGCGTAAATGATGGATTGGGCAAACGGTATTCAAAAGGCGATTGATTACATTGAAAATCATATAACCGAGGAGCTTGATTACGAAGAAATCGCAAAGCAATCTGCTGCATCGGCTTTTTATTTTCAGAAAATTTTCAATGTATTGTGCGGATATTCACTCGGTGAATATATAAGATACAGAAGGCTTACTCTTGCCGGCAAAGAACTAGCCTTGAAGAACAGCAGAGTAATAGATATCGCATTAAAATACGGTTACAATTCTCCCGAAAGCTTTTCAAGAGCATTCAGGGAATTTCACACAATTGCACCGTCTGAAGCAAAAAGAAACGGTGCAGCCCTTACATCATTTTCCCGCCTGTCTGTAAACTTAATATTGAAAGGCGGTAGTTTAATGAACTACAAATTAATTGAAAAGAAATCCTTCACAGTGCTTGAAAAGGTGGAAAAGCAGGATATTGACAACAGCGTAAACAAAAATACCATTCCTGCATTCTGGGATAGGTCGCATAAAGACGGAACAGTTGCAACCCTCTTAAATGCAACCTATGACAAATCCTTTATTTTCGGAATCTGCTACGGCAATGCACCATCCGATAAAAAAAACTTTGATTATTCCATAGCGGCTTTATGTGAAAAAAACACCGAAATTCCCAATGGCTTCAGAATAAATGAAATTCCTGCCGGAAGTTGGCTTGTATTTGAATGTATAGGTCCTATGCCGGAAGCTATGCAGGAAACCTGGCACAAAATCATTTCTGAAATTTTCCCGTCAACAGATTATGAGCCAACCTATGAAATGGATATAGAGGCCTACCCCGCAATGGCTATGAACGCCAAGGATTACAGAAGCGAAGTCTGGATTCCGATCAAAAAGAAAAAATAATCTGCAAACAAAAAGCACGGTATCTAAAATACCGTGCTGATTTTTATTTATTATTCAATTTTTCATTCATTTTTTTTACAGTCTGCTTTGCTATAGCAAACTGCACAAGCCACACAATAACAAAAATGAAAGCAAATATGCCGAAATAGGAAAAAAAGCCTGCAACAGTATGCTCCATCCAATAGGTTAAATATGCAACGGGAAGCATAATAACAGATATAACAATAAAATAAATGCCTGTTTGCTTCACAAGGCTCCAGCTTTCCTTCTGCCATATAAGGGAAGCAACAGAAAAACCTGCACCAAGCAGAGCGCACAGCACTGTTTGAAACAAAACCGCATTGATTTCACTTCCCATAACTGCTTTTAATTCGGGCACACATGGCGAATAATACCCTTTTGCCCATATCAGCGAAATAAGGATTGAAATGATGTATCCGATTGCAATACCAATAACGCTCCCCGAAACAATGCGTGAAATTATTTTCTTTTTCATTTTTTCCACCTCATAACCCCAACATTTTTTTTATTTTAGAAACATACCGCCTTGAAACATAGGCGTTTTGCCCATTTTTAAGCCTTACGCATATTGTTCCTGTAATACTGCAATCAAAGCTTACGGCTTTCTTTATATTGATTAATTCAGAATTTGAAATACGAACAAATCTTTCACTGTTCAGCTTTTCTTCCGCCTCATAAAGACGCATACGCAAAACATATTCACCGTTATCTGTAACAGCGAACACCTTTGCATTTGCGGAATAAATTCTGATTATTTCTGCTTGCTCTAGAATTTCAATTCTGCTGTTACGGCTGCCTGTTATAATAAGCGTTGATTCTTCTGTAAGCTTTTTCATAATTTTATTAACCTCTTCTGTAACCGAGGCAGTCAAAATTATGATTTTCGGCTCAATGCAGGAAGCATCCGTTTTTAATTCAATCTGCATTGTACACCCCTCCTTGTTTCAGTATCATTATATAAATTCCGCTTTACCAAAACAATATATTTTTCATAATCGGCAATTTTTTAAGCACAAGCGGCCGAAAACTTCTTTCAGTATACCAATAAAATACTGAAAGATAAAACAAAAGGGCAAATAATAATCAAAATACATAGAGGCCGATGACTGCACCGACCTCGTTTTCATAATTATATAAATTTTATAATTCTTTAAGCAAAACAGCCCATATCTGTATTTAAATAGCAGAAAAAAAGCGGGTATCAATAACCGTTCTCATATCAAACGATTCATTATGAATAATATGCATAAGCTGGTTAACGGCCGCCTTCCCCATTTCCTGCTCATTCTGCAGAATGCTTGTAATGTTTTTATGCTGCGGCATTTTACTGCTTTTATCAAAACAAATCATTTCAAAATCTTCGGAAAAATGTTTGCCTGCTTTTTCAGCAGCCACCGCGCACAGCGCACCTGCACCGCTTTCCGCAGCAATAACGGATGTAATGTTGTTTTCACGCAAAGCATTCGCAATTTTTTCTGTATCCTGTTCCTTATTTTCATCTGTATATTCAACAGGGCTTTTCAAATCTGTAATAAAATTATCGGCAGACAAAAGCACCCCATTGTCAACATATGCCTGTCTGAAGCCTTCAAACCGTTCTGTTAATGTAGAGGTATTCTGGGGCGAGGCAGATGCAAAAAGAATTTTTTTATTACCCTGTTTTAAAAAATATTCAGTCGCTTTAAAAGATGCATTGAAATTATCGGATGTTACAGAGGGAATCAGCAGTCCCTTTGCATATCGGTCTATCGAAACCAGTGGAAATCCCTTTATGGACAGTTCAATAAGATTTTTTGTAAATTCGCCGTGGCAGTTCTGAATGATGATGCCGCTTACATTAAGCGCCGTCAGTTCAGACAGCACACAGCGTTCTGTTTCATGATCATCCCTGCTGATTTTCAGCACAACGCTGTATCCGTTTTCAGCAGCATACCGTTCAATGCTTTTAACCAGTTCCAGCCCAAAAGACTGATTAAAATCACAAAGTACAAGCCCTATCATTTTATTGCCGCGTTTTTTTACATGCTCCGCCAGAAGCGTGCCTCTTCCCGGCGCACGCACAACCAGTCCCTCGGAAACGAGCTTTTCATATGCGTGCTTCACTGTAATTCTGCTTACCCCATACGCATTCTGAAGCGAAATTTCAGTTGGAAGCAGCTTTCCGTTATCATATATTCCATCAGCAATCTGTGATTTTAAATTCTTATATATTTTATCATATAATTTCAAAATATCCGCTCCAAAATATATCATTTACAATTAAATGATATATCATTAACAATAAATTGTCAACAAACACGGGGCAATATTTTTGGTTATTCAAATCATTGAAAAGCAAACCTGCTTATTATAAAATATAATGTGTAAATAAATTATAAAAAGGGGATATTTTTATGCAAACACAGAGTTCAATTTCAGATGTAAATATAAAGCATCTGAAGCTAAAGGAATGGATACTCTATTTAATGGCTGTATTCTTTTACACAAACATGACAGGTATGATCGGTTCATACAGAAGTGCTTATCTTGTTAACGTTTTAAGATTGCAGGAGGGGCAAACTGCTCTTTTTAATACGCTTACAAGTGTCATTCCTTTTATTCTTAATTTCTTTATTGCAATGTACATAGACAACAGAAAAACAGGCAAATCCGGCAAGTTCAGACCTCTTGCGCTGCTTGTGGCTGTTCCTTTAGGTATTCTTCTTGTTCTCACCTTCTGGACCCCCCCTGCGCTTGCGGGAACACTTCTTATGGTTTATATTGTTACGGTTGCGGTTGCATGGGCAGTTTGCTGCGGATTCGGTGAAGCAATCAACATGGTATCCTTTGTTATGACACCGAATATGAAGGAACGTGACAATGTCATTTCCTTTAAAAGCATTGCTTCGGCAATCGGAAATTCCGCACCGCTTGTTATTGTGCTTGTTATCGGTCTTATCTGGAAAAACGAAGGCACACAGTATATTATCGGTGCAGGGCTCTGCAGTGCTGTTGGCGTAATTACAATATTGCTTGGTATGAGCGCCGTTAAAGAACGTACAACATACAGCAATGAAAAGAAAAATCCAATTGCAGGTTTCGGCGATGTAGTTAAAAATAAATATGCGTGGGTTATCATTATTTCAGAATTCTTAAAAAGTTTCAGAAACGTATCAACATATATGGGTGTTTTCCTTGCTGCAGCGCTTCTTGGCAGCACATCAAAATTCCTTCTTTTCGGTTTGCCTACAGGCATCGGAACGGCAGTAGGCATGCTGGTTATAAATTTCCTGCTGAAAAAATTCAATTCAAAAATTTTATATATTGCAAGCGGTGTTTATTCAATCATTGCCAATTCCGCCGCCTTTGCAATAGGCTATATATACTTTAAAAATCCAAGCCCTGTGCTGCAGATTGTATTTATTGTTTTTCTTTTCCTTATCGGTTTGCAGTTCGGCGCATCCAACCTTCTGCCAAATATGTTCAAGGCAGATGTACTTGAAGATATTGAGCTTAAAACAGGAAAAAGGCTTGATGCAACGCTTCCAACCGTTATCGGTATCGGCACTTTAATAAGCGGAACAATTGCAAGCACGCTTGCACCGCTTGTACTTTACGGCAACAGTTCTATTATCGGATACATTCAGCCGACAGATGCCGTTCCCGAGCCAGTTCAGAGCCTGAAAACAAAAATTCTTTTACTGTTCTTCTACACAATCGTTCACGGAATTATGATGTTCCTTGCCGGCGTGCCTTTCTTCTTCTACAAGTTAACAGGCAAAACAAAGGAAGATATGCACAATGCCGTTATTGCACAGCGTGAAAAACAACTTATTAACGAAAGTGACAATGATTAAATGATAGCCGAATATAACAAAACAAATATAAATACAGACAGAATTCATTTTTTGAATACAGGTGCATCCGATGCTATTTTAATTGAAAGCTGCGGAAAATTCGCACTTGTAGACTGCGCTGAAGACAACGACAATCCCCGCGGCTTTAAAGCTCTTGCATATAAGGGATATGAGGATTTGGTGCTTAAATATTTAAAAGAAAATGCAGCCGATAAAAACGGAAATGTGTGCCTTGATTTTGTACTTGGCACACACAGCCATTCTGACCATATAGGAGGGTTTGATACAATTGTATCAAACCCTGCTGTTCATATAGGCAGAGCTTATCTTAAAGAATATGATGAAAGCAAAATAACAGAATACGAAATTGAAATGTGGGATAATAAAGAGGTTTACCGCCAAATGGTGGATGCACTGAACAATAATCGCATACCAATAATTTTTCATCCGGACAATACACCTTTTATGCTTGGAAATTTCAAAATAACCCTTTTCAATACAGAAGATAACGATAAAAAAAGGGTTGGAGAAAATGACAGATCCCTTGGTGTTCTGCTTGAAAAGAACGGCACAAAAATATTTCTTGCCGGCGATATAGATAATTTCAGCGGTGACGAAAAAAGGCTTGCGCCGCAGATCGGAAAAATTGATTTGCTGAAAGTAGGTCACCACAGTTACCGGGGCTCCTCATCAGTATACTGGCTGAAAACACTGAAACCAAATACCAGCATTGTTACAAACAGACACAAGGGAGCAGATAAAAGAACTTTATTTAAAATAAAACTTTTTGCACATTCAGATATATTTATTACAGGAACTGAAAACGGCATTATTGCCGCAGTAGGCGATAACGGACAAATAGAATATTTTAATAACATTCACAGATAAATGAGGTATGAATATGAAACTGCCTGCCTATCCGCTGATAACGGTTGATCCGTTTTTCAGCATTTGGTCCAAATCAGACAAATTATATGACAGTAACACCGTGCTTTGGTGCGGGCTGAAAAAAGAACTTACCGGCAAAATAAATGTTGACGGTAGAATTTACCGCTTTATGGGCTTGGGAAAAGAACCCATTATACCGCAGACAGCGCTTGAAGTAACACCCTATATAACCTTTTATACGTTTGAAAACGCAGATTTTGCACTTACAGTTAAATTTTGGACACCACTTTTGCTGGATAATTTATACGATTTATCACTGCCCTGTTCTTTCATTGAATATGATATACGTTTTAATGACAGCAAAAAGCATACGGTAAATATATCCTTATCCATGCATGAAAACTTTTGTTATAATATAAAGAAAAGTGTTATGAAAAAAATTGTTTCCATGTCCTGCGGGAAAGCCGCAGTAATGGGCAGAAAAACACAGAAACCGATTTATAAAAGCGGTGATGCCGTAGCTGCCGACTGGGGTTATTTTTATCTGTTTGGCGGTGAACCGGCGGTAAATAAAAATTCTGTTTCATCAGACTGCTCGCTGACAGTTGTAAAAAATGCTTCCTGTTTTCATATTGCAGCATTTGACGATATATATTCCATTGAATATATGGGAACAAAATATAAGGGATTGTGGACAGAAAAACACAAAACCATTGAAAACGCCGTAAGCTACTGCTTTAATCATAAAGAAGAATTATACAACAGACTTTTAAAGCAGAATAAAATGATTTTGAACGATGCAAAAATATACGGAAATGATTACTGCCATATACTGACCGCCGCGGCAAGGCAGGTTTTAGCGGCCCATAAGCTGTTCAGAAACAGTAAAGGGGAATTACTTTACTTTTCAAAAGAATGCAACTCAAACGGCTGTATTAATACTGTTGATGTTACATATCCTGCAATTCCTATGTTTCTTCTTTACCGTCCGGAGCTTGTAAAAGCCATGCTAACCGGCATCTTTGCATTTTCACGCACCGATGCCTGGAGAAATGACTTTGCTCCCCACGATATCGGGCAATATCCTATTGCAAACGGGCAGGTTTACGGATTAAACAGAATTTATTACCACAAGAAAAAAGTGCTTTTTCAGATGAAAAAGAATGTGCTGAATCCTGCATGCCATATGCCGATTGAAGAATGTGGAAATATGCTTATAGCAAGCTATGCCTATTTTGTTTTAACAAATGATAAATCACAGCTTGAAGCCAATTATGATTTGCTGAAAAAATGGAATTATTATTTGATTAAGTGCGGCGTTACCCTTGAAAATCAGCTTTGTACAGATGATTTTGCCGGTCACAGTGAAAAAAATGTTAACCTTGCTGTAAAAAGTATTATGGGCATTGCCTGTTTTTCAAAAATTTCAGAAGCATTGGAAGAAGAAGACCATTCTTTTGAAATTGCAAAGGCAAATGCACAAAAACTGATAAAGCTTTCAAAAACAAAGAACGGCTATTTAAGCTTTTCTGTTGGTGAAGAGAAAAGCTGGAGCCTTAAATATAATCTTATCTGGGACATTTTGTTTGGATTTAATCTGTTTGACAAAAGTATATATGCATATGAAATTAAACAGTATCACAAAATGAAAAACCGCTTTGGCACTCCGCTCGATTACAGAAAGGATTTCACCAAAACCGACTGGATGCTTTGGGCATCCTGCCTTGACAGTACGGAGCAAACAACAAAAGCATTTTCAGAATGTATTGTAAAATATCTTGAAACCACATCAGATAAAAACTGCTTTACCGATTGGTACGATACAGTTACAGCATCTGAATGCGGATTTAACCACAGGTCTGTGCAGGCCGGTTTGTGGATGCCTGTTCTGAAAAACAAATTGATGAAACAAGGATAATATATTATGGATAAATTTAACTTTATTGTACTTACAGACACCCATTTCTTTAAAAATTCACTTGGTGCAACCGGAAAAGAATATGATGAATTCATGCGCTTTGAGCAGAAATGCTTTGCAGAAACAGAATCAATAAACCAATCCGTTTTTAACTGGCTTAACAAAACAGACCTTGCCGATACGGTTCTGATTGCAGGGGATTTATCATTTAACGGTGAATATGAAAGCCATCTGGGTTTTATTGAACTTCTAAAAAAACTAAGGGATAGCGGAAAACGAGTTTTCACCATTACGGCCGATCATGATTTTAAAA
Organism: uncultured Oscillospiraceae bacterium; assembly: GCA_948471205.1. Taxonomy (GTDB): domain Bacteria; phylum Bacillota; class Clostridia; order Oscillospirales; family Acutalibacteraceae; genus Eubacterium_R. The sequence goes on along the minus strand of CAOKRT010000013.1, from coordinate 31,992 downwards.
GAGATGATGACAAGGCATTTGCCTTTACAGAAGAAGGTCGCTATGCGCCGAAAGCAGCCGGACGTGATGAGCTTTTTGATCTGTATTATGAATTTGGGTTTAAAGATGCAATTGCTATAGACAAAAAGCACCTTTCCTATGTTGCCCAGCTTTGCGACGGAATCCGCCTGCTGGCGCTCAATAATGACGGCAACTGCCGGGATTTCAAAACATATGATGATGAACAGCTTGCATGGATAAAAGAACAAACTGCCAAAGCCAGACAGGATAAACAATTAATGATAGCAATGAATCATTATCCGCTGCTTCCTGGTCAGCCTATATTTTCCGTAGTTCCTTCTGCCGTGCAGCAAAACGCAGGAGAAATAACAACAATGCTTGCAGATGAAGGGGTGCATCTTGTTTTTACGGGGCATATGCATAATCAAAGCATAAATGAAAAAATCACACCAAACGGCAATAAGTTTTATGATGTCTGCACAGGGTCCGTTATTGCAAGCCCCTCTGTTATGAGACTGGTTACTGTTGAAAGCAGAAAAAAAGTTAAAATAAAAACAATAAACTGTCCCGACTTTGAATGGGAAACAAACGGAAGAACCTGCACAAAATATCTGGATGACATGTTTGACAGTATGATTCTTAACATGTTAGACGATATGCGGAATAACCCAGAAAGAATGCTTGGCAAATTCGGGGCAGGTGATAAAACAAAACTGTTTCCGATTGTAAAAAGAACAGGCAATGCACTGAATAAACTTACGGTGGGCACAACTGCACGTCTGCTTTGTATCAAATGTGATAAATCCATAAAACATATACTGCTTAAAAACTATATAGCAGAACTTGTAAGAAATCTTTTCAGCGGAAATCAGACCTTCAAAGAAGGTACGCCAAAGGGAGATATACTTTTAAGGTTTCTGAAAAGATTTAATTTTATTCTGAAACGTATCAATCTGAAAAATACAGACGGTATCAGAGTGGACTTATTTGACATTCTGAAGAATTCGGCAGGAAATTACGGCATTGACGATTACAATGCTGAATTGATACTGGAAGATTAAAGTAAAAAATAAAAGGTACGGAATATTCCGTACCTTTTTATATTTATATGGACTTTTTTAAACCGCTGAAAATGCTTTAAGATTTCTCTTAACGCTCCCATCTTCAGCACAATGATATGTTTCAAAAATTACAATCCCATTATTTTAAACCGTTTTGGATTTTTGCGGCAGTAAGTGTATTCTGCATAAGCATGGAAATTGTCATAGGTCCTACTCCGCCCGGCACCGGTGTAATATAAGCGCATTTATCCTTAACAGCTTCAAAATCAACATCACCGCAAAGCTTACCGTTTTCATCACGGTTCATACCAACATCAATTACAACTGCACCGTCTTTAACCATATCAGATGTTACAAATTTTGCCTTTCCGATAGCAGCAACCAAAATATCGGCATCTGCCGTAATTTCCGAAAGATTCTGTGTTTTTGAATGCGTAATTTCAACTGTGGCATTTTCGTGAAGCAGCAGCATAGCCATAGGCTTTCCTACTATATTGCTTCTTCCGATAACAACAGCCTTTTTGCCGCTTACCTCAACGCCTGCTGCATGAATAAGTTCCATTACGCCTGCAGGTGTGCAAGGCAGAAAATTATAATCGCCAATCATTATAGCGCCGACATTTACAGGATGAAAAGCATCCACATCCTTAATCGGGTTAATAAGATTAATAACTTCTTTATCATCAAGATGCTTCGGAAGCGGAAGCTGGCAAAGAATGCCGTTAATATCCCTGCGTGCATTCAGTTCTTTCACAAGTGCATTCAGTTCTTCCTGTGAAGTGCTTTCGGGCAAAGCAAATTTTTCACTGTAAAAGCCAACCTCCTCACACGCCTTTTCCTTGTTTCTTACATACACCTGAGAAGCAGGGTCTTCACCAACAATAATTACTGCAAGCCCCGGTGTAACACCCTTTTCCTTCAGTGCTGCTGTTTCCTGTGCAACTCTTGTACGAACTGCCTTTGAAACTGCCTTTCCGTCAATAATATTCATTTATTTTTCCTCCTTTTTTACTTTAAAAAAGTCTGTTTCAGCCGATTTCGGATTACCCTTTGCATAAACATATTCTGCCGCAACAGGCGCATTCGGCAGTTTAAACGGCAAAGGCGGCGGATTTAAAAGATACTTCCTTGAAAGCGTACCCTTTTTCAGTTTTACAAACATAACTGCAAACCAAACAGTAAATATAACTACAATTACAGCAGAAAGAAGCTGACTTACACGAATGGTAGTATCAGCAATATAAAGGCTGTCTGTTCTCATTCCTTCAACAATCATTCGCTCAAGTCCATAGAAAATTCCGTAAAGCAGGAATATTTCGCCCTTAAACTTTCTAAATCTTGTTACAATTATATGAAGTACAACAAAAAGAACAAGACACCATACACTTTCATAAAGAAATGTGGGATGCACTGCTTTTTCCGGGTCTGTTTCTATACCCTTCAGCAGCAAATCTGCCTGATCCGCCTGCAGTGTTTCTTTTATTTTTAAAGACCACATACGAAACAGCGCTGTATCTGTATTGGTGCCGAAGGCTTCCTGATTGAAGAAATTTCCCCATCTGCCGATACCTTGTCCGATCAAAAGCCCCAATGCACCTAAATCCAGCAGATTCTGAAAATTGATTTTTCCTATTTTACAGCCTATTGCCGCACCGATAAGCGCACCTATTATACCGCCGTATATTGCAATACCGCCATTCCAGATTGCTATTATTTCCCCCGGATGCAAACTGTAATAATCCCATTGAAAAATAACATAATATGCTCTTGCGCAGATGATGCCGAATATTGTACCCCAAAGCAAAACATCTGTCATTCCGTCAAGGCTCATTTTCCATTTATATGCCATTCTGCCTCCGTAAAACACGGCAAGCGCAAAACCGAATGCAATTATAATTCCGTACCAATGCACCTCATATCCGCCTATTGAAAAGGCAACAGACGGCAAATCAAAATCAATCCCCAGTCCGTCAAAATAAACTCTTGTATAATCGCTCATTTTCATATACCTCTATTCCTTTGATTTAACCACGGATAACGCACTGTACTGTTCCTTCATCATATGCGAAAGGCGATTTTCAATATCTTCTTTTGTAACGGATTTATAAATATCCATTGTTTCAAACAACTCATAACCTGCAAAATAACAGCCTATCATCGCATTTGCAACACCGTCTATATCATTATATTCCATAATTTCCCTGCCGTAAAGATTTCGGCGAACCGTTTCAAACAGCGCATTGCTTATGCCTTCTTTCTTCAGTCTGGCAACTTCCTTTTTAATAGCATCCGCTACAGCCTGCGGGTTTACACTTTCACCGTCAAATATAACGGCTTCATAACCGTAACCCACAAAATATTCTTTTGAAAAACTTGCATTAATCAAGCCTTCGTTAAATAACCTGCTGTATAACGGTGATGTTTCACCGGCAATAATTTCAAGAAGAATTTCCGTTTCAATAATTTCTTTATGTGTTCTTTCGGGCGTTTGGCATGCTTCCTTATATCCAAAAGAAAAAACAGGCATACTCATTGCCAGATTGTATTCCGCATACGGTTTAACAATTTCCCTCGGCTCATCCTCAAAAACACGCTGAACCGTTACATTGTCTGCCTGTTTCAGATATTCATCACATAATGCAATAACCTTTTCTGCATTAACATTTCCAACCACAACCAGCGCCATATTATTCAGGTTGTAAAAAGTATTATAGCATTCATAAAGCAGTTCGTCTGTAATTTCTGAAATAGACTGCACCGTTCCGGCAATATCAATCCTAACAGGATGGTTTTTATAAAGGCATTTTAAAAGATTGAAAGTGCTCATCCAACCCGGAACATCGTAATACATTGTAATTTCCTGACCGATAATGCCCTGCTCTTTTTCAACAGTTTCTTTTGTAAAATACGGATGTGTTACAAAATCAAGAAGAATTTTCAGGCTGTCTTCAAAACGGTCACTGCACTGAAAAAGATAACAGGTTTTATCAAACGATGTATATGCATTTGCAGAAGCGCCTGTTTCGGCATATCTTGTGAATGCGTCAAGCTCCTCGCTTTCAAACAACTTATGCTCCAAAAAATGTGCAATGCCTTCCGGAACAACTGTGTAATCAGCTTTGTCGCTTCTTTTAAAACGGTTATCAATGGAGCCGTATTTTGTGCCGAAAATGGCATAAGCCGATTTGTAGTTTTCTTTCGGCATAACAAATATTTTTAAACCGGACTTGTGGTTTATTTCATAATATCTTTCCTGCAGAATATCTGATTTTATTTCTTTCATATTATTCTACCCCCTCTGCCGAAACAAGCTTATATACAGTATCAAGAGATAAAAGACCTGCGCATTCAATAATCTGTTCTTTGGTTACTGTGTTATTTAAAGCGGCACTTTCAACCGGAGATACAAAGTGCTTGTCATTCATCTGTGAAACATACCAGCCTTCAAGCGTTTCAGGTGCATCATAAACAGAGTTTATAGAATCTGTTAAACTGATTTTTGAAGACCGGAATTCATAATCAAAATTGCCGTTTTTAATTTCATCAATCTGCTTCAGTATCTGCGAAACAGCCTTGTCCATATTTTCTTCTTCACAGCCGCACTGAACAAGTATAAAACTCTTCTGACGGATATAACGTGCCGAGCAGTAATAGCAAAGGCTCATTTCTTCGCGTACCTTTGTAAACAGCCTTGAATACGGTCCGCCGCCGAAAATATCTGTGAATGAACGCATTGCATATGTCAGTTCATTGTCAGGTTTCATATTAACTCTGAAACCAAGCACAAGCTTGCCCTGCTTAACATTCATGCTTTCCTTAATTTCTTTTTCCTTTGCCGCCTCCGGAATAAAAACAGCCTTATTCAACGGCTGGAATTTTCTGTCAACCTGATCAAAACAAGCTTTCAGAAGCTGTGTTATTTCCGAAACATCCGCACTGCCTACTACCGTCAAAAGCACCTGTCCGGTTTCAAGCAAGTTTTTCCAAGCCGAAAAAACCTTATCCCTTGTTATTTGCGCCACATCTTCCTTTGAGCCGTAACGGCCTGTTGCATACGGTTCACCGCTGAACATAGCCTCCTCTGCTTTGCGAATAACATATGTGCGTTTTTCATTTTCCTCGCTTTCGATTTTTTCCGCAAGAATTCTTTTTTCCCTTTCAACATCATTTCCGAAAAAGCTGCCGTTTTCATCAAGCCTTGGCTCAAAAAGAAGGGAAATCAAAAGCTTTGCACATTCCATTGAGATTTTTTCATTGTCAAATGAAAATCTGTCGTCCACACAGGTTAAGCCCATTCTTAAAAGCTGTGTTTCACCGATTTTTGAAACAGACGGCTGAAGAACAGCTCCGTAAAGAGATGCCAGTTTTGTATTAAGCGCTGTTAAATCAGGATAATCTTTTGAACTTCTGCAAAGCAGCATTGGCACAATTGCATTTAACGATGCCGTTTCCTTTGAAAGATTCACTGCAATTGAAATGGATATCTCATTTGTTTTGAACCGAGATACAGGAACGGAAAGAACATCAATTCCGCTACTGATATTTTGTTTTGTAAAATCAGCCATTTTACCCTCCGACTATTCAGCGAGAATCATGCAGTACACCGATACTTGCTGTTTTAAATAAATTATTATTTTATATAATAACATAACAATACAATTATTTCCATAATTTATTGAATTTATTAAAAACAATGCTGCCTGCGCCCCGCCTCAAAAAACGGTATAACAAGCAACCGTTTAAAGAAGCAGATACAGCAGCGCAAGCAGCAGTTTGCTGTCCGCACCCTCATGAGACAAAAGCATCAGCAAAACAAGAATAATAAAACTTGAATCTCCCGAAAATAAAGATTCTTCTGTTTTTTCTTCAGGAGGTTCGTCTTTTTTTTGCTTTTTCTCTGCCGCAGGCGGCGGAACAACTATATTCTTTTTTTCAGATTGAACACTGGTTGGCTTTCCTTTTCCTGTTGAAACATAGCTTTCTGCCCTGCTATGCATTTCCCGCACACGTCTTTTAGCTTCCTCAATATCCATATTGGAAAAAGACGGCATTTAAAACAAATCCTTCAGCAGAGGCAGCATTTCAAACATTTTTAAAATTCTTATTGCTGTATCTGCCTTATTTCTGTTTTCAGGAGAAAGATGCGGTTTCAGTGCCAAAATCAAATCAGTGTTTTTATTGGAGGTTTTATTCATTCTGTCAAACATAGACTTCGCTTTCATAATCATATTAAAATCGTCGCCGTTAAAGCCAAGAGCCGTAAGTCCGTTGGCACTGCTTTCATTGGAAGCCGGCGCAGATTTATTGCTTTTTTCAGAAGCATCCTCTCCGAGAATAGAGGATGCAACGCCTTTAAGCATGTTTATATCATCAGATGATAAACTTGAAATAATATCGTTTAAATTATCCATACCTTATCCCTTTAATAAATTTTTAAGAAGCTCCTTTGCCTCCGGGCTTGAAAGCAGTTTTTCGGCTGCGCTTTTATCTGTTAACACAGATTTTAATTTCTGAGATGCATCTGACGAAAGATTCTGACCGATAAAATCATCCAGTTTTCCGCTTTCTGCCGCATTTTTCATTTTTCCTACATCCACACCTGTTTTTTTGGATGCATTTTTCATCAGCTTTTTCAGCTGTTCTTCGCTTAAATTCATTTTATGCTTGTTTTCCCCTTTCACATTTAATATAATTAAATAACAGGATTAATAATAATCCTATATCATTATTATGAAAACGGCAGGTAATATATGAATGAGATTGGTTATATTATCCGACAGCCACGGAAGAAAAGGAACAGTTTTTGATATAATTGAAAAAAACATTGAAAATACAGATTATTTTCTTTGCCTTGGCGATTGCTGCAGCAATGAAGATTTTGAAGATGCGATGATTTATTTCGGCAGCAAATTAAACATTATTTCCGTTCGCGGCAATACGGATTGGAAATCTGCCGAACCCCTTGAAAGAGAATTTAAGCTGGCTGATAAACGGATAACGATGTGCCATGGACATACATACAATGTGAAAGCAACTTATCTCGCTTTTATTCGCCATGCGCAAAGCATCAATGCAGATATCGCCTTTTTCGGTCATACCCATCATCCTCATATCAGCTGCGAAAACGGAATGTATATTGTTAATCCCGGCACTGCTTCAATTGGATGTTACAGCATTGTTGATATAAACAGCGGAAAAATCGAATGCAGAAATTTAAAATTATAACGGAGAAAACTTATGATACTTAAAACTTCGGCAGTAAGCCTTTATTATGAAAAATACGGCAGCGGTAAGCCGCTTATCATGCTTCACGGCAGCGGAGAGGACTGCACCATTTTTAAAAAAGCAATCACTGTACTGGAAAAGCATTTTACCGTGTATGCAATAGACACACGAAATCACGGAAAAAGTTCAAAGGTAAGCGAGCTTCATTATGATGATATGGCGCAGGATGTTTACGAATTTATCTGCGGATTAAATCTTGAAAAGCCCATTGTTTACGGCTTCAGTGACGGAGGCATCATTGCGCTTATTCTTGCGCTGAAACACCAGGAAATACTGGAAAGAATCATAATAAGCGGTGTTAATACCCGACCGGAAGGACTTGTTACAGCACAAACTGCCATGTATAAATTTGCATATTTCTTTTCAAGAGCAAAGCGAATTAAAGTTATTCTTACCGAGCCGAACATTTCAAACGATATGCTGAAAACGCTGAAGCTTCCTGTTGATATAACAGGCGGCGACAAGGATATGATAAAACAGTCACATATGAAAGAAATTGCAGACCATATACCAAACAGCACACTTACTATATTTAAAAATGAACTGCACGGCACATATATTGTAAACAGCACAAAAATTGCCGATTACATTTTAAAGATATGCAAAATCTGAAAACAGTATAAAACCATAACAGAAACCCCTATGCCTAAGGCATAGGGGTTTCTGTTCAGCAGTCAGCCGCATTATTCAAAAATAAATTCACCGTTTCTGAAATCAACCGTGCATTTGCTGTTTTTATTTATTTTTTCTTCAAGAATCAGTTCTGAAAGCGGATCTTCAATCTTTTGCTGTATTGCTCGGCGTAAAGGTCTTGCCCCGTACACCTTATCAAAACCCGCATCTGCAAGTGCGCTTACAGCTTCATCTGTAAACCGAATTTCAATTTCCAAATCTTTAAGACGTTTTTCAAGTGAAGCAAGCATACGCTTTGCAATTTCTTTAATATCTTCTTTTTCAAGCTGATTGAATACAATAATTTCATCAATTCTGTTTAAAAATTCCGGCTTGAACGTTTTCTTCAAATCAGCCATTACAAGTGTTTCAATATTATGTTCAGCGTCTTCGTTTCTGCCGAAGCCAAGTGCTGTTTTATTATCGGTAATTTTGGAAGCGCCGACATTAGATGTCATAATAATAATTGAATTTTTAAAAGACACCTTTCTGCCCTGCGAGTCTGTTAAAACTCCGTCCTCCAGAATCTGAAGAAGCATATTGAAAACATCTGCATGTGCTTTTTCAATTTCATCAAAAAGAACAACAGAATAAGGCTTTCTTCTTATTTTTTCAGTAAGCTGTCCGCCTTCGTCAAAGCCAACATATCCGGGAGGCGCTCCGATAAGCTTTGATACTGTGTGTTTTTCCATATATTCACTCATATCAAGTTTTATAATTGCATCCTCATTACCGAACATTGCCTGCGCAAGCGTTTTGCACAATTCTGTTTTACCCACACCGGTAGGTCCGAGAAATATAAAGGAACCCAACGGTCTGTCAGGATTTTTCAAACCAACTCTGCCGCGGCGGATTGCCCTTGCAATAGAGGAAACCGCTTTATTCTGCCCCACAATTCTTTCATGCATAATCTGCTCCATATTAAGCAGTTTTTCAGATTCCTCTTTGGTAAGCTGATTAACCGGAATGCCCGACCATGCAGAAACAACCGAGGCAATATCCTCTGTTGAAATTTCCTTAACATCATGAGAAGAGCTGTTTTTCCATTTTTCTTTTTCCTCGTCAAGAAGCGTTTGCAATTCCTTTTCCCTGTCACGGATTTTTGCCGCATTTTCAAAATCCTGGCTTCTTACGGAAGAAGCCTTTTCTTCCTGAAGTCTTTTTATCTCATTTTCCATCTCTTTAAGATTCGGCGGCGCTGTAAAGGCTTTTAACCTTACGCGTGAGGCAGCTTCATCAATTAAATCAATTGCCTTATCCGGCAAAAATCTGTCTGCAATATACCGAGAACTCATTTTAACGGCTGTATCTATTGCTTCATCTGTAATTTTAACTTTATGGTGGGCTTCATATTTGTCACGCAGACCTTTCAGAATCAGAACCGTTTCCTCCTCAGTCGGCTCGCCTACCATTACACTTTGGAAACGGCGTTCAAGTGCTGAATCCTTTTCAATATTCTTTCTGTATTCATCAATTGTCGTTGCGCCGATAACCTGAATTTCTCCTCTGGCAAGCGACGGTTTCAGAATATTGGCCGCATCCACGGCACCTTCTGCCGAGCCTGCCCCCATAATTGTATGCACTTCATCAATAAACAGAATGACATCTTTTGAATTGCGCACCTCATCCATAGCTTTCTGAATGCGTTCTTCAAAATCGCCTCGGTATTTCGTACCTGCCACCATAGAAGTTAAATCAAGCGCCACTATTTTTTTGCCTGCCAGAAGTTCCGGCACCTCGTCTTTAACGATTTTAAGAGCCAAACCTTCTGCTATAGCAGTTTTACCAACGCCCGGTTCACCGATAAGGCAGGGATTATTCTTTGTTCTTCTTGAAAGAATCTGTATAACCCGTTCAATCTCTTTGTCTCTTCCGATTACCGGATCTATTTTACCGTCTCTTGCGGAATCTGTTAAATCCTTTCCGAATTCATCCAAAGTAGGTGTGGTGCTTTTGCCTTTTCTTTGGCTTTTTCCGCTGTTTCTGAAATCTGCTTCTGTTTTCCCAAGCGAAGAACATACCTCTTCAAGCAGTGTTTGTTCATCAATAGAACATATATTGAGGAATTTTACGGCGTAGGAATCGCTTTCCCGAAGAAGTGCCAGCAAAATATGCTCTGTGCCCACAAACGAATTCAGCATGCCTCTTGCTATCTGAAAACTTACCTCTATAATTCTTTTGCTTCTTGGTGTAAAATCATCCGGTGACAAACGTGTAGCAGTTCCTGTGCCTATATTTTTTTCAATTAATTCCTCAATTTTTTCAAGCGATACACCTTTTTCTTCAAGAAGCAAAGCGCCGACTCCTGTCCCCTCTTTAAGAATACCGACAAGAATATGCTCTGAACCAACATAAGTGTGACCGAAATTTTCTGCCGCCTTTATTGCCAGATTCAAAACATCGTTTGCTTTTTGCGTAAAACTGTTAAATCTATACATTATAATTCCTCCCAATTATGTAATAAGAGGAACGTATCCTCTTATTGTAATTTGTTTCTTATGATTTCTGCTCTGATTTTAGGAGCAAGCTCCGGTGCATTTTCACTGTTATGATCCGCAAGCACCGTGCCGTCTGCAAGATTATGAATCAGATAATCCGCAGATGTCAGGCTTTCTTTGAAAATACCAAGAGATATACCAAGACGGACATCCGAAATAAGCTGTACAAATTCACCGAATTCCAAACGTCTTGCCATTTTGAGTGTGCCCAGACTTCTGTATAATTTATCCTCCCAAATTTCACTGTTTTTCATAACATCACGCAAATTTCTTTCCTGCCTGATTATTTGGGCGGCAACAGCATTTATATTGTCTATAGCTGCCTTTTCGCTTATTCCCATTGAAATCTGATTGGAAAGAAGATAAAACGCACCTTTATCACTGTATAATGAACGAAGCGAAAGTCCCAGTTTGCCAACCATGGAAGCAAGCTTGGCAATGGAACCGTTTGATTTGATTGCCGGCAGATGAAGGGCAACGGAAACTTTCAGCCCTGTTCCTAAATTAATAGGGCTTGCGGTTAAAAAACCAAGCCTGTCATCATATGCAACAGGTAAATTTTCAACAAAAACAGTATCAATTCTGTCTGCTGTTGCGTATGCTTGCGCCGTTGCCAAACCTCCGGCAAACGCTGTAATTCTTATATGATCCTCTTCGCAAAGCATTACAGAAGCATTTTCATTTAAAGAAAGAAGAAATGCGCCCTTTTCCTTTGCAAATTCAGGGCTGACAAGCTGCTTTTCAGCATAAGAAACGGCCTGAATATCCGACGCAGCGGATAAATCTATCAAATTAAAATCTCCTGCAAGCTCGGAATTCTTTACGCTTGCATAAAGCTTTTTAACCGTGTTTTTTCTTATATCCCTGCTCATTCGGCTTTTAAATGGGGTATCTGCCAGATTTCTTGCAAGTCTTATTTTGGAAAAAAGAACCACATCGTTATCTGCGCCCCCGCCATTATACCATTTCGCCATTTTACTTATCCCTCCTGTGTCAAATCCTTTATTTTATCCCTGAGCACCGCCGCATCTTCAAAGCGCTGTTCCTTAATAGCCTGTTTTAAATCCTCTTTAAGAATTGCAACAGAATTTACAGGTGCTTCTGCTTTAGAAGATTCATCTGACGTATACGTAACATTTTTGCCTACGTGCCTGGTTTTTCCATGAATTTTAATAATAGACGGTTCAAGCTTATCCTCAAATCTGCTGTAACAGTGCGCACAGCCCACTGTTCCGTTTTTTACAATGTCATTGAATGATGAACCGCAGTATTCACATCTGTCCACACCGGAAAGCACATTCATTGCAGGAATACCTGCACCAAGCAGATTTCCGAAAAAAGTATCGGCAAAAAGATTTTCTGCAGAAAATTCTTCCATTACGCCAAGTTCCGAAGCACATTCACTGCAAAGATGCAATTCTGTTTTGCTTCCGTTGATATTCTTTTTAATATGGGTTGTTGCTTCCCTTTTGTTGCAGTGTTCACATTTCATAATAAATTCATCCTTTCCTAATCAATATATGCAAGAAGCATCTGTTTAAATTGCTTTGCCCTTATTGCATTGCGCACTTCTGCAGGCAGCCCCCTTAAATTGCTGTCTGCCGTGGCGGCAACAAGAAGCCTTGCTGTTTTATCATCAATAAGATTCTGATAATTCAGATTGTATATATTTGCTTTGGCAGAACGTTCATCAATAGACGCCCCAACGCTGTTGATTAATGCAACAACCGCGGCATTTTTATCATCTGCCCTTGTTATATAAATGCATCCGCCGCCGCCGCGCCGGCTTTCAATTCTGTAACCCTGTTCAGGCGTAAAGCGTGATGTAATAACATAATTTATCTGGCTGGGCACACAGCCAAGCTGTGATGCCAAATCATTGCGCTGAATCTGAATGGTGCTGTTATCATCATCAAACATACCAAGAATCATATCGGCTATCAGGTCGGTCATTTTCATTTTTTCCACTTCCCATCCTATGAAATAAAGTCTTTAAATCACGTTCTTGACTTTGACTTTCTTTGACTTTTCATTGTTATATTAGCACAAAGGTCAAACAAAGTCAAGATTTTTATAAAAATTTTCAAAAAAAATATACACCCGGACATTTCTGCCCGAGTGTATGTTTTTTGCTAACTAATTAGCAACCGCAGCCACAGTCATTATTGCCGCAACCGCAGCCGTTGTTAAAACCACCGCAGAGGAGAAGGATTATGATGAGAATGATAATCCAAGAAGAACCGCCGCAACCGTTATTGCATCCGCAACCCATAGCCGTACCCCCTTTCGCTTTTCTAAACTATCCTATGAAAAGCAAAAAGAAGTGTTACAAAAAACCGAAAATAATTTTACAGTTTAAACAATTCCGCCGCTTACTGATAAATCCTGCCCCGTTATATAACAGTTTTCCGCAAGAAACAAAATTGCCGCTGCCGCTTCTTCGGCTGTTCCGAGCCTGCCGAGCGGCACTTCATCCGAAAGCTCTTTTTTATCAAACATTTCATTCATTCTTGTATCAATAATTCCGGGAGACACACAATTAACCGTTATTCCGCTTGGTGCAAGCTCCCTGGCAAGTGCCTTTGTTAAACCGATAACTCCCGCCTTACTCATGGAATACAGTGTTTCGCAGGAAGCCCCGGTTTCACCCCATATAGAAGAAATGTTAACAATAGCACCGCTGTGTTTTTTTAACATCTGCACCGCCGCATATTTACAGCAAAAATAAACCGCCCTTGCATTTACATTCATAACGGTTTCATAATCTTCGGCAGTTGTATCATTTATCATTTTAATAAGACTTACACCTGCATTATTTACAAGAACATCTATTCCCTGCACCGTTTTAAACAGCCGTTCAATATCCGCAGTTATGCTTAAATCACATTTTACCGCAGTAATGCCGCTGAAATCAGGAGCAGTTTTATTATATGTTATATAAACATCATATCCTTTTTCTTTAAAAAGAAGCGCTGCCGCTTTACCAATGCCTGTTGCACCGCCTGTTATAAGAACCTTTTTCATACTATCACCTTGAATTATTGTATCATATTCTGTTGTCTTTTTCAACGAACTGTGTTACAATTACAAAAGGTGATATTATGGAAAGAGAATTTTATACAATTTCGGTTTATGTTGATAAAAACGAAAATTTAATAGGCATACCCTGCGGTGAAAGCGAAAAATTCGGAATTGCAGATATAGATACCGTATTGCTTTTAAAAGCGCCCTATTCCGCAAAACAAACCGAAAACTTTATAGAAAAGGTATTTAATGCCTGCTATACAAAAAAGCATAATGATGAAAATCCTGTTTCAACAATAGAAAGATACACGAAAAAAAGCGGTTTTGTAAATGCAACTGCTGATTTAACGCTTATCTCGCTGGTTAAAACAGAAAAAAACTATTCCATCATGCCAACCTTTAATGATTGGGAAAAAGGTCCGCTTTGTATTGACGATGATGAAAGAATCATTTTAAACCCATATAAAGAGGGTGAAATGTACGAACATATCCACGATATTATAATGGTTTATGTTAAGGCAAATGCTTTCTACAAGGAAATTGCAGAGGTTGAGGAAAAAAAGAAAAAACAATGAATATAAAAAACCACGGTGCTTGTTCTGCACACCGTGGTTTTTTTATTTTTACTGCTTTAATTTATCCTGCACTTTTTCCGGAAGTTCGTCAAACTGCACCTCTTTCCATTTATGAACACCCAGCATAGCCCTAACCTCCAGTGATAAAAAAGCGTCCTCCCTGAGTTCTCTTGAGGTTTTGAAACGGATCTGTTTTTCTTTGCCTTTTTCATCATAACTGCTCAGCGAATATTCATATTTCATATCATCGTCATTTATTTTCGTTACTTGTGTGTTATCAATCTGTGTATAATAAATTTTACTATAATTTTCAAAACCGTAAAAAATGCCTGCGGCACCGCCTATAACAATAATTACCGCTGCACATAATACAAATATTTTTCCTTTCATATTCATCACCCTAATCCTTTTTTGCGCCGCTTACAATTGAATAATAAGCCTTTGACGTAATTTTATAAACAACAATATAGCAAAAACCAAACACCGCGAAACAGCTTACAGTAACCAAAATCAAAAACGATAAATCCGTTATTGCAAACAGTTTTAATATTTTGTATATCATCGGAAATGCAAAACCAAGATGCACAGCAGAGGTAAGAAGCGGTAAAAAGAATACTGTAAGCACCTGTGAATTAATGCTTTTCCTGATTTCCTTTTTATTCATTCCTACTTTCTGCATAATATCAAAACGGGACTGATCTTCATATCCTTCCGAAATCTGCTTGTAATATATAATCAGAACAGCAGCAAACACAAAAACGGTTCCCAGCAGAATACCAAGGAAAAACAATGAACCGTAAAGACCATAGAATTCTGTTTTTGCCTCTGCGGAACAATCAACCGTTATGGAATTGACTGCACTGTTGTCAGATGTATATGTTTCGGAATATTGACTGTATATTTCTTTCTGCTTTTCATCGTCACAGGAAAGATTATAACCGTAATATGCGGAAAGCGTAACAAATCGGTCTCCTTTGGCATCTGCAAGCTGCATTAACGGAGCAACGGTTTCCTGAAAATCGGAAACAAACAAAAACATAGAGCCTGTCATACTGATTACCGAACCTCTGTTTTCAATAAAAGTATCAACCTCTTTTTTGATTTTAAGAGCCTCACAGCCTTCAAGCTGCACTGTACTTTCATTGAATTTATAATTTTCCGTTAAATAAATAAGCGCTTCGCCCTTATTCAGTGTTTCCGAAGCATCCATCATTCTGTTGTAGTCATCAATATCAAGAATAAATACAGAATGGGCATCCGCATAATCGGTAAGATTTGATGCTGTAATCCTGTTTTCATTTATTGCCGCCAAAAAACTTACCATATTGTAAGACAAAATATTTTCCGGCTTTTCTCCGCTTTCAGCAGCCGTTCTGTAGGCAGCTTCTTTCAGGCTGTTAACCTGTTTTGAATGAAGATCCTCAAATTCATCAACAGTAATATTAATGCCGATATTACGTGGGCAGCGCTTTCTGAGGCTATCCTCTGCCCCCATATAAAGACAAACGGTTGAAGACACCATAACCAGCACCATTGTGCATAAGATACAGATAGATGCAAGACCTGCTCCGTTTCGCTTCATTCTGAACACCATAGAGGATACAGATACAAAATGATTGGTTTTATAATAGTAATTCTTTTTCTTTTTTAAGATTTTACAAAATACAACCGAACCCGATATAAACAGCAGATACGTAGCCGTGATTACCATTACCACAGCAATCATAAACCAAACAAGTGCGCTGATTGGATCATCTATTGAAATTGCAATATAATAGGCAAGTGCCATAATAATGATACCGGCAAGTGCCAAAAACCAATTTGACTTGGGCGGCTTTTCGCCTGAATTTTCACTGTGCAGAAGTTCAACAGGATTAGACAGTCTGATTTGCTTTAAAGTATTAAGCAATATCAGCAGAAATACGGCAGAAAACAATCCCATTGTCCATAAAACCGCGCCAACCGAAAGATGCAGATTAAAATCTGTTTCAATCCGAAGAATATTAACCATCAGCAATTCAGCCAGCTTTGAAAAAAGGATTCCGCAGAATAAACCGCCGAATATAGAAATAACTGCAACCATCATACTTTCCAGTGTAAGCACACGTGCAATATTCCATTTGCCCATTCCAAGTATATTATAAAGCCCGAATTCTTTTTTTCGCCGTCTGATTAAAAAAGAGTTTGTGTAAAATAAGAATATAAGCGAAAACACACCTATTACAATACAGCCCAATCGTAAACAAAGCTGCATAACGGATGCACCGAATGTGGTGCCGATTACTTCGCTTTCCGATAAAAAAGAAATGATATAAAACATCATAACCATGCCTGAACAGGTTATAATATACGGAATATAAAGACGCTTGTTTTTTCTTATGCCATTTAATGCAAGGCGTGAATAAAGTCCTGTTTTCATCTGCCGTCACCGCCTGTTGCAAGCAATGTCAAAGTATCAGATACTTTCTGATAAAGCTCTTCATCTGTTGACACACCCCGATAAATCTGGTGAAATACTTCCCCGTCCTTAATAAACAGCACTCTGTTGGCACGGCTTGCCGCTTTAACAGAATGTGTAACCATAAGTATGGTCTGCCCTACAAGATTAATTTTTGAAAACATCGCCAACAGCTCATCAGACGCTTTTGAATCAAGTGCACCGGTGGGTTCGTCGGCAAGAATAATCTTGGGATTTGTAATAAGAGCCCTTGCAACAGCGGCTCTTTGCTTTTGTCCGCCAGAAACCTCATACGGATATTTTTTCAGCAAATCGGAAATTCCAAGCTGATTTGCAATGGGTATAAGCCTTTCTTTCATCTGCGTATGATGAACACCGGCAAGAACCAGCGGCAGGTATATATTATCCTCTATCGAAAAAGTATCCAGCAAATTAAAATCCTGAAAAACAAAGCCAAGATTATTACGCCTGAAAGCGGCGATTTCGGATTCCCTGATATTTGATATTTCACTGCCGGCAAGTTTTACACTGCCGCCTGTGGGCTTGTCAAGTGCGGCAAGAATATTTAAAAGCGTGGTTTTACCGCTGCCGGATTCACCCATAATGGCAACATATTCACCTTCATTTACAGAAAAGGTTACATTGCGCAGGGCTTCAACCTTGTTTCCGCCCATACGTGTTGTATACACCTTTCGCAGAGCATTTACTTCCAGTATACTCATATAAAATCCTCCTTAATTGAAGCACATGGTTTCTGTTTGTGCTTTCTGAAGTGATTATATCAAAAAAGAGAAATGCAATTCCATTGATTAGGCTTACATTTCTCCGCTTATTTCTTACACTTTTGTAAGAAGTTATTCAAAAAACAGTTTTTTCTTATCCAAATTAATTTTTATTACCGTTCCCTTTCCCGGAGTTGAAAATGCTGAAATACTGTGACCGAGATTTTTGCATATTCTTTTACATAAATAAAGACCGATGCCACTTGCTCTTTTATCTGTTCTTCCGTTATAGCCCGTATAGCCTTTTTCAAATATCCTGGCAATATCTTCCGGCGCAATACCGATTCCCGTGTCCTTGATACACAATGTTTTAGAGCCTTCCAAATAAATGGAAATTTCACCCTTGGGTGTATATTTAAGTGAATTGGATATAACCTGTTCTATCACAAACGAAAGCCATTTTTCATCCGTAATAACATTGGTATTAAGCGGTTGGTATTGCAGAGTAATCTTTCTTCTTATAAACTGAGCGGCAAATTTTTTAACTGCACATTTTATAATATGATCCAGGCTGTATTCCTGAATGATATAATCTGTATAATCAGAATCAAGACGAAGAAACATTAACACCATTTCCACATACTGTTCAATTCTGAACAAATCGTCTGCAATAATTTTTGAAAGCTCGGATTCATGATTCTGAAGCGTAAGTTTGATGGAGGCAATAGGGGTTTTTATCTGATGCGCCCAAACGGTATAATAATCCACCATATCCGAATATTTCATATTCATTGCAAGATTCCGCCGCTTCTGTTCATCCGTAATCAGATAAATAATTTTCTGATAATCATAATCATCGGCCGTTTCGGGAACAGGCAGAAAATCTGTTAAATCCTCTGTGTAATCCAAAAATGCACAAAGCTTTTTATGTTTTTTCAAAACCTGCCTGTAATCCAAAAAAATGAAAACGGCTGCAAAAAAAGCAAAAAGAACAGACGGATATAAAACTGCGCCCGCAGGAATTTTATATAGAATAAAAGAAACCAAAAATGATAAAACAAACAAAACAAATAAAACGGCAGCCGTTTTTCTCTGTTTAAAATAGTGAAAGAAAAATTTCATAATCAGACATCCTGTTCT
Organism: uncultured Oscillospiraceae bacterium; assembly: GCA_948471205.1. Classification (GTDB taxonomy): domain Bacteria; phylum Bacillota; class Clostridia; order Oscillospirales; family Acutalibacteraceae; genus Eubacterium_R. Next base: position 13,557 of record CAOKRT010000013.1, on the reverse strand, counting down.
CTGATAATATATCCCATTCCGAATTTTGTTGAAATAAAATCTTCAAGACCTTCCGAATCAAGTTTTTTTCTCAGGCGGCTTACATTCACAGTAAGCGTATTTTCATCAACAAAACTGTCCGTTTCCCAAAGCTGCTCCATAAGTCTGTCGCGGCTTATTATTTTGCCCTTATTTTCCATCAGCATGCGCAGAATAATAAATTCATTCTTTGTAAGCGCAATTTTATTGTCGTTATAAACAAATGTGCCGTCTGCCGTATCAAGCATTGCGCCTCTGTGTTCCAGTACGTTTACAGACGAAGAAAAATCATATGTTCTTCTGAGCATTGCCTGTATTTTGGCTATCATTACACTTTGGTCAAACGGTTTTGCAATAAAATCATCTGCACCCATATTCATAGCCATAACAATATTCATATTATCAGAAGCTGATGAAATAAAAATAACAGGCACCTTTGATACTTTTCTGATTTCCGAACACCAGTGATATCCGTTAAAAAACGGCAAAGAAATATCCAGCAATACAAGATGCGGGCTGTATTCCGAAAACTGTGCAAGTACATTTCTGAAATCATCAACTGTTTTTGATTCCAGATTCCACATATTAAGCTGCTGAGAGATTGCATCGGCAATTCCCCTGTCATCCTCAACGATTAAAATACGATACATCACTGCTGTTCCTTTCTGCAAATATCAAACTCATTTTATCACAGCAATCTTTTTTTGTAAATCCGATTAACCTAAAAAACACTTTGCGCAATCATACTGCATAAGTCATCATAGGAAATACCTGCCGCTTCTGCCTCCTGCGGCAAAAGGCTTGCAGGCGTCATACCCGGCAGTGAATTTGCTTCAAGAAAATAAATATTATTTTCCCAATCAACCATAAAATCAATTCGGGAATAGAATTTAAGATTCAGAATATTATGTATTTCCTGTGCGGTTTTCTGAAGCTGCTGTGTTAAACCGAACGGAATATCTGCAGGGCATATTTCCGCCGTGTTTCCGGGCTGATATTTATTTCTGTAATCATAAAAACTATCGTTTTTCGGTTTGATTTCTATAACGGGCAAAGGCATATTATTCAGAATTCCTACTGAAAATTCACGGCCGTTTATTTCCTTTTCTATCAGCACATCACAGTCATATTGCTTTGCAAGATGAACAGCGCTGTTAAACTGTGCCTGATTTTCAACTATGGAAACACCTATGCTTGAACCGCCGCTTACCGGCTTTACAACACACGGAAAACCGATTGAATTATCGTTTTCATTCACACACCATTCTGCCGTTTTTATATGATGCGCCGATACCAGCGCTTTTGAAATATTTTTATTCATAGAAAGCAAACAGCCCTCATAACCGGAGCCGGTATATTTGATACCGTTCATATCAAGCAATGCCTGAACCCTGCCGTTTTCGCCTATATCGCCGTGAAGTGCCATAAAAACAACATCTGCCGTTTTGCAGCATTCAATTACATTTTTACCAATACCGCTTTCTCTATTACCGCATTTCTTTATTTCAGGTGCATTTTCAGACACAGAATACACCTTTATTTTATCTGCATCTAATGTAAAGTGAGCAAGCTTTACATCAGAAATTCCATAGTACAGGTCTAAAACAAACACACGGTGCCCTTTGTTAATAAGCGCTTTTGCAATTTTTGAAGCAGATACAAGCGACACATCCCTTTCCGGACTTAATCCTCCGGCTAAAACCAAAATTTTCATAAAATCACCTTTTCAAATTCTTTATTAAAAACAAGTATAATACTGTATATTTGCATTTAAAATCACAATTTGTGCTTTACAATATACAAATAGTGCTATATAATTTCTATATGGATGATTTATATATGATGGATGCCGAATACGGCAAAAGAGGATATTTAAAAGAAAATTACAGAATTTTCAATATCAATGATTACTGCAGGCAGGATTTCAGATTTCATTATCATGAATTTGATAAAATTATTTTATTCAAATCCGGCAAAGCATCTTATATTATTGAAGGAAAGGAATACTGCCTAAAGCCGAATGACATTTTGTTGGTTCGCCACGGTGATATTCACAAGCCGGTTATCAAATCAAATGTTCCGTATGAAAGAATCGTAATCTGGATAAACAGCAGTTTTCTGAAATCTGCAGACGGACTTTCCGCTTGCTTTGATAAAGCGGCAGAAAATCATATTCATTTAATCAGGCTGGCAGATAACCATGCAAAGGAAATTTTCAGTATTATTGAAAAATTAATTCATGAAGATTCCGATATCTTTGCGGCAAAGCTGATGCAGGATTGTATTTTTACGGAATTTATGATTCTGATTAACCGAGCCGTTATAAACTACAATGGCATTCCGATTGATTATAAAAGCGATAAACTTACAGATGAAATTATAGAATACATAAACAACCATCTGTCTGATGATTTAACTTTGGACAGAATTTCAAACGAATTTTATTTAAACAGGTATTACCTGATGCATAAATTTAAAAGAATAACAGGCAAAACCATTTACAACTATATCATTTCAAAACGGCTTATTTATTCCGCTTCGCTTATAAGTAGCGGTGAAACTGCTAAAACCGCCTGCTTTGAAAGCGGATTTAATAATTATTCTGTTTTCCTGAAGGCCTTTAAAAAGGAATTCGGCTGTACACCGTCAGAATTTTCCAGGCAAATATAAATAAGCTTTCACCTTGATTTTTACGCTTCATTCTGCGCCCGCACCTTACGGTTGCGGGATTTTTTTATTATGTAAAGCAAGATTGTTAGAAATTTCAATGCCATTTGGCTATACTGACAGCAGGCACAAAAGATTTGTGCAAACAAACTATTTAAGCGAAAAAGAAAGGTTAATTATTATGAGCAATATTTACTATCCGCTTGACAATGCTGCGAAAATATACACAGCCGCTATGAACAAAAAATGGAATTCCGTATTTAATGTATCCGTATATCTGAAAATCAAGGTTAATCCCGCACTTTTAAAACTTGCCGTCAGAGAACTTGCGCCGCGCTTTCCGACATTTTATACCCAACTTCATAAAGGATTTTTTTGGGATTATTTAATCCCTGCAACAGATTTTGATATTGTTTCAGAAGCAACAGACTATCCGTGCCGCCCTATTGCCGTGGGTCAGGGAAAGAAGCCGATGTTCCGAGTGCTTTATTCCGATAACAAAATTACAGCAGAATTTTTTCATTCCGTTACTGACGGAACCGGTGCAATTACCTATTTAAAAACATTAACCGCCAGATATATTGAACTTGCCGGCGGCACCATTGAAAAAACAAACGGTGTATTGGACCCAAATGAACCTGCACAAAGTAATGAAATGGCTGATGCTTTTCAAGGCGTTTACAAAAAAAGCAAACGCCAAAGCCGTAATGAAAAAAATGCTTATCAGTATAAGCCAAAGCGTGAAAAGAATTTTCTGAAAACAACAAATATTATTCTACCGATTGATAAGCTGAAAGAAAACGCAAAAGAAAAATACGGATGCACTGTTACAGAATATTTAGCCGGAATATACGCTTATGCTTTTGTACAGCAGTATAAAAGTTATGAAAACAGGCAGCCCGGCCTGCCTGTTAAAATTTCGGTTCCCGTTAATCTTCGTCCTTATTACAACAGCAAAACACTCCGCAATTTTGCTACCTTTGTAAACGTATGCGTTTATCCGAACAAAATTCATTCACTTGCCGATTCAATAAATGCGGTAAAAAAAGAAATGCGTTTATTGATACAAATGAAAAAACTTCAAAAAACAGTCAGCCAAAATGTGGCGGAAGAAAAAATGCTGATTACAAAAATTGCCCCCAATATATTAAAGAAACTTGTTATGAAATTTTGCTTTCATGAATTCGGCGAAAAGAAATATACAAGTCCTTTTTCCAATCTTGGATTCGTAGATGTTCCCGAAACAATGAGACCTTATATTGACCGGTTTGAATCCGTTATCGGAGAAACACCTTTCAATTGCGTATACTGCACAGCGGTTGGTTTTGGAAACAAACTTTCTGTAACGGTTTCTTCCGTTACCAAGGAAAACAGTATTGAAAAATATTTTATAGATTCCATCAAAGCCGAAGGAATTATATCCGGCATCAAAAATGCTGAAAAACAAAAGAAAAATACCGCGGCATAAGAATAACCGCCTGTCTTTCAAATGAAAGACAGGCGGTTATTTATTGATTGTTTAAATGGATTTAATAAGATTCGGCAGCTTTTTAATTGCAGTTGGAAGACCGCCGAGAATTTTTCCGATTCCTTTAACAGTGCTTTCGTCATCATTCAGAATCTGAAGCAGACCTTCTGCCATTTTCGGGCTGAATACACCCATAGACATAGAAATAAAGTTTCTGATTGGTATCTGAACAGCCATTGCCTGAAGCATTGCACCGTCACCGTTTTCAGCACTGCCGGCAAACCGGTTTATAACACTTTTTACAATTTTACCGATTCTTCCGCCCCACTTTGTATGTGAAGCATCATCAAGGCAGTTATAAATATTAATTTTAGCCGTTGTATCACGCTGTGCAGACGGAAGCGGCTGACCGTAAACCGCAGCCCACTGCGTACCGTCCATACCGGACAAATCAGCAGTATAATAAGCCGGTGCAGTTTCCCTGAAATCAGGAACTTCTGCATCAACTGTTGAAACCACATGCACAGTGGATACCAGTTTTATATCGCGGCTGGATGCACCTACAAGTATATCAAATTCACCTGTTTCAACATGCCAGTCACCGATATTAACATTATAATATGCAAAAGCACGTTTTCCGAGTGTAAGAGTAACTTCCTTTTCTTCGCCGGCTTTAAGAAATACTTTGGTAAATGCCCTGAGTTCTTTTTCGGGGCGGAAAATTGTTGAATCTTTATCCGCAACATAAACCTGCGCTATTTCTGCACCGTCCGTACTGCCTGTATTTTTGATTTTAAATGTAACGTCAACCGTTTCGTTATCTTTTATTTCATTTGCAGATATTTTAATATCGCTGTATTCAAAGGTTGTATAGGAAAGACCGAAACCAAACGGGAAAAGAACATTCTTTTTCGCTGTATCATAATAACGGTAACCTATATAAACGCTTTCCTTATGCTCTGAAATAACAGGACTGCCCGGATAATTTCCGTAAACGGGATTATCGTTAAAGGAAACAGGATATGTTTCTGCGGTTTTACCGCTTGGATTCACTCTGCCCGTAAGAATATTTGCAGTAGCAGAACCAACAGCCTGCCCGCTTAATCCCGTATTAAGAACACCCTTAACCTCATTAATCCACGGCATTGTAACAACAGAACCGCCTGCAAGAACAACAACGGTGTTCGGGTTCGCCTTGGCAACTTCAGAAACAAGAATATTATGGTTTTCGGGCATATCAATTGTTTCCCTGTCATAACCCTCTGCTTCAAAGCCTTCGGTTAAACCAACAAAAACAACTGCCGTATCAGCCGCTTTTGCTGCTGCAACAGCTTCGGCAATAAGTTCTGCATCCGCTTTTCTGTTTTTATCCTTTTTGGTCGGCGGAGCTTTGTAATAGCCCTGTGAATATGTAACATCTGCGCCGAGATCTGCAAGGCAGTCATAAGCATTATCAATCTTTGTAGGATTAACAACAGATGAACCCGGTCCCTGAAAACGGGGCGCCTTTGCCATTTCGCCTATAACGGCAATTTTTGCACCGTTCTTCAACGGCAGAATCCGGTCATCATTTTTAAGAAGCACCATAGAACCTTCTGCAACCTTTCTTGCAAGGGCATGGTGTTTTTCAATATCAAATTTGTAATCCTGTTCAAGAGCCGGTTTTGATTTGATAATCAAATCAACAACTGTGTCTACCCTTTCATCCAGCACTGTTTCATCCAGCATACCGTTTTCAACAGCCGCAATAATTCTTTCTGAATTAAGTGAGCCTGACGACGGCATTTCAAGATCTGTTCCCGCTTTCAAGCCCGGCACACGGTCCACCGATGCACCCCAGTCTGTAACAAACAAGCCCTCAAAGCCCCATTCGCCCCTTGCCACCTGATTCTGAAGCCAATCATTCTGAGAAGCATAAACACCGTTAATTCTGTTATAAGAATTCATAATTGTCCATGGCTGTGATTCCTTAACCGCAATTTCAAACGCAGGGAAATAAACCTCTCTCATTGTACGTTCATCAATAACCTCATTGATAATCATACGGAAAGCTTCCTGCGAATTGCATGCAAAATGTTTAAGGGAAGTGCCTATTCCCTTTGACTGACAGCCGTTTATAAGTGCCGCCGACATTTTACCGGCAAGCAAAGGATCTTCTGAAAAATATTCAAAATTGCGTCCGCAAACAGGTGAACGCTTAATATTGGTTCCCGGTCCGAGAATGACGGAAACCTTTTCCTGAATACATTCCTCTGCAAGTGCTTCACCCTCTTCTTTAAGAAGCGCTTCATCCCATGAACAGGCTGATGTTGCGGCAGGAGGCATACAGGTAGCAGGATATGAATTGCCAAGCCCTACACCGCCGCCGTTTGGATTTTGCTTGCGAAGTCCGTGCGGTCCGTCTGTAATCATAATTTTCGGAAGCCCAAGGCTTTCATCTGCTTCAAGATGCCAGTAATCATATCCCGAAACAAAATCTGCTTTCTGCTTCAGACTCATTTTTTTTACAATATCTGCATGTTTCATAAATTTTTCCTCCATGTTATTCACATCCTCATTATTATATATTAAATATATGCTTAATACAAGCAAATTTGAAATTATTGTAAAATATGTAAAATACACGCTGAAGAAAATATAGCTTTTAACAAAAAAATAAGCCGAAGGATAATAAATCCCACGGCTTTCGGATATAAACTTATTTTGCCTGCTTTAAAAATTTGGTTAATTCCAGCGCAGCATTGATATCGCCCTCTACTTTAAGCTTTCCGGTTGTAAATGCAATTACAGGATCCAGCTTGCCATTGATAAGCTTAATCAGATTTGTTCCGTTCAGAATCAGGATTGCATTGCGGTCATAATACTCATAAGGCTCAACATGAACCTGACCGTCCTTAATTTCAACATAAAATATGCCGCTGACTTTTCCTTCAATATTAAACTGATATGCAAGTGTGCCCGGAACAGAGCTTACATCAACGGTTTTAAATTTATTTCTGACTGTTTCAACAATTGATTCATATGTCATTCCCACAATAAATTCCTCCAAAAATTTAATATATTATTATAGTATCATATATCAAATTCATATTCAACAATTTATTGTCAAATCACGATGATTTTATTAAAAGTTAATAAAGATGGAAAATATATATAATGATTCCGTATAAAACCGAGCTTCCCACACCGTAAACAATTACAGGACCTGCAATGGAAAACATCTGTGCCGCAGTGCCGAGAACCATTCCTTCATGCTTGAATTCAAGCGCCGGCGAAACAACGGAATTTGCAAAACCCGTTATCGGAACAATCGTGCCTGCACCTGCATGGCGTGCAATTTTGTCAAACACGCCGATACCCGTTAAAATTGCGGTTATAATAATAATCAAACACGGCGTTGCTGTTTTTATTTCTTTTTCATTTAAGCCTGCATTTAAAAAAACGGTATTAAGAAGCTGTCCGAATGTGCATATCAAACCTCCGAAAATAAATGCTTTTACACAATTTAATATAATAGGAGAATTCGGGCTTGCCTTATCTGCCATTTTGCTGTATTCATCTTTGCTTATACTCATTTTATTAACACCTCATTAAGTATTATTTAATATATCTTAACAATTATACAAATCTCTTGACAAATTATATAATTGTTTGTAATATAAAAATATACACTTTGTAAAGGAACAGATTGTTATGCACCTTATTGATGTAAGAGATGTTTATAAAATTTATAATCCCGGTGAAAACCAGGTTAATGCGCTTGACGGCATTTCGCTTACAATTGACGAAGGCGAATTTGTTGCAATCATCGGTCAGTCGGGTTCAGGTAAATCCACGCTTATGAATATGCTTGGTCTGCTGGATACACCCACAAGCGGTGAATATTACATAAACGGCACACTGCTTGATGACTTAACGGATGACCAGCTTAGCGAAATAAGAAATGAAGAAATCGGATTTATTTTTCAGGGCTTCAATTTAATTGCTTCGCTGAATGCCATTGAAAATGTGGAGCTTCCGCTTGTTTACAGAGGAATTCCCAAAAACGAAAGAAGAGAAATTTCAGAAGCCGCATTAAAAAAGGTTGGTCTTGAAAAACGAATGCATCATTTGCCAGCCGCTCTTTCAGGCGGTCAGCAGCAGCGTGTAGCCGTTGCCCGCGCAATAGCGGCTGCTCCGCCCGTAATTCTTGCGGATGAACCTACCGGAAATCTTGACACACGTTCCACAAAAGATGTTATGCAGATTCTTCACAATCTGAAAGATGAGGGAAGAACAGTTATTATTATTACCCATGATAATGAAATAGCAGAACAGGCTGAACGTGTTATCCGTATAAGAGACGGCAGAATTGTTGAAGACTATATTAATCCGGGATTTGAGGAAAAATACGGCAGAGAATCGAAGAAAGACAACAAAAAGCCGATTGACGAAGGCTGATTTTAAATAAAAAAGAATAAATCACCTGTTATATGTAAAAAATATAGCAGGTGATTTTTTATGATTTTTTTATATGCTTTTTTAATAGGCGGATTAATCTGTGTTGTCGGTCAGCTTCTGATTGATTTAACAAAAATGACTCCCGCAAGAATACTTGTACTTTTCGTTTGCCTGGGCGTTCTGCTCGGCGCCTTCGGCTGGTACGATAAACTTGTGGATTTCGCAGGTGCGGGCGCAACCATTCCGCTTACAGGGTTCGGCAACTCACTTGCCAACGGAGTGAAAGAGGCCATTCAGAAAGACGGCTTTATCGGCGTCATTACAGGCGGGCTTTCCGCATGTGCCGGCGGTGTAACCGTAGCGGTTCTTTCAGGGCTTATTGTTTCTCTTATTGCAAGACCAAAGGATAAATAAAGCAAACAGAAAGGCAGGTTTACACCTGCCTTTTTTTGTCTTAAAAAAGTTGATTTTTTAATACAGCCTTTTGTAACAGAATCATTACGATAACAGCCCATTATAAATCCGCGGCAATTTACACGAACCGGATTATATGGTATCATATAGAAAATAAGTTAAAGCGTGGTGTGAAAATGAAAAAAATTGTTATCGGTATACTGGCACATGTTGATTCGGGGAAAACAACACTTTCAGAAGCATTATTATATCAATCGGGAAATATAAACAAACTGGGAAGAGTAGACCATAAAAATTCCTTTTTGGATACATTTTCACTGGAACGAAGCCGCGGAATAACCATTTTTTCAAAACAGGCCGTATTAAAATATGAAAACACGGAATTCACCCTGCTTGACACACCGGGACATATTGATTTCTCCGCCGAAACAGAACGTACATTACAGGTGCTGGATTATGCCGTTTTGGTTATCAGTGCAGCCGAAGGTATTCAAAGCCATACACTGACACTCTGGAAGCTGCTTTCCAAATATCATATTCCCTGCTTTATTTTTATAAATAAAATGGATTTGGACGGTGCGGATAAGAAAAATGTGCTCAGTCAGTTAAAAACAAAATTCAGCGACGGATGCATTGATTTCAGTTCTGACAATATAAAAGACTTTTTTGAAAATATTGCCGTATGTGATGAAGTGCTTTTGAACCGTTATTATGAAGACGAAACGATTAAGACAGAAGATATTATAAGCAGAATCAAAAGCAGAAAAATTTTTCCGTGTATGTTTGGTTCCGCACTGAAATTATCAGGCATCCATGCATTTCTGAAATGCCTTGATAAATACACTGTAATGCCGAACTATAAAAAAGAATTTGCCGCCAAAGTATATAAAATTTCCGAAGAAAAAGGACAGCGGCTAACCTTTATGAAAATAACCGGCGGCGTGCTTAAAGTAAAGGATATACTGCAGTCGGACAAAAACAAACATTCCGAAAAGGTTAATCAGATACGCATTTATTCGGGAAACAGGTTTACCGCAGCAGAAACAGCAGAACCAGGAACAATCTGTGCTGTAACGGGAATTAGCTTTACACTGCCCGGAGACGGACTTGGCGCTGAAAAAAACACCGGCCTGCCAATGCTTGCACCGCTGTTGACATATAAATTAAATCTTATTGATGATTCGGACATCTTTACAGCTCTGGAAAAGCTGAAAATTCTTGAAAATGAAGATCCGCAGCTAAAAATCATATGGAATGAACGGCTTAGCGAAATTCATATACAGCTTATGGGCGATGTGCAGCTTGAAATACTTCAGTCCATTATTTCAGAACGATTCGGAATCCATGCAGTTTTCGGCAAAGGAAATATTATATATAAAGAAACCATTGCAGACACGGTGGAAGGTATCGGTCATTTTGAGCCGCTCAGACATTATGCCGAAGTTCACCTGCTGCTGAAACCTGCCAAAAGAAACAGCGGACTTGTATTCAAAACAGAATGTAAAGAAGATTTACTTGACAAAAACTGGCAAAGACTGATACTGAATCATCTGTATGAAAAAACACATATCGGGGTTCTGACAGGTTCTCCTATTACAGACATGGAAATTATTCTTGCATCAGGCAAAGCACATAATAAGCATACCGAAGGCGGAGATTTCCGACAGGCAACCTACAGAGCAGTCAGACAGGGACTTCGCAGTGCGAAGTCTGTTCTTCTTGAACCGATATATGAATTTACATTGGAAGTACCAACAGAAAACACCGGCAGAGCAATTGCTGATATTCAAAAAATGTGCGGCACTTTCAATCCGCCGGAAATAAACGGTGACTGTACAATTATTAACGGTTCTGCACCTGTTTCAACAATGTATAACTACTCCAAAGAGCTTATGCAGTACACCCGTGGGACAGGGAAACTTATGTGCACACTGAAAGGTTATGAACCATGTCATAACACAGAAGAAGTCATAGCTGAAATCGGCTATGACTGTGACGGCGATACGGATAATCCCTGTGATTCGGTTTTCTGTTCTCATGGGGCAGGCTATCAGGTGAAATGGAATGAAATAAAAAGCCGTATGCATCTGCCAAGCGCATTATCCACACCTAAAAGTGAATATACACATTTTTCCATAAAACAAACGCTTTCCTCCGGCAAAAATACCGAAAATCTTTTTGCACTTGATAAGGAGCTTATGTATATTTTTGAACAAACCTATGGTCCGATTAAAAGCCATTCGGAACAACCGATGCAAAACCATTTTACTTTTACGGAAAGCACAGATAATAAAAAGTATAAAAGAAAAAATATACCGTCTTATGACGGCACGGAATATCTGCTTGTAGATGGCTACAATGTTATTTTTGCGTGGGACAGTCTGAAAAAAATCGCGCAGGACAGCATTGAAAGCGCCAGAAACACGCTGATTAATATTCTGTGCAACTATCAGGGCTATAAAAAATGCGAAGTTATTCTGGTGTTTGATGCGTATAAAGTAAACCACAGCATGCGTGAGATTGAAAAAATCAATAATATCAGTATCGTTTACACAAAGCAGGCAGAAACTGCCGATTTATATATTGAAAAAACATCGCATACGCTTGCAAAAAAACACCGTGTGCGGGTTGTAACCTCAGATGCGCTGGAACAGCTTATTATTTTGGGAAACGGCGCTCTGCGTGTTTCTTCAAGAGAATTTCTTTTTGAAATTCAACAGGCTGAAGAGGACATCAGGAATATTATTTCCGAAACATTCTGATATAAAAAGGCACGGATTTCCGTGCCTTTTGTTCATTTCTATATCCGTTTCAATAAAATCAGATCAGCATCTCTGCCCTCGCATCCATACCGATATACTGCGATAAAGCTGTCGTCCGCTGCAACACCGCAGCATTTATCACTACCCGCTATTTCAGCCTGATTTGCATAATATTTTTTATTATCCTTCAGCAGTTTCACTTTTTCACCGCTTGGCAGTGCAACCTCCAAATTCAGATAGCTTCCGTCCAGCAAATCAAGATCACTAATTTTTTCAAATTCTTTTATTCCCAGTTTTCTGATTTGCTCCAATATTTCTTTTTTCATATTGCTTTCTCCTTAAAATTTCACTGCTTGCTTGACGCTGGAGACATTAACGCTCCTGTTGCAGTGAAAAGTACCTTTTTAAGCTTATTATTCCGCATTTTCTTTAAAATGTGAGAGCATAAAACCGAGCCTGCACAGCCGCAGCCGGAACCACCGCTGTTTACATCCTGTTCTTCAAGATTATAAATCATTAAGCCGCAGTCGTTGTGCTGATTTCGTATATCGATTCCATGTTCGTTTTCCATGAGCTCATATAAAAGCTTTGAACCTGTCAGCCCAAATCCCCTGTTAAAATCAAATCGTAATCAGACGGTTTCGTGCTTGTATCTCTTAAAAATTCATATATGGTCTTTTCTGCAGCCATACTGTTGTCAAGGGTAGACTATAAAAATTCGCTTATTCATTTGATACCAGATAAATATCAAAATCCTTGCGTTTTCCTTCAACTACTACGCGTTCAACCTCTTCATCCCAGAATGGCAGCAAGTAGTTTTCATAATAATCTTCGATTTTTTCTTTCTCCTTAATATCGTTAGCTAAAAATTCATTGTAATTTTTAATAACGAAAACATACTTGTCTTTTGTCAATTCATCCATTTCCGTCATAAAGTCATCTTCTGTATGAAAATCCTTTTTCCAACCCTCAGGTATTTCACTAAATCCAAAGACATCCCACAGTTTATCAAAATATTGCTCGTAGGTTTCAATTCCTTTACCGTCCATAACAACATATTTTACATCATTAAATTTATAAAGTATTCTCTTTTCTTCAAATTCTTCTGTTGTCATTTTGTATAATGTATTCATATATTTCTCCACATAATCTCTGCTTGTAAAACTACATCTTTTAAAACATCTCCGGTATTTAATTTCAATTCGAGTAATTTATCAATTGATTTAAAAGATTTTTCTGTTTCGGGTTTATAAGCTTCGCAAATTGAAAAGATTCTATCTTGCTCATATTCAATGGTGAAATCAATTCCTTTCCATCTGATTTCAATTTCTTTACCATAAATAAGACTTTCCTTAAAATCATCTATGTCATTATAATTAGGATATTCAAGAATATGTTCATTTTTAGTATACATATATACTCCTTTCAATGATTTAAATTCGGGTATATTCCCATTTGGATAATTTGTAGGGGACTGCGGATTAGGATAGCCATTGCTCCAATTAATTTCGTGATCGTGCGGATTTGTGTGTTTATCAGGCCTTTTATGATTTGAAAAATGTCGTTCTTTAACAGCCTTTCCGTCTTTACCGATTTTAGTTAAACGCCTTTCTCCGTTTTTATCAATAGTTTCTTTCATTTCTCCCGGTTTTCCTAAAAATCGTTTGGCATCCCCATTTTTTGGATACCATATCGGTTCAGGATTTCCCGAGTTTTGACCGCTTGCCGAACCTCCGCCTTTTTCAATAAAACCACAAACCTTTTTCACAAAAAAGCCTTTGCTTAAGT
>CAOKRT010000012.1 GCA_948471205.1 uncultured Oscillospiraceae bacterium | reverse complement strand
CAAACAAGGCTTGTCCTGGCGACTACCTGTATAACCGCCACGGTGAAATCGCGGCCGAAGTCAACCGCCGCCTGGGCGCCAGTGCCGAAAGGCCGGCAGAGAATAAACCGGCCACCGGCGAAGTGATCCACACTGTCAAAGCTGGCGAAACACTGTCGAAGATCGCCCAGAAGTACGGGACGACCTATCAGAAGATCGCGGCTTATAACAGGATCGCAAACGCGAACCTGATCCGCGTCGGCCAGAAAATCAAAATTCCGGCAGACACCCAGGCCGCCCAGTCTTTCGAGAAGGGTGATAAAGTAAAGGTCCTGAAAGCTGTCACCTACACAGGGAAAGCCTTCAAGACCTATTATGACAAATATGACGTGATCGAAGCCGACGGCGACCGTGTGGTCATTGGTATCGGAAAGACAGTCACAGCGGCCGTCAATGCGGCAAACCTGAAAAAAGCATAGCGGCAAAAGGAAAGCGGCCAGGGATATTCCCTGACCGCCTTTTTTATTTTCCGGTGACCATTGAAAGAGCCGACACGAAAAGGTCCTGTCGCGCGACTGAAAACTGATATGTCTTCGATCCGGCCTGTACGACGACAGAGCCGTCGACAGGTGTCACCGCTGTCAATGCTGAAATCTTACATTCGAAACCGGCCTGGTTATGAATGAAGACGATCCGCCTATTCGTTAAAACGATAGCGCCTGAATAGGTTTCTGTCACTTCGCCGTAAACCGTCCGACTGGAACCGCCGCCAGTGCTTACCGACACGCCCTTCGCAACGCGGACACGGACGCCAGCACCGCTTCCGGTTCGGCCGACAGCCTTGTTCTTCGTGACGATCTTCGTCGCCGGCGCGTAATAATGGGCGACTTCGCCTTCTTCCAAAAGAACCGGCGTCCCCGTTACAACAGGAAGTTCGCCCTGTGCGATCGCTGAAATCGCGGTTTCTTCCATGAACGGCGTGTTTCTGGCCACTTGTGCCGCCTGTCTGGCTTCCTTCTGCTTCTTGACCTTGTTCGCACTGAAAAAAAGCCCAGCGGTGACAATGGTCAAGACGACGATCCAGCCCCACAATGATACTTCCGGAACCGCGATCGACACAATCACCAGGATCAGATCGACAATCGCGGCCAGGATTCCGAATATAATAGCGACTATTCGCATTATATCCCCCCTTCCTACTTGTAAACTTTATAAGGTTCTGACCTTTAACACAATTATACGTGAAAAATGTGTTAAAAACAAGAATGACGCTGAACATTAACACAAAATTTTCGGGAAGGAGGTCACAACTTGAAAATATATGACTATAAAGGCCGGAAGAACATCAGCGGAAACAGAATCCGCGAAGCACGATTGAAGAAGCGACTGTCACAGGCCGACTTCGCCGCCAGACTGCAAATAGCCGGAATCACTATGGAGCGCGACAGCGTCAGCAGAATCGAAATCGCTGACGAAATCGGCGTTCACCTGAAAACGATCTACAACGAAATCAAGCGTGGCCGTTATATTCATACGAATTCCGACCTGACCGAAGAAGAAAGATACAGTCCGGAAATGGCCGAAGCGGCTTACCGTGAACACCTGGCCGCAAAAGGTCCGGACTTGAAAATCGGGAACGACCACGAACTGGCCCAGCATATCGAAAAGAAAATCGCCGAAGACGGTTATTCGCCGGCCGCCGTCTTGGGTGAAATTAAGGAACAGGGCCTTGAATTCAAAACGTCGATCTGTGAATCGACCTTGTATTCTTATATCGACAAGGGCGTCTTTTTGACTGTCACGAACAAGAACCTTCCTGTCAAAGGCCAAAAGAAACGCCCGTATAACAAAGTCAAGAGGGCGAAGCGGCCGCCGGCTGGAACCAGTATCGAAAACCGCCCGAAAGAAATCGACGATCGCGCGGTCGTTGGTGACTGGGAAATGGACTGTGTCGAAGGCAAGAAGAAAACAAAGAAAACCCTTCTGGTTCTGACCGAAAGAAAGTCCAGACGGGAAATCATTCGTCCTATGCGCGACCAGACCGCCCGAAGCGTGGTCCGCGTCCTGGATAGCCTTGAACGTGAATACGGCGCAAATTTCAGCAAAATCTTTCGAACGATCACTGTCGATAACGGTTCCGAATTCGCTGACTGTGCCGGAATGGAAAAGTCCTGTCGCCGCAAAGGCAACAGGACAAAGATATACTATTGTCACCCCTATTCGTCATACGAAAGAGGATCAAACGAAAATGTGAATAGAATGATCCGCCGTTGGTTCCCGAAAGGAACAGACTTCCGGAAAGTCACAGCGAAAGCGATCCAAAAGGTCGAAGACTGGATCAATAACTATCCCCGTGAAATACTGGGCTTCCGGACCGCAGAAGCCGTTTTCCAGGAAGGCGTCGCGTGTCTTACTTGAATTTTTTTTATGAATTTTTGCAATTTAGTCTTGACTTTTTCATACAAATTTCGGCGAAATGCACAGCAAATTAATATTAATTTTTATTAAAATTACTAAAAAACGGGTTTTGAAGTTCCCTGTACAGTGACGAAACAGGAAGACCGACCACATTAAAATAATCACCGTCTATTTTTTCAACAAAAAGTGAACCGTAGCCCTGAATGCCGTAAGCGCCTGCTTTATCCATGCATTCGCCTGTTTTAATATAGGTACTTATTTCTCCGTCTGAAAGTTCAAAAAATTTAACCTTTGTTTCCTTATAAAATGATTTTTTACCTGACGGGCTGATAAGCGTTACGCCTGTTAAAACAGAATGTTCTTTTCCGCTCAGCTCTTTCAGCATCGAAAATGCTTCTTCCTCATCCGCCGGCTTTCCCAGAATTCTTCCGTTCAAAACAACAACGGTATCTGCACCGATAACAACATCTTCACTGTTCTGAAAAAGCTCTGCCTTTTTTCTTGAGAGATAAAGCACAGCATTTTCCGGCGTCATATCGGAAGGAACCGTTTCGTCAATCTCTTCGGAAACAACAATGAAATCCTTAGTTATAAAACTTAAAAGTTCTTTTCTTCTTGGTGATTTGGATGCTAATATAAGCATTTACAACACTCCTCTGTAATAAAGTCCTCTTGTATAATCAAAATCTGCCTTGCTATTTTTATTATAAAGTGCAATTATTCTGTCAATTTCCTGCACGCTTTCATCCGTAAAATAAAAATGAATAAAATTTGTTTTTATTTCATGCATTCTGTCTGCCATATAGAGCGGCACACTGTTCAGAATTTCAACACACGGATACGGCGAGCATACAACCGGAAATTTTATACCTTTTCTGTCCGTAAGACTGCCATGTTTCCTGCAGTTTTCGCAGCCGATATTATTTTTTACCGGGCAGTTTCTTGTCAGCATAAGCGGAAGCTTTCCGTATGCAACAACGCCTGTATCTTCAGCATTGATTCTGTTTGCCTCTTCTATCTGAAGTTCAAACGATAAAATAGGCGAATGAATCTGATTGGCAGACAAACTGTTGAACACATTAAGTCCAAAATCTCCGAACACGTTAAAACCAAGCCTTTCGGCAAGCCTGTATGAACCTATATTCCCGCACAAAGCATTTTTTACACCGATTTTTTTAAGTGCCAACAGCCTTTTTTCAATGTCTTTTTCTTTTCCGAAAAGCCCTCTCGGAATTTCAACGCCTGCTCTGTTATCAACAAAATCTTCAATGGCAGACCATATAGGAATAAATATTCTTTCAAACGGATGCTTATCCGGAATCTGGCATGCATCGGAAAATCTTGCCGTAAAATACGGTGCACCTGCCCTTACACGCGGCAATATTTCGGGAAGAGGAAAACACGCAATCTTCCGTCTCTCTGTTTCGCACAGCTTTTCAACAGCTTCCCTTCGCAGTGCATTTATATGTGAAGCGGAAATTATCAAACCGTCGTCAAGCTTTATTTTTACATTATCCGCATAAAACTGTGTGCCGCCGAGCTTGGAAAGCCTTTGCTTCAGCGTTTCCTCTGTCATGGGCTTATTAACCGCCTTTTCGGGAATTTCACCATGCAGAACAACCTTTTTTCCAAGTGCCTGTGCAGTTAATTGAACTGCCTTGTCTTTTCGGCATTCAAACGCAATGTCAACCGGCACAAGCGGATTTTCATTATCATAAAGATGGGACAACTGTTTGAGCACATCCTTTGCGGCAATAACATCGTCTTTCTGCCTTATGCCGAACATATCCCTGTTCATTTCATTTTTAAAATAACCCTGTGTAAAACCGCTTCTGCTGAAAACGCTTTTCAGCATGATTTCATCTTTTATGGAATAATCACCGTTTATTGCTTTCTTCAATGATGAAACAGCGGCGGCAATATATTCCGGCCGCTTCATTCTGCCCTCTATTTTAAGGCTTACAACACCAAGATTATCTATTTGAGAAAGCTGCCTTATAAGGCTTAAATCTTTCAGGCTTAAATCAAAACTGTTACTGTTATTTGCAGAAAAAGAAAGCCGGCAGGGCTGGGCACAAAGACCTCTGTTGCCGCTTCTCTGTCCAAGCATTGCCGAAAGATAGCACTGTCCGGAAACACTCATGCAAAGTGCGCCGTGTACAAACATTTCCAGTTCCATATCTGTGCATTCTCTTATTTGGGCAATTTCTTCCTGCGTCATTTCTCTGGGAAGAACAGCACGGGAAACGCCCATTTCTTTAAGTGCATTCACACCCTCGGCAGTCATAACACTCATTTGTGTGGAACCGTGAATTTTTGCCTGGGGAAAACAGTCTTTTATCATTCTGATAAGACCGATATCCTGCACTATAAAAGCATCCACCCCAAAAACAAGAGCTTTTTTCACCAGTTCATATGCCTCAGACAATTCCTGATCCCTGCATAATGTATTAAGCGTAAGATAAACCTTAACATTTCTTGCATGGCAGTATTGAACGGCCTTTTCAAGCTCTTCATCATTAAAATTGCCGGCATTACGGCGGGCATTAAGCACTTTACCGCCAAGGTAAACCGCATTTGCACCGCATCTTACGCCGGCAGCAAGCGACTCCTGCGAACCGGCAGGAGCTAAAATTTCAAATTTCATAAATATTATCCGTTTAACTTTTTCCTGAGATTTTCAAGTTCTCTGTTAAGCCTGTCTATCTCTCTTCTTTCAACATCCACTTCAATCTTTGATCTTGCGGCATCTTCAATATAATCTTTAATCTGTGCACGAAGATTATCTGCTGCTGCAGTAGCCTTTTTGCAGCTATCTGCCTGATCAAGCGCAACAAGAACCGCACACTGAATTAAGGAAAGGCTTGGATTTGCACTTGTAATGCTTTTCATTTCCGCATCAAGAAGCTCGCCGAGGCTTTCAACATATTCAGGATCGTCTTCCGTAACAATGGTATATGTTGCACCGCATATTTTAAGCTGAACTTTATTTTTTTGAGTCATCATTATGCCTCCGTTTTATTATTTAATCAGTATTAGTATAACAAGATAATAAAATCTTGTCAAATACAAAAAATTTCTAATAGGTTTTGTTGAAATTTGTCAACAATTTATGCGCAGTTTAGCAGCATTTTATAAATGAAGTATCAGCACTGCAAAGCCGAAATAAACAAGAAGCGAAACAACATCCGATATAGTTGTAATGAACGGATTTGCCAGCACGGCCGGGTCTAACCCAAGCTTCTTTGCTATAATCGGAAGCGTGCTGCCGATTATTTTTGCGCATATGGTTTCAACCAAAATTGTAAGGCTGATAACAATAGAAACGGTAAAGGTAACCGCATCATTTCCAAGCACAATACGGTCAAACAAAAGCAGTTTTATAAAACAGACAACCGCAAGTGTAAGCCCGCTTATTGCCCCTATACGGAATTCTTTCCAAATAACCTTAAAAATATCCTTAAACCTGACTTCATCAAGCGATATCGCACGAATAATTGTAGCACTTGACTGACCGCCTGAATTTCCGCCTGTGCCCATAAGCATGGGAATAAATGCCGTAAGCACCGAAGCCTGGAGAAGCTTATCCTCAAAGGTGGTAAGTATTTGGCTTGTAAGCGTTGCGGAAATCATAAGAAGCATAAGCCACGGAATTCTTTTTTTCCATGAATCAATTACATCCGTTTTAAGATACGGGGTATCCGTTGGCGTAATCGCCGCCATTTTCTGAATATCTTCTGTATTTTCTTCCTGAATAACATCAATAGCGTCATCAACGGTTATAATGCCCACAAGCCTGTTTTCCATATCAACAACAGGCATTGCCAGAAAGTCATACTTGGAAAGGGCCAGCGTTGCCGTTTCCCTGTCATCAAGCGTATTTATGGAAATCACATTGGTTTCCATGAAATCTTCTATAACATCGTCATAATCGCTTAACAGCAGTTCTTTAACCGTTGTTACACCTATAAGATGCCTTGACGCGTCTGTAACATAGCAAGTGTAGATTGTTTCTTTATCAAGACCTGTTCGCCTGATTCGTTTAAAGGCATCCTCAACCGTCATATCCTTTTTCAAATCAACAAATTCGGGGGTCATAATAGAACCTGCCGAATCTTCGGGATATTTCAGAATTGTATTGATAGCTTCCCTTGTTTCCGGATCTGTATTTTTCAGAATACGTTTCACAATTGTTGCCGGCATTTCCTCAATAATATCTGCCGCATCGTCAATATAAAGCTCATCCAGCACTTCTTTCAGCTCTGTATCCGAAAATGCCCTTATCAGATTTTCCTGCGTATCTCCGTCAAATTCAACAAAGGTCTGCGCTGCATTTTCTTTTGCAAGCAGTCTGAACAGAAAAACACGGGTACGTTCATTTTCAACCGTTTCCAAAAGCTGTGCTATATCTGCCGGGTTTATTTCATTAAGATACTTTTTCAGTTCGCCTATGCGGCGCTGGGTGTGAAGCTGCTCTATATATTCCATCATTTCATTAAATTCCACAAAATCACACCTTTCTTAGATAATAACCCGCGTTGATTTTAATCTTTTACAAAATAGAACGGTTTTTCTTCGCTGTCATAAGCATTTACCGTAATTCTTTTTGTTATTTTCACAATAATCAGTATTATAATAACACCTGCTGCTGCCGCTCCCAAAATGATAGAAAAAACCGGGCGCTGATAGAAAAGCTCTCCGTCTACAAAAGAAATAAAAGCCGGATTGTTTTTTTCTTCCTTAACCTGTGCCATTGTTTTATCAACACGGCGCACTTTAAAACGATAGTTTTTTGTTGTTCCGTCAGACGCACAAACGGTAAGGCTGAGTTCAGGCTCCTGCCTGCTGTTTATTTCAATACTCAGCGGATCACAATGCGCATTTACATCCTGTGTAATAGGCGTAATATCAAGCTGTGTAAGATCGCTCGGAATATACAGCTTATACTCTGTCTGCGTTTCATTAATTGCAGGCTGAACCTCGCAGTAATCGCTTGCAATGCCAATCAGATTGGCATTATCCGAAACCTTGAATTCAGAAACATTGCTGTAATTAAAAGTATAAATTACGCTTCCGTTTTCAAAACTGAGCGTTACTATGATTGCATTCTGATGATTTAAACCGTCATATCCGTATGTAACAAACACAGCCGCATCACCGGTTATATGATAGCTTTTAAGTGTGGGACTTACCGCAGGATCTTCAAGCGTAACGGTATACTGCGTTTTATTCTTTTGAAAACCGCCGTCTATTTCAGCATTTGAAAATGAAATTGTTTCAAGATACGGAACATTGGTCAACGGCACAAGCGATGTTTGCGATTCCTGTGAAAATGCCGTGATTGCCCCCGATATAAAAACTGCCGCCGTTATCACGGCAAATAAAAAAGAAAACAATTTTTTCATTTTACTTATCAGCAAGAATAAAACTTACTATTCCGCTTTCCTCCAATTTTTCTTTGATTAAATATTTATCTGCAGATGTGGTTATAAAATAAACCTGATTAACTGTTAAATCATTTTTTATTTTTTTTGAAATCTCATCGTTTTTTTCTTCGGCGGATTTTTCACCGAGCTGCGCATGCACCGCTTCAACAAATTTCAGACCTGTTCCGATATCGCTGTAAAGGCGGTCCGCAAGCGGTTTAAAGCCATCACCGTAACTGCCGCTTATTTCTGCCGGCAAATCTGTACCCGTAAGCACAAATGCCGTTATGCCCTGATTATATATTTCTTCAATAATATCCCTGATATATCCGTAAACATCCTCAGAATCCGGATTAAGATAGGTGTTTCCGTCTGAATCCTCATAAAGTGAACCGTCATCATTCAGAACCGCCAAAGTATGATCGGCTGCCGGCACAATATTGTCCGCATAACAGCAAACAACTGCGACAGGAAAAACATTCGCACGGTTCAATTCGTCAACAGACTTTTGAAACTGTGCCGCAGGAAAGGCAGTTGCTCCGTATGTGTGAATATTGGCAAGATTGCTTTTATAAGCGACTGTGCCGTCTGCACGCTTAATATCAAACGCAACACTGCTGAACGAATGTAAATCCGCATCGGATAAAACCGCCGAAAGCATATCTGCACCGTCGAGAGAAACAATATCAATATATTCAGATTTAAGATTAAGTGAAACCTGACTCACATCCTGCATCTGCTGTTCGGATTCAACCGCATCCGGATTCGGCATTCTGTGGCGTATCATATAAACATCCATAGCCGTGTATCCGGCGCCGACAACAGCAATGCTGATGAAAACGGCTGCCAAAGCCCTGAAAAACCTTTTCAGTTTTTTCTTCAGCTTTTTCTTATTTGATTTTGGTTTTTGTTTGGGTCTGAGATAATCAAACTTATCCGAATAAACGCCGTTATCGGCATATTTATCGGCAAAATCAAT
Organism: uncultured Oscillospiraceae bacterium; assembly: GCA_948471205.1. GTDB lineage: Bacteria > Bacillota > Clostridia > Oscillospirales > Acutalibacteraceae > Eubacterium_R. The sequence goes on along the minus strand of CAOKRT010000012.1, from coordinate 40,002 downwards.
TTCTCTGCCCTGAACAGCTTCCGTCCATGTCTGGTTTCGCTTTACATTTTTGTAAAAGCGCTTTCTTCTCATATGCTACCTGCATTCTTTTTTAAGAGTAAAATTGTTTCAGCAGGATTTTCACTTTTAAATACCGCAGATCCTGCAACAAACACATTTGCGCCTGCCTTTGCGCATAGCTTAATTGTTTCGGCATTAACACCGCCGTCAACCTGAATATCAAGATTGGGATATGCTGTTCTCATCTTTTCGATTTTAGGCATCATATCCGCCATAAAGCTCTGCCCGCCGAAACCAGGTTCCACTGTCATAACAAGCACCATAGATAATCTGTCGGCAAACGGAAAAACCGTTTCAATATCTGTACCTGGCTTAACGGCAACCGCCGCCTTACAGCCGCATTCAATAATTTTATCTATTGTTTTTCCGGCATCGCTGCTGCTTTCTATATGGAAAGTAATAATATCTGCACCTGCATCTGCAAAATCCTGTATATAGTCAAGCGGGTTTGAAATCATAAGATGAACGTCAAAAGGCACACTGCAAACAGATTTCATTGCTTTTATAACCGGTGCACCTATCGAAATATTCGGCACAAAATGACCGTCCATAACATCCAGATGAATAAGTTCTGCTCCTGCATTTTCGCATTTTTTCAGTTCTGCTTCCAAATTTGCATAATCCGAAGCAAGCATAGACGGTGAAATTTTAATTTCCATAAATCCAATTCCTTAACTGCATAAATTATCACATTTTGTATAAGTACAATTAATTATATTATACATTCTGCAAAAGACAAAATCAATAAAATCACATAAATTAAATATATTATTTTATTTTGAAATAAAGCAGGGCAGCCTGAAAACTGCCCTGCCCGATGTAATCCTATTTGATTTCCTGTTCCAGATTATTGAACAATTCCGTATTAAAAAATTCCGCAACCGTTATTTCAAGTCCGTCACAAATTTTTTTAATTGTAGAGATTCCGGTATTTTTACTTTGGTTATACAGAATGGACTTTATGGTGGTATGCGGCACGCCGGAAATTGTTGCCAGCCGGCTTATCGTTAAACTGCGTTCATTGCACAGTTCAATAATTCTTTGCTTGGCAGCTTCATGAATATCCATAAAATCACTCCTGACAAAAACATTTTGCCCGTTCTGTCTGAAGTAATTAGACTATATATAATACTTTTTGTATGATTTATAGTCTGTTTTGCATATTTGTAATGATGGAGTCTGATACTTTTAAAATAAATTCTTCAACATCGCAATGAATATCAGCCGACCTGATTGCCTTTTCCATTTCTTTTTCAACATTTTCAGGCGTTTCATTATACTTTTCTGCAAGCTTTAACAGTATTTTTTTATAATCCATTTTTATCACCTCTTTTACATAAATTGTATGATATATAGTCCATAATGTCAAATACATGGGGATAAAACAAAGAAATTTTACAAAAAATAAATATATTCATTTTTATTTTCATCAATTTGCATACCAATATAATTTTATGCTTGTATTTACTATATAAGTGTAGTAAAATATATCCAACATTTCATTGGAGGACTGATTATGATACAGGCAAATAATGTTACCGTTCAGTTTGGCGGTAAAGCTTTATTTGAAAGAGTTAATGTTATATTTTCACCCGGAAACTGCTATGGAATTATCGGGGCAAACGGTGCGGGAAAATCCACTTTTTTAAAAGTTTTAAGCGGTGATCTGGAGCCGCAGAAGGGCGATGTTTTTATGACGCCCGGCGAAAGGCTTTCCGTTTTGGAGCAGGACCACTTTAAGTACGATGAATATGAAGTGGTAAGAACTGTTTTAATGGGAAACCCCCGTCTTATAGAAATCATGGAAGAAAAAGATGCACTTTACGCCAAACCCGATTTCAACGAAGAGGACGGTATTAGAGCAGGCGAGCTTGAAGCCGAATTCGCCGATTTAGACGGCTGGAACGCAGAATCCGACGCAGAATTTATGCTGAATAAGCTTGGCGTTACCGATGAATACCATTATCTGAAAATGGCAGAACTTCCGTCCGATTTAAAGGTAAAAGTGCTGCTTGCAAAAGCATTATTCGGCAATCCCGATGTGCTTCTGCTTGACGAGCCTACAAACCATCTTGATTTATCAGCTATCCGCTGGCTTGAAAACTTCCTGCTTGATTTTGAAAATACAGTTATTGTTGTTTCACATGACCGTCATTTCTTAAACAAGGTGTGCACACATATATGCGATGTGGATTTCGGCAAAATTCAAATGTATGTGGGCAACTATGATTTCTGGTATGAATACACGCAGATGCGCCAGCGCCAGCAGAGAGATCAGAATAAAAAGAATGAGCAGAAAATCAAAGAACTTCAGGAATTCATTCAGCGTTTCAGCGCCAATGCTTCCAAATCAAAGCAGGCAACCAGCCGTAAAAAGCAGCTTGATGCACTTGAAATGATTGAAATGCCGGTTTCTTCAAGGCGTTTTCCGTATGTTGACTTTAAACCTGACAGAGAATGCGGAAATGACCTGCTTCGTGTTGACCACCTTACAAAAACAATTGGAGACAGAAAGGTGCTTGACGATATTTCCTTCGTGATTCATCCAAGAGAAAAGGTTGCTTTTGTAGGTTCTGATGTTGTTGCAAAAACAACACTTTTCAAAATCATTATGGGAGAAATGCAGCCGGATGAAGGCGAATTCAAATGGGGCGTTACCACCTCTCAAAGCTATTTCCCAAGCGACAACAGCGAATATTTTGACGGTGTTGACCTTAATCTGATTGACTGGCTTCGCCAGTATACAACACAAACGCTTGAAACAGATATAAGAAGCTGGCTTGGCAGAATGCTTTTCAGCGGCGATGATGCACTTAAAATGTCCAATGTGCTTTCCGGAGGTGAGCGTGTACGCTGCATGCTTTGTAAAATGATGCTCAGCGGTGCAAATGTGCTTATACTTGATGAGCCTACCAACCATCTTGACCTTGAATCAATCACTGCTTTGAATAACGGACTGATCCGCTATCCGGAAACCGTTCTGTTCACCTCGCACGACCATCAGTTTATTCAGACTGTGGCAGACAGAATTATTGAAATTTCAGGAAGTAAAATTGTTGACCATAAAGGAACATATGATGAATTTCTTGAAACCTTTGATGAGGACCAGCTTAAAAAATATTAAAACAGAACCGCAGTTCAGTTTGAACTGCGGTTTTTCTTTTTATCTCTTGTAATATAATATTTTTTCGTACACCCATTTCTCTGAGCCTTATGTTCTTTTATTTCAAACGCTTTATTAAAAAAGGCTGTGTTCCTCCCTGTTCAGTTCTGATTTCAATACTTTTAAAAGTGCCGTGCAGCCATCAAAAATATCATTATAAGCAACATCAAAACGGCGGGAATACCATGGGTCTGCAACATCGCCTCCCCTTTCTGTAAAATCCATCAGCTTTTTTATTTTATTATCCCTGTCACTTTGAAAAATCCGCTTTATATTGCGAACATTCATACTGTCCATAGCAACAAAAAGGTCATATTCATTATAATCACTTTGCTTAAGCTGAACGGCTCTTTTTCCGCCGCAGAATAATCCGTGGCTTGCAAGTTCTGCTTTCGCAGGCGGATAAACAGGATTGCCTATACCGTTCCATATTTCTTCGGTGCTTGTTGCAGAGGATGAAATAAATATCTGATTTTCGAGCCCCTCATTTTTCACCATATCTTTAAAAATAAATTCTGCCATCGGAGAACGGCATATGTTGCCGTGGCAGACAAACATAATTTTTATCATAATACATCACCGCAACCAATATAGCATATATATGAAATTTAAACAATAAAAAGCCGTTAAAAAACGGCTTTTTATAAATATTATTTATTCAACTGTAACCGATTTTGCAAGGTTTCTCGGCTTATCAATCGGCAAATTTCTTTCGTATGCCACATAATATGCAAGAAGTTGAAGCGGAATAACCTCTATAGACGGCGTTAAAAACGGTATGGAATCGGGAAAGGTTATAACGGTTTCAAACTGTGCCAGATTTTCTGCAAGACTTTCAGGTGCAAAAACAATAACCTTCGCACCCCTTGCAGTAACTTCTGTTAGATTGGATACTGTTTTCGGCAAAAGTTCATTATTGCTTATAAGACCAAAGCAGACCGTTCCTTTTTCAATAAGACTTATCGTGCCGTGCTTCAATTCGCTTGCAGGATAACCCGCGCAATCTATATAGCTGATTTCCTTCAGTTTTAATGCACCCTCAAGAGAAACGCCGAAGTCAACATTTCTGCCAAGGAAAAAACATTTTTCAATATCTTTCATTTCCTTTGCAAGCCTTTTCAATTCTTCTGTTTTCAACAGCATCTTTTCTATTTTTTTGGGCAAAAGACAGCTCATATTAACTGCAATTTCACTGAAAACCTCTGTGCATGCATTTCTTTGTCTTGCAATATAAAGACAAAGCATATTCAGCACACAAAGCTGGCAGGAAAATGCCTTTGTTGTGGCAACTGCCACTTCTGCACCGGCAAGCGTTAAAATATTATAATGGCTCATTTTTGCAATGGAGCTTTCGGGCACATTTACAATGCTGATTGTTTTTGCGCCCATTTCTTTTGCCTGTTTCAGCGCGGCAAGACTGTCTGCCGTTTCACCGCTTTGGCTGATAATAATTACAAGGCAGTTTTCATCAATAACAGCATCCGCATATCTGAATTCTCCGGCATATTCGGCAAATGCCGGAACCTTCGCTACCTTTTCAAAATTATATTTTGCTATAAGACCAACATGATATGCCGAGCCGCACCCCACAATATATACACGGTTTAACTGCCTGAAATCATCGGCAGAAAACGGCATATCGGAAAAAACAACTTCACCGTCATCCGTAACAGCATTAAGAGAATTTTTTACAACAGCAGGTTCTTCGTAAATTTCTTTAAGCATAAAATGCTCAAAGCTGCCTTTATCTGCCGAACTTTTATCAAGCTGAATGGTTTTTATTTCTTTTTCAATTTTGGAAAAACTGCTGTTGAAAACAGTAATCTTATCTGCAGTTATTTCCGCAGTTTCCCCGTCCTCAAGATAAATTGCTTTTCTTGTATAATGAAGAAGCGGATTGACGTCCGAAGCAATAAAATTTTCATCTTCACCGACTCCGATAATAAGCGGAGATCCTTTTTTTGTACAGTAAAACGACTGTTCATTATCTGTACAAAGAATTCCGAGTGCATAGGAACCTTCAAGCAGTTTCACGGTTTTCTTTATTGCATGAAGCACGTCACCGTTATAATTCAGCTCCAGCAGCTTTGGAATTACTTCCGTATCCGTTTCACTTTCGAATGTAATTCCATTCATGGAAAGGCTTTCTTTAATCTCCTTATAATTTTCTATAATTCCATTGTGCACAACTGCAAAGTGTTTTGAGCAATGCGGATGCGCATTTATTTCATTCGCCTTTCCGTGGGTGGCCCAGCGGGTATGCCCTATACCCGGTGAACCCGAAATGCTGTTTTTGCCGAGCTTTTCTTCAAGATATCTGATTTCACCTTTTGCCTTAACAATATTAAGCCTGTTTTTATTTAAAACAGCGATTCCGCCGCTGTCGTACCCTCTGTATTCAAGATCTTTGAGCCCTTTTATAAGAATTCCCGTAGCATCGCTTTTGCCTATATATCCTATTATACCGCACATCACAATCTCTCCTTAAAACGCTATTTAAGCCGTGCAACAATAATACTCATGTCATCTTCTTTTTTATCTTTTGAAATATTCAGAGCTTCTCTTAAAACTGTATCCGCTATTTCCTGGCAGGAAACGCCCTCAAATCCTTTTAACAGCGCCGGCAGCCATTCTCCGCCGGTTTCCGTTATGCCGTCACTGGTCATAACAATCAGATTTCCGCTGCTCAGCACCGCTGTTCTTTTTGCAAATTCAATGCCTCTTAAAATACCTGCAGGCATTGAGGACAGTTCGCATTTGGTTACACGGCTGCCTTTAACAATAAACGTAGCCGGTGCACCCGCCTTATACAAATCAACTCTGCCTGTGAATAAATCAACAGAAGCACAGTCTATTGTAGCCAGGCTTTCTTCATTTGATTTAACCAAAAGAGCAGAATTTACCACTTTAAGCGCACTGTCAAATCCGAAACCTGCCGAAAGAAGTCTTGAAAGAAGGCCGGCACCCATCGCACCGTCAAGAGCCGCTCTGCCGCCTTTGCCCATTCCGTCGCTGATAATCAGAATACTGTGACCCTTGCCGTCATTTACAAGTTTAATGGTATCTCCGCACAGCCTGCCTTCCGCGCTATGCTGCGCAAAGCCTATCTCAAAGCTGTAATTCGGCCTTTCCGCAAAGGTTATCATAGAATCGTCACGAAAATGAGTAACCTTTCCTTTTTCAAAATTTCGGCCGCAGATTTTTGAAATTTCCTTTTGAATATCAGCTCTTGACAGCATGGTTTCCCTGCCGTTTGTCATAATTTCAATTCTTACTCTGCCATACTGATCTTCTATAACAGATATGTTTTTCGGATAAATTTCATATTCGCCAAGAAGGCGGCGGATTCTGCCTGCTGCAATATTATCAAAATATTCCGCTTCATCAAATTCCTTGGCAAGATCTGCAAGCATATCAGCAATTGAAAAAAACTGGTCTGATGCAACAACTCTTATCTCATTTGTTTTTGCATTTATTATTTCCTGTGATATATATTCCTCCTCTGTCAGTTCATCTTTGTTTTTTTCTGCATTTTTAATATGAATTTCATTTATTTTCTCACGAACTTCGTTTACGCATTCGCTTATATTCGTCATTGCCGAAGAAGCAAATTTCAGCCTGACCACAAGGCTTTTTCTTAAAGAACCGTCCGGTGTTATGTCATCATTGCCATGAAAAAATTCTTCAATTTTTTTTGTTGCGGCAGATGGAATCAGCGCAAAAACGATACTGGATGCCATAGCTTCAAGTGCAATATAGATTCCTGTCTGCGAACCTGATGCAATTGCAAAAAGTGCCGTAGACACTGTAAAGGACAATGCCGCACTCCATTTGCCAACGGGGCAGAACAATACAGCAAGCAGTGCGGAAAATGCATATGCACCGGCAAGAAACACCGTTTCACGGCTTTCAAGCCCAAGAGATAAACCAAAAGAAAGCGAAAGAATAATACCAAGCTTATCCGAACCATAGCGTGTTATAAGAAGTATAATCAGCACAGCAGTCATTCTTGCCGGAGATACATTTCCGATTGTAAGCCTTGAAAGACTCATCAATATTACAGCACAGGAAATAATGATACACGTTAAATCAGAAACAGGCAGCGCTTTGAAACGAAAACGTTTAAAATTGCAGTTTATTGCTTTAAAAAAGAAAAATGCACCGCCGAGACCGAGAAGGCTTTCAGCCGCAGTAAGAGCATACTGCATGGTAACTGCCCCGGTTTTAATATCAACAACCATGCCTGTTGCAAACAGAGAGAGAAAGGATATCAGCATAGGAAGATGCGGCTGATTTTTTAAATCTGCCAGCGATACAGCAAAAGTTCCGAGAGAAACAATAACTACCGCCACGGCATATCTTGCAAAACTTTCAGGGCAAAACAGCAGATAGCCTGCCGCACTTCCAAGCGCAGAATACAAAAAGCCGTTTCGTTTTGATACAGAAATAAATGAAATGGAAAAAGGCGATGCACTTCTGAGTACAAAACAACTGCTTAAAATAAAGCCTAAAATAAAATATGCTGCAGCAGTTATTATATCTGCCGATTTTCCTTTTTTGATTTTTTTTGTTAATTCTTCTTTTTTTCGGGTAACAGTTTTCATTTTTACACATCCGCAAAATTAAATTATTCCCCTCATCCAAGATATTATAAGACGGTGTGATTAAAAAAATTGTCGCTTTGCGAAATAAAAAACAAGAGAGTAAAAACTCTCTTGTTTAAATGCACCGCTATTTATGCAATTTTATAATTATGTCGCATCCCGACTGTGCTTTTCCACAAGCTCAGCAAGAATTTTATCATGTGTTTTTCTGTCCAGTTCATATTTAAGGGTAGGAATAATAGAAATAACCATGCCGATTGCCGGAGGAATGGATATAAGAAGCCACATTGCTTTTGCATAATCCGGATAATCTGCTGCAAAGTTTGCACCGTTTTCAAGCGCCGCATTCATAGATGCAATATTTACATCGGTATACCCTACCGCAGCATAAACATAAGCGGAAACAATAGAAGCGATGCCGGCCTGAAACTTTGTTATAAAACTTTGACCGCTGAAAAACACACCGTCCGGTCTGAAGCCATGGTGATATTCTTCATAATCAATACAGTCTGAAATCATAACCGACTGGCAAACACTTGAACCGCCGAGACCTGCTCCTGCGCCAAGAAGCAGTATTCCTTCAACAATAACCCAATGAATTTTATCAAGACCGGCAGGGTCTATAAGATATACCACAAAAATAAGCGCCATTGGAATTGCCGAAAGACCGCTGAAAAGGTTGTATACGGTTTTCGCATCAAATCTTTTCAAAAGAGAAGGACAAACTCCCATTGCAATAAACTGCCCGGCAAACAAACCGCCAGCAATAATTAAAACAATAACAAGTTTATTTATATCCGTAAATGCCGTTGTCAGATTTCCGCCGCAGTAATAATATGTAAACAGCGTCATTGCAACAATCATCATAAGCTGCATTGGAGAGCGAAGAATACCGCTTATAAGCACTCGTCTGAACGGAACACAGTTCCACATAAGTGCAATGCTTTCTTTCATGGTTTTTGTTTCGGATGATACAGGCACCTTTTCTTTTGTACCTATGCCCGCAAACTGGAACAGAACAGAAGCAACAACAGTAAACACAATGCCTATAATGATAAAACCTGCCTGCGCATCACTTGCCTTGGAAAGCATTCCATTAACGGCCTGCGAAACGGCAATAATGGAAATTACAACTGCGCCTGCCCCGATTGCGGCAACAATCCGCGCAAGGGAAATAAGTGTAGACCTGTCTTTTTCATCTTCACTCATACGGCTTATGATGCCCCAAAGCGGAATATCGCCCACCGTATAGCACATACCCCATAAAACATAGGAAATTGCAGCCCACGCAACAATGAAAATCATTGCCGTGCTTCTGCCGTCTGCCTTTGCAGAGGCATAATTTCCGTTTAAAAATGCAACACAGGTAATAACACAGATTACAACAGGCGAAAAAATCAGATACGGGCGGCATTTGCCCCATCTGCTTTTTGTTTTATCAACAATAGAACCCATAATCGGGTCATTAATTGCATCCCATACACGGGCAAGTGCAAAAATCCATCCAAGCGCAATTGCAGGAAGGCAAATTACATTCTGAAAATAATAATATAGCCCTGTTGCTACAATATTATAAATCATATTTTGCCCGAAAAGCCCGGTAAGGTACATATTACGCTCTTTTCCCGAATACGTTTTAACCTGTGCCATAATATCCTCTCCCAAAAATTTATTACACTTATGATTATAATGTAAAAATTAATGTTTATCAATATCATTTACAAATATTTTCATAAAAAATCAGCCGTGCAGCAAACGCATGGTTTTTACAAACAAAAAGCGGATAAGGTAATCCCTTATCCGCCGCATTTTATATTAATCAGCCAGAATTGCATCTGCAAGCGCTTCCATTGCAGAAATATCCGCATCTTTCATTACGGACTTTATTGTAACTTTATTTTCACATACTTCAACATTTTTCATAGAGTCCAGCACGGAAAGCATTGCTTTTGCTGCACATGGCGCCCATGATCCGTTTTCAGCCAAAGCAACCTTTCTGTTCTGATATGCCTTGCTTTTAAGATGATGCAGAAATGCTTCCATCGGAGGAAATACACCACCGTCATAGCTTGCTGCCATCAGCACCATTTTGCCGTATTTAAAAGCATCCTCAACAGCTTCTGCGATATCATCTCTTGACAAATCTGAAACAGCAACCTTTTTACAGCCCTTTGCTTCCAGAATTTCTTTCATTTTCAAAGCCGCCTTAGCTGTATTTCCGTGAATAGAGGCATAAGCAATGAAAACACCCTCTGCTTCTGCACGGTATGATGACCATATATCATAAAGATTCATGTAATATCCAAGATTTTCTGTTAATATCGGACCGTGCAGCGGGCAGATGATCTGAATATCAAGCCCTGCCGCTTTTTTAAGAAGTGTCTGAACAGGTCCGCCGTATTTTCCTACAATATTGAAATAATAGCGTCTTGCTTCGCATGCCCAGTCCTCATCACAGTCAAGCGCGCCGAATTTTCCGAAACCGTCTGCTGAGAAAAGCACTTTTTCACTGCTTTCATATGCAACCATAACCTCCGGCCAGTGCACCATCGGCGCCATAACAAATGTAAGATTATGGGTGCCGAGCGAAAGGGTATCGCCTTCTTTAACAGTAAGCTTTTTCACAGATGCATCAATATCAAAGAACTGCGGAAGCATAGCAAAGGTTTTTGCATTTCCCACAAGCGTAACGGACGGATATTTTTCCGTAAGCTTCTGAATATTTGCGGCATGGTCCGGTTCCAGATGCAATATCACAAGATAATCCGGCGTTCTTCCGCCAAGTTCTTTTTCAAGATTTTCAAACCATTCATCTGTTTTTCTGGCATCAACTGTATCCATAACTGCAATTTTTTCATCAAGAATCACATATGAATTGTATGAAATTCCATTGGGCACAATATACTGGCTTTCAAACAAATCTATATCCTTGTCATCAACACCGATATATTTTATACTTTCTGTTACTTTAATCATTTTATTCATCCTCCGTTTTATATAATTTCTACAGCTTTACAATTCCAAGCGCATCAAGAATGGATGACACAAGTATTATTAAAATACAGATAGGTGCTATCCATTTTACCATCACAGTATAAAAACGCTTCATTTTGAATTTTCCGTTCAGCTCAACCTCATCTATTACAGCTTTCGGCTTAACAATAAAGCCGATAATAATACAGGTAAGCATTCCCACAATAGGCATAAGCACACTGTTTGACATAAAATCAAGAAAATCCAGAATACCGAAACCAATAACTGTAATATTACTGAGCAAACCAAAGCCAAGCGAACATAATGTACCGATTGCCGCCGCATATACAAAAACAATTGCTGTTGCTTTTTTTCTGCCTATATGATATTTATCATCAATACCGGCTACAATTGCTTCCATAACCGAAACAGCGCTGGTAAGCGCAGCAAAAAACACAAGAATAAAGAACAGTGCGCCTACAACACCGCCAAACGGCATTTCATTAAACACTTTCGGAAGTGTTACAAACATTAGACTCGGACCTTTTCCAAGCGCATCTGCATCCCCGCCTGAATATGCAAAAACAGCAGGCACTATCATTAGTCCAGCAAGAAAGGCAATCAGTGTATCAAACATTTCAATCTGCCGCACGGATTTTTCAATATTTTCTTCTTTTCTTACATAAGAACCGTAGGTTATCATAATTCCCATTGCAAGACTCATAGAAAAGAATAACTGACCGAGCGCCGCAAGCACTGTTTTAATACTTAAATTTGAGAAATCAGGTTTCAGATAATACGCCACGCCGGCACCTGCACCTTTTCTTGTTAAAACAAAAACCGTAAGCCCGATTGTAAGAACAAGAAGCATGGGCATAAGTATTTTCCCTAATTTTTCAATGCCTTTATTTACACCAAGAAAAATAATAACCGCAACAAGAACAGCAAAAATGAAGAAAAATATAAGCGGCGATGCCGTTGCGGAAATAAATGACGGAAAATAATTATCATCTGCCGACGACGAAACCGCACCCGATATCATAACTGTGCCGTATTTTGTTACCCAACCGCCGATAACACAATAATACGGAAGAATCAGAACAGGCACAAGCGTTGTAATCTTTCCGAGCCATCTCCATTTTTTATTAAGCGAACCAAATGCTTCCATAGGGCTCAGGCGTGTTTTTCTGCCGATTGCAATTTCCGTTATCATAAGAGTAAATCCGAATGTAACAGCCAGAACAAGATAAACAAGTAAAAAAATGCCGCCGCCGTATTTTGCGGCAAGATACGGGAAACGCCACAGATTTCCAAGACCTACGGCAGAACTGGCAGCCGCAAAAATAAAACCGATGCTGCCTGTAAAATTACTTCTGCTTTTTTCCATAACAAAACCTCTGTATTAAAAATATTAATCTATTTATAACAGTTTTAAACAAATTTGTCAATGTATGTATATTTTAATTTATATAAATAAAGAATTCGGCACCGTAAATTGTTGACAACAGAAAATAATGGTAGTAAAATTAAACCATATATCATTTGAAAGGAAGTTTTACTATGGAAAAGAAAAATATTGACTGGTCCAATATCGGCTTCGGCTATATGCCGACTGATTTCAGATTTGTATCCGATTTTAAAGACGGTAAATGGGACGACGGCACTCTTACAGCGGAAAGCACCATTACAATGAGCGAATGTGCCTGCGTTCTTCAATATGCACAAACCATTTTTGAAGGTCTTAAAGCATACACAACCGCTGACGGCAGAATTGTTTGCTTCCGCCCGGATTTAAATGCTGCCCGTCTTGCTGATTCCGCAAGAAGACTTCAAATGCCTGTTTTCCCTGAGGACAAGTTTATAGAAGCAGTTGAAAAGGTTGTTAAAGCCAATGCTGAATGGGTTCCTCCTTACGGTTCGGGAGCAACGCTTTACATACGTCCGTTTATGTTCGGTTCAAACTCCGTTATCGGTGTTAAACCTGCTGACGAATATCAGTTCAGAATGTTCTGCACTCCGGTTGGACCTTATTTTAAAGGTGGCGCAAAGCCCATAACAATTCGTGTATGTGATTTTGACAGAGCTGCTCCGCACGGCACCGGACATATTAAGGCAGGACTTAATTATGCAATGAGCCTTTATGCAATTGTTGATGCACATAATAACGGTTTTGATGAAAACATGTATCTTGACGCCGCAACAAGAACATACGTTGAAGAAACTGGCGGTGCCAATTTCCTGTTTGTAACAAAGGACGGCACAATTGTTACTCCTGAATCCGATTCCATTCTTCCATCCATCACAAGGCGTTCACTTTGTGTTGTTGCAGAACAAATTCTTGGCATGAAGGTTGAACACCGCCCTGTAAAATTAGAAGAAGTTAAGGATTTTGCAGAATGCGGACTTTGCGGCACAGCGGCTGTAATAAGCCCTGTAGGCAAAATTGTTGACCATGGCAATGAAATCTGCTTCCCAAGCGGTATGAATGAAATGGGTCCTGTTATCAAAAAGCTGTATGATACACTTACAGGTATTCAGATGGGCACAATTGAAGGTCCTGCAGGATGGGTGCATGAAATAAAAATAGATTAAACAGTATTTAAAAGGGCTTCTCGTTTTCGAGAAGTCTTTTTTATTTGTATTAAAACAAAGGCGGACGGCAAATGCCGTCCGCTGACTGTATTTCTTTATTTTAGCGTGAAACAGAATATAAAGCCTGGGTATTTGTTGTAATATTATCAACATACCAAGTGCTGCCGATTTTTACCTCATAAATTTCTGCAGAGGCAATCACGGTTCCATCTTCCAGTGAAACATCAACAAGTACCTTTGCCGCTTCGGTAATATCATCTGCCGAAATTTCATATTTCTGAAGTTCTTCTTCTGAAAGAGAAGCTTTATATGTTTCTAAATCAGAAATAATTTCAACATTTTTTGCTTCTGTTATAAATTTATAATCTTTTCCGAAAACAGTCTGATAAAAACCTGTTGTTTCCTCCTGAATAACTGTTTTTTCATCTGCAGCAAGCTTTTTTTCTGTTCCGGTAAGTGAATTTCCGTACGCTGCAACATTGGCTTCAAGCGCAGTAAACATAACCTCATCGCTCATATAATCGTCACCGAAAACTTCTTTTCTAACTTCGGCGAGCTTATTGAAGTAATTTGTATAAACGGTTGCATAATCGTCCCAACCTACAGTACGCATCAGTTCGGCATAGTAATCATACATTTTGTCTGCAACCTCACCGGCAAGCTTTCCGTCATCATTTTTTGTTGCATCCGATTTATGCGCATCTGTATCAAATCCGTTTTCCTGAAGTTCTTTAAACGCATCCTTATCCATTCCTGCCGTATATCCGGGATAAATAACAGGATACATAAACTGCTGACGGACAAAATCACCGTATTTTTCTGCTTTTGAAGCGAGTGTAAATTTGTAAGCATTATAGCCGTCGCCTTTTTGAGCAATGGTATCTGTAAAATTAACGGCAACTTTTTCTTCGTCAAAAGCAACGTACTTGCTTTTAAATGTAAATGTTGTAATTAAAACAAGAATAACTGCAACGGCTGCAAAAACCGTAACGGCATAGAGACCGTAATTGAACTTTTTATTTTCATTAGACATAATCAATTACCCCCCTTATTTATGCTTCATCGGCGGCATCGCCGTTTTCTGCTGCCGCAGCCGCGCGGCGTTCCTGAAGCGCTTCTGTAATCATAGCCTTCTTTTTACCTACATTGTCATAGAAGAAAATGGGCACGGCCTGAAGAAGAACAAACACTGCCGGAATGATTGTGTAAATCATAAGCATTCTGTTAAGTGTTGTATCTGTCTGAGCGGCATATGCAACATTTACATCTGTTGAAACCTGATACTGTGACCATGTATAAAGCAGCCATGGGCCAAGACCTTTTGTCAGTGCAGAAGCAACCTTTGAAAACAGACCGTAGCCTGCATAAGCAACACCGTCCTGACGCTTGCCTGTTTTATATTCAATTTCATCAACGCAGTCCGCAATCATAATATTCGGTGTGGTATTTGTATTTCCGTGCTGAAGTCCGCAGAAGAAATTTATAATAAGAAACGGAATAATCAGTGTTTTATTAAATCCGATTGCACTTGAAACAAGATAAAGAATTGCAAGTGAGCTTGCGCCGTAAATACAGAAGAAAATAAATGTTTTCTTGGTTGAAAACTTTTTAAGCACAAAATTAACAAGCAGTGTTCCAACTGCTGTTCCGATACCCATGGGCAAAAGAAGTGCCAGCTTTAAATCTTTTGAGCCAAGAAGATAAATGGCAATATAAAGAGAAACTGTGCCGTAAACACCTCTGCCGCAACCTGTAAGCTTTGTAAGAGACACCATAAGCAGATTCTTGTTGCCGAAAACAACTTTAATGGAATCCTTGATACTGATTTTTTCCTGTGTAAACGGAACACGTTCTTTATTATTTGCAAAGAAAATCATTGTAAATAAGATAAGACCGAGTGCACATACTGCAGTGGATATGATAAGATCCATACCCTGACCTTCGGCATTTTTAAACTGCTGCTGCCCCATAACCGCCTTCATAATAAGACCGACAACCATAATAACCACCATGCCGCCGCTTTGACCTACGGAACGAAGAAAGGATGAAATGGAAATAGCCGTTGAGCGTTCGCCCGGATTGGGAGAGCAAAGAGATCCAAAACAGTTGGAAGGACTTTCAACCGCACAGGAAACCGCAGTATAAAGGCTGTAAATAACAAACATCCAAATAATAGCCATTGTCTGTGAACCTGTATTCGGCGCAACAAAAACAAGAAGAGAAATTACAGCAAGCGGAATAACACCAAAACCGACCCACGGTTTAACCTTTCCGAATTTTGTTCTTGTTCGGTCTACAAGATAGCCTATAATAAGTTCGCAGACAGCGCCTACAACACCGGCTACCAGGAATACCATTGAAATTGCGTTTGACATTGTTACTGTGTCAAAGCCTTTTCCCTTGAATGCGAAGTCAGCAAAGAATGTTGCAGTATAGTCCGGCATCCAGCCTGTCAGAAGGGCAACGCCAAATAACCCGATACCATATGTAATAATCTCTGAAAACTTCATGTACTTTTTTTGTTCTTTAATTTCAGACATAAAGAAACCCCTTTTCACGAATTTTTCAATTTATTTTAACAAACAATAAATAAATTATCAATCATTTTATAATTTATTTATATTTTTATTCTCCGTTTACGATTTTTTCAATTCTGGAAATATCCCGTGCAAAACGGCGCTGGCTTATCAGAAAAACAAGTTCATCCCCTTCCAGAATTTTCAAATCTCCTTTAGGTGTAATCGGCTTTTCATTGCGTTCAACCGAAACAATGATACAATGCTTGCCCCAGTCTATGTCCGATATTTTTTTATTTTTCAGCAAACTGCCTGTCGGCACAACAAAGGTGCGCAGCACTTTTTCACCCGAACCTGCGGGCGCATTTTCTTTTCCTTTTAAAACTCCGCTGAGCAGCGATGAATAAAACGGTGTTGAACCGAGCATATTTGCCGTAGCATAGGAAACAAGGCTTACAGCGGCCAGCGGAAGCAGGCTGTCCATATTTCCTGTTATTTCAAAAACCACAATAACACCTGTAATCGGTGCACGCACAATAGACGCAAAAAGCCCTGCCATACCAAGCACAACAAATTCTTCCCATAAATCACCGTTAAGATGAAATACCTTTGTTGCCGCTTCGCCGAAAACAGCGCCTATATAGGTGCCCAGAACCGTCATCGGATAAAGCGTTCCGCCGGGCGCGCCCGAACTGAAACTGAAAACACCGAAAAAAAACTTTGCAATCAGCAAAAGCAGCATAACGGAAACAGACGGATGCTCTTTCAAAAGAAAATCCACCATACTGTGTCCGCCGCAAAGCACCTGGGGAAGCAGAAGACCGACAACGCCGCACAATGCAAAAACCACTGCCAATTTCAGCCATGCGGGAATTTTTCCGATTTTTTTGTATAAATTCTGCCCTTTTACCATAATCATATTATAAAGAGAACCGAAAATACCGAGCAGAATTCCGAAAATAATAAGAAGCCAATAGTATCTCAGCGGCAGATTTTCCGGATTATAATCAAAAACGGTTCCCTGCCCGAAAAACAGCTTTGAAACAAAATCAGCGGTTATGGTTGCCACAATTCCCATGCACAGAATGGCCTTGTCAAAAGTGTGATGAATTTCTTCAAGCACAAACATAATGCCCGCAAGCGGCGAATTGAATGCGGCGGCCATTCCGGCGCCTGCTCCGCAGCTTATCATACGCAGTTCCGTTGTTTTATCTGCTTTTGTTATTCTTGCTGCGCCTTTAGCCGCCATTGCGCCAAACTGAATACTGGGACCTTCCCTGCCAAGAGAAAGCCCTGCAAAGATTGAAACAGTGCTTCCGATAAGCTTCGCAGCAATAACACGAAGCCAGTTATGCGATAAATACCCTCTTATTTCTCCTGTTACCTGCGGTATGCCCGATCCGCCCGCAAGCGGCTCCCATTTAATAATATACGAAACAGCCGCACCAAGAAGAGAAAGTAAAAACAACCATAATGCTGTTTTAAACGGATTTCCTTTAACATACTCTATAACCGCATAAAGATATTCTTCAGCCTTGGAAAGCAGAAAGCGGTATAAAACACAAACCAACCCTGCTGCTATGCCAACCTCTATACCCCGCACAATCAGATAAAAACTTTCTTTTCTGCTGTATTCAATTTTTCTGAAAGTTGTTTTTCCTTTTTCTTTCATATTTTTCACCTAAAAAATTCAATGCCGAATTTCCGCTTATTTTTAATTTATATTTTTATATTATACGACAGCGCCGGGTTTTGTCAACTCAATAAATGTATTGACATTTTGTCGAATTTGTGGTATAATCAATTCAACATTGAGGGAGTAATTCCACAAATAAAATTGCGAATTTTGTCACCAACCGAGGGATGAAAGCCTCTGGCAAAATTTTAATGAATGAGACTCATATGCGGCTTCCGTATATGAGTTTTTTTAAAATAATCTTTTATGTGCAGGTACAGATAATTTAAACTGAACACCGTTTCAAAACTTTGCCGAAGGATTAGAAGACCGAAACAAGTGCTTCGATTTTCTGATGCTTAAGCAAATACATAATAAAGAGGAGGTTGCGAAATGATCTGGATATGGATTGCCGTAATTGCAGTTGCCGTAATTGTGGAAGCAATCAGTGCACAATTGCTTTCCATATGGTTTGCGCTTGGCGGTCTTGCCGCGCTTTTAACAAGCTTTCTGACCGACAGCATCGCTGTGCAGACAACTGTTTTCTGCATTGTGTCAGCGGTGTCACTGGCAGTGATTTTCCCGCTTGCGAAAAAATCGCTGAAAAAAGAACATATTAAAACCAATGCAGACCGTTACATAGGCAAAACCGCTGTTGTAACAGAAGATATATCCAATATCAACGCAAAAGGGCAGGTTAAGGTGGATAATCAGATATGGTCTGCCCGAAGTGATGACGGTTCTGCCGTTTCAGCCGGAACACCGGTTAAAGTACTCAGAATAGAAGGCGTTAAGCTGATTGTTTCAGCCGCCGAACAAAACAATTTATAATTTTAAAGGAGATTATTATGGAATTTATTATTGCTGTAGGTGTTATAGCCGCTGTTTTGATTATAATATTGCTTGCCAATATTAAAGTTATCCCGCAGTCAAAGGCATATGTTGTAGAAAGACTTGGAAAATATTCTGCCACATGGGAGGCAGGCGGTCTTAAATTCAAAATTCCGTTTATTGAAAGAATTGCAAAAATCGTTTCGCTTAAAGAGCAGGTTGTGGATTTTGCTCCGCAGGCTGTAATCACAAAAGATAATGTTACAATGAAAATTGATACCGTTGTATTTTTCCAGATAACAGATCCCAAACTCTACTGTTACGGTGTGGAAGCGCCGCTTGCCGCCATTGAAAATCTTACCGCAACAACACTGCGTAATATTATAGGCGAGCTGGAGCTTGATGCTACGCTTACATCAAGAGACACCATCAACACAAAAATCCGATCCATTCTTGACGAAGCAACGGATCCCTGGGGTATTAAAGTAAACCGCGTAGAACTTAAAAACATTCTTCCCCCAAAAGAAATTCAGGATTCAATGGAAAAACAGATGAAGGCAGAACGTGAACGCCGTGAATCTATTCTTCGTGCAGAAGGTGACAAGCAAAGCCGAATTCTTGAGGCACAGGGCTTTAAGGAATCAAAAATACTGGAAGCTGAAGCTGAAAAGCAGTCTGCCATTCTTCGTGCAGACGCTGTTCGTGAGCAGAAAATCCGTGAAGCAGACGGTGAGGCACAGGCAATTCTTAAAATTAAACAGGCTGAAGCAGACGGAATCAGAATGCTTAAAGATGCTGATCCGACAGAAGCAGTTGTTAAAATTAAATCACTGGAAGCCTTTGCGAAAGCCGCAGACGGTCAGTCCACCAAAATCATTATTCCAAGTGAAATTCAGTCGCTTGCCGGACTTGCAGCAGGGCTTGACGGTGTGCTGAAAAAATAATCATCAGACAACGAGAAGGAGAATTGTATATGATAAGTGTTACCACACCCACCTTTGAAAACGGTGAAATCATTGAATACAAAGGCATTATAACAGGCGAGGTTGTTGCCGGAATTAACTTTATAAAGGATTTCGGCGCATCCATCCGAAACATTGTGGGCGGCAGATCGGCAGGCTATGAAGAAGAACTGATGACTGCCAGAAACGATGCTTTAAGGGAAATGGAAACCAAAGCGGCACATATGGGTGCAAACGCAGTGGTTGGTGTTAAAATTGACTATGAATCATTCGGCAATGCAGGAATGATTATGGTTATCGCCACAGGCACTGCAGTTGTTGTGCGCAATAAATAATAGCACAAAAAAGGAGGGATAACACCCTCCTTTCATTTTTATTACGGTTAATTCCCGCCTAAGAAACCGAAAATAATCTGTTTAATAAACATTTATAGAAAACACAAATATTGAGTATATTTTTCAAATTTACGGCAAGATATCTTCCCCAAGTGACTTTCTGTAAATGCTTTCAAAATCAATATTTACCGAAAGTGCCATCCAAAGCTTAACATACTGTGAAATAAATGATGCAGGCGGCAGAACAGTAAATCCGTATTCTGCAAACATCTTTGCGCTTTCATAGACATCCCTGTTTTCCGCACCGCAGATATAACAGGGAATCTTTTTTTGCCTGCAGGTCTCTGCAAAATACTTAAAACTGCTGTTGTCTGTGCAGATTGTGCCTGAATGATAAGCTTTTATTAAAACAGCTCTGATATTTTCATCTACAGCAGGATAGTCACAGCCCGCATACGCCTGAATAACCTTTATCTGTTTGCTGAATTCCGTAAGTTCTGCCTTGCCGAAAGGCAAAACCACATCCTTTTCCGCCTTGAAGTGCGGATTTTTTATAAATGTATCACCTATATAGCTGCCGAAATAATGATTTTTGATACTGAATATATCATCGGAAAACTCATTATGCTGCAAAAGTCTGGAGGCTCGGTGAATATATACTTTACCGTCACTGTTTCTGTACGGCACAAAAACGCCTTTTCCGTAACCGCCCTTTATAAAATCCACAGCGGCGGCAAAATTATCCGGTCCGTTTGCTCTGCTGTCATTCAGCACATAATTGCTTGAAACAAGCATTACGGGTATGCATCTGCTTCCGAGTGCATAGGATAATGCCGCGGCGGAGTACTGAAGCGTATCTGTTCCGTGTGCAACAATAATTCCGCTGTAATTGTTTTGAATTTCATCACAAACAGCAGAAATAAGCTTTGTAATGGTTAAGCCGGTATTATTTTCGCTCAGCGTATAATAAGGTTCAACCGTTTTAAATTCAATATTGTGTTTTCTTTTTTCATTGTAAAGTTTAATCAGAAGACTTTTCTTCTGTGTATCAGGAGAAATTATTTCACCGTTAACGGAAGAACCGATTGTTCCCCCTGTAAATACAACCAATATTTTCATGTAATCACCAAATAAATTATATACTGTTATTATTGAAAAAACAATGAAATTATACTAAAATAGAATTATGGAAATTTTTGAAAAAAGACTTACGGAACTTGCCGACAGAGCAAAAACAAGATGTTACACCACATTTTCCGATTTTCTTAATCTTGAAGAGGAAAGTGTATTTCATGCACTGCATTTTAATATTGACTGCTGTTTGTTCGGCGGATATGACGGGGCAGAACGATGCATTGCCGCATTCGGGTATGAAATTTCAAAGGACGCTTTTCCGATAGCCATTGTAACCGCAGAACCTGTATCACCGAAATTTGCAGATACACTTACACACAGAGATTTTCTCGGTTCTCTTATGGGACTTGGTATTAAACGAGAAGTACTCGGCGATATTGTTATTACAGATAATGTCGGATATATCTTATGCCTGAACAGCATTGCAGAATATATTGTTCAAAATCTCAATAAAGTAAAGCATACATCCGTAAAATGCAGTGTAATTGATAAACTGCCTGAAACAGCAGTAAAAAAACCTGAAGAAAAGCATATAACAGCGGCTTCCGAACGGCTGGATGTTATTGTTTCGGCAGTATATAATTTTTCACGCAGTGCCGTTAAGGAATTGTTTAATGAAAGAAAAATATATGTTAACAGCAGACTCTGCGAAAATTTTTCGCATATACCTAAAGAAAACGATATAATTTCCGTAAGAGGATACGGCAGATTTATCTATTACGGTCCATTAGGAAGCACCAGAAAAAACAGATTGATACTGTCTGTTGGCATATATAAATAAATTTTAATATTGTACAAAAATATGGATACGATTATGAAAAAAACAAGAATAAATAAAAAGCATAAAATCATTGCAATAGTGTCTTCCGTTATTGCTCTTATTTGCCTTGCTATTGGTGTCTGGTTTATTGTTGAAAGAAATGCTAATAAATGGGAACTTAAACAGAATGAAGTAACCGTTGAATATGGTGAAATTTATGAGCCAAGAATTGCTGATTTAGTTGATGTTGAAAAATATTCAAATGTTAAAAATAGTAATACTTCAATTCAAATTAATAATGCTTCTTATGTAATTAATTCAAAAAATCATAATACACCAATGTATTATGATATAGGAGATTATGATATTGATATTGTTCATAAGGTTGAATACAAACTTTTTGGAGCAACTATCTTTACTATGGACGAAACAAAGAAAGTTTCACTTTTTGTTAAAGATACCATTGCTCCTGTATTTGTTGAAGAAGAAGGAATAAATCCTAAAGAGATTGAGTTTGTAAAAGATTGCAAAGAAGACATTACAAGCAAATATAAAGCTACAGATCTTTCGGAAGTATCAATTACTGTTGATGATACAAATGTGAATTATTTAGAAGTAGGGGAATATACTGCTAATATTTTAGCAACAGATACGAGTGGAAATGTAACACCATATGAAATAAAAGTAAAAGTTATTGAACCTTCAATTACGCTTGATAAAACATCTTTGAATATGACTGTAGGTGATACATCAACAATTACAGCTACAGTAAAAGGTAAAGACAAGACTGTAGAATGGAATTCATCAGATGAAAGTGTTACTAAAGTCGAAAATGGTAATATTACAGCCTATAAAGCTGGAAAAGCAACTATTAAGGCAAAAGCAAATGGAGTTGAAGCAACCAGTGAAGTAACAATTAATGAAAAGGTGGTTGTATCATCAAATAATAACAATAAGCCATCATCTTCAAAGCCTTCATCAAATGGTGGAAATAGTAGTGGCTCAAATAACAATGGTGGTGCATCATCAAACATTGGTAATTCATCAACAACTACAACAACACCATATTATTGTGATGAAGGTGGAAGCAATCACAGAAGAAATGTAGGTCAAATAGAGTGGTATAGCAAATATGATGAAGCTATGGCAGGTGTGGTAAAGTATTGTAACGAACACCCAGATTTAGACCACTATACAATAGTAAAATGTTCTTGTGGGAAATATACAGCTTATATAAATTAGAACTTGACAAGTGAGTGAATACAAATTAATATAGTATTTGAAAAGAGAAAGAAGCCAATAAGAAAATTGGCTTCTTTTTCAAGTTGTGGTAAACGGAACGGTAATTTTAAATATAGACAGAAACAAATACAAAAAGGCGGTCGGAAAATCCGACCGCTTTTTTATGTAAATTAAATTATTTAACCTGTGCCTTGATTGCTTCGGTAAGCATAGGAACAATCTTGTTAAGATCGCCTACAATACCGTAATCGGCAACATCAAAAATAGGTGCTGTTTCATCCTTATTAATTGCAATGATGATATCTGATTCTTCCATACCTGCTGTGTGCTGAATTGCACCGCTGATACCGATTGCAAAATATACATTCGGACGAACCGTTTTACCTGTCTGACCAACCTGTAAATCCTTTGAAAGCCAGCCGTTATCAACTGCTGCTCTTGAGCAGGAAACAGTTGCATCAAGTGCTTCTGCAAGATCTTCAAGCAGTTTGAAGTTTTCCTTGCTGCCGACACCGCGGCCGCCTGAAACAAGAATTTTTGCTTCCTGAATATCAACTGCTGCTGCAACCTCTTTTACAACATCAAGAATTTCAACATAGCAGTTGTTTTCTTCAAGTGCAGGATTAAATTCAATAATGTTTGCCTTTGCGCCTTCAATTTTTTCAATTTTCTGCATAACGCCCGGACGAACAGTTGCCATCTGCGGACGGTTATCCGGACATGCAATTGTAGCAATGGTATTGCCGCCGAATGCCGGACGGGTCATAAGAAGCTGGTTGTGCTTCTGCTCTCTGTTCGGAAGCGGATTAAGAGGGAAATCGCCTATTTCAAGCACTGTGCAGTCTGCTGTAAGACCTGTGCCTACTCTGGCAGATACACGCGGACCCAAATCTCTTCCGATAGCTGTTGCGCCAACAAGCATAATTTCGGGCTTGTATTCATTAATAACTGCTGTAAGTGCCTGTGTGTAAGGTTCTGTTCTGTAAACTTCAAGAACAGGACTGTCTACAACGATAACCTTATCTGCGCCGTATTCAGCAAGTGAATCTGCAAGATTTTTAACACCGCTGCCAAGAAGAATGGCAGTTACATCTGTATTAAGATCAGCCGCCAAATCCTTTGCCTTGCCAAGCAATTCATAAGCAATCGGGCTGATTTCATTATCTACCTGCTGAGCGAAAATGTAAACGCCTTTATACTGTTCGATATTTTCTGTAATCATTACTTTCTCCCTCCTCAGATAATATGTTTCTCAACGAGTTTATTTAAAATATACTCTGCAGCTTCTTTTGGTGAATCAGGAGTAACAGTTTCGCCTGCACCTTTTCTGACTTTATCAGAAGCCTTGGCAATTTTAGTTGGTGAACCGTTTAAACCGATGTTGGAATCGTCAACATCTTTAAGATCTGCTCTGCCCCAAACGGTAATTTCCTTTTTGTAAGCATCAAAAATGCCGCCCGGTGTCATATATCTTGGCTCATTCAGCTCTGAAAGCGCTGTAATGGCACATGGCATTTTAGCTTTAAGCATATGATATCTGTCGTCAAACTGACGCTTAACGATAACGCTGTCGCCCTCTACCTTAATATCTTCTGCATAAGAGATAACCGGAAGACCGAGATGCTCTGCAATCTGCGGACCAACCTGCGCTGTATCACCGTCAATAGCCTGACGGCCTGTGATGATAATATCATAATCTATATTGCGGAGTGCACCGGCAATTGTTGTTGAAGTTGCCCATGTGTCTGCACCGCCGAGTACTCTGTCTGTAACAAGAATGCCGTTGTCAGCGCCCATAGCCATAGCTTCACGAAGCACTTCTTCAGCTTTTGGAAGACCCATTGTAAGTGCCGTAACCTCTGCGCCGAATTCATCTTTAAGACGAAGAGCAGCCTCCAGACCAGCCTTATCATCCGGGTTCATAATGGTAAGCATTGCTGCTCTGTTTAAAGTACCGTCAGGGTTAAACTGAACGCCGCCCTTTGTATCCGGAACCTGTTTAATACAAACTACTATTTTCATTCTTCATAACCCTCCTTACTTCAATAAATCGCCGCTGATAACCATACGCTGTACTTCGGAAGTACCTTCGTAGATTTCAGTAATCTTAGCATCACGCATCATACGCTCAACTTCATATTCACGGATATAGCCGTAACCGCCGAGAAGCTGAACACATTTTGTTGTAACATCCATAGCTGTTTCAGCAGCAAAAAGCTTTGCCTTTGCAGCTTCAACGGAATAAACCTTCTGCGTTGCCTTTGCCATAGCTGCCTTATAAACAAGAAGCTTTGCTGCTTCAATTCTGGCTGCCATATCTGCAAGCTGGAACTGTGTGTTCTGGAAAGCGGCAATTGATCTGCCGAACTGCTTTCTTTCCTTAACATATTCAACCGTTCTGTCAAGAGCACCCTCTGCAATACCAAGAGCCTGAGAAGCGATACCGATACGGCCGCCGTCAAGTGTATGCATTGCAATCGGGAAACCTTTGCCCTGAGGGCCTAAGATATTTTCTTTCGGAATTCGGCAATCCTGGAAAATAAGTTCATATGTAGCAGAACCGCGGATACCCATTTTCTTTTCCTTTGTACCGAAAAGGAAGCCGGGAGCGGTTTTTGGAACGATAAATGCAGAGAAAAGTTTTTTCTTTCTGCCGCGCTTATCTTCAACAACATCTGTTATTGCAATAACAATGTAAATATCTGCTTCCTTACCGTTGGTAATAAAGCATTTTGATCCGTTGAGCACCCATTCATCACCGTCAAGCACTGCCTTTGTCTGAGCGCCCTGCGCATCTGTACCTGCACCCGGCTCTGTAAGAGCAAATGCACCAAGCATTTCACCCTTTGCAAGCGGAACAAGGAATTTCTGCTTCTGCTCTTCTGTTCCATATGTAAGAATAGGATCACAGCAGAGCGATGTATGCGCAGAAACAACAACACCTGTTGTAGCACAAACCTTTGAAAGTTCCTCTACACACATTACATATGTG
This sequence comes from uncultured Oscillospiraceae bacterium, assembly GCA_948471205.1. Taxonomy (GTDB): domain Bacteria; phylum Bacillota; class Clostridia; order Oscillospirales; family Acutalibacteraceae; genus Eubacterium_R. The sequence goes on along the minus strand of CAOKRT010000012.1, from coordinate 14,163 downwards.
AGCGGGTCACAGCCCTGTCCGCCGTATTCCTTTGGAACAGGAATTCCCATAAAACCGATTTTCTGCATTTTTGTTACGGTTTCACGAGGGAATTTTTCAGTTTCGTCTGTTTCAATAGCAAGAGGCTTTACTTCGTTTTCTGCAAAATCACTGAAGAGTTTTCTTGCCATTTCATGTTCTTTACTGAATGTAAAATCCATTATATATATCCTCCATTAACAGTGTTACAGGCTTCCGCCTAAGGCAGAGGCCTGTAAATTTATATTAATTACTTGCGGTAATCGTAGAAGCCAACACCTGTTTTGCGGCCAAGCTTGCCTGCACGAACCATCTTTTTAAGAAGTGTTGCAGGACGGTACTTAGGATCGCCTGTTTCAGAATAAATAACTTCCATAATTGCAAGAACAATATCAAGACCTATGTAATCGCCGAGTTCAAGTGGACCCATAGGATGGTTTGCACCAAGTTTCATAGCAGTGTCAATATCCTCTGCGCTTGCAATACCCATTTCGAGAACTGTGATACCCTCATTAACAAGCGGAATAAGAATTCTGTTTACAACAAAACCGGGAGCCTCTTTTACTTCAACAGGCACTTTGCCGATTTCTTCTGAAATAGCCTTAACCTTTGCAACCATATCATCAGGTGTATTTGCACCTGCGATTACTTCAACAAGCTTCATAACAGGAGCCGGATTGAAGAAATGCATACCGATAAGAGGTCTGTCAAGACCGGCACCGATTTCGGTGATTGAAAGTGAAGATGTGTTTGTTGCAAACATGCATTCAGGCTTAACAATTGCCTGTAATTCTTTAAATGTCTGCTTTTTAACATCCATAACTTCAAGAGCTGCTTCAATTACAAGATCACAGTCTGTGCAGATATCCTTAACACCTGTTGTGATTTTTGCAAGGATAGCATCAGCCTTTGCCTGATCCATCTTTCCCTTTGCAACTCTTTTTTCAAAGCCCTTTGCAATTCTGTTTTTGCCGTTTGCAGCAAATTCTTCATTAATGTCACAAAGTACAACTTCATAACCTTCTACCTGTGCAAAAGCCTGCGCAATACCGCTGCCCATTGTGCCTGCACCAATAATTCCAACTTTCATTGTGATTACCTCCGTTAATTATTTATTCTGGAAAGGCTCTTTAACCTTGTCCTTATTTCTGTCAAGGAAGAACGCCATACCGTATTTCTGATCCTCTGATTCAAAGCAGTCGCCGAACAGCTTCTCTTCAATAACAAGTGCCTCATCAATATCAACCTGAAGACCGTCATTAATAGCCTTTTTACAGTTGCGCACAGCAATCGGTGCATTTGATGCAATAATTGAAGCCATTTTCTTTGCAGCACCCATAAGCTCTTCAAGCGGATATACTGCATTTACAAGACCAATGCGAAGTGCTTCTGCTGCCTTGATATTTCTGCCTGTGTAAATAAGCTGTTTCGCCATACCAACACCGATTGTTCTTGCAAGACGCTGTGTGCCGCCGAATCCGGGTGTAATGCCAAGACCAACTTCAGGCTGACCGAAAACAGCATTTTCAGCACAGATTCTGATGTCACAAGCCATTGAAATTTCGCAGCCGCCGCCAAGAGCAAAGCCGTTTATTGCTGCGATAACAGGAATAGGAAGTGTTTCAATTTTTCTGAAAACATCATTTCCCTTTTTGCCGAAAGCCTCGCCCTCTGCTTTTGTAAGTGTGCTCATCTCTGCAATATCCGCACCTGCAACAAAGGACTTTTCACCTGCGCCTGTAATAATAAGTGCGCGAACGGCATCTGTATCAACAGCATCAAGCGCTTCATTTATTTCATCAAGAACTGCGCTGTTTAAAGCATTCAGTGCCTTAGGACGGTTGATCGTTAAAACTGCAACCGCACCCTCAACCTCATAATTAATAAATTCCATTATTTTTTACCTCAAAAATTAATCTCTCTTAACAACAGTTGAACAGCCCATTCCGCCGCCGATGCAAAGAGTAGCAAGACCTGTTTTTGCATCTCTCTTTTCCATTTCATGAAGAAGCGTAACAAGAATACGGCAGCCGGATGCACCAACCGGATGACCAAGAGCAATTGCACCGCCGTTAACATTAAGTTTTGACAAATCGAAGTTAAGATCACGGCCAACTGCGATTGACTGTGCTGAGAAAGCTTCGTTCGCTTCGATAAGATCAAAATCATCAATGCTCATGCCTGTTTTAGCAAGAACCTTCTTTGTTGAAGCAACAGGACCAACACCCATAATTGTTGGATCAACACCGCCGAGCGCGCCTGCAACCCAAGTAGCCATTGGCTTAACACCAAGTTCTTTTGCCTTTTCTTCGCTCATAACAACAATTGCTGCTGCGCCGTCATTAATACCTGAAGAGTTACCTGCTGTAACAATACCATCCTTCTTGAATGCCGGACGGAGCTTTGCAAGACCTTCTGCAGTTGTGCCCGGACGAGGACCTTCGTCTGTATCAAATACAACTGTATTCTTTCTCTGCTTAACTTCAACAGGAACGATTTCATCCTTAAATCTGCCGTCTGCAATTGCTTTTTCAGCCTTCTGCTGGCTTACTGCTGCAAACTCATCAAGTTCTTCACGTGTGATGCCGTATTTTTCACAAACATTCTCTGCTGTGATACCCATATGATAATCATTGAAAGCATCCCAAAGTGCATCGTTTACCATTGTATCTACCATAGGAGCATTACCCATTCTATAACCGTAGCGAGCCTGCTTGAGTGCATACGGAGCCATGCTCATATTTTCCATACCGCCTGCAACAACGATATCAGCATCGCCTGCCTGAATCATCTGTGCAGCCATGTTTACACAGTTAAGACCTGAACCGCATACAACATTGATTGTAACAGCAGGAGTTTCAATCGGAAGACCTGCTTTGATTGAAGCCTGGCGGGCAACATTCTGACCCTGACCTGCCTGAATTACACAGCCCATATATACATGGTCTACTGCATCAGAAGGAACACCGGCTCTGTTAAGAGCTTCCTTAATAACGATTGAGCCAAGCTCTGCAGCCGGAGTAGTGCTGAGAGTGCCGCCCATTGTGCCGATAGCTGTGCGGCATGCGCCTGCAAGAACTATTTTTTTAGCCATAATTTATTTACCTCACATAAATTTATTTGCGTATATAATATATAATACGCATATTATCAAGTATAATAATAACCCGACAAAATTAGATTGTCAATATTTTAACAAAAATTTAGCAAACATTATAAATTCCATTCACAAAATTTATAAAATATGTGCATTTTTAAAGCGCTTATTTTATGTGCGGTTTTGCGTGAAAAAAGAAACAAAATTTAGCTTGTGAAAAATTTAACAATATACTGAAATGAATTATCAAAGCTGTTTTTATTCTGAACATACGCACCAAAAAACAACAGAAAAACGGAGCGGATAAATCCGCTCCGAAATGTTTTTATTGCTTTTTCAGCAGTTCGGCTTAGCCAAGTTCTGAGAAGTACTTGATTGTGCGAACCATCTGTGAAGTATAGCTGTTTTCATTGTCATACCAAGAAACAACCTGAACTTCATAAAGACCGTCAGCAATCGGAAGAACCATTGTCTGTGTAGCATCGAAGAGTGAGCCGTAGCGCATACCAACGATATCTGAAGAAACGATTTCATCTGTGTTGTAGCCAAAGCTTTCATTTGCAGCAGCCTTCATAGCAGCATTAACGCCGTCAACTGTTACATTGTCACCCTTAACAACAGCTGTAAGAATGGTTGTTGAACCTGTTGGTGTAGGAACACGCTGAGCAGAGCCGATAAGCTTGCCGTTAAGTTCCGGAATAACAAGACCGATAGCCTTTGCAGCACCTGTTGAGTTTGGAACGATATTAACAGCAGCAGCACGTGAACGGCGAAGATCGCCTTTTCTCTGAGGGCCGTCAAGTGTCATCTGATCGCCTGTGTAAGCGTGAATTGTGCACATGATACCGCTCTGAACTTCTGCATAATCGTTAAGAGCCTTAGCCATAGGAGCAAGACAGTTTGTTGTGCATGAAGCAGCAGAAATAACTGTATCCTCGGCTGTGAGTGATTCGTGGTTTACATTGTAAACAACTGTTGGAAGATCATTGCCTGCAGGAGCAGAAATAACAACCTTGCGGGCACCTGCCTTAATGTGAGCAGAAGCCTTATCCTTTGAGCAATAGAAACCTGTGCATTCAAGAACAACGTCAACACCAAGCTCGCCCCAAGGAAGCTCAGAAGCGTCTGCCTTTGCATAAATTTCAATTTCCTTACCGTCTACAACAATTGATGTTTCCTTAGCTTCAACTGTATCAGCAAGAGCATACTTACCCTGTGATGAATCATACTTTAAAAGATGAGCAAGCATCTTTGGGCTTGTAAGGTCATTGATAGCAACTACCTCATAACCTTCAGCTCCGAACATCTGGCGGAATGCAAGACGACCGATACGGCCAAAACCGTTAATAGCAACCTTTACCATTGGAATTACCTCCGAAAAATATTGATTATTTAAAATATTGACCCGCAATATTTTATCGTATTATATTTTATACTGTTTGTCCCCGAATATCAAGCACTTTTTTCCATTTATTAAACTTTGTTAATTCTTAACAAAAAGATTTTAGGAACATTTCTTTTTTTTGCTTAATCCCGCAAATGCATTTACTTCTTCGGTTTGCCGATTTTTCTTCTTAAAATAAACACCGGAATAAGGGTTAAAACCGCCACTGCCGCCGCGCCCCAAAACATAACATTTCCCGGAGCAGATGTAACAACACCGTATTCATTTGTATAAGTAATCTGAGAAAAACGGCACACAATATTTCCGATAAACGGACCGACAATCATAGGAATAAGTACAAAAAACAGAATTCTTATTCCCTGGAATACGCCCACTTTTCCCTCCGGCATAAAATCGCGTATAGACGCATTCATGGCAATTGAAAGCAATGCCCAGCCAAGAAGTGCCGGAACGGCGCATATAAAGAATACCACTATGTTTTCAGCAAACCCTGCAGCAAACAGCCCCAGGAAATAAAGCACAATGGAAACCACCATAAATTTTTCTTTTCCAAGCTTATCCATCAGCTTTCCGGCACATATAATCATAATCACAGCAACAATTACAACCACAGCGGCAACAGCCATAATTGCCGGTGTAAGCGATGCCAGAACATTATCAAGGCTGAAATTCATTACATTGCCGAGATAAATGAATATGTACGGAAAAAACACCTGAAACGCAGTTGCACACAGGCAGTTTGCCGAAAGCGCAAGATAAAGATTTTTATTTTCCTTAACAACAGACGGGCGGAAGCCGTAAATAATATCCTTCCAATAGGATTCACCCGGCTGTGCCTGAACATTTTTATCTTTAACCGTAAACAGACCCAGTACGCCGCATATTGAAACAACAGCACCGAGACCGATAAAAATTACATCATATCCGATAGATTCCACAGCACCTGCAAGCCCCATTACGCCTGCAGTAGCTACAAGCGGAAGAATGGTAAGCACACTTTCAACAGTTGCACGGTTTTTTGTGTTTGTAACATCCGTTACCCATGCATTGAATGCTGCATCGTTTCCGGTTGAGCCGATAAACGACATAATACAGTCCATAACAATAACCATTGCCACAGTTACGGTTAAAATCTTAACCTCATCCGTAAGCTGAAACAGTTTTGCCGTATTATCTCTGGATATAACCCCGAACACGGCTGTTACAATACCCCAAAGAATATATCCTATTGAAATAAAAGGCTTGCGTTTTCCGATTTTATCGCTTAATGTTCCCATTAAAAATGTTGCCAGCACGGTAAAGGATGCGCTTGCCGCAACCATAATGCTTATGGCACTCATAACATCAATAGAACCGTTTACTGCAGACTGCGATGCGCCGTTATAAACAGAATTATAAAGAAACGTATTGAAAAACATATTTTCAACAGCCCATGCTATCTGCCCTATAAATCCAAAAATAATAATGTTAAACCATATTTTTGAACCAAGCCCGTACCCATTCTTTTTCATAAAAATTCCCCCTTATATCGTATTATGAGGGATTGTTATTTATTTGTCAACGAAAATTTTACAAAAGAACTTATAATGTAAATGTCCATAATCAAAAAAGCGGGCTATGCCCGCTTTTCATATATATTACTGTTTTGGAATTTTAACCGTTGCCTTAAACAAATCGCCGTCTATGGAAATAATCAGTTCACCGTTATTCAGTCTGCAGAGTTCCTTTGCAATAGACAATCCAAGTCCGTTTCCGTCCTGACTTCTGGAGCGGTCTCCCCTTACAAAGCGTTCCGTTAATTCTTCGGCAGAAATATTAAGCTGTTCCCTTGAAATATTCTTTATTTCAAAATAACCGAAAGCATTATCGGAATATACCCTTGCATACACACGGGAACCCGGCGCAGAATATTTTCTTGCATTTGAAAGCAGATTTTCAAACACACGGTAAATCTTTGTTCCGTCCGCATACACGATATGCTTATCTTCCGATTCCTCAAAAATAACCTGCAGACTGTGTTTTTCAATATCCGCGGTTTCCTCTACCACAGCCTGTGCCGCAAGTTCGTTCAGATTAAGCATTGTTTTATTCACGGCAACATTGCCCGAAGACACTTTTGACGCTTCAATCAAATCTTCAATCAATCTTTTCAGTTTGTTGGATTTTTCCGCAATAACCGCCATGTATTTTTTTGCATCCTCATCCTCAATATCGCACTTCTGAAGCAAGTCAATATAATTGATAACAGAAGTGAGCGGCGTTTTCAAATCATGCGAAACATTGGTTATAAGTTCTGTTTTGGTTCGTTCATCCTTAACTGCTTTAATAACTGCCTGCTGCAGTTGGGCATTTGTTTTTTCAAGGCTGTCAGCAAGAATTTTAAGGCTTGCCGGAAGCTGTGTCGTATTATAAGGCAAAGGGCTGCCGTTTTCGCTTGCATCAATAATATCATCAAGCGATTTCATATATTTAACCGCCCTGTAAACCAGATAGGCATCTGCCGCAATAACCACAACAGCACAAAGAAATGCAACGACACCGGACGCATCCAATCCAATGCTCCATATTATAAATATGGAAACAATATTAAACAGCGTATACAAAACAACCGCGGGTACAGACCTTTTGTGCAGTTTTTTCGGTTTAAATGCATAGTCCGCAATCATATTCCCAAAGCATTTTGCACCTTTGCCAATGCCTTTTAACATCCACAAAAGCACTTTATAAACTGCCTTGAAAATCTTTACAATCAGCATATTCTTGAACACGGGATAATCCGCCTTTACTGCTCTTGAAACAGACGCAACAAAGCCCAAAAGAATAAGCCATGCCAGAATAAAGCCAATACAAACAATCAGATTCAGCCATCCAGAATGATAGAAAACCATATCACTGCGGATAAAATGACTTCTGGGATATCTTAAAATATAACCGTATTCACAAATCAAAGCACCTATGCCCGTACCGATTATTCCAACGGCTGCTGCCATTAATACAAATTGTATATCTGCCGGAATTTTGTCTGTTTTAGCCATGGAAGCCATGCCGTTTTTATGTCCTGCAAGACGGCATGAAACAACCGCAAGAAGTATCAGTAAAACCGATGAAATAAGCATATTTATAATTGTATAATTAATATCTGTTTCACATGCTTTATTATAATCGTTATAAAGATACTGATAGCTGTCCTCTGCCGTAAAATCGGAATTTATGCTGATATATACAACAAAATCATCGTTCAGCGAATTCAGAAAATAGTTTTCCGCATTAAAAGCATTCATCGTTGCAAAATGTTTGAGATTTTCACTTGAAGAAAAAACACCTGTGCCCGAATGGTAATAAATATAATCGCCTGTCCCTTTTTCAATCTCTTTTATAAGGGCATCCTTATCAGAAGCATTTGTAATAATTTCCTTTCCAAAAGAAGCATAATAGATTATATTTTCAATTTTATTTTTATCATACACATTATCATAATAATCGTTATAATAAGCAAGATGGTTGTTGTAATAAAGGCTTATCATATCAACCGCACGCGAATCATTATGACCGAAATTTATACCGTCTCTGCTGTCATCCGGCAATGCAAGCGACTGATCTTCATACACCATAAAATGGGTGTAATAATATCCGTCGTCTCCCTGATAATACTGCCTGCCGTCCTTCAGAAAGCCGGATTCATAATAACCGTTCTGGGATTGATTGTCGCCGGAATAAGCTTCATTTTCTCCGTAAACGATACTTAAAACTTCCTGATCGCTTAATCTGTTTTTCAGTCCCTCATTCTTATAATTCTTAAGAAATTCATCAATGTAATCCTGTTTTTTCTGTTCTCTTGCAGAAACGGTTATTGCGTTTTCTATTGCCGTTATACCGTCATGGAAATTTTCCACAAATACCGAATTTGAATAAAAATTCGTTTTATCCGGATTCAGAAAATCCCTTTCATTTACGAAAAACACACAATAATGCACAAGCGACAGCATATTGATTGCCATAACTGCTGCCAAAAAGCAGGACAGCAGCACCGTTAAAAATTTATTTATACTGCTGAATTTATATTTTTTCCACTTTGTATCCAAGACCATACACCACCTTAATATATTTCGGGTCCTTAGGATTAATTTCAATTTTTTCTCTAATATTCTTAATATGTACCGTTACTGTTTTTTCAGAGCGAAAAGACGGTTCATTCCAGACCGCTTCATATATTTGTCCGGAAGACAGCACCCTGCCCATATTTTTGCACAGATATTCCAGAATCATATATTCCGTTGCCGTAAGTTTGATGTTTTCCCCGTCCACAGAAACTGTTTTTGCCGCCGTATCCAACACCAACCCGCCGGTAACAATTTGGGAATCCTTTTTTACAAATCCCGAAAAAGAAATATATCTTCTTATCTGAGATTTTACCCTTGCAACCAGTTCAAGCGGATTAAACGGCTTTGTAACATAATCATCTGCGCCGAAGCCAAGTCCTGCTATTTTATCCGTATCTTCCGATTTGGCGGAAAGCATTATAATCGGAAAATTATGCTTTTCCCTTATTTTGAGAGTCGCCTGCAAACCGTCCAGCTTTGGCATCATAATATCAAGCACAAGACAGTGTATTTCATTTTTTTCAACCAATTCAAGCGCTTCCAATCCGTTTTCAGCCTTTAAAACCTTGTAGCCTTCCAGTTTCAGATAAATCTCAATTGAATCAAGTATTGCTTTATCGTCATCACAAACAAGTATTGTTTCCATACATATATCACTCCTTCCAGTATTGTAGCATATTAAGAACACAAGTTAAACCCGTTAATTGTATTAAACAACAGTAAAATTTAAACAAGGTAATGAAAAAGTTAAGAAAAAATAAAAAAGGGCGGATATTATCCGCCCTGTAATAACAGAAAATAGAAAATCCGCCGAAAATTACCATTTGTTATGCACACGTTCCGCAAAAACAAGTTTGTCCTTCACAATAATCTGCGTTCCGTCATCCAACACAGCCGTTCCGGAAATCAATCCGAAAACCTGGTGCGGTATCATGCAGATAAGCTTCAGATCAACAGGCGCTTGCCTGTCAATAACCGGCTTGAATGTCATTTCAAATCTGCCGTCCGAAGATGTAAAGGTCCACGGCTGCATATATTTATACACTCCGTTTTCCATAGGAATATTAAAAGATATATCCTTCAGCTTATGGGATTTTCCGTTATAAAACAACATATTTTCGCTTGCCGCGGAAGTATTTCCGAAACCATAGCCGATATTGAATCCGAAAACATCTCCGCTTTCAAGCACCATCTGACCGGAACCCCAGTACCATGTATTGTCATAGGTCCATACCCCTCTGCCCCAGTCAAGCGTTGCCAGCGAACCGTTTTCCCTGTTAAATTCATATCTTTTGCCATCAAATTCAAAATATCCGTCTGCACGCATACAGTTAATTTTCTGATTGTAGTAAAAATGCTTATCCATATCAAAAGGCGTTGCTATAACCATACTTTCCTCAGGAAATTCAGTTAAAACAATATCAAATACAAGCGTTTTCTTACTGTTGCAGTAATTTTCATAAGAACCGTAAAGATGGCGCACACTGCCGTCATTATCAAAATACATATCCAGTGTGCCAACCTTTGCATGCACATTTCCCACTTCGCTTGTTGCCGGAAGATTCAGCCTGCCCAAAGGAAAAAAACCAAGTTCCGAATCATTGGTCTGCACCGGGTTTTCACCAAATTCAAGATGAGAAACAGAAAGGCTGCTTACATAGCCTGCATCTGCCAGCGTAAGACACAGCGCATAATCCTGATTGCCTATGTAATAATAATCCCACTCTTTAATACGCATTTTTGAGGCTTTGATATCATCCCTGCTGTACTGCCAAAAAAGTTTTTTCGCAAATCCCGGCTCGGCAATATTGCCGTTTGCATCAAGAAGACGCTGCTTTGATGTTATTTCGTGCTGCATAAAATTACCCCTTTTTAATTTTATATAGTTTTATTTTAACATATTTTCACAAAAATAAAAAGAGATATTTTTCATTTTAAATTTCATCTGTATGATTTTTAACAGCAGGCAGTGCAACCGTAATTTTCAGCCTGCCGCTATGATATTGCGCAACGGCTTTGCCGCCCATCTGCGCTGCCAGTGTGCGTGTAATGGCAAGCCCTAACCCTGTAGACTGATGCGCTGCCTCTACCGTATAAAAACGGTCAAAAAATCTGCCCACCTGCACATCATCAAGACCCGGCGCTTTGTTTTCAAAAATAATGCTTCCGTTTTCTTTAAGAATAATTTTCAGATCGCCGCCACTGTATTTAACTGCATTATTCAGTAAATTTGAAAATATGCGTGATACGGCAGAAGAATCGGCAATACAAATAACCTTTTTTTCAGGCAAAATAATTTCCGGCGTAATATTATGCGCAACAAGCGTGGCATAAAAGGCAGCCACGCTTTCTTCAAGCACATTATTCAAAATTATGTTTTCTGTTTTAAGCCGTTCGCCTGCTGTAATAACCACAGAGTATCTGAACAGTTCCTCTGTAAGCCGGTTCAGCATTTCACAGCGTTCCCGTATGATTTTCAAGTATCTTTCGGCATCGGCTGATTTTTCCTGCATTTCAAGCAAATCCAGATATCCGTATATTGCCGTCAGCGGAGTTCTTAAATCATGCGAAATATTGGTAACGGCATTTTTAAGTTCAGCATCTCCCTGCTGAAAGCGCCAACGCTGATTTCTTAAAACGCGAAGCTGGGTATTTATACTGCCGGCAAGTGCACGCATCTGCCTGTCTCTTGACGAAATATCAATAAGCGTATTTGTATCCGTTTCAAGTCTTTCGGTAAAAGCATTTTTGATTTCACCGGCAGATTTTTTCAGCAGATATATTTTAATAATCAATACAATTATAATAAGCGCCAGCACACCTGACAATGCAAACTGCCAATTCAAACCGAATTCTCCTTTATTTTATATCTTTTTTTCTAAAAACCAACACGCCGCAAACATTGAAAAAAACAGTAATGATACATGAACAAACCAAATTCAGAACAGGCACTGTAATTTCATTGTTTGCAATCAGAATTCCCTGTCCCGCAGGAAGAAACTGCAGTAAAAATTCATATATCCTACGCCGGGTTCCGCCTATATAAAACGGATTGGGCTTTGGTTCCAGCATCTTTATTCCGTCAAGCGTCATTGCCATATCACTAGTCATTTCCGGTTGTGCAAGGGAATTGTACATAATGCTTGCCGAAATGATAAGAACCAAACCAAGTACAATTGCCAAAACGGCAGTTACCGCCCTGTTTGCCGAAAGCATACTTAACATGGTTAAAACCGCCGCAGTTGCCATTAGGGAAGCAGCACCGATAAAAATATACAAAAACAGAGTGCCCGCTCTTCCTTTCCAGCCGCCGAGAAGCGGAATGCCCACGGAAAGTATGCCTGCCAGCATGGAACAGTAAATAATAAGCGACCCCGTAACTGCTGCAATATAATTTGACAGATAAATGCGTCCCCTTGTATGCCCTGCAACAAGCTTGTTTCTTATTGTTCCGAAGCCGTATTCTTTTCCGATATATAAAGCACTGAACATTGCGGTTATCACTGCAAAAAACGGTAAATTATCAAAAAGAATACTATTGATTGTTGCTTTTTGCTCTGCATTTTCAATCAGGCTGTTCTGCCAGAACGAACCCACTGCGTCCGATACACCGATAATAAAAACAACAGCAGAAATAAGCCATAAAACAATATCTTTTTTCATTCGGCTGAAATTACACAGTAAAAGTTTATTCATTTCTTCCGCCTCCTAAAAGATTCACATAATAGCTTTCAAGGCTTTCGTCCCTCTCCGAAACGGAAAACAGTTCGCATCCTGCAGCAGACAGTGCGCCTGCAAGCTGTGTTATATTTAACTTTGCATAAATATCAGCTTTTGAAGCAGATATAATTTTATAATCAACCTTCATTTCATCCAGTACACCGGCTAAAACGGCTGTGCTGGTCACCTCAACGCGCATACATTTTCTGCAGGCAGATTCCAGTTCATCAGCACTGATTTCTTTAACAATTCTGCCTTCGTCAATAAAACCGTAATGTGTTGCAAAACGCGAAAGTTCATCAAGAATATGGCTTGAAATCAAAACGGTTATCTGCCTTTCTCGGTTCAGTTTAATAATCAGTTCTCTTATTTCGATAATTCCCTGCGGATCAAGCCCGTTTACAGGTTCATCCAGCACTAAAAAATCCGGATCTCCTGCAAGGGCAACGGCAATTCCGAGCCGCTGGCGCATACCGATCGAAAAATGCTTTGCTTTTTTATTTCCTGTGTTGTGCAGACCGACAAGTTTTAATATATCATCCATTCCGCTGAAATCGGGAAGCCCGATTATCCGATACTGCATTTCCATATTTTCTCTTGCTGTCATATCAAGATAAACAGAAGGTGTTTCCACAACAGCGCCCATACGCCTGCGCACTTTTGCAATATTCTTATCCGTGTTTTCCACACCGTAAAGCGTGTAACTGCCTAACGAAGCATTCTGTAGCCCGCATATCAAACGTATAAGTGTTGTTTTGCCTGCACCGTTTTTCCCAACAAAGCCGTAAATTGCCCCTTTGGGAACATGCATGGAAAGCCCGCTCAATGCCTTGAAATGCCTGTAATTTTTGCACAGGGCATCTGTTTTTAAAACATATTCCATAAGTAATACCTCCAGTCGATTTGCTTCATTATAAACCAACCCGGTTAAGAAATCGGTTAAGGCAACCGTAAAGAATCTGTAAATTTAATCTGACTGTCTCATTTTAAAACCGATTCCCCATACTGCTTCTATATAATCTTTGCCGTTTTTTTCACGCAGTTTTTTCCGCAGATTGCTTATATGAATTTTCAATGAGCTTTCTGTGCAGTCGGGCGTATCATCGCTGATTCTGTCAAGTAAAACAGACTTGGCTATTACCTGTCCTGGATTTTTCATCAGCAGCTTCAGGATTGCATATTCCGTTCTTGTAAGCTTCACATCATTTTCATTTACCGTTACAATATGTGATTTTGTGTCAAGCCTTATTTCATGAAATATCAGTTCTTTTTCCCAATGCTGTACCTCAGATTTTCTGAGCTGAACAGAAATTCTTGCTTTAAGCTCTGCAATATTAAACGGCTTTGTAATATAATCGGCTGCGCCGCCGAGAAGCAAGCTGACTTTGTTTTGAACCTCTGCTTTTGCACTGATAACGATAACAGGCATGTCCTTTATTAAAGGCAAAACCTCTTCCCCGCTTAATCCCGGCAGCATAAGGTCCAAAAGCACCAAATCAAAAACAGCATTATCAAGCAGCATAACCGCTTCTGTTCCGGAATAGGCACGGTTAATCTGATAGCCGTCTGCCGAAAGTGTTTCTTCAAGCAAGTTTCCTATACTCACATCATCATCAACAATCAGTATTTTTTTCATAAATATCACCGTATACTATTTTACAATAAATAATTTGCAATGAAAAGATTTCACAGGTAAAGAAAAAGTAAAAATAATATCAAACATTTGCTGTCTTAAACCCGATTATTTGTTTCAAACATATCGCTTTCTTCATCAGAACGCTGAATATCGGAAGCAATAATGGAAATAAATTCAGAAACAGAGG
>CAOKRT010000011.1 GCA_948471205.1 uncultured Oscillospiraceae bacterium | reverse complement strand
CGTCTGCAATAATTCCGCTGATAACTTCGGCGCTTGTATCACCGGGAATCACAATCATATCCAGTCCAACAGAACATACAGCGGTCATTGCTTCAAGTTTTTCAATTGTTAATGCGCCGCTTCTTGCCGCATGAATCATGCCTGCATCTTCAGAAACAGGAATAAAAGCACCCGAAAGTCCGCCGACGCTTGAAGACGCCATAACACCGCCTTTTTTAACAGCATCGTTCAGCATAGCAAGGCATGCAGTTGTTCCTGCACCGCCGCACTGTTCAAGCCCGATTTCCTCAAGTATATGTGCAACTGAGTCACCGACAGCGGGGGTTGGGGCAAGTGATAAATCTACAATTCCAAACGGAACATTCAGCCTTTTTGATGCTTCAACACCTACAAGCTGACCCATTCTTGTAATTTTAAATGCAGTTTTCTTTATAAGTTCTGCAATTTCATTTATGCTGTAGTCAGGATATTTTGATATAGCCGCTCTTACAACACCCGGACCCGAAACGCCTACATTAATTACGCAGTCAGGTTCGGAAACACCATGAAAAGCACCTGCCATAAAGGGATTGTCTTCAGGTGCATTGCAGAATACAACCAGTTTGCCTGCTGCAATACATTCTCTGTCTTTTGTAAGCTCGGCAGCCTCTTTCACCTTTTGTCCCATTATTTTTACTGCATCCATATTAATACCGGCTTTTGTGGAACCGATATTAACGGAAGAGCAAAGATGCTCTGTGCGGGCAAGTGCTTCGGGAATGGAATGAATCAGTTCCAAATCACCGGCAGAAAATCCTTTCTGCACCAAAGCCGAATAACCGCCGATAAAATTAACACCGATTGTATTTGCCGCTTTTTCAAGCGTAAGTGCGTATTTTACGGGATCGCCGCCGCTGACACCGGCAAGCAAGGCAATTGGAGTAACGGAAACACGTTTGTTAATAATCGGAATTCCATACTGTTTTTCAATTTCTTCGCCTGTAGCAACAAGTTTTTCCGCTTTGCGGCAGATTTTTTCATAAATCTTTTCACAGGATTTATCTATGTTTGAATCAGCGCAGTCAAGCAGGGAAATACCCATTGTGGTTGTTCTGATATCAAGGCATTCATCCTGAATCATTTTTATGGTTTCAAGAATATCAAATGTATTAATCATAAACAGTTCTCCTATATTCTGTGCATGGAATTAAAAATATCTTCATTCATTACATGAATTGAAAGACTGCTTTCTTTTCCGTATTCGGAAAGCATATCCGAAAATTCTGCAAAAGGCACAGAGCATTCTGAAATATCAGCCATCATTATCATACAAAACATATCCTGAAGAATAGATTGTGTTACTTCTATAATATTCACTTTATTATCTGCACATACAGATGAAACTTTTGCAAGGATGCCAACCATATCTTTACCTATAACCGTAATAACTGCTCTCATATATAAAACCTCCTAAATATTAAAATGATTATAACAAAGCTAAAAACTTTTTTCAATAAAAACTATAATAATATTTGAATTTTATATATAATGTGATAAAATAATGAAAAGAAATAATTGTTAAAGGTAATCATTATGAGTTTTTCCAATCTGACAGATATGCATACGCATTCGGACCATTCGTTTGACGGAAACCATTCCTGCATGCTGCTGTGTGAAAGCGCTGTTGATAAAGGGCTGAATGTTATTGCCATAACGGACCATTGTGAAATTGATTCAAAAAATCTTGATTTCAGAGCCTTTTGCACAAATCAGTTTTTTGAAACCTACAAGGCAAAAAGATTTTTTGAAGGACAGCTTCTTGTGCTTCAGGGGCTGGAACTTGGACAGGCAATATATAACAGGGAACGGTCTGAACATATTTTAAATAAATTTAAATATGATTTTATTCTCGGTTCAATTCATAATCTTGAAAATATGGAAGATTTTTATTTTCTTGATTACAGCAATTATGATATTTACGCTTTGCTTGAAAAATACTTCGAAACGGTTTATCAGCTTTGCCTGTGGAATCAATTTGATTCCCTTGCCCATTTAACATATCCTTTAAGATATATTAAGGGCAATTCAAAAATAGATGTTGATTTATCGCGTTTTTCAGATATAATAGAACAAATACTGAAAACGCTTTCTCAAAACGGTAAAGCGCTGGAAATTAACACATCAGGGCTGTTTTTAGAGCTAAATGAAACCTTGCCGCCCGAAAGTATTGTAAGACTTTTCAAAGAACTTGGCGGTGAATATATTACAATCGGTTCTGACAGTCATTACCATACCAAGCTCGGTATGGGTATAGAACAGGGGATGGCGCTTGCCAAGAAATGCGGCTTTGAATATGCGGCTATCTATCAGAAGCGGGAACCTGTTATGCTTCAGATTAAATAAGGAGAGATATTTATGAATAAATTACTTAGTCTGCTTGAAAACAATGCAAGATTATCCAACAAGGAAATTGCGGTTATGCTTGGCAAAAGTGAAGAGGAAATAGCAAAGGAAATTAACCTGCTTGAAAGCACAGGCGTTTTGAAAGGCTATAAAGCTGTTATTGATAAAGATAAAGCCGAATACGAAACGGTTACAGCACTTATCGAAATCAAAGTGCAGCCGAAATACGGTCATGGTTTTGATGATGTGGCAAACAGAATTTCCAGACTGGAAGAGGTTGAATCTATTTATCTTATGAGCGGCGGCTTTGATTTTGCCGTTATGGTTACCGACAAGTCTTTTCAGGAGGTTGCCATGTTTGTTGCACACCGTCTTTCTCCGCTGGAAGGTGTTGTTTCAACGGCAACGCATTTTATTCTTAAAAGATTTAAGGAGCAGGGTGTTATTTTCTCTGAGCAAGCAAAGGATGATAGGGGGACTGTATCCCTGTGATTGATTACAGCAATTTTTTAAATGAAAATATAGTAAACGTCAAGCCCAGCGGCATAAGAAAGTTTTTTTCAATTGCGGAAGAAATGGATGATGTTATTTCACTTGGCGTCGGCGAGCCTGATTTTCTTACACCCTGGCATATAAGAAGATCTGCAATTGATTATCTTGATAAAGGTGCAACAAGATATACGGCAAATGCGGGTATGATTGAGTTGAGAGAAGAAATATGCAGGTATTACAGCAGAAAGTTTCATATTGATTATAATGCCGGTTCAGAGGTCCTTGTAACCGTTGGCGGTTCGGAGGGCATTGATATGGCAATCCGAACATTGATTGCGGCGGGAGATGAAGTTCTTGTTCCGGAACCCTCTTTTGTCTGTTATAAGCCGATTGTGCAGACTTGTTCCGGTATTCCGTGTGCGCTTGTAACAAAGGCTGAAAACAATTTTAAATTGGATGCCGAAACACTGGAAAATGCAATAACCGATAAAACAAAACTGCTTGTTCTGCCGTATCCCAATAACCCCACGGGTGCGGTAATGAGAAAAAATGAGCTTGAAGAAATTGCAAAGGTTATCATCAAACATAATCTGTTTGTTATTTCTGATGAAATATACAGCGAACTTACTTACGGAAATGAGGGGCATTGTTCCATTGCCTCTGTAGACGGTATGCAGGAAAGAACAATTGTCATTAACGGTTTTTCAAAAACATATTCAATGACCGGCTGGAGACTTGGCTATGCATTAGGTCCGGCGCCTGTTATTTCACAGATGACCAAGCTGCATCAGTTTGCTATTATGAGTGCTCCTACCAATTCACAGTATGCTGCAGTTGAGGCACTCAGAAACGGCGACGCGGATATTGCAAAAATGCGTGACGATTACGATATGCGCCGCAGATTTGCCGTTAATGCTTTCAGAGAAATCGGTCTTGAATGCTTTGAGCCTGAAGGCGCCTTTTATCTGTTTCCCTGTATAAAATCAACCGGACTTTCAAGTGATGAATTCTGCGAAAGACTGATTATGGAAAAACACGTTGCCGTTATTCCCGGCACAGCTTTCGGCGACTGCGGCGAGGGATATATACGAGTGTCATACTGCTATTCTATTGATAATATCAGAACTGCTATCAATAAAATCGGCGAATTTATTAATGAACTGAAGGAGTAATATGGAAGTAAAGGTTAAGGCTTATGCAAAAATAAATCTGCTGCTTGATATTGTGAACCGACGTAATGACGGTTATCACGATTTGTTTATGATTATGCAGAGTGTGGGTGTTTATGATACGGTAACTGTAACGGAGAATAAGTCAAAAACAATTTCCATTACATGTAATAAGCCGGATATTCCTACAGATAACAAAAATATTGCCTACAAGGCCGCAGAAGCCTTTTTTAAGGCTGTGCAGAAGAAGAACAAGGGTATCAATATAGATATTGTAAAACGAATTCCTCACGCTGCAGGTCTTGCCGGCGGAAGTGCTGACGGCGCGGCTGTATTAACAGCGCTCGACAGACTTTACAACACAGAGCTTGGTACAGATGCGCTTTGCAGAATTGGTGCAGCAATCGGTGCGGATGTTCCGTTTTGCCTGACCGGCGGAACTTTGCTTGCACAGGGAATAGGCGATGTTTTAAGCAAAGTTAAGCCTTTAAGAAAATGTTTTATTGTGCTTGCTAAGCCTGATTTTGATGTGAATACAGGTTATGCGTATAAGCAGTTTGATTTGTTCGGAAAAACGCACACACCGGACAAGTTTGGTATGCTGTGTGCAATGCAGTCCAGAAATCTTGAAGAAATCTGTTCGAAAATGGAAAATGTGTTTGAACAGTTTATAGAGGTTCCGAACAGAATCAATATAAAAGAAGTGTTAAAGAACAATCATGCCTGCGGTTTTTGTATGAGCGGAAGCGGACCTACGGTTTTCGGAATTTTTCAGAATAAAGCCGATGCAGATAAAGCGGCGGCTGATTTAAAAGAATTCGCCAAAGATATTTTAGTTTGTACGCCTGTAAGCAAGGGCTGTAAAATAATTGAATAAAATAATTTAAACCTGCCCACAATCAAGTTGAAAGGCAGGTTTTTATTTTGAATAAAACAATAAAAGTATTTGTACCTATATTTCTGCTGTTGCTGATTATTTCGGCTTATATAACACCCTTTATTGAAACAAGCGAAAGAATTTCTGATGATGTTTTCAGACTGCATATTCTTGCCAATTCCGATAACGAAAATGATCAGGCGCTGAAGCTGAAGGTTCGGGATGCGGTTCTTGAACAAGGGCAGAATGTGTTTACACAGTGCAGTTCGCTTGATGAAATCATTTATTCCTGTGAAAATAATATTGATTTGTTTAAAAACACGGCTGAAGCATGTATAAGGCAAAACGGATATGATTATTCGGTAAACGCATATGTGGATAAGGAATATTTCAACACAAGAGAATATGAAGAAATTACCTTGCCAAGCGGAATTTACAATGCGCTTAAAATTGAAATCGGCGAAGCAAAAGGGCGTAACTGGTGGTGCGTCATGTTTCCGGCAATCTGTCTTCCGGCAGTTTCGGAAAGTGAAATGACTGAAGTGCTTGATGAAGAAGAAATGGAACTTATTCATTCTGGCAGTAAGTTTGAAGTTAGATTCAAAATTGTTGAAATATATGAAAAAATAAAAAGTAAATTTGTATAACCACACGAAAATATAACAAAAAAACGCTTTCATTTATGAAAGCGTT
Organism: uncultured Oscillospiraceae bacterium; assembly: GCA_948471205.1. Classification (GTDB taxonomy): domain Bacteria; phylum Bacillota; class Clostridia; order Oscillospirales; family Acutalibacteraceae; genus Eubacterium_R. Next base: position 44,802 of record CAOKRT010000011.1, on the reverse strand, counting down.
TTTTACATTATTATTCGTTAAAACGGCAGCGGTGCCGGAATTACTGTAACGGTGCAGGAAACGGAACGCCCGCTTTCATCTGTTGCTGTAATAACAGTTGTTCCGGGTGAAAATGGAGCAATTCTTCCGCTTGCATCAACACGTGCCGTATATGGATTGCTTGAAGACCATGTGATTTTTGATGAAGCATTCAAAACAGTAAGCTTTGCAATTTCAAGCTCGCTGATTGTTATACTTTCTTTATCAAGGCGTATTTCATCGGTTAATGCAGAAATACCTTTGTCAAGAGAATTGGCAGGAAGCGCAGTAAGATTGTGAAAAGCAGCATAACCGCCGACTGCGCTGCGCAAACCGGATTTTACAAAAAAGTATGTATTCTGCGGAATATTGTAGCTGTTATCCATAATGCATTGAAGACCGATAAAACCGCCGATGTTTTTATTTCCTGTTGTAATGCCGTTTGCATAACAGTTTCTGATTACGGCATTCATATTAATGCCGATGAACCCGCCTGCATTTTTAGGAGAATTTACATCGGCAGCCGAAGAACAGTTTTCAATAATGACGGAATTTGAAACGTTTCCGGCAAAACCGCCGGTTGAGGAAAGATCATTCATTGTATCTTCGGTATTGATAACCTTACCTGATTTTATGTGAATGTTTTTTAAAGTGCAGTTATAGGCATTGGATACAAATCCGCCAAGATATGCGCCGTTTCCGTTTGCATTTATATTCTCAACAATCAGATTTTCTACAGAAGATTTTCCGTTGAAGTTTCCTGTTTCATCAAAAACACCGCAGGATGAATTTATGTTTGAAATGGTTTTTCCGTTTCCGTCAAGAAAACCCTGGAACTGCATTTTAGGATAATCCGTTACACCTGAAAAATCAATGTTATTTACCAATTTATAATATTTGTTTGCAGTGTTGCGCTGAAGAAAATAAATAAAGGTGTCTGTATCTGAAATCAGGTATGGGTCAGCCTGTGTGCCGCTTCCCTCAGGTGCAGGAATACTTATGTTGAAAGTAACAGAATTATCTGTCTGTGCCGTAACATTTATTATAATTCCGGAATTTGAACCGTCAGAATAATAAACGGTTTTATTATCAAATGCACTGTTTGAAAAATCAATGTCTTTACCAAGGGAAGGGCGATTAAGATTCAGTGTTGCCTGACTTAAATTACCGAGTCCCGCACCTAAAGCAGTTTCATTCGGTCTGAATACAAATGTATGATCCTTTTCGCCGTGATCTCCGCCGTCTTTATTGCCGGAATATTTATTGTTTTCATTTACACGGTAAACGATAATTCCGCTTTCATCGGCAGAATGGGAACTGTAAGTATTTTGCTTTTCATGGTATTCGATTACAAAATATTCTTTGCTTGCTTTATCTGTCTGAATTTTTACGGCCCGCTTTTCGTTTGGGTCGGTAAATTCAGGCTTTGTCAGCGTAATGCTTTGTGTGCTTTTTGATATAACAGGCAACGGATTGTGCCAGTTTGTGGCTCTGTTGTATTCACTTATATAGTAAGCAAGAAAGTTCTGAGGATTAGAACCTATGGAATTGCCCATAATGTCATAGAAGCCAACAGGCATATTCTGTGATGCACCCGTGCGGTATAAATCCATATAACCCAGTGTATGCCCGAATTCATGAATGATGGTGCCGTAGCCGCCGCGGTTAAAGGAAAATACGCCAGCAACATCTGCATAATCATAGGAATAAACAAGATTGTACGCTGAAACTTCTTTTCCGAGTATCTTTGTGTTTACACCGATATTGTCCATTTTGTGAGACCATAATAAATCACCCCAGCCGATTGAAGCGGAAAAAGCATCAGTGCCCTCAACAAAAAATGAAATTGCGTCAACAAATCCGTCATTTCCGCTGTCGATTTCATCTGCTGTAATGCCGCTTGCGGCAATCTGGTCTGCTACATAATCCACAGCATTGTTTATAAGTTCACGTTCTCTTTCCAGAGATTCATTTGAATTTTTATAACCAATTGTGTTGTTTTCGCTGTATTTCAAATAATAAGCCATCGGGTGAGGGTCTCTGTAAGAAGCAACTTTGCCGTTTTCCTTAGGAAAAATATCGGCAGTCATGGAAAGCTTGCCGTAGCTTTGCATTTCATAGTATTTTTTGAAAGAGGGAACATTGATTTTTCCGTTAACTGATTCCATTTCAAAAAGCTCGTCACTGTTGAAAATTGTTTCGGCATTTGAAACGCACTGTGCATCGTCAAGGTGATGCACAATATTTTCATCGCTGTCGCTGAATTCAATAAAAACTGCCAAATATTTTAAATACTGTGTGCCGGCGCTTCTTTCTGCTTTTGAATTTAAAACAATCTGCGGCTGTGTTTTTTTCTCTATTCCGTATAATTCATTATAGTCGGCAAAAATTTCCGGATTGATTTTATTATTGTTGTCTGAAACGGTTTTCTCATTTTTATCATATTCCGTTATTTGTGAATCAGAAGAAGTTTCAGGCATATGTACGGTATCCGAATCCTGATTCAGCGTGTTTTCATTGTTGTCCAAAACAGTTTCCTGTACGGTGCTGTTATTTTCAGCCGCATTTTGAGCCAGAGAAACGGCAGGCAAAGCCTGTGGCAATATAAGGAAAGATAAAAAAACAGATAAAAGAATATTCAAATATTTTTTCATAAAACCACCCTAAAAAAATAATAAACTCAAACAAGTTATGTTCGAGTTCTGAAAAAATGGTGCCGGTGGCGGGGGTCGAACCCGCACCCTGTTGCCAGGACCGGATTTTGAGTCCGGCACGTCTGCCAATTCCATCACACCGGCATATTCAATTTAAAACAGGGATACCCAAAAGGTGGGTATCCCGTGGTGCTGGTGACCGGACTTGAACCGGTACGGTATTGCTACCGAGGGATTTTAAGTCCCTTGCGTCTGCCGATTTCGCCACACCAGCGGAACAATCAATATAATACATTAAATTAATAAAAATGTCAATATTTAATTCACTTTATTTTGTGGATTTCCGGCAAGATAGCATTTCAGATTTTCTTCAAGAATGCCTATAAGCCTTGCACGGGTTTCCTTGGCGGCCCATGCAATATGCGGCGTAATTACACAGTTTTTTGCCGAAAGCAAAGGATTGCTGCATTTTGCAGGCTCGGTACTCAGTACATCCACAGCCGCACCGCCGATTCTACCGCTGTTGAGTGCCATCGCAAGTGCGTTTTCATCAACAACAGGACCTCTTGATGTATTTATCAGCACTGCCGTTTTCTTCATTTTTGAAATATTTTCATCATTTATAAGTCCGGTTGTTTCTTCGGTAAGAGGGCAGTGGCAGGTTATATAATCTGCGGTTGAAAACAGTGTATCCAAATCCGTATTTTCAGCATTTTTGAATTTACTTAAATCTTTTTTTGTTCTGGAATGCACAAGTATTTTCATTCCGAATGCTTCTCCGATTTGTGCGGTTTTTGAGCCGATAGAGCCAAAACCGATTATGCCCAGCACTTTTCCGCTGAGTTCGGAAAGCGGCGCTTTCCAATAACAGAAATCGGGACAGGAGCACCAGTCACCGTTATGCACGGATTGTGAGTGCAAATCAATTCTGTTTGCAAAATGCAGAATAAATGCAAAAACCTGCTGTGCCACTGCATTTGTAGAATAGGCAGGAATATTGCATACTGTAATTCCGTTTTCGGATGCCGTTTTCAAATCAACCACATTGTAACCTGTAGACTGCAGACCGATATATTTTAATTCGGGTGCCAGTGCTTCAAGTTCATTTCTTCCCAAAACGGTTTTATTTATAATCAGAATCTGTGCGCCTTTGGCACGCGGGATAATATCCTCAGCCGCAGTTCTTTCATAAATAATCACTTCATCAGCGTATTTATTTAAAAAATTCCAGCTTAAATCGCCCGGATTTGTGGTATAAGAATCAAGAATAACAGCTTTCATAATATCACCTGCAAAATAGATTTATAAGTTTAATATGTATGAACACAATTATATCCCTATGCAAATAATTTTGCAATATTTTATTGCGATAATATGCAATATATTATATAATGAAACATAAGTATTATTGGTGATTTTATGAAAAGAACACTGATAATTATTTTGGTTTTTGTTTTCACTTTAATTTCTTGCTTCGGCATCAATGCATTGTTTGAAAAAACGAATGCTGTTCATTCCAATTACATAAAAAGCGCTTACAGCATTGTGCTGGATGCCGGGCACGGCGGAAAAGATGCCGGCACAGTTGCGGCAGACGGTACGCTTGAAAAGGATATAAATCTCGGAATTGTTCTGAATTTGTATGATTTTCTTATGTTCTGCGGTGTAAACTGTTATACGATCCGAAATGAAGATACAGAATATTATCCGGCAGGCTCCAATAAAAACCGATCTGATTTATATAACAGACTGGATTTTGTAAATGAAATCAACAATGCAATTCTTGTATCTATACATCAGAATCATTTTGCAGACACATCAGAATGGGGAATGCAGGTGTGGTATACACCGAATGAGCTTTCCAGCGAATTTCTTGCCAACAGTATTCTGAGTATCAGCAAGCTGTTTCTGCAGCCTGAAAATCAAAGATTAAATAAAGTTTCGGACAGTAATTATTACATATTGTATAAAGCAAAAGTGCCGTCTGTGATGGTTGAATGCGGCTTTATGAGCAATTATGAAGAAAATAATAAATTGAAAACAGATGACTATCAGAAACAGTTGGCTTATACAATTACAATGGGTATAAATACTTATATGAATAAGGAATAACAAATTATGGCTAAATCAAAATCAGTTTATGTGTGCAGTGAATGCGGCTTTGAAAGCGGAAAATGGTATGGAAAATGCCCTGAATGTGGGCAGTGGAATACAATGAATGAGGAAATTTCATCCGCTTCATCAGGAAAGGGAGGCTTTGCAAGAAAGCCGCTTTCTTCCGTTCAGAAGGTTATGAGACTGCATGATATTACAGGGGATGTAGAAAAAAGAATATCCACCGGCATTCATGAATTTGACCGTGTTCTCGGCGGCGGAATTGTGCTTGGCAGTCTTGTTTTAATCAGCGGCGATCCCGGCATCGGAAAATCAACGATTCTGCTTCAAATTTGTGAATATCTTGGGAAAAATAAATATGTTCTTTATGTCAGCGGTGAAGAATCCGCCAGCCAGATTAAGCTGCGTGCAAACAGACTTGGTGTGTATACGGAAAATCTAGCTGTTCTTGCGCAGACAGATGTTGGCGCAATTATTGAAACAATCAGAACAGAAAAGCCGGATGTTGTGATTATTGATTCTATTCAGACTATGATTTATGATGAATGTTCCTCTTCGGCGGGTTCTGTAACACAGGTAAGAGAATGCACAAATATTTTTATGCACACCGCCAAATCCTTCGGTATTCCTATTTTTATTGTCGGTCATGTAAATAAGGACGGCGCTATAGCCGGACCAAAGGTACTGGAACATATTGTGGATACGGTTCTTTATTTTGAAGGGGAACGCAACTATTCCTACAGAATTTTAAGGGGTGTAAAAAACCGTTTCGGTTCTACAAACGAAATAGGTGTATTTGAAATGCTGCAGAACGGGCTGCAGGAAGTTGAAAATCCGTCGCTTCTTATGCTTTCGGGCCGACCGAAAAACACAAGCGGCACCTGCGTAGCCTGTGTTATGGAGGGTTCAAGACCTATTCTTGCCGAAGTACAGGGGCTTGTAACCGCAACCGGCTTCGGCACACCAAGAAGAATGAGCACGGGTTTTGATTATAACAGAATGGCTATGATATTGGCTGTGCTTGAAAAAAGGGCAGGGTATTACTTTAATAATATGGATACCTATATTAATGTTGTCGGCGGTTTAAGGCTGGACGAGCCTTCTGCGGATTTAACTGTTGCCATGGCGCTTGTTTCATCACTCAAGGATATGCCTGTAAATGAAAAGGTTATCGCTTTCGGAGAAATCGGGCTTGCGGGAGAAATCCGTGCAGTCAGCAACTGCGAACAGCGTGTGAATGAAGCCTGCAGGCTTGGTTTTGAAAGGTGTATTATTCCGTTTCATAATTATAAGGGCTTATCGAAAGAACTTAAAGTAAATGCAGATATTGTGCCTGTAAGAACAATCCGCGATGCCTTCAGGGCTTTGACAGAAGAATAAAATATTCATATCAAAAGTTTTTAATTTCTATGTATATAGGATTTTTCGTCAAATTATAAAACTATAAATTCTTTGTCAGGTGAAGATGATTTTCCAGATATCTGGAAAAGTTGTGAATATTTGATTGACTGTAGATTTGAAAAAATTTACAGTTTTTTATTTTACCTATTGACTTTCTGCCCTTGCAATAATTATTATATTATTGCAAGGGCAGAAAGTGAGGTGTTTTAATGAGCCCACGAACAGGCAGACCACCAAAAGAAAACCCAAGAAATATTAATCTGAATATCAGAATATCAAAAAATGAGTCAGAATTGATAAAGGAATGTTCTGATAAATTAAATTTAACAAGAACAGATGTTATTATTAAGGGTGTTAATTTGGTAAAGTCGGAAATTGACAAATAAAAAGACATTGTGTAACCCGACAAAAAGCCACACAATGCCTTTAACAACAAACACAAGGGAGTGGGTCCCTAATGCTGTAAATCTATTATACGGCAAATAGGGGCATATTTCAAGTGTTTAATTGATTTATTTGAAAGGATAGTGAAGTATGTCTAAAAAGAATAACACAGTAAAAAAATGTGCGATTGATTCATTAAAAAATGATTTTGAAAATTTATATTCAAAGTATAAATTTTTATGCTCTGTTGATGGTTATTTGTGGGATTTTGCAGAGGATGATTTCGAGTCATTTTCCTTAAATTTTCTGTTTTTCTTAAAGTCCATTAATGGTGATTTTATTGCTATAATTAATGCTTTTGATGATTTGGTAGGTGATTAAATCTTGAAGAAAAAAGAAAATATCAGCTTAATGCAGTATTTTTATTGTGCAGAAGAACGGCTTGAAGAAGCTGTGAAAGACTGTTCATACCGCTATGACGGTGGGAATTGGATAGCTTGGATTTGTTAGAGGAAATTATAGCAAAAGAGCGTTTACAGTGCTTTAAGGACATAAGAGCCGATATACAACAGATTTTGAAATTCAATAGTGTTGATAATGACTGATGATTTTATATGTCTGATTGCTTTAATCTGTTTTTTGTTTTGAATAATTTAACAAATATGTGTTGTTGATTACCTGCGATATATAGAAGCAAATAGGGGCTTGTAGGGAGTTGACAGCAGATAAAAAACTTGATACAATTATACAAAATAAATAGTGTCTTATAAAAGTACATAGCTTTAAAGGTGTTACTGTTTCCCACGGTAGCGCCTTTTTTATAATTATTAGTTTCATATCGTGTACACCCTGCGACAAGGGGGAGAAGCGGAAAGAAAACGCTTTTGCGCTGTGTTCAAAATTTGGCTTTTGCTGTTGTAAACCCATCAGGGTTTTCAATGGCAAATAGCGTTAAGAATTTTGAATGCAAGTGAAAAGTTTTCGTGTAGCTTCGGGGGTCGATTCGTGAGTGTTGGAATGTTGGAAACTCGCAGAGTTTTCAATATTTCAATGCTCTTTTTTGTTGTTGTTTGAAATCAATGCGAATAGCCCCGCTGGGCTTTAGCCCTTCGGGGTGTACTACGACTATTCGCATTGATTGTGCCATTGTGCATGCTCTCAAAATTCCGCATAAATAAGCTAAAAAACAAGCGAAAAATCTGCACAATCAAATTTTTCTGATTGTGCTATTGTGCAAAAAAAAAATATATTTACTTTAGTTAAAGGTTTCTAAAATTTTATCTTCCCATTCTTCTTGTTCTTTTGACCATCTTTCTGTGTCTTTTTCTATATACATATCTTCAAATGCTTTTATGAATAATTTATCGTATTTTTTTAGTGTATCAATTAAATTGTTGTTATTTGCATATATCATTAATCTTGTAAATGATAATTTATAATAATTATCTTCAATATAAAGTAATAATTTGTTTATTTTATCGCATTCTTTCATTTTGTTCACTCCTATATTTTTTTTGGATATGGTTTGTTGGCATTAGTTAATAATGCTATGTAGTCTATTGATGTATTATAAAATTCAGCATATTTTATTATTATTTCAAGCGGTATATCTCTAACACCGTTTTCATATCTTTCATATGATTTTTTACTAATACATCCGATTATTGCGGCTTGTTCTTGTGTTAAATCGTTATCTTCTCTTAAATCTCTTAATCTCGTTTTCATTATAAATCACCTCTAAAAATTATTTTATCAAATTAGACCATATGGTCTTGACAAAACAGACCATATGGTCTATAATAAATATAGACCGAATGGTCTACAAGTAAAATTGATTAAGGTAGGTAATTGTTATGGAATTTAATAAAGAAGATTTAATGGAAATTGATTTATTATTAAATATTTTAAAATGGCATTTTTTTAATAATATTGAATTTGAAAAAGAACATTGTGACGATACTTCATATTCAAAATATATGTATCATCGTTGCGTGAAATATATTAATAAAATCAATGCCAGCACGCAAGAAGCGAAATAAGGTCAGAGAAAAAGATAGGGCAAGAGATTTTGTCTTGTTGCTCTATCCCGAAAATACAGACCATAGCCTTGCGTACCTGAAATTAACAAGCTATCAGTATTCATCCCTTGGAATTCTTCACGATAAAGATACTTATACAGAGGATAAACTCGATAAGGAAACAGGGGAAGTGATACATCAAGCGGGGGATTTAAAAAAAGACCATTATCATTTTATAGTGCGTTTTCCAAATCCTCGGTATATCAAAGCTGTTGCCGAAGAATTGAACATTGAAGCACACTTGATAGATTTTCTTGATAGTAGCTTTGTGCAGTATGCAGAGTATATGCTCCATTGGGGTAAGCACAGCGGTGCAGGTAAGTATACATATGATACTGTTGATTTTGTTGGTACACTCGCAGGCTCTGCAAAAGAAAAGTTAATAAATGAACCTAAAGACTTGCAGTTAAGCAAGATATTGGGATATATCGAAAGTTATAAGACCATAGTACGCTATACAGATGTGTATAAATGGGCATTTGCTAATGGTTATAGTAGCGTTTGTACAGGTCGGATAAATGTTGTAAAAACCTTTGTTGAAGACCATAATCAACGCTTTTATTACAAAAAATTTACTACATGTGAAAGGGGGAAAACTGAATGATTACAGCTTATTATATCAAAAGAAATCATTATGACTTTACCGATAAAAACGGTAAACATGTAGTCGGAAATAATATTACAGTGTTTGACGGCGAAGAAGTATCAAATGTATCTATTGATAATGAACAGTATAAGGCTTTTGAATCTACTGTTTTCGGCGATACTGTATCACTTGAAATCAGAAAAAAAGGCAAATATGCCTATTATGTTCTTGCGAATTAATTAAAATGATATAGGGAGTAAATTATTATGAGTACAGGAATGGCAACTTTTTTTACAATCGTGTTGATTGTATTTGCAGTATACGGAATGGTCCGTGCAATGATTGATGTTAACAGACTGTTTAAACGGTCTGCTAATAAAAATAAACATATAAAAAGAAAGGAGGAAAACCTCAACGAAAACAAACAAAGTTAAGGATTTTTTTGTAAGCACAAAAGGGAAGATTGCTTGCGCAGTAGGTACTGCGGGCGCTGTTCTTGCCCCTGCGTCAACAGCATTCTGTGCTGACCCTGCTGTTGATGAAGCTGTTCAAGCGGCGCAAACGCTTATGGGCAAATTAACGGCTGTACTTAATATCACAAATATTGTGGCTATTATCGGTGCGGGTATTACGGCATGTGCCGGACTGTTCCTTGCTTGGTGGGGAGCACGCAAGCTTGTTTCAATGCTTATGAAAGTATTCAGAAAGGGCAAACTGTCCCTTTAATGTTGCTGGGGTGCTTTGTGCACCCCTTTTCTTGTGGTAAATGGTTTATGTTTAAAAGCGCAATGAAAAACAGCTTTAATATAGCTGATATAATAGACTGGATGAAGTTCAAGATAAATGATTATAGAGAACATCCTTATCATTTCCGTACATTCGGTACTTGTGTGTTCTGCGGTGCACAGGGAGAGGGTAAAACGCTTTCCGCTGTGCAGTATGTACTTAAAATAGCTAAGGAATATCCGCACTGTATTGTTGTTTCTAATGTTTCAATAAGGGATTTGCCTTTCAATACGGAACTGCGGTATAACGATAAAATAAAAGCATATCAGCTTGTATATCTTCGCACTGGCGAAGTTATTGATACGGATTGGATATTGAAACACGGTTTTGATGAAGATTTCGAACATATCTGTATTGAATATACGGGTCTTGATATGCTCAAATGGGTTGAAAATAACGAATACGGTGTTGTGTTTCTCATTGATGAAATACATCTTGAACTGAATAGTCTTGAAAGTAAAAATATTGATATTGAAGTTATGGTGGAAATTTCACAGCAGAGAAAACAAAGAAAACATATTGTAGGCACTTCACAAGTGTTTATGCGTATGGCAAAACCGCTTCGGGAGCAGATACACGATATTATACTCTGCTCAAATTATTTCGGCTTTATTCAGTTCAATAAATGGATAAAAGGGGAGACCGTTGTCGAAGAAAACGGAAAGATTAAAGCAGACGTTAAAGGTCGCTTTATCTGGACGCATAGCCCGGATATGTATGCGCAGTACGATACCTATACGAAAATGAAGAGATATAACCAAGAATGGAAAGGCAGAAAAAGAATTGATAATATTTACGAAAGTGAGGTTGTAAAAGATGTTCAGTTTAAAAAGTAGCTTGTTTCTTCTTGCAATAAATGTAATAGATTTTGACCCTGATTTTTTGGATGTTATTGTCAGCTTCTTTGCTGTTGGCGGTAAATATGCAATGATTATCGCATTGCTTTCTATCCTTACAGGTATGCTGATAAAAGCGTTTAAGGGAAAGGAGAAGTTTTTCTGATGTGGTCTGAAATTAACAGGGAATATGTAAAACAGCTTGTTTTGAGCAATTATAAAGAATATCCGTATTATGTTGCACAGACTGTTACATATATTGATACAACAAATACGTATAATAGCCCGACTGTTAAAGTGTATTTCAGTAAAGAACCGATTGCAGTTAACGGCGCATATAACTTTACACTGCCTGCAGGCAGTATTTGTTATAACATTATCGGCGGTAATGGTTCACGTAACAGTCAAAATGCCCGTGTCAGTATAAATAATGTAAACGGACGTATAAATATAAATCATTATGAATTCGTGTATACAAATGCCGAAACGGAAACACAGGCATATAGTATTCATCCCGATATTGCAGTAACAAATCAGCTAACGCAAAGCCACTTTGATGCTGGTTGTATTTTAATATTGATAATTATGCTTGCGACGTTTGTTATTAGAATGATGAAAGGATAGTACAGGCTGGGCAGGGGGGCGCCCCCGAAAGTCGGGGGCTCGCCCTCCTGCCTTCCTTTTAAGGTAAGTATGAAAAAAATTAAATATTATGTATCTCTGCTTCTTTGCTTTTGTTTTCTGCTCAGTCCTGTAACGGCTTTTGCTTACGGAACTGCGGATTCCAATATTGCGTGTGCCGTAACAGTTAAATCAAGTACAGCACCGGTTTATGTGCAGAACCTTGAATTTACGGAAAACGGTTATTTCGTCTATGATACGTCAAAGTATAAACAGTCAACGCTGAAGGAAATTGTCTTGTCATTTACATATAAATACGATATAAAAAAAGCTGACGTTATGGGCTTTGATTTTGTTATGGCTCGTGGCCGTTATCTCGGCTTTGATTTCTTGGTAGATGCCTATGCAAAAACAAATTCGGGCGCAAGGGGAAAGACGTTCTTTAAAAACAGCGGAGCAGTAAACCGTGATACAGAATTCACGGAAGGTGATTTCAGTTATGATTATTCGTATTCAAGCGAAGCAAATTCAAGTAATACGTTTCATATTGAAAATACTGCACCTTTTTCGTATAACGGCGAAATTGACGTTGTTATTACGCTTTCAAATTTTAAGTATTCGTTTTCTGCGGCAGAACTGCCCGGTGTTAATCTCGGTGTTGAAGTAAGAAATATTTCGGCTTCGGTTGAAAGTCCCGAAAGCGGAATTGCACAGAAAACATTAAGCGGTCTTTCTTCGATTATTGAGTATATCAAGAATATTTTTACCAAAATTGGTGAACTGCCGTCCGCCATCGGTAAGTTTGTTACGGATTTGGGCAATAAAATCAGCGGATTGTTTACGAACCTTACAAAAAGTTTGAGCGGTTTTTTTACCAATATGACAAACAGCCTGAAAGGGTGGTTCGAAAATATTGGCTCTTGGTTTACAGAACTGGGGGATAATATCAAGCAAAGATTTCTGAATTTAAGAAATAATCTGAATAGCTGGTTCGGAAAAATCGGTGATTGGTTTACGGCTATCGGTGATAGAATAAGCGGATTTTTTACGGATTTTTGGAATAAGATTTCCAATAAAGTAAACGGCATTGTAAATGATATTAATCTGTGGTGGGATAGTGTTGTTGAATGGTTTAAAAACTTATTCATTGTGCCTGACGGTTATCTTGATGAATATATTGAAAAAATGCAAAATTGGTTTGTTGAGCATTTCGGATTTCTTTATCAGTCGGTCACGATTATAACAACGCTTATACAGTCGTTTGTCACGGTGTTTAGCGGTGAGGGAAGCGGAGTTATTACAATACCGCAAATCACTCTTCCTTGGGGCAATTACGTTATTTTGCGCAGTACAACGTTTAATTTTGACGATATGATAAATGCGCATAGCTCTATAAAATGGGTGTTCAATATGATCCGCACTATGTCAAGCGCAATACTGCTGATTACGTTTATTAATTACAGTGTAAATAAATTTAATGAGGTTTTGAAAAACAGACAGGAGAATGACGGATGATATTAGTATGGTTTATGGATTTGTTTTATTTTGTATTTGATACATTGCTGGGTTGGATAAATCTGCCTTTATTTGAAGATATAAATGCTGTTAATGATGTTATCAATCTTATGGTATCTAACGGCGCAGGTCTTGTGAAATTCTTCTTTAATCCGTTTGTATTTAAAGTAATACTAACAATGTTTATAGCACTTGAAGCTGTAGATACTTTGTATTGGTTTATAATGTGGATATTGAAGAAAATACCAATGGCAGGTATGCAGTAATGAGGAAAAACGAAAGTATAAGCGTGATTAAATATTTCTATCATATGCAGGCAAGACTTGAGAATGCGGTAACAGATTGCTCATATCGCTATATACGCAATGATTTGGACAGCGTGGAATTGCTCGAGGAAATTATAGCCAAAGAGAATTTAAAGCTGTTTAACGGCATTATGTACGATATACTGCATATTCTGAAGCTGACAGAAGAGGATTGACAGCAGATAAAAAACTTGATACAATTATACAAAATAAAAATTTTGCGAAATTTAGGGGAGCAAAAATACTGAAAAACAGGGTTTAAGGTAAAATGAAGTAGATTTCAATGTTTACGCATGAAAAAATGCTTATATGCAGCGTTTCAGTTTTTTTGATGCATATATTGCATCATTGCAGATATTTCTGTTTCATCAAAATGTTTGCAATGTATTATAGTATTAAATTAATTTATTTTAATGAATAGATATTTCAATGAAATTATTTTACTTGCGGCAGATCATTGAATTTCACTGCGTAAAATGATTGTTTATATATCTTTTTATTTTAAATTCATTTTATTGCTATTGTTACATATTTCATTTTATGATATAACTAAATCTGTAAGTAATTTTGTTTCCCTGCATTTCAAATTTATTTTGTTTGTTTTTTATGAAACTGTTTCACAAGGAGTTTGTTTATGAAACGAGAAGAATTCTCTGAGCTTCCGAAGCTTGTACAGCAGTATCTGCTTTATATTGAAGCAATTAAAGGTCATTCGGAATTATCTGTTATTGAATATGCATCTGATTTGAGGACCTTTTTTCGTTACATAATGCGGGAAAAAGGTTTGGTCGATAAGAAAACGCAGGACTGCGATATTGATTTATCCCCTGTCGGTCTTGAGCTGATGAAAAAAATTACACTCAATGATGCGTATCAGTTTTTGATTTACTGTAAAAATGAAAGACGCAATAATGAAAACACAAGAGCCAGGCGTGTTATTTCCATAAGAAGATTTTTTATATATTTAACAGATAATATGGGCTTGCTTGATTATAACCCAATGAAAAATCTGGATATACCGAAAACAAAAAAGGCTCTTCCAAAGTATCTGACTCTGGAAGAGGCTGAAATGCTTTTATCTGTGATAGACGGACCGTTTAAAGAAAGAGATTATGCAATCATTACGCTTTTTCTTAACTGCGGCATGCGTTTATCGGAACTGGTTTCCATTGACTATAATGATATTAAGGGTGACGGCTCTTTGGTTATTACCGGTAAAGGAAACAAGGAACGCACAGTGTATCTGAATCAGGCTTGTGTTGATGCCGTTGCATCATATATGAAAAAACGCCCGAATGACGGAGTTAAGGACAGAGCTTTATTTTTGAGTTCAAGAAATCAGCGGATAAGCCCTAAAACGGTTCAGCATATTGTTTATACAAATCTTGATAAGGCAGGACTTGGAGACAGAGGTTTGTCTGTTCACAAGCTTCGTCACACAGCCGCAACGCTGATGTATCAGCATGGAAATGTGGATGTTTTGCTTTTAAAAGAAATATTGGGGCATGAAAATCTCGGAACAACCGAAATTTATACGCATATTGCAAATGATGCGGCCAAGAAAGCAATTGAATCAAATCCGCTGAGCAGTCAGAAATCTAAATGGAAATAAGCCCGTTCAAAGCTGTGCACACGGCTGTGTTTATTAAAGCAACAATGATAATTAAGCCTGCATAGGCAAGATATTTTTTCAGATATGTTTTGTAGTTGAATTCTTCAGACATATCTGATTTTTTTATTGTTATATTATATATTTTCCGGCTTAGCTCATAACTCATAGAAACGGAATATATCACTACTGTAAGAAACAGACAAACAAACGGCGCAACCATTAAAAGTGAATATCCGATTCCTTTTACATTAAAATTAATATAGTAATATGCAACCTTCATTCCTGCTTCAAAGCCGATTAAAAACGGAATAGAATTTATAATCGGAAATCCTACAAGGCATACCCCAAGCAGAACAGCAGCAACAAATATCAGCATATACAGGCTCAGATTATTTAAGAGAAGCTGCAGAAAATCACCGTTTTTTGCTGACAGAATATTGTTTAAAACATCATTTTTGCAGTTTTTATAAATAAATGAACCGCACAGCAGCCCTGCCGCATAAAACAGTACGGAATAAATAAAGGTTTTATTTTCCGTAAACAATACAAACCAATCTTTTTTATCGGTTTCAATTAATTCAAGCTTGGTAATTTCCTTGTTGAATTCCTTTTCAAATTCTTTTTCAAGTTCCTTTTCATTTTTAAGTTCAAAGCTATCCATTTTATTTTACCTTGTATTTCTTAGTTTTCTTTGTTGATAAAAGACCGAATATTCCGCTTATTAATAAAACAACGCCGATTTTAATAAAAAAATGAACAATATTGTTGCCGTTGACAATTAAATTAATAAGCGAATATATAATTAACGGTACTGCTGAAAGCAGACCCATAACAAAGCCGTTGTTTTTAAAAGATTTTACACTCAGATAAGATATGATAACTGCAGCAAAGGCATTTACGGCATAAGAAAAATAGATAAGATATTTTAAATCAAGATCCAGCTTGCTGACTGCAAACGAAAATAATAAAGAAAAAAGCAATACAGAAATTAAAGTTAAAAAAACAGATTTAAGTATGAACTTAATCAGCAGTCCGTTTGCTGATGATGAACTAATTTTTTTCATAAAAAAACTCCTCCGTATTCATTAAAGAATATTCAGAGGAGTTTAATTTTATTACTGTTTTATTATTTTTCGTCGTCGCTGAGAACCTTTGGCTCTTCCTTTTTACCGGTTTTCTTGCCGGCTTTCTTTTCTTTTGCAGCCTGTCTTGCGGCCTCAACTTCTTTTTTGCGCTGATCCATTTTTGTTTTGTTTGTGTTAACAGCGCCGCGAACAATTTTCATTTTTGTTCTGTCTGCACCTGTTTCAATTACAATATCTTCTTCACGAATTGTAACTACCCTGCCTACAATACCGCCGATGGTAATGATTTCATCACCTATTTCAAGTGAATTTCTCATTTCCTGTTCTTCCTTCTGGCGTTTTTTCTGCGGTCTAATCATCATGAAATACATAATTGCGAATACTGCAACCATTGCAATAATCATTGAATAGGAACCGCCGCCCGAAGCGTTGCCATTGGCAGCAAGTTGAAGTAAAATTGACATATTTATGCCCTCCGTAAATTTATTAACATATGCTATTATATAGACAAATTATAAAAAATGCAAGAAATTTCTAAATTCTTGTATCAAGTTTTACAGTATATTCATTTTTATAAGCATCAAAAGTGCCGTTTTCTATAGTTTCACGCACTTCTTTAAGAAGATTGTTATAAAAATAAAGATTGTGCATAACTGCAAGGCGCATTCCAAGCATTTCATTTGCTTTCAGAAGATGGCGGATATATCCCCTGCTGTACGTTTGGCATACAGGACAGTGGCATTGTTCGTCAATCGGTTTTTCATCGCGCGCATATTTTGCATTATTAATATTGATTATACCGCTTTTTGTAAATAAATGACCGTGACGTGCATTTCTGCTTGGCATTACACAGTCAAACAAATCAACGCCTCTGCTTACAGCCTCCAGTATATTTCCGGGCGTGCCGACACCCATTAAATATCTTGGTTTATTTTCAGGCGCATAAGGTGCAACTGCGCTGATAATTCTGTACATATCTTCTTTCGGTTCGCCGACGGCAAGACCGCCTATTGCATATCCGTCCAAATCCATTTGGGCAATCAGTTTCATATGCTCCACTCTTAAATCATCATAGGTACAGCCCTGATTTATGCCGAAAAGGAGCTGATGTCTGTTGATTGTTTCGGGAAGCGAATTAAGCCTGTCCATTTCTGTTTTGCAGCGTTCAAGCCATCTCGTGGTGCGTTCACATGCTTCCTTTGCATATTTATAGGTTGCAGGATTTTCAACGCATTCATCAAATGCCATTGCAATGGTGGATGCAAGACGGCTTTGAATCTGCATGGATTCTTCAGGACCCATAAATATTTTTTTGCCGTCTATATGCGAATGAAAGGTAACGCCTTCTTCTTTTATTTTATTAAGCTTTGCAAGTGAGAAAACCTGAAAACCGCCGCTGTCGGTTAATATCGGTTTATTCCAGTTTGTAAATTTGTGCAGTCCGCCCATATCATAAACAATATTATCACCGGGACGTACGTGAAGATGATACGTATTACAGAGCATAACCTGTGTATCAATCTGCCTTAAATCATCTGTTGATAAACCGCCTTTAATTGCCGCATCTGTGGCAACATTCATAAAGGCCGGTGTCTGCACTGTGCCGTGAACGGTTGTAAAAACACCGCGGCGTGCATTTCCTTCTTTTTTTATTACATTAAATTCAGCCATAATTATAAAAAACTCCTATAAATAAATCAGCAAATAAACATACTGTCTCCGAAGCTGAAAAATCTGTATTTTTCGGCAACGGCAGTGTTATAAGCATGCATAACATGATCAAAACCTGCAAAAGCGGATACCAGCATAATAAGTGTGCTTTCCGGAAGATGAAAATTAGTAATCAGTGCATCAATACACTTAAATTCAAACCCCGGATAGATAAATATGGACGTATCGCCTTCATCGGCGCATATTTTTTTGTTTTTAGCCGCAACGGATTCCAGTGTTCTGCAGGATGTTGTGCCAACCGAAATGACTCTGCCGCCGTTTTTCTTTGTTTCGTTTATTATCTCTGCCGTTTCCTGCGGCATAATATAATGTTCGGTATGCATATGGTGCTTCGTTACATCGTCAACTTTAACAGGACGGAAAGTTCCAAGCCCAACGTGAAGCGTTACATATGCAATTTTAACGCCTTTTTCTTGAATTTCATCCAACATGCCGGGGGTGAAGTGAAGCCCTGCCGTAGGCGCCGCAGCCGAGCCTAATTCACGGCTGTAAACCGTCTGATACCGTTCCCTGTCCTGAAGTTTTTCTTTTATGTAAGGAGGAAGCGGCATGGAACCGATTTCATTGAGTACGGTAAAAATATTTCCGTCACATGTAAATTTAACAAATCTGTTTCCGTCTTCTTCGTTAATATCTGCAATTTCTCCGATCAGCTTACCGTTTCCGAAAGAAAATTTTGTGCCTTTTTTTGCCCTTTTTCCGGGTTTGCAAAGGCATTCCCAAATATTATTTTCTTTTTGCGCAACAAGCAAAAATTCAACAACGGCACCTGTATCCTGTTTAACACCGTATATTCTGGCAGGAATAACACGTGTGTCATTCAGCACAAGACAGTCACCCTCACGCAGAAATTCGGTTAAATCAGAAAAAATTTTATGCTGTATTTTTCCGCTGTTTTTATCCAGAATCATCAGTTTGGACGAATTTCTCGGCTCAACAGGCGTCTGGGCAATCAGTTCTTCGGGTAAATCATAAAAAAAATCAGAAGTTTTCATAAAGTCTCCATAATTTATATTTGACATATATATATATTAAGTGATATTATATCAAAAAAGGTTTGGTTTATACCACCTAAGTATTATATTGCATTATATCTTGTTTTACAAGATGTTTTTAAGGAGAAATTAATAATGAGTAAAAAGTACAATGTAGGAATCGTAGGCGCAACAGGAATGGTTGGTCAGCGCTTTGCAACACTTCTTGAAAACCATCCGTGGTTTAATGTGGTATGTCTTGCCGCATCATCAAGATCGGCAGGAAAAACATACAGCGAAGCTGTTGGAAAAAAATGGTGCATGGATAAAGATATTCCTGAAGCAATGAAGGATATTGTTGTTTTGGATGCAACAGCAGATATTGAAAAAATCACTTCTATGGTTGATTTTGTTTTCTGTGCTGTTGATATGAAAAAGGATGAAATCAAAAAACTGGAAGAAGAATATGCAAAGCATGAGTGCCCGGTTGTTTCAAACAACAGTGCGCACAGATTTACTCCGGATGTTCCAATGGTTGTGCCGGAGCTTAATGCGGACCATATCAACATTATTCCCGAACAGAGAAAAAGACTTGGTACAAAAAGAGGATTTATTGCTGTTAAATCAAACTGCTCGCTTCAGTCATATGTGCCTGCGCTTTTCCCTCTTCATGAAAAATACGGCGTAAAAGATGTTCTTGTATGCACATATCAGGCAATCAGCGGTGCCGGAAAAACATTTGAAACATGGCCTGAAATGATAGACAATGTAATCCCCTACATAGGCGGCGAAGAAGAAAAAAGCGAAAAAGAACCGCTTAAACTCTGGGGTAAAATTGAAGGCTCCGAAATCAAGCTTGCCGATAAACCGAACTTTACAGCACAGTGCATAAGAGTGCCTGTATCAAACGGACATCTTGGCGCAGTATTTGTAAACTTTGACAAAAAGCCTGAAAAAGAAGATATGATTGCAATGTGGAATGCATTTAAAGGCAGAGCACAGGAACTTGAGTTGCCTTCTGCTCCGAAACAGTTCCTTAATTACTTTGTTGAAGATAACATGCCTCAGATTAAGTCTGAAAGAATGCTGGAAAACGGCATGGCTATTTCTATCGGCAGATTAAGAGAAGATACACAGTATCAGTACAAATTTGTTTGCCTTTCACACAACACCCTGCGCGGTGCTGCCGGCGGCGGCGTTTTGCTTGCAGAGCTTCTTTGCGCTGAGGGCTATATGGATTAATTGATTATTTAAAAGGAGTTTCGTTATGAAAGAACCTATTTTTACAGGAGCAGCCGTTGCTATTATTACTCCTATGAATGAGGACGGCACTGTTAATTACGATGAATTTGCAAAGTTTGTTGACTGGCAGATTGAAAACGGCACGGATGCCATTG
This sequence comes from uncultured Oscillospiraceae bacterium, assembly GCA_948471205.1. Lineage (GTDB taxonomy): Bacteria > Bacillota > Clostridia > Oscillospirales > Acutalibacteraceae > Eubacterium_R. The sequence goes on along the minus strand of CAOKRT010000011.1, from coordinate 24,704 downwards.
TTATCTGCGGTACAACAGGTGAAAGTTCAACGCTGGAGGTTGACGAACATATTGAATGCATCAGATGGTGTATTAATTATGTTAACGGAAGATGCAAGGTTATTGCAGGAACAGGTTCAAATTCAACCGCAAGCGCTGTTGAAATGAGCAAGGAGGCCTGCAAGGACGGTGCCGATGCACTGCTTCTTGTTACACCGTATTATAACAAAACAAGCCAAAGAGGTCTTGTAGCGCATTATAAGGCTATACACGATGCAACCGACAAGCCGATTATTCTTTACAATGTTCCTTCTAGAACAGGTGTAAATATTCTTCCCGAAACCGCTGCCGAAATTGCAAAGCTTCCAAGAGTAAACGGCATTAAGGAAGCAAGCGGAAATCTGGAGCAGATTGCTGAAATCAACAGGCTTTGCGGTGATGAACTTTATATCTGGAGCGGTAACGACGATCAGATTGTGGATGTTCTTGAAAGAGGCGGCAAAGGCGTTATAAGCGTACTTTCAAATGTATGCCCGCAGGAAACGCATGATATTGTTGCCAAGTATCTGGACGGCGATATTGACGGCTCAAAGGCTTTGATGAACAAATATATGAAACTTGCGAAAAATCTTTTCTGTGATGTTAACCCTATTCCGGTTAAGGAAGCGGTTAATATGATGGGATATAAGGCAGGACACTGCAGACTTCCGCTTATTGACATGACAGATGAAAATAAGGCTGCTATGAAAGAAACACTTATGGAATACGGCCTTATAAAATAATCTGAAACCGAGGAATTTTAAAAATGAAAAGAATTATATTATGCGGTGCAAACGGCAAAATGGGCAAAGTAATTCAGGATGTGGTTTCAAAACGTGAGAATTGTGAAATCATTGCCGGTGTTGACATTCATACAGAAAGCAGTGCTTTTCCTGTTTATAAAACAATTTATGATGTTAAGGAAGAAGCTGATGTCATAATTGATTTTTCAAATCCTGCCCTGCTTCAAAGTCTTCTTGATTTTGCTGTAAATAAAAAAATGCCTGTTGTTATTGCAACAACGGGATATGATGAAAATCAAAAGAAAATGATAGAAGATGCATCAAAGGAAACCCCTGTTTTCTTTACTTATAATATGAGTATCGGTATTAATCTGCTTGCCAATCTTGCAAAAAAAGCGGTTTCTGTGCTTGGCGAAGATTTTGATATTGAAATTGTTGAAAAACATCATAATCAGAAAATTGACGCCCCCAGCGGCACAGCGCTTATGCTTGCAGACGCAATATGCGAAGAAACAGAAAATCCTATGAATTATGAATACGACCGCCATTCCAAAAGAGAAAAGCGTACAAAACATGAAATCGGTATGCACGCAGTAAGGGGCGGAACAATTGTTGGTGAACATGAAATCATTTTTGCCGGAAGAGATGAAATTATAACGCTTTCCCATTCGGCACGCAGTAAAGAGGTTTTTGCTGTCGGAGCAGTTAATGCCGCTGAATTTATGGCAGACGGTAAAGCACCGGGAATGTATACAATGAAAGAAATGATTGAATAAATAAAAAAGGATGCCTTGCAGCATCCTTTTTTATTTAATATTATTTAATGGATTTAACAATCTGATATGCGCTTTCTGTTGCATTATGTACTCTGCCGCTTTTTAATGAATCACCGATATTGTATACATTTTTAAATTCAGTTTTTAATTCATTATATAATGCGTTATCAGGTTTAACTCCAAGCGACAAAACAACCAGATCGCATGGTATTTCCAATGTTTTATGTGATTTGGTATTTTCAATGACAATACAGTTTTTCCTGATTTCAATAAGTTTGGATGAGGTATAAAATTCTGTGCTGTATCCTTGAAGTTTCGGCAAAATATCATCAATATGCTGAAACCATACACCGGGTGCAACAGTATCCGCCATTTCAATAACAGAAACTTGATTTCCGCTTTCACAAAGCATTTCTGCTGTTTCAAGCCCTGTCATGCCTGAACCGATAACACAGATTTTCATATTTTTCGGCTGTACATTGCCATTCAGTATTTCTGTTACGGTAACGGAATTCTCACAATTAAAAGTTTCAGGTAATACAGCGTTTCCGCCTGTTGCAACAATGATAAATTCCGGCGCATAGGCACAGACCGTTTCTTTATCGGCATTTATACCGAAAAGAATTTCTGCACCTGCTTTTTTTGCATTAACCAGTAAATCGTCACAGCACCAATGGATTTTTTCTTTATGCGGCGGCTTGTCTGCAAGATTAAGCTGTCCCCCCGCCTCTTTGTTTTTTTCCAAAACCGTTACATTGAATTTACGTCGTGAAAGCAGTTCTGCAGCCATTAATCCGGCGGGACCTGCACCTATTATAACAACTTTTCTGCCGTTTCCGTTTTCAGGAAGTTTTTCACATTCTCTGCCTACAAAAGGATTCACAGAACAATGACCGTGATCACCTATGTAAGCACCCTCCATCATGCTTTCAAAGCAATAAAGACAGCAGATGCAGCGTTTAATTTCGGTTTCTCTGTTTTCAAGCACTTTCCTGCACCAATACGGGTCTGCAATCTGCGGTCTGCCAAGGGAAATAAAATCCTGAATGCCATCCTGAAGCTGTTTTTCAGCCTGTTCGGGGGAACGGATTAAATTTGCTGCAATAACGGGAATATTTACTGCTTTTTTAATTTCTTCGGCAAGATTTTTACGCCAGCCGCATGCAAAGGTAGTCGGTTCAAGCCAATAGTTAAAGGTGTCATATCCGGCAGAAGAAACATCAATGGCATCTATTCCCTTTTCTTCAAGAATTTTTGCCATAAGAATTCCTTCCGAAAGATTATAGCCTTTTCCCTCCTGCCCAATTTTATCATACATTTCATCAACCGTTAACCGTACAATTATCGGAAAATCCTTTGTGCATTTTTCACGGATATTCTCAATTATCTCCAACAGAAACCGCATTCTGTTTTCAAGTGTTCCGCCGTATTCATCTGTTCTTTTATTGGTTGCCGGTGATAAAAACTGCTGTATCAGATAACCGTGGCTTGCATGTATTTCAACACCGTCACAGCCTGCTTTTTTTACTCTTAATGCGGCATCGCCGAATTGGTTAACAATTTTTTTTATTTCAGCAACGGAGAATGCCCTGTTTGTGCTTTCGGCAAATTTACTTTTCTCTGTTTTGCTTGGAGCACCGGTTCTGAAAAATAAATTCTTTTCAACAAGCTTTTTTCCGATAGGAACAATACTGCCGTACAAAAGTTTGCTGTATAGATTTTTCGGCATAATTTTATCGCACAATACAGATATAGGCACAGTGTTAATCATAAGATTCACATTTTGTCTGCCCGGATGATGAAGCTCTACAAATATCTTAGCTCCGTGCTTATGAATTCTTTCTGCCAGATGTGCCATAGGCTCAATGTTTCTGTTTTTGGATGCTGCAAGTTGACCGAATGAGGATGCGCCAGTCAAATCGTTTATGCGTGTGATTTCCGTTATAATAAGTCCAGTGCCGCCTTTTGCACGTTCTTCATAATAATCCATCATTTTATCGGTTGCATTTCCGTTGAACTGACCGAAACCCATCATCATCGGAGCCATAACCACTCTGTTTTTTATTTCAGTATTTCCTATTTTCATAGGGCTGAAAAGCATATCATACTTCATAAGTTACCTCTTTAGATTTGTTAAAATTATTATAGCATTATTCCATGTGATAATCAATAAACAAAAAGCACCGAATCTACGGTGCTTTTTATCTTTATAGAATCTTTAATCTTTGGCAATTTTTTTTATTTCATTAGCCGTTCCCATAACAATGATATGTTCAGTTTTTGTAAAAATATAATCTGCAGAATGAATGGCAGATACTTTTCCGAAACTGTCTTTCGATGCAATAACCGTAACATTGTGGATTTTTCGTACATTCAAACCGATAAGACTTTTGCCGCACCAACTGTTTGGTGTTTCAATTTCATATATTCCGGCATCATCGCTCAAACGTATATATTCGTAAATATTTTTGTTTGAATATTCAACTGCCGTGTTATACGCAATATCTCTTTCGGGATAAACCACTCTGTCTGCACCGTTTTTCAGCAAAAATCTTTCATGTGTTTCAGACATTGCCTTTGCAATAATTTGGGATGCACCGAGTGCTCTTAAATGATCCACAATCACAAGGCTGTCCTGAAAACCGCCTACGCAGACAAATACATAGTCATAATCGTCAACGTCAAGCGCTTCAAGATTGCTTCGCATTGTATAGTCGCCTATTTCTGCCGAAGTTATTTTGTGAGACAGTTCATCAATAATATTTTCATTTTTATCAACAAGCATAACCTCGTTGCCCATTTTGCAAAGGTTTACAGCAAGATGAGAACCGTATTCCCCTGCGCCGATAACTAAAAACGTTTTCATATTTTATATCTCCTAACCTACCATAAATTCGCCCCTGGGCTTTTTTGTAGTTGTTTTTGGTTTGGTAACAACAAAAGACAAAGCAAAAATCAAGCTTGTTAAACGGCCTATATACATTAAAATAATGATTGCAATTTGTGAAACGGTATTCAGTTCCGATGTTATTCCGGCAGTAATTCCCACAGTACCCATTGCTGATGCACATTCAAAAATAACATCTGCAAGCAGAAAACCGCTTTGGGCAAAAGAAATAATAATTACACCTGCAAATATTTCAAATAGATTTATTGATGCAACTGTAACAGCTTTTTTAACCGTATCAAGTGTTATTCTGGTGTTAAAAACCTCAATTTCATTTTTATTCTTTAAATTGGCAATTACGCAAAGCACAAGAACAGCAATAGTGGTTGTTTTAACACCGCCTGCCGTTGAGCCGCCGGAACCGCCGATAAACATTAAAACGATGGTAAGCATTCTGGAAACAGGATTCATGGAACTGATTTCAACACTGTTAAAGCCCGCTGTTCTCGGGGTTACACTGCAGAAAAAAGCATTAAGCATTTTTGAACCGAAATTCATATCTTTAAAAGAATAATTATATTCAAATATAAAGAAAAGTACTGTGCCGAAAAACAGAAGAACTGCAGTTGTAAGTAAAACAAGTTTTGAGTGAACGGTAAGCGCCTTCATTTTAAATTTCTTATCTTTTAAATCCTGCCAAACGAAAAAGCCGATACCGCCGAATATTACAAGCAGTGAAACTGTTAAAATAATGATAGGATCATGATTTACCGTTGTAAGTGACGAAGAAGGAGAAAACATTCCCATTAAGTCAAAACCGGCATTGCAAAAAGCGGATATGCTGGTAAAAACAGACATATAAATGCCGCGTCTGATTCCGGCAAGAGGAATAAAGCGGACTGTAAGCAGTGCGGCGCCGGAAATTTCACAAACCGCTGTAAACATAATAACCGTTTTTACAAGCGTTCGAACATCGGAAAGACGCAGTGAACCGATGCTTTCTTTTAAAAGCATTTTATATTTCAGGCTCATACGCTTTCTGAATACATTGATAAACAAAGATAAAACCGTTATGAAACCAAGACCGCCGATTTGTATAAGACAAAGAATGACAATTTGCCCGAAAACACTCCAGTTACTGAAGGTGTCAAAGGGTACAAGCCCTGTAATACAGGTTGCTGATGCAGCGGTAAACAAAGCGTCCATATATGAAACACTGCCGTTCTTAGAGCTGAACGGCAGCATTAAAAGCAATGAACCCAATAGAATAATAAGTGCAAATCCAATTGCCACTATTTTAGGATATGTCAGTGTATAGTTTTTCTTTTCCTTCATTATAAACACAATCTCTTTTTTTCATAAATGATTATGAATGTTTTTTTGCTTTGGCATCTTCTTTTGCCTTTTTTTCGGCAACTTTCTTTTTGGCTTCGGCAATTATATTTTTCTGTTCTTCTTCATAAGCCTTTGCAGCCTCTTCGCGTGCACGCTGTTTTTTCAGCTCATTTTCTTTTTCCTTGGCTTCTTTTGTTTCCTGTTTTGTCAGTCTTTCAGCTTCAAGCATTTCATCGCTTTTAGCCGGCGCAACAGCAACAGCTATATTAATTCCTGTTGCGGCAAGGAAAAGAATTAGTGCAGGAATATATCCCCATGCAAAGCCGCCCGAAGTCTGAATAACAGAAATATCACCAACGGAAAAAGCGGTAAAATCAGTACCCAAAGATGTGGCTGATGAAAACAAAATTACAGATACAACCGAACATGCAATTGCAATAATATCAAACACAACCGTTGATTTTGTTTTTGGTTTTGCGCATTTAATTATGTTAAGAAAAAAGGCAAATACAATAAATAAAACAGACAGAAAAAAGAAAATTGCAGAAACAGTTATAAACGTTACAGGTCCACTGTAATTTTCAAATTTCATATTATCAAGCAGCAGTGAAGAATTGCCGAACAACTGAGAAATAACATCAATTACGGATTTTCCGCCTGAAAAGGAAAACAGAGCAAGTTCAAAGCTGTTTGAGGAGGATTTTACCGACGCCCACGGCAGGAAAAAAGCTGCTGCAGGTAAAAAGGTTAATATAAGTCTTGCAATTCGAAGTTTTGTTCCGAATAAAGAATATTTAATACGGTTGATTGTTTTATAAAAAACTTCAAACGATTTTTCAGCGTTAATATTATCTTCTTCAAGGCGTTCAATCCAATTAAAATTCGGAATGGAAACACCGCATTTACTGCATTCTGCCTTAAAATACCACCAAGGCAGTTTTTTGCCGCAGTTAGGACAATTAGCCATCAGCAACACCCCTTTTATAATTATAAAAATATTTTATATTCTTTTATAGAAAATGTCAATACAAACAATAAAACTGTAAAAATGAAATGACTATTTGTTTTCTTTCATCCTTTTTCTGTATTCCTTTGTGTCTTTTGCGATAACACCTGAAAGTGCAAGCAGTGAAATTAAATTCGGAATAGCCATAAGCCCGTTTGCAATATCGCTGAAAGACCATGCAATATCCAGCGCCACCGTAGAACCGACAAAAACGAAAACAGAAAAAACAATTCTGTAAATATAGCAGACAAAAGGTTTTTTAAATAAAAATTCCAGCGCTTTTTCACCTTGATATTCCCAGCCGAGGATGGTTGAAAACGCAAACAGCATAATTCCGATTGTAACCATCACGGCACCGGGTTTTCCAAGCACGGAAGAAAATGCGGAAATGGTAAGATTTGCGCCCTGAATATATTCACCCTTGCTGTCAACCGTTCCCAAGACACCCGAAGAAGCAATGGCAAGACCGGTAATTGAGCAAACAATAATTGTATCAATAAAGGTTCCGCACATACTGATAAATCCCTGTTCCACATGATTTTCCGTAGAAACAGACGAAGCTGTAATTGCTGCAGAGCCAAGACCGGCCTCATTGGAAAATACACCTCTTGCAAAGCCGTATCGGATACTGTTCATAACAGATGCCGTAATTGTGCCCGCAACACCGCCTGCAACCGCTTTTCCGCCGAATGCCATCGAAAAAATAGTCTGTACGCCCGAAGGTATATTTTTATAATTAGCACCTATTACAATCAAACCGCAAACTATATAAAATACTGCCATAACGGGAACAAGAACAGAAGAAACCTTTGAAATTGCCTTTATACCGCCGAAAATAATTACAGCAGTAAGCAATGCCAGTGCAGTGCCTGTAATCCAAGACGGAAGCGAAAATGTTTCAAGAATTGCGGTGGAAATAGAATTGGCCTGTGAAAGATTGCCTATACCGAATGAAGCAGCCACGGTAAATACAGCAAATGCAACCGAAAGTACAACTGCTATGCCCTTATTTTTGAATGCATTTTTTATTGTATACATAGGACCGCCTGAAAATTCCCCTTTTTCATTCAGGGAGCGGTATTTTATTGCAAGTGCACATTCGGCATACTTTGTTGAAATGCCAAATGCGGCGGCAATCCACATCCATACCAATGCGCCCGGTCCGCCTGTTACCATTGCAGTGGCAACACCAACTATATTTCCTGTACCGATTGTGCCGGCAAGCGTTGTCATTAACGCAGAAAACGGTGAAATAGCTCCGTTTTCGCCGTCGGTTCTTCTTGATTCTGCGCTTAAAACAGCTTTCAGTGAACCCGGAAGCATACGCCAGGGTATAAATTTTAATTTGAATGTAAGGAAAACACCTGTGCCTACAAGAAGTGCAAGTGTAACAGGACCCCAGACCACGCTGTCTGCGCTTGCTAAAATTTCTTTAAATTTTTCCATAATATTACTCCGATAAAAATTCTGTTAATAATATAAATATGCACAAAGAATATTATTATTTTCTGTATGTTCTGGGTGCGAAAAGAATCAGAATCGGAAATAATTCAAGCCTTCCGGCGAGCATATCAAAACAGAAAACAAGTTTGGACAGCAAGCTGAATGATTCATAATTTCCGGTTGGTCCTACCATTCCAAGCCCAGGACCGACATTATTAAGGCATGTAATTACAGAAGTAACCGTTGTAGTAAAATCAAAGCCGTTTAATGAAATAATCAGTATAGAGAAAAACAGAATTCCAAGATATACTACAAGATAAGAGTTTGTATCCTGAATAATTTTCTTTTCAACAACATTTCCGTTCATTCTGATTTTTGTTACGGCGTTCGGTCTTAATGCCGTTTTTAAATCATTGTGCATTTCTTTAAAATAAAGAATAATTCGTGTTACCTTCATGCCGCCCCCTGTTGAGGAAACGCAGGCACCCACAAACATTAGCGCCACAAGCACAAATCTGCTGAAAGTATTCCATTTATCAAAATCCGCCGTACAGAAGCCGGTGGTGCTCATAATGGAATTTACATTAAATGCAGCATCACGTATGGCATCTGTAATTCTGTCATAGCTGCCGGCAATATTTAAAGTAATAAGTACGATGGATGTAACATTAATTGCAATGTATGTCCACAATTCCTCGTCCTTAAAAACACTTGTGAATCTTCTGATTAGAATTAAAAAATACAAATTGAAATTAACACCGAAAAGGAACATAAAAACAATGATAATCCATTCCACTGTTGCACTGTTGTAACCGAGAATTGAATTATTCATAACAGAGAAGCCGCCTGTTCCGGCAGTGGAAAAAGCGGTGGTCACGGCATCAAAAAATCGCATTTCCGTAAAGGAACTGAGTAAAAAGATTTCAGTAAGTGTAATAACAATATAAATTATATAAAGAATTCTTGCACTTTCCTGTATTTTTGAAACAACCTTTCCTGCTTTCGGACCGGGCACTTCTGCTTTCATAATAAACATGGAATGGCTTTCGCTTTTCGGAATAATGGCAATCATAAACGATAAAATGCCCATTCCGCCTATCCAATGTGTAAAGGAGCGCCAGAACAGAATGGATTTCGGAAGGGACTGAATTTCCGTAAGTATCGTTGCGCCTGTTGTGGAAAAGCCGGAGCAGGTTTCAAAAAAAGCATCTATAAAATTCGGAATTGTACCGCTGATAACAAAAGGAAGCGCCCCGAAAACAGACATAATTATCCACGAAAGTCCGCAGATAACAAGACCTTCTTTTGTATATATGCTTCTTCGCCCGGGTTTTGAAAGTATGAGCAAAATTCCTATAAAGAGCAATAATGCAGACGGAATTAAAAAAGATAATGTTAATTTTTCACTGTAATATATCGAAACCGATATCGGAAGGAGAATAACAGTGCCTATAACGCAAAAAATTTTACCAAGCACATAAGTTACCGCTCTGTAATTCATAAAACACCTTTAAAATTCTTTCTTATCGTTTAATTAAAAATATCGTTTATTTTTTCAATTTTTCTTTCTTTGGAAACAATGACAATTCTGTCCCCTATTTCAATAACGTCATCGCCCTTCGGGAAAATGATTTTACCCTTACGGCTTACAGATGCAATAAGCACATCCGGCTTAAAGGAAATATCGTGAAGGGATTTATTCAGATTTTTGGTTTTTGAATCAACAACAAATTCAGCGGCTTCAACCTTGCCGCTTACAAGCTTGTAAAGTCTTTTCATTTCTCCAGAGCTTACATGTTTTTTTGCCCTGATATAATGTGTGATGGCATCACTTGCAACATCTGTTACATTTATATGGCTGTCCGAAGAAAATTTATCAAGAAGAATTGAAAGATTCGGATTGTTTATTTTCGTAATATTTTTCGGAACGCTGCAGGATTCTGCAAAGGCGGTAAACATAATATTCAGCTCGTCGTTATTTGTAAGTGTAACAACGGCATCCATATTTTCAATTCCTTCTTCCCGCATAAAATCATAATCGTTGGCGTCGCCGCAGATAATGGTGGAAGAATTGAGCAGTTCCGAAAATTCTTCGCATTTCTGCATGTTTTTTTCTACAATAATAATATTTTTATTCTGATTTTCAAGTAAGCCGGCAAGATAAAAGGCAATTCGCGAACCGCCGATAATCATAATGTCTTTAATGGAAGCAAATTTTTTAGAAGGATTAAATTTGTTTACAATGGATTCAAGATATTTATGACTTCCGGTAATATAAATTTTATCGTTTGAATGAATTAAAAAGTCTCCGTTTGGAATATAAACATCATTTCCTCTTGCAACAGCACAAATCAGCATACGGTTTTTAAATTTAGATGAAATGGCGCCTACCTTACAGTCAGCAAACGGGCTGTCCTCTTTTATTTTTACTTCGGCTATATTAACCAACCCGTCTGCAAAGGTTTCCACATTCATTGCATTGGGAAACTGAATCATTCTCATAATTTCAAGAGCGGCATTGAAATCCGGATTGATAAGAACGGATATACCGAGTTCGCCACGCATAAAATTAATTTGTTTTATATATTCGGGATTGCGCACTCTTGCAATGGTATGTTTGGCGCCCATTCTGTGTGCAATAAAACAGGACAAAATGTTATTCTCATCGGAAGCCGTTGTTGCAATCAGAAGATCTGTTTTTTTGACACCTGCGTCATCCAAATCTTTTTTTATGGTTGCACCGCCCACATAACCCTGAACATCATATTTATCTACAATGCCGTTAACAAGATTTTCGTTTTTGTCAAAAACAGTGATGTTATGATTTTCTTCCGATAAATTTTTTGCAAGGCAGGTGCCCAGTTTGCCGCAGCCTACAATAATAATATCCAAAATAAAATCCTCCGTTAATTATCCTTTTATACCGCTGAACTGGCTGTAATACAAATTATGATAAAAACCTTTTTTGTCAAGCAGTTCTTTATGTGTACCTGTTTCCACAACAGTTCCTTTATCCATAACAAGAATCAAATCGGCATTTTTGATTGTAGACAGGCGGTGTGCAACAATAAATGTTGTTTTTCCCTGCATAAGCGCATTGAATGCTTTCTGAATTCTTATTTCTGTACGGGTATCAATGCTTGATGTGGCTTCATCAAGTATGAGCATCGGCGGATTAACAAGCATGAGTCTTGTAATGCACAGAAGCTGTTTCTGCCCCTGCGACAGATTGCCGCCGTCAGCACCTATAACCGTATCGTATCCGTTCGGAAGTCTTTTAATAAAAGAATGCGCATGTGCTTTTTTTGCAGCTTCAACAGCTTCTTCGGGCTTAGCTTCTGGTTTTCCCATGCAAATATTTTCAAAAACAGTGCCGCTTTTCAGCCACGTGTCCTGCAAAACCATTCCAAAGCCGCTTCGAAGAGATTTAACATTTATATTTTCATAGTCAATGCCGTCTGCCGATATGGTTCCGCAGTCAATATCATAAAACTTCATCAGAAGATTGATAAGTGTGGTTTTTCCGCAGCCGGTCGGACCAACAATTGCAATTCTCATTCCCTGTTTTACATTCAGCGACAGGTTTGTGATAAGCTTTTTATCTTTTGAATAGCTGAACGAAACATTATCAAGCGCAATATTGCCCTTTACATCTGAAAGCACTGTATTTTCTTCTGTATCAGCTTTTACTTCTGTTTCTTCAATAAGTTCAATAAGCCTTCCGGCACATGCAAAAGCATTCTGAAGTTCTGTAACTACTCCGCTTATTTCATTAAACGGTTTTGTATACTGATTGGCATATGCAAGAAAGGAAGCGAGTATACCGACTGTGATTGTGCCTGCGGCAGTGCTGCCGGAAACAGCAAGAACTGCGCCGAACAGTGCAACAGCCGCATAAACAATGCTGTTTACAAATCTTGTTGCCGGATTTGTAATGGATGAATAAAATGTTGCACGCAGCGAATATCTGCGAAGTCTTTCGTTAATTTCATCAAACTTTTTAATATTCTGATTTTTGTGACCGTAAGCTTCAATAACTTTTTGGTTTGTAACCATTTCATCAATAAACGCTGTCTGTTCGCCTCTTGTTTCACTTTGAAGCCTGAACATGGAATATGTTTTCTTTGCAATAAAACGTGCAATAAAAAAGGACAGCGGCGTTAAAACTACAACCACAAGCGTAATCCATATATTGATTGAAATCATAAAGAAAAGTGTGCCGATGATTGTGGCAACACCGGTGAAAAGCTGTGTAAATCCCATAAGCAGACCGTCTGCAAGCTGATCTGCATCCGATATAACTTTGCTTACGGTATCACCGTTTGAATGAGAATCCAGGTAGCTGAACGGCAGTGTTTCAATTTTTTTGAACGCCCGGTTTCGCATATCCCTTACAACATTAAAAGTAATTTTATTGTTGCATACATTCATAACCCACTGCAAAAGCGCAGTAACAAGAACAATAATTAAAATTTTTATAAGAATTTTTGTTATTGCGTTAAAATCAACATTGCCTTTTCCGATAACAAAGTCTATTGCATTGCCGACAAGAACCGGTACATATAAAGTTAATGCCACAGATAATACGGCGAATAGCAGTGAAATGAAAAGAAGATATTTGTATTTTCCGATATAGGAAAATACTTTTTTGAGAATGGATTTATTCTTCACAGGTATCCTCCTCTCCGAATTGTGAATCATATATTTCTTTATAAACAGCGCAGGATGCAAGAAGCTCCTGATGTTTTCCTGCGCCGCATATTTTTCCGTCATCAAGAACAATGATTTTATCGGCGCACATTACAGATGATGCACGCTGGCTGACAATGAACACAGTCGGCTTATAATCAAGATTTATTATTTCCTGCCGCATAGCCGCTTCTGTGGCAAAATCAAGCGCGGAAGAACTGTCATCAAGAATAAGAATTTCAGGTTTTCTGACAAGCGCTCTTGCAACGGACAGTCTTTGTTTCTGCCCGCCGGAAAGATTAGAGCCGTTTTGTTCTATCTGTGCATCAAGACCGCCCTTATCCATGACGGTTTCAAGTACCTGCGCTTTTGAAAGTGCAGCTATGATTTCATTGTCATCGGCATTTTCATTTCCCCATTTCATATTTTCTCTTACCGTGCCTTTAAAAAGTGCAGCCTTTTGGAGAACAAAGCCTATTTTATTTCTTAACGCACTGTCTGAATAGGATTTGACGTTTCTGCCGTTTACAAGCACTTCGCCGCCGGTGGCATCATAAAAATGCGGTATCAGAGAAACAAGGCTTGTTTTTCCGCTGCCGGTGCCGCCGATTATACCGATTATGTTTCCTTTTTCGGCAGTAAAGGTTATTTTGTCAAGAGAATTGTCGGCAGCATCTTTGTAACGCAAATCAACCTCTCTGAAATCAACTGCGTTTGCGGATTTTACCGAATTATCGGAATTGTGTTCAAGCGAGTTTTCAAGATTCAGTACATTCTCTATTCTTGATGCGCAGGCCATGGCTTTTGTAACCGTAATGATAAGATTGGCAAGTTTAATAAGCTCTACAAGAATCTGGCTCATGTAATTATAAAGCGCAACAACTTCGCCCTGCGACAGATTGCCGTTATTTACCTGAACTGCACCGCTGTAAATAAGAAGAATAACGGCAATGTTGATAATGGTGTATGTTACGGGATTCATTAGAGCGGATATTTTTCCGACTGCTTTCTGAAGGTGTGTAAGAAAATGGTTTTTTTCCGTAAAATCTTCAATTTCGTTGTTTTCCTGCGTAAATGCTCTGATTACACGTGCACCGCTGAGATTTTCTCTGGTTTTTAAGGTGATAACATCAAGACTGTTCTGAACTTTTTTGTATCTTGGTATGGTGTAAGCCATGATGCCGAATACCACAAGTGACAATAGCGGAATAGCGCCGGCAAAAACCAATGCACATTTAACATCAACGGTGAATGCCATAATCATTGCGCCGAAAACAATAAACGGACTTCTTAAAAACAGCCTTAACACAAGATTAACGCCATTCTGAACTTGATTGGAATCATTTGTAAGTCTTGTAATAAGACTGGAAGCACCGATTTTATCCAGTTCGGAAAAAGAAAGAGACTGAATTTTTTCAAAAACCGAGTGACGAAGCTCCTTTCCGAAACCCGTGGCAGCCTTGGCGGAAAAATACTGAGCGGTGATAGAAGCCACCATACCTACAACTGCAAGTGCAATCAGTATACCGCTTCTGGAAACAATAAAAGGAATATCATTGTTGGCAATACCGTTGTCTATAATGGAAGCAACAACCAGCGGAACAATCAGTTCGAAAGCGGCCTCAAGCATTTTGAAAAGCGGAGCAAGGAAACTTTCTTTTTTATAATCCTTCAAATAAATAAGTAATTTCTTCATAATTCACCAAATTCTGCATATTATTATAATTTATTATTTTAGATTATAATATCCATCACAGTAATAAATCAATACCAATAATAAGAAAAATTATATTATTTATTAATTTTTTATTAATTTGTTGAAAACAGAAAAAAAGTGATATATAATGATTAAAATTTTTTATGAAACGAGGCTGATTTTATGAGCAGAAAACCTGTTACGGCCATTATTGTCGGTGCCGGTCACAGAGCTTTTGTTTACAGTGAGCTTGCAAAAACCAATCCGGATAAGTTGAAAATTGTCGGTGTGGCAGACCCTAACCCTGTAAGAAGAAAAAAAGCAATGGATTATTTTGGATTTGAAAGCAGTATGTGCTTTGAATCTGCCGAACAGCTTGCCGAAAAAGGCAGATTGGCAGATGCAGTTATTAACGGCACAATGGATGAACAGCATATAGAAACGGCTGTGCCGCTTTTAAATGTCGGTTATGACATGCTGCTTGAAAAGCCGTTTGCCGTTAACGAAGCAGAAATGCGTACGCTTGTTGAATGTGCAAGAAAGAACAACAGCAAAGTGATGATTTGCCATGTTTTAAGATATACGCCATTTTATTACGGCATTAAGGAAAGAATTTCCAATGGCGAAATCGGTGAAATTATAAACATACAGACCACCGAACATGTAAGCTATCACCATCTTTCTACTTCATACATAAGAGGAAAATGGGCAAATTCAAAAAAATGCCATACAACAATGTTGCTGGCAAAGTGCTGTCATGATATCGATTTAATGATGTGGCTTATGAGCGAAACAAAACCTGTAACCATTTCTTCTTTCGGAAGTAAATATCAGTTTAAACCTGAAAATGCCCCAAAAGGTGCAGGTACTGTTTGTATGAAAGACTGCCCGCTTGTTGATACCTGCGTTTATTCTACAAAAAGACTGTATATTGACCATCCGGACAGATGGGCTTTTTATGTCTGGGATGCATTGGAGCATATTGAAAATCCGACAATTGAAGATAAGATTCATCTAATGAAAAGTGACAGCCCGTATGCACGCTGTATTTATAAATGTGACAATGATGTTGTGGATCACCAAAGTGTGCTTGTTAATTTTGCTTCAGGTGCAACAGGAACACACAATATGGTCGGCGGCTCTGCCGAACCAAGAAGGAATATACATATAATCGGTACAAAGGGTGAAATATTCGGAAATTTTGAAGAATCAAAATTCACGGTTTTAAAAATAAATCCGTCTCCAAATGCACATCATGAGGAATGCGATGTTGAGGTAGTAGACCTGAATGTTAAAGGCGATATGGTGGGCGCATACGGCGGTCACGGAGGCGGCGATGAACGCCTTGCCGATGATTTTGTTTCCTTTATCAGAGATGAAAATCCGAGCCTTGCCTGTACTTCCATTTTCGATTCGGTTGCAGGTCATCTTTCTGTTTATCTTGCAGATAAATCAAGAGAAAACGGCGGAATGCCAGTTAAAATTGAATATTGATAAAAAAGAGCGGCAAAGAAAAACTGCCGCTCTTTTTGCTATGTTGATTTTTTAATAATTATCAAGAAAACTGTATTCTGTTCCGTTTTGTTTATAGCTGACAAACGTATCCAGTTTCACATTGTGAATAGAATTGAATATATTTTTTTCAATATCGGGGTTAATTTTTTTCAGCGAAAGAATCATTTGTTTTATTTCCTGCCTTTTTGATTCGCCTATTCCGTCTTCGGAATGGCTGTATTCATCCACAAACCTGCAGGCACATTGAATAAATTCAAGATTATTATATTCGCGCCAGTTAATTATTGACGATTCATGCACACAGTATAAAGGGCGTATTAATTCCATTCCTTCAAAATTGGCTGAATGAAGTTTAGGCAGCATTGCCTGAAGCTGTGCGCCGTAAAACATACCCATTACCGTGGTTTCAATTACATCGGAAAGATGATGCCCGAGTGCGATTTTATTGCAGCCAAGCTCTTTTGCTTTTGCATAAAGATATCCTCTTCGCATTCTTGCACAAAGATAACACGGACTGCCGCCGGCAATTTCTGTTACCGAAAAAATGTCTGATTCAAAAAATTGAACCGGAATTTCCAGAATGCTGCAGTTTTCGGCAATTTTATTTCTGTTTTTTTTGTTATATCCGGGGTCCATACAAATAAAAACAAGTTCAAATTCCGTGTCTGAAACACGTTTTAGCTGCTGCATGCATTTTGCAAGAAGCACAGAATCTTTTCCGCCGCTTATACATACGGCAATTTTATCGCCGTTATTAACAAGCTGATAGTTTTTACATGCTTCAACAAACGGATTCCATATAGATTTTCTGTATGTTTTTATAATGCTTCGTTCAACAGTTTGATTGTATGATAATTCTCTTGCCATAAAAACCTCTTAAATACGGTCTGAATAGCGTTCTGCCGTAATGATTCCGTCTTTGACATTCAGTTTGCATATTCTGGCATTGCGCCTGTCTGTATTTTTTCGATTGTCGTCCAAATCGCGTGCATGATAAACCGCATAGTATTCACCCTTGTATTTGATAATACTGTGGTGACCTGTTCCCTCTTCGAAATCGTTTTTTGCAAAAACAGGAAAATATGTATGATCATCGGGATATTTTTCAAAGTTTATTTTTGTTAAATCCGTTTCATCTGTTTTTGCACGGGCATAGCCAATGTAATAGGTGGGTTTTTCATAGCAGTTTCCGCTGTACATAACATACTGCCAGCCGTTTTCCTCAAAGTAGAAAGCACCTTCAATGGTATGCCAGTGCTGTCCTTTTTTATATCGGTCGTAACGGAAAATATCTTCATCAAGTGTGGGTACAATAACAGTATGCGGTTTTCCTTCGGGTGTATAAGGATCAAGCAATCTGTCAACAACTATATATGTGCCTATTCTTTCGCCTTCAAACCTGTTTGTTGAATAAAAAATAAACAGTCCGCTGCTGTTTTCTACAACATGCGAATCAATGGAAAAAGGATGAAGAAGCTGTTTTTCATTTGTAAAAGGTCCAAGCGGATTGTCTGAAACAGATACAAACATTGTTTGGTGATGACCGCCCTGATCGGGTGTGTCGCCGTAAAATTCAAATGAGCAGTACATATAGAATTTAGAATCAATTTCAATGACACTCGGTGCCCAGAAGCATTCGTGATCTTTTTTTGTAAATACAATTCCGTGATAGTTCCATTCGCCGAGCAAATCATCGGCATAATAAGCATGTATGCCGTCGTCTCCGGTTGTGTAAATATAAAATTTTCCGTTTGCTTCAAAAATAAAAGGGTCTGCCTGTCCTCTGTTTTCTATATTTGCCTTTTCTAAAAGTTTCATAATGTGTTTTCCTTGAATTTGAAATTTTATTAAGAAAAGAATACCATATAAGCATGTTTTTTTCAACAGCTTTTGCAGTATCCGGCGGAAAAATACCAAATAATATCTGTATTGACAATATATTCTTTTAAATATATAATACTAAATTAAGACAATTATTAAGGAGGCAATGCATTGAGTAATCAGAATTCACAAACTGTTTCAGACCAAAGCAGAATACATCTGGCTTTTGTTACAGATGAAATTTATTCCATGCCTACCACTGTTGCAATTTCTTCTTTAAAAGAAAACTGTAGTCCTGAAAATAATTACACAATTCATATTATTGCGAATGAAATAACAGATTTCAGCCGTGAAAAATTCAGGGAATGTGAATGCGGCAACATAAAAATAGAAATATATGATAAATCTTTGGATAAAAGATTTTTTGATATTTATAAAAAAGACAATGATTTGCATGTCAGTGCAAGCGCACTTTTAAAAATGCAGCTTTCCGATTTTCTGGAAGGCATTGAAAAAGTGCTGTATGTTGACGGTGATATTTTAATACAGCAGGATTTAAAGGAATTATACGATATTAATCTGGAAGACTGTTACGCCGCTGTTGTTAAGGACCTTATTTCTGTAAGAAATATTAATCATTTAAGAAAAATCGGAATAAAAAATAAATACTATTTCAATTCCGGTGTTATGCTGCTCAATTTAAAGAAAATCCGTGAAGACGATATAAGCAATAAATTAATTGATTACAGATTAAACGGAAAAAATCATTTTGTTGATCAGGATGCTTTCAACGTTGTTTTCGGTGAGAATGTTAAATATATCTCCTTAAAATATAATTATCTTAATAAATTTCATGATTGGATGGATGCAGAAAATTTATCTGCTTTTTATCAGGAAAAAATTCCGAAAAGTAAAAATAAGTCCATAAAAAATGCGGTTATCGTTCACCTTGGCACACACGAAAAGCCATGGCGTTATAATATGGGCAATTTAACAAAATTGTATCTTAAATATTATGAAAAATCACCGTATAAAGAGTATGAACTGATTATTGATGAATTTATTGACCCTGCCATATATCTTGATAATCTGATTAAAATTTCAAAATTTGAAAGTCTTAAACTGCGTGATTTGATTGAAAAACTGCAGTGGCACAGAAAGCAGTACAGAATTCTTACGAAGGAAATCAATCTTTTAAAAGAAAAGATTCACGTTGATTCAGCAGAACTGTATGAAGATTATATAAAGCTTGAGATTGATCTTGACCAGATAAACGGAGAGCTTTCCTCTGCGAAAAAACAGCTCAGAACGATCAAAAAATCCTATGCTTACAGAATCGGCAAGGCAATCATGTGGTTTCCGAAAAAAATCAAGAAAATCTTTTTCCGTTAAAAGTTAACCCGACGTTACAAATGTAACGTCGGGTTTTTTACTGCTTTGGTTTATTTCAATTTGAATTCAGCTTTCATACTTTCCCCAGCTTTCAGTTCCATTGTTTTAATTTCATCGGAAAGGCCGCATGAAACCGTAATTTTCTGATCTATGTCAGATTTAATCGTAACAAAAGCGGTTTTATTTTCCGTATCCCAGGTAAGTTCGCTGATTTCAGCTCTTGTTTTTGCTTTCAGTCCGGTAATTGTTCCCTTGTCAAATCCGCTGTTTGGAAGCGAAGGAAGAATCTGTATGATACCGTTATCTGAATAAAGCAGGCTTTCATTGATAATTCCAAGATAGCCGATTGCAAAATCTGTGCAGTAACAGCTTCCCCTGTCATAATCATGATTTGTCATTAAAGAATTATAATGAATTCTGTGATTCATAAGTTTGTTCAGTGCATCTGTAAGGCTGTTTCTGTCTTTGAGTCTGGCGGCAATCAACGAACGGTGAACCAGTGCATGGCTGGCTTCATTTTCACTTTCGCGGTTATCAATAGCCTGAATACATGCATTCTTCAGTTCTTCATTATTCTGTGTTTCATCAAGCGGCCATACACCGTATAAATGGCTTAGATGCCTGTGTTCGTTATTTTCTTCAAACTGATTGCATGCCCATTCCTTTAAAGCGCCTGTTTCATCATAAAGATACGGCGGAAGCTTATCTATAATATATTGCCATTCGGATGTGTCCATATCTGCTTCAAGATTATTAATCACATCAATCAGCATCTGCATATTATGTCTGCACGCGGAAATATCAATTGCCGTGTTGGCAGCCGAAGGGCTTGGATAATTCTTTGGATTGTTTTCCGGCGAATAGCTTGGCAAAATACAGTAATATTCATTTTCAGCCAATTCGGTTTTTCCGCTTTCATAGTGAATATCTCCGTTTGCATCGGTAAAATATTCAGCAGTAAGCATCTGTTTCCAGTAATTTGCCGATTTTATAAGAAGCGGAAGAAGAATTTCGGATTCAAGATCAAGAAAGCCCTTTTCTTTAATCTTTAAAATGTCTTCATCTGTTAAATCATTTTCATCTGTTGAAAGCACAGATTTTAAATTATTTAAGTCAAATTCATCACTTAACGGAATCTGAAGGCTTCCGTAGCACTGCAGTGTTTCAAAAAGAGGCTGAAGCATCCAGCTTGTGCCCGCATTCCAATATCGGAAAGGATAAGGATAACATGTTTCGGTTATAACAGCTTTGTCGCCGTCTGTGTTTACAGGTGCCTGCAAAGCATTTGTAAAACCGTGCGTTGCAAGTGCATTTTCTTCCCAGTCCGGTGCCTGGCGAAGAATGAAATTTGTATATCCAACCGGTGATGAGCTGATATTTCCGGTATTCATAGAGGATGTCTGAAGATTAACATTAGCATCCATTGTATATTTGCTTCCCCAGCCGGTATTCCATTCACCTGTCCACATACCGTAAAGACGGCTTGTAGAATAACCGGAACAGCAAAGATATGCATATCTTCCGGAATAATATGTACGCTGTGCAAGTTCAGCAAGTATTTTTGAATTACCCCGCTGTTTTTTCAGCAGATATTCATTTGATTTTCCGGAATCTCCGTCTTCAAGTTGAATTGTTACTGCATTGAACTGTGGCTGATAAACAGCCAGATGTTCCTTTAAAGCGGCATCATAATCAAATGCGGAATCTGCAGAATATTTATCGGCAATCTGCTTTGTTTTGTCAGTTAAGCTGTCAATCAGTTCATATGCATCTGTGCTTTCGAACGCACTGAATTCGCCCATATCATATGTGCGGTCTGAAGCGGTTATAAGATATACTGCATCTGCGTCCGTAATTTTAATCTGCGGATTATCGTTTCCTGCATACTGTTCATCTTCAACCGTATTGCCTTCTATTTTTTCTTTGCGGCCGTTTTCACATACAATATATGTAAGGGTTGCATAGCCGCCGTTTTTCAGTTCGCTGTTGTCATAATTCGGATAATGTGCAATAAGAGAAACGGTGCTCAAATCATCAGATACCATTTTCTTGTATTTTATATCTTTTTCATTTCCGTCACCGTAATTTGCAAAAACGGATATATCATCATAAGATAATGTTAAATTGATTTTGCTGCCCTCAGAGGATTTTAGGATTTTTGTTATTGAAACGTCATCTGCTTTTGATGTAAAGGATTTTCTTTCCCACGTACCCTGCTTGTCAGCGTATTTAACACCAACCTCTGCCGTTTCATAATCTGTGTATCTTATATAGTTTTTTGTTTTGTTTTTGTCCTGATTAAGCCTTAAAGAGCCGCCTGGATGATAATAATAAACATCATCATAGCTTGCTTCGTCAATAATATTTTCACCTTTAACAATGCTTTGCTTAACCGTTTCAAGCTCGTCTGCAGTATCCGGGCAATAACGGACATTTTGGTTTGGCATTATAAAATGCATATTTTGAAATATAAAGGTATCGCTGTACGGAGAACCGCTTGAAACAAAGCCCTGAAGTCCGTTTCCGGAAACCATTCCCTGCCGCCAGCTTTTCGTGCTGTTTGTTTTTGAAGAGGAAAGCTCTTTAAAAGTTGTGCAATAGGATATTTTGCTGTTGTTTTTGAAAACCCCGTTAATATCCGCTTCTTTGGAAGCGCATGATGCCATAGAAAATACCATTCCGGCACATAATAAAGAACATGATAATTTTTTTATAATTTTATTCATAAGATTCACCCTATTAAATATTATCATAATTTTTACGAAAAAACACGACATTATTGTTGACACAATGTCGTGTTTTTTGCTATATTTTATTAAAACAAAACGTATAAAGGTAAATTGAAATGATAAAGTTTGCTTGGAACGGTATTGAATGGTCTGTTGCAGATTTCGGCGGCGGCGTTCTTACCGAAGACATTGCCCCCCATTCTCATTCAAAAAACGGTTATGAACTTCATTTTATCACAGGCGGTTCGGGAATTCTGATTGCAAATCAGAAAGAATATAAATTAAAAAAAGGAGATTTCTTTGTAACAGGTCCTGATATCAGACATGCACAGTACAGTAGTGAAAATGCGCCGCTTACCGATGTGTTTATATACCTGCAAAAAATTAAAAATAAAAATGTAAATATTGCAGGAAACACTTTTCTGAATAAAAAATTTGCTTTTTATGAAAATTTTGATTTAACAGTGCCGCTTATGATTTTTAATGAACGTAATAATGAAAAATTCGGCTGTGAAACAGCCGTACAGGGTTTAATGATATATTTGCTTACGGAAATTGCACGGATATATATTCCGAATTATGATTTTTGTAAGGTAAAAAAAGATAACCTCAATGTTAAACGATTTGTTATTATTGAAAATGAATTTTTATATAACAATCAGGTAACACTTCATTCCCTGTCTGAAAAAATCGGCGTTTGTGAAAGGCAAACACAAAGATTGCTTTTAAAATATTACGGAATGACTTTTCGTGAAAAGAAAATGCAGGCAAAAATTCAAAAACCGCAAAGCTGAAACAGCTTGGTAAACCAACAACAGAGCAGAGGTAATCCCCTGCTCTGTTGTTGGTTTAAATATTATTTGTTTTTCTTTTTGCGGGATTCGGGAGGATTAATGCATTGATCTTTCGTTAGGTTCATTATTTTCATAAATTCCTTGCGAAGCTTTTTATATTTAGCTATTGCAAAACCATCATCCTGCCTAGGAATATAAATTTGCTTTCCGCCAAATGAAATACCTGTCGGAAGTCTAAAATTTTTTATTCCCTGTTCCACATTGCTGTTCATCAGTTTTTGAAAAGCAGGGGTAATTCTGTCTACACAAATTATTGAAATCATACTTACCGTATCGGTAATTTTTTCTTTGCCGTAGTATTTATACAATGCTTCTGTTATGGAATCATTTGCATTTTCCAAAACTTCATTTGTCAATTCTTTTGTTCTGATAAGTGCAATGCAATCTATTTTCCATAATCCTGCCGATTTTATAAACAGTGTGGTTTTTCCGTCCGGTTCAAAAAAAGTATCTGCCTGCCGTGCATAGGCATTCTTTGTTACTGCATCTGTAATAAATGTTTCCAATGAAGAGAAATCAGGAAAACCTAAGGGATATTTATACGGTTTTGGTTTGTTTTCAAGTTTCATTGTACTCATTAAAGTTACTAACAGTATACATAATACAGCACATATAATCCAATTTGCTATCCAAATACTATTAAAAGGTTCCGGAAATGGCATATGAGAAGGCATGCTATCATATTCGGATTGATCACAAAAGATTGCCGCCAAAAATGGAATAACAAATATTAACACACCAAAAAACGCTGATATAGCTATTACACTTTTCAGTATAATTATTTTTGTTTTATCACTCATAATCAATACCTCTTTTAATTTGAACCGCTTTCAGGATATAAATTAACAATCGGTTCCTGGCTGTCATCCAGCAGTGTGTCTACAATTTTTTCAACTAACTGCTTAATTGTATCAGCTTCAGAAACAAATATACCTTGTACTAAAGTTTGACTATGTGCCTTTTTTGCATATTTTCCAACAAAACTGCTTACGAATTTTTTAGGTTTAAACCATCCGCTGTTTGTTGGAATAATTTTGCCTGCAATTTTTCCTGCTACCTTTGCAGTTGCACCATAAACAGCCGTTTCTACGGCTACTGTACCAACAGATACTAATGCATTTCGCTTATTTAATTCAATTGGATTTTCTTGTCCGACTAAATAACAGGCTTTTGGAATATAAGATACTACCTGATTAAATAATGATTCGCTAGCCGCACCTGCAAATGCAGCCGCTGTTGTATTGCACGTGGCTGCCAATACAGCGCCGGCAACGCCTCCGCCAATAGCCGCACCTGCAGCACCTGCATACCATTTGGTTCCTGCCATAATATTTGAAATGATTTTTGCGCCGCCGCCAACAATTGCTCCAACAAATGCACCGGCAACAACCCACCAACCTTTTCCATCGGTGTCGGCACGGGATACAGGACTGTTTCCACAGTATGCAAACAAATTATTACCAAGAAAATCGTTGCTTAACTGCCCATCCGCATTCAAAAACCTGGACATATCGGGAGAATAGTAGCGCGTGTTGAGGTAATACAGCTTCGTGTCTGTATCGTAGTAGTAACTGCGATATCTTAACGGATTTGCATTCGCAATTGTTGTGTTTCCTGTTGTGGAAGTGATATTACCCCATGCATCGTAATAGTAGTTGGCAATTACCTTGCCTGCACTGTCTGTTATAGCTGTAATATCATTCTGCAGGTTTTTAACGTAGAAATATTCTGTACCGTTGTATTTAAAGCCAAATGCATCGCCGTTGTTATCGTACATAAACACAAGCGTATTGCTGCCTG
>CAOKRT010000010.1 GCA_948471205.1 uncultured Oscillospiraceae bacterium | reverse complement strand
AAGAGAACGGAAACTTCATTGCACAGTATCTGTATGATGAATGGGGAAACCTACTTTACATAGATTCTGATGATAGGGACGATACCGCTGTTCACCTTACTGTTGCAGAAGCAAACCCGTTAAGATACCGCGGATATTATTATGATGCAGAAACAGGTTATTACTATCTCCAGTCCAGATATTATGATTCCGAAATATGCAGATTTATAAATTCTGATATTATTGAAATATCTGTTATTTCAAAAGACTTGTTTTATGGAAATAGTTTATACACTTATTGTAATAATAATCCTGTTAATTATTTAGATACGAATGGACATTCTGCAACATTAGTAGGAGCAGGGACTTTTGCAGTTCTTATTCAAGCACTTATAGAGTTCTTAGGATATTTATTAATGGGTGTAGTAATGACTCTATTTGGTGCAATAATTGGGTCTGTAATATCATCTATAACCAGTAATAATACAATTACAAAAGAAAAAGAGGATATTGATACAAAACCCAAAAAACGAAAATCTTATCATGCTGAATATCAGTTTTGTTTTATGAGTAACTCAGGAATAAAAAAAAGTGTTGGTCCTAATATGACTTGGAAGCAAACCATGTCTGCATTAGGAATAATTAATACAAGTTTGGAATACACAGAAATTAGAAGTATTAATAGAAATAATTTAAATAAGAATGCGAAAACATGTATTGATCAAAATAGGAATTGTTGGGGAATTTATGCAAAATCACAACAAGCAGCAAAAACATTAGCCGTGGCACTTGGTTATACTGGCACTCCAAGATATATTCCGGGAGGATATCCGCATTATCATGATGGAAAGCATATAATACATATTTGGTATGGGGAGAGAATATAAGGGGTAAATAAGAATTATGAAAAAGAATACAAGGAATGAAAGAAAATTTAATATTAATAAGTATTGGCGTAATGTTGTTTGTTTTCCGGAAGCATACAAATGTAAAAACAGCTACTATTGGTATGACAAAAGTATCGGCGGAGTAGTTGGTATGTACTGTTGGCTAACGAAACTTCAAAAATCAAAAATTGATCAGAATAACGGAAAAAGATTTGTTTTGTTACCACAGTATGTATCGGAAGATCAATATAAAGATTTGGTAAAAGAACTGAATAATCCAATAGTTACTGCATTTTTTGACCAGGCGAAGGACGAGGAGGATGCACATTTCAGATACAGATGTTTTGTAGATTGGAATGTATTGAATCATTCTGAATGGTATAGAACGCATCTTATTGTAAAAGATATTTTGTTTAAATGGTGCAATGATAACGATATTAAATATTCATATAAAGAGGAACCCGCTCCACCCAATTATATTTATGACGGAAGAGACTTAAGCAATATTCACTGGAATATTGATTGGGATGAAATTAACCAAAACGACATGGATAAAAACAGATAAATACAGGGAAAAGTACCTTATGTTCATGCAAAACAAAGGGGAGATACATTCTCCCCTTTGTTTTTTATTTATTAATTGTTTTATTGGTTTCACGATGGGATTCAAAAAATATACGGAATGCGGTAGGCAGTGCATAAACAGATTCAATTTCCGGTTTTGTTGCCCAAACAAAATCCGATGTTTTTTTTGAACACAGAATATGATAACAGGTCATTTGCCATTTTATGTGCGTAAAAGTGTGAACACGATGAATCTGTTTATATAATTCCGCAGGCTGAACGCCGAACCCATCTGCAGTATGCAAAGCATGCTGAACATCCATTTCTCCGAGAACATTCGGCAACTGCCACAGTCCTGAAAGCAGACCGCTTTCTGTTCGTTTTGTCAGAGCATATCTGTCTTCGCACTGCAGTAAAAATACAGTGCGTTTTTCCATGCGTTTATCCTTTTTCGGTTGTTTGACCGGATATTTCAGTACGGTGCCGTTTGCATATGCACAGCAGAAACCGTTTGCAGGACATTCGATGCATTTTGGCGATGTGGGTGTACAGACTGTTGCCCCCAGTTCCATTAATGCCTGTGTAAATGCTCCGCAATCATTTTTGGGATAGACCGATTCCAGTTTTGCAGCAATTTCATTTTTTGTTTGTACACAGTCAATCGGTGAATGATTTTCGGTCATTCGTGTAACAATACGCAGTACATTTCCATCTACAGCGGCATAAGGACGGTTAAAACAGATGGAAGCAATCGCACCTGCGGTGTATGGTCCGATACCGGGCAGTGCGCGGATGTCTTCATATTGATTTGGAAAATATCCGTTATATTGTGTTTTGATTATGCGTGCCGCTTTTTGTAAATTGCGTGCACGGTTATAATAGCCCAGCCCTTCCCACAGCTTAAACAGTTGCTCTTCTGAAGCTTCGGCAAGGGCGCAGATGTCGGGCAGTTGTTCCAAAAAACGGATATAATATGCCCGAACAGCCTCTACCCGTGTTTGCTGCAGCATAATTTCCGAAAGCCAGACATGATAGGGCTGTGTGTCCTGACGCCAGGGAAGCATACGGGCATTTTGTTTGTACCATGGCAAGAGTGCATACGGCAGTTTTCTGTAAATTGAATCGTTGGTTTTCAAAGATATCTCCGTTTCTTTTTAAATAAGCAGTTTGATTATTTAAAGCTGTTATTCAAATATAATGTTTGTTTAATGCTTATATTATATTCCGAAAAAGAAAGAACCGCAATATTTAATCTTGGATATATAAGCGAATATTTTGTTAAATATTCTGTGTTTTTATATTGTTTGCAAACGTTCAGGCAGGTGCAGCTTTTGATTCAGCCGCACCTGCCTTTCTTTTTTTATTGCTTATATTGTTAAATATTGCATCTGTTTTATTGTTGTGCAATTATATTTATTCCTTTTTCAAGCGTTTCTTTATCTATCAATCCGTTTCGCATTGCCGCAATGTTACCGTTTTTGTCAATAAAAAATGTTGCGGGAAATCCGGTAACACGGTAATTATAAACGGCCTGCTGCGTTGTGTCAAAGAAAATTTCAAAATCAAACCCCTGTTCCTTTATATAGGAATTTGCTTTTTCCTGTGTTTCCTGTATGCCGTCTGTTGCATTAATCATCAAAAATTGCACATCGGGATGATTTTTATATGCTTCGTTGAAATCCGGCATCTCTACCTTGCAGTAATAACACCATGTTGCCCAAAAATTCAACACAACGGGCTTGCCCTTGTAATCGGAAAGGGAGACTTCGTTTCCGTTTGTATCAAAAACCGTAAAATCAGGAGCAGTAACGGTGCTGTCATTTTGCTGTGCTTGATTGGATGTGTTTTGCTCAATCCTGTCATTGCTGTAGTTTTTGCTTAATTGATTGTAAACAATAAAAGCGCCTGAAAGCATGCCGGCAAACAGCAAAGCAATTATTATCCATTTAACAGATTGTTTCATAGTTCCTCCTATGACAGCAGGTTTAAAAATTTACCAAGCAGTCCTGTTGCCATTAATACGCCCACTGCAATCAGTAAAATGCCGCAGACAGTATTTATAATATTATAATGCCTTTTAATAAAATTGAAGGCGGTTTTTAATTTATCAATCAGTATTGCACTGATGAAAAACGGTATGCCTAAACCGAATGAATATAAAAGCAGCATAATTATTCCCTGGGCGATGCTTCCGCGGTTTGCCGCCAGCATCAGCGCAGAGCCTAAAAATGCACCTACACACGGTGTCCAGCCTATTGAAAAAACAACGCCGAATAAAAACGAGGATAAAAAGCCTAAATTTTCTGTTTTTGCCGATTTGATGCCCTTGAAAATACGGAGCTTAAAAATGCCTAAATAATGAAGACCGAAAAAGATAACAATCAGTCCGGTTACAATATTTACAATCATTTTGTATTCGTTAAGCAGGCTGCCAAGCGTGCCGGCAAGCGCTCCTAAAAGTACAAAAACAACTGTAAATCCCAAAATAAAGCCCAAAGAATTTTTAACAACACGTTTTGTATCTTTTTTCTTTCCGCCTGCAAAATATGAAATATATATGGGCAGCATAGGCAGAAGGCAGGGTGAAACAAAGGTTATGATTCCTTCTAAAAAAGCTATGAAATATTGCATGAAACCATCTCTCCTGTATAGGCGCTGATTCCTCCGATATCCGTTACATTTTGGTAACCTTTTGTTTTTAAATATCTTACAGCACCTGCGCTTCTTGCTCCGCTGAGGCAATGAACAAAAACAGGTGTGCTTTTGTCTGTAATATATTGCGAGACAGTGCCTAAATTATCAAGCGGAATATTAATACTTCCGTCAATATGATAATCATTATATTCCTCTTTTGTGCGAACATCAAGAAGAATTGCATTATTTGTGTTTTTCCATTGTGCAATTCCGGTATTTATATTATTATGATTAAAAAGGTTAAAAAACATATTTTATACATCCTTTCCGAAAATTTAATGTATTATTTGCATTCTGTGCAGATGTATTCAGGCACGGTTTTCTCGTTAATAACGGATTCATAAAGCCGCCAGCCGCCCGCCAGGTTGTAACAGTTGTAGCCGTGACCCTGCAAAATCCGGCAGGCAATATAACTGCGCAGTCCGGAATGGCAGTGCACATAAACCGGTTTGTTTTTTGGAATTGCATCCAATTCAGAACGCAGTGAATCAAGAGGGATATTGATAAAACCGTCTATTTTTCCGCGCTTGAATTCTGTAACCGTTCTTACATCCAATAGTGTAATGCTGTTATCACGCGGAAGAGCTTCAACATCGTGCCAGAAAAACTGCTTTATTTTACCGCTGACAATGTTTTCAGCCGCAAATCCCAGCATATTTACAGGATCTTTTGCACTTGAAAACGGCGGTGCGTAGCACAGCTCAAGACGGGTAAGATCAGTGATTTTACCGCCGAACCGAATGGCAGATGCAATAACATCCATTCTTTTGTCTGCACCGTCAAAACCTATGATCTGTGCGCCGATAATTTTTAAACTTTTTCTGTCCCACAAAGCTTTTATTGACATCATGTTGCCGTTGGGGTAATATGATGCATGGGATGAGGAATAGATGTAGGTTTTGTCATAATCTATTTTATTTAACTGTGCGTCTTTTTCATTTAGACCGGTTGTTGCAACCGTCATATCAAAAAGTTTAAGAACAGCCGAACCCTGTGTGCCGGTATATTCGCTTTCATATCCGGCAATATTATCGGCTGCAATTCTGCCCTGCTTATTGGCGGGACCTGCAAGAGGAATGAAGGACGGTGTTTTTGTTATATAATTTTCTGTTTCAACAGCATCTCCTACTGCATAAATATCAGGAATATTTGTGCGCATTCTGCTGTCTGTTACAATACTTCCGCGGGAATTGGTTTTAATACCGCATGCCCGGGCAATAGCTGTTTCGGGGCGGACGCCTACAGACAGGATAACCATATCTGCATGAATCTCTCCCGTTTGAAGAATGATTTTGTTATGCTCAAAAGCTGTAATGCCGTTATGCAGAAACAGTTTTATACCTTTTTCTTTAATATAGCGGTGCATATCTGCTGCCATATCAAAGTCAAGCGGCGCAATCAGATGGTCTGCAAGCTCAACAATGGATACGTCCAGACCTGCTTTGGCAAGATTTTCAGCCATTTCAACGCCGATATAGCCTCCGCCGACAACAACTGCAGACTTGGGCTTTTCAGTATTTATATAGTTTTTTATTTTAATGGTATCGGGTATATTTCTGAGCGTAAACACATTTGCGCTGCTGATTCCCGGGATATCCGGAATAATCGGAGCGGCACCGGGCGACAGGATAAGTGTTTCATATGTTTCGGTATAGTTTTTTCCGGTTAACACATTTTTAACGGTTACGGTTTTTTCGTTCGGGTTGATATTGACTGCTTCATTAAATATCCGGACGTCAATATTGAATCTTGCTTTGAAACTTTCGGGTGACTGCAGAGTAAGCGCTGATTTATCGGTGATTTCTCCGCCGATATAATACGGCAGTCCGCAGTTGGCAAAGGATACAAATTCTCCTTTTTCCAAAACAATAATTTCTGCTTTTTCGTCAAGCCGACGCAGTCTTGCAGCGGCAGAAGCACCGCCTGCCACACCGCCTATAATAATTGTTTTCATAAAAATACCTCTTTCTGAAAGGAGCCTAAAATGGCACAAATTGATTTTAAAACTGTATATAATGATATGCTTCCTTTTTGGAATCAAATCTCCGATGATGAAAAGGAATTCATTTGCATGCAGTCAACAGATATTATTTATAAAAAAGGCACAACAGTTCATGACAGCACGGAATGCTCCGGTGTAATTTTTGTCAGAAGCGGATGCCTCAGAGTATATATGATGTCTGATGAAGGCAAGGATATTACGCTGTACCGATTATATAAGGGAGATATGTGCATGCTGTCTGCCTCCTGTGTTTTAAGCACCATAACCTTTGATGTGTTTATTGATGCGGAAGAGGACAGCGAATGCTACGTGATTAACGGATCTGCTTTTATGAAAGTAAGCAATGATAATCCCGATATTAAAATATTTTCTCTTGAAACCGCCGTAAGCCGGTTTTCGGATGTTATGTGGGTGATGCAGCAAATACTGTTTATGAGTATGGATAAAAGGCTGGCTGTTTTTCTGCTTGATGAATCGTCCAGAACAGGCAGCGATTTTATTCCATTTACACATGGGCAGATTGCAAAATATATCGGTTCGGCACGTGAAGTGGTTTCAAGAATGATGAAATATTTTGCAAACGAGGGTATTGCGGAATCCTCACGAAAGGGCATCACAATAACCGATAAGCAAAAACTTCGTAATTTAACCCTCTAACATTGCAAGAATATCAGCCTTACCCCGGGCGCCTGCTGCCTGGTTTATTACCGTTCCGTTTTTTATAACGGCAAGCGTGGGAATGCTCATAACGCCGAAGGCCTGCGCCAGTTCGGGTTCATAGTCAACATTGATTTTGCCTACAACATACTGGGGATTTTCTTCTGCAATTTCATCAACGATTGGGGAAACCATGCGGCACGGACCGCACCAATCGGCATAAAAGTCTAACAAAACGGCCTTGCCGCTGTTTCTGATTTCGTTAAAGTTGTTTTTATTGATACTGATTACTGACATGTTTTTCAATCCTTTCTTTGTTATGGCTTTATTATATCCGATTTGCTCTGCCTTTTTCTGTGACAAAGTCACAATAAATTAAAATACATTGAAATGTATACCTGACAATCTTTGGGAAAAATTTTAAAGATTGCGCTTGAAACAGTTGTGAGACTGTAAGAAGATAAGCTCATAAAAATACGGCAGGAACACTGTATGAATCAACAGTGTTCCGAATTTATCGCTTGCTTAATGTTCCCTGCGTATGTTACACTGTTATAGGATTATTGGTTTTGGATTTATCATAAACATAATCTGTTAAAATAGGATTTATGATGAGGGCGAAAGATGAAATTAAAACTTTTAAAAAACAATACAGTGTTAAGTGAATGTGCCGAGGTAAGAAATTATGATTTTCGTGATTTTGAGGCAGTATTTGTTAACAGCTTTGATCAGTATCAGCAAAAAGATTATAGCAGAATGCTGAATACGGAGAAACAGAAAAATATACAGTTATGGTCATGGAAAAATGATAAAGCCGTGGCGGAGTTTGCGGTTTTTTGTGCCGAAAAAGATATCTGCAATATTTCGGTTTCGTCATCGGATTTAACCGGCGGGGAGGATGTTCTTCCGTCTTCACTGGTTAAGCTTTCTTTTATAAGAGATGTTAAGGCATATACAGGTCATGCAGGCTGGTATGCAAATAATCCGTTTGGTATAATGCCGCGTGGAGCGAGAGAATATTTTCCGGAGGTGATTTATTCTGAAGAACCAGTGTCGGTTAACAAAGGCAGGTTTCAGTTAGTTTGGGCGGAAATCAGTATACCGAAGGATACACGTCCAGGACTTTATCACGGCAGCATTATGGTTTCTGCCGAAAACAGCGTTAAAACAGTTAAATTGGATTATACGCTGGAAGTATTGGATATGGTTATGCCGGATACAGAACATTATTTATTTGATGTGGAATATTGGAGTCATCCTTACAATGTTGCTTATTATTATAATGTTGAACCTTTTTCAGATGAACACTTACATATTTTGAAACAGCACATGACAGTTTATAAAAGCCTGGGAGGTCATGCAGTTACTGCAAGCATAGTTGAGGAAGCCTGGGGCGGGCAGACATACGGATTTAACAGAGCTGTTCACTATCCGTCCATGATAAAATGGGTAAAGACTGCCGGCGGCGAATGGAAATTTAATTATTCGGATTTTGATAAATGGGTGCAGTTAAATCTGAATACAGGGATTGCCGATAAAATTATATGCTACAGTATGATGCCATGGAAAAATGTTGTAAGATATTATGACGAAGCAAAGAATAAAGAACGGAAAATAAAGGTTAATCCTGCCAGTAAAGAAAACTATTGCAAAGTATGGAAACCGTTTCTTAACGATTTTATTAAGCATCTTGATGATAAGGGATGGTTTGAATCTGTATATATTGGCTTTGATGAACGCCGCAATATGGAAACAGCACTTGATTTGATTGCCGAAGTAAAAAATAAAGACGGTAAATCACTGAAAATATCAGCATCCTTTAATGATTTTAAGCACAATGCTTCTGTTTTCAACAGGCTTGATTATGCATCTGTAGGGCTTGACCAAATCAGAGACAATCTGGAAGATTTTAAAATTCAGGTACAGAAAAGAAGAAACAGTGCGCAGGAAACGACAATGTATACAGCAACAGAACATGTTCCGAACAGCTTTACAAAGTCTGTTCCTGCAGAAAGTTATTGGTCAGTTATGTTTTCCGGCTCTTTAAATGCAACAGGTTTTTTGCGCTGGGCATTTGATGCGTGGGTTGAAAATCCTTTGGAGGAATCTACGCATTGGTCCTTTCCGGCAGGAGACTGCTTTCTTGTTTATCCGTCATTCAAAGATGACAAAAATCGAGAAAGCAAGTTTACACTGCGTTTGGCAAAGCTTGATGAAGGTGTCAGGGATGTGAATAAATTATATACAATGCGTGAAGGCATGCCTGAAGTTTCTGCGGCGGTTGAAAAATTGTTTTCCGATATAAAAGGAGACAAAACGGATTATTATGAATTTTATACTATGTCCAGAACCGATATCTGGGGCCGCAAAGCGAAATGGCTCACAGAAAACGGCAAAAAAGAAATGCTGAAGGATATGTGCAATGTAAAACAAAAAATTTATGAGATTTCAAAGTTATACTGCTCTGTAAAATGATATGAAGCAAATTTAATATAATAAAAAAGGATACAGACTGATATCTGTATCCTTTTTTGTCTGTTTGATGCGAAAAAAGATGTTTTCGTGATTTCCATAAAATATACTAAGTTTATTTATTTCTCTTTGCAGTATTCAGTGAAGCAATGAGCATACGCTTAATTTCTTCTGCCAACGCAAGCAAATCTTCAAAATCATACTCTATCAAGTTTGTCCTTTTAAGCAGTGTAAGCCAATAAATACTCTCGCCTGTTTCTTTGAGAGAAATATGAAGTTTTGATATAAAGTCTGCTTTGCTGTTGCCGTAAACTGCTTCGTTTATATTTGCACCCATGCTTGTTGCAGAACGAAGTAATTGTTTAGCAATCGTTGTATTTTTTTGATTTTGAAAACGCTTCATAAAATAAAACGACTTGAGTTGAAAAATCAAGAGATTTATCAAGTAGGGGGCTGTTCATTGGCATCACCTCTTTATAAAGTGTATCATAAATTATCTTTATAATCAACGCTTTGCAAAGCAAAGCTGCCTTTTCTCTTATTTGTTCTCTTTTATCTCTTCACTGAAACGGCAATTTATTTTAGTGAAAAGAGAAGAAAAGTGAAAAGTACAAAAAGGAACGACAACTTTCTTATCAAAAATTGTCGTTCCTTTTTGGTACGCCGGAAGGGATTCGAACCCCCGACCTTTTGGTTCGTAGCCAAACACTCTATCCAACTGAGCTACCGGCGCATAAATATTTCATTTGCTCTTTACGCTCAAATACTATAACACATTGATTTACAAAATGCAAGAGTTTTTTTATAAAAAGGGCGGAAATTAACTTCCGCCCGATATATGCTGTATATTCTGTTTTTTCAGAAAATCATCAAGAATATCTGCCGCCATATGCACAAGTGCAGGGCACGGACGTTTTTTATAATATTCTGCTGTTCTGGCATCCGGCACAGGACCTGATGGAATGTTTTTGTTCAGACCGAGCAGTTCGCGGCATACAACAGAACCGTTTCTTTTTCTGAATTCATTTGCCGCCGCCTGAATTTTTGTATAAACCGCTTCTCTGCCCTCTTCACCGTAAATGGCGGAAATAACAAATGCCATTGCAGAAACCGTGCCGCATACTTCGCGCAGTCTGCCCGTCCCTCCGCCGAAGCCTATGGAAAGTTTAGCGGCATCTTTCTCCGTCATGTTCATTTCACTGCAGAATGCGGCGGCAACTGCCTGCGAGCAGTTATAGCCGTTTCTGAAAAGCTGTTCTGCCAGTTCGCCTTTACTGCTGTTCGGGCTGTTTTTGCTGTTCATTGCTTGTATCAACCTCTAATGTATTTTGAAATACTGCCGTTAAATTACGGTTTGAATTTATTGTAAACGAATATTTATTGCCGGAGGCAACAAGCGTTCCGTTGTCATACCAGCCTACGAACTGTGCGCCTGCATCTGCACTGGCAATAAGCGTTACTCTTTTTCCGGCGGTGTATTCGCCGTCTCCGGACACGGAACCGCTGCCGTCTATATCAACGGAAACACGGTATTTTGATTCGGTGGTTTGCTTTTGGGTAGTAGTAACAGTTGTTGCCTGTGTTGTGGTTTGGGTGGTGCTTTCTGTGGTTTTCTCCGTCGTTTTTTCCGTTGTGGTTTGGGTGGTGCCGGCAGTAGTATTGTTTGTTATATCCTGTGTTATAAATGTACTGCCCGAACTGTCGGACTCTGTGTCAACGGAGCCGAAATGAGAAACGGCAAAAATAATACCGGATATTATTGCAATAAGAATAACTGCAAGCACTGTGATGATTATAATGCTTTTTTTTGTGTTTTTCTTATCATATTCATCATCATAACTGTCATCATCGTCATAATACGGTTCATTATTCGGGTATTCATTATTTTCATCATAAAGCGGAGAGCCGCAATTCTGGCAGATATATCTTCCGTCCTCATTCTGAGAACCGCAGTTTTTACATCTCATAGAACAATTCCTCCTTGTAATTATCGGTATTGTAACATATAAAAAACAAAATAACAACATTTTTTATGTGAAATTAATTGTTAACATATTCGTTATTGATTAAAATATTATAATATGCTATTATTAAAATACTATTTATATGTGAATGGAGAAAAAATATGAGCGAACAGTTTCCGAATATGGATTATGATGCCGACGAAGTAATCAACGGCTTTAAAGAAAAATTTAAATGGCCGAAGGCAAATGAGGTTCAGGCTGTGGTGAAACCGGGTAAAATCGGACTTCGTCTGCTTATCTCGGCAGTGATAACCGCTGTTGCCGGCAGTGTGCTCTATTATATGATGCTTCCTGCTTTGAATTTTAAAGATTCTCAGATGTATATTTTTATAATAGCGCTGATTGTTGTTTTTATGGCGGCTTTTTCCTTTGCCTGCCGTGCAAACAAGTTAATTGAACGAAAAGAGTATGTTAAGAAAAAGTCTGTTATTCCGTTAATCATTGTTGCGGTAATTGTTGCGGTTATGGCAATCGGCTGGATTTGCGGAGCCACCATTTTCCGCGCCGGTTCTTACAGCAAGCTTATGCCGGTTACGGAAAGCAAATTCAGTGAGGATTTTAAATCTATAAGCTATGACAGTGTACCCCGAATTGACCAGTCAAGGGCGCTGACGCTTGCAGACCAGCAGCTTGGTTCGCTTTCTGAGTACAAAAGCCAGTATGTTGTATCCAACACAACAACAATGATAAATTACAACGGCAATCCCGTAAGAGTAGCATATCTTGAATATGCGGATATGTTTAAATGGTTTAATAATACAAAAGAGGGTCTGCCTGCTTATATGATTATTGACCTTGTAACGCAGAAGGTTACAGTTGTTAACTGCAAGGAGCAGTTTGGAGAGGGCATAAAATACAGCCCAACGGAATTGTTTAATGAAAAGCTTTTCCGCCATATTCGTTTTCAGTATCCCACAGCATTGCTTGATACACCGAATTTTGAAATAGACGATGACGGCAGACCGTACTGGATTACGCCGGTGCTTGACAAAACAATCGGTTTGTTCGGCGGTACAGATGTTAAAGGCGCTGTAATCACGGATGCACTTACCGGAGAAAGCAATTATTATGATATTGAAGAGGTTCGCACAAATGCAGAACTTCAGTGGATTGATGTTGTTTACAGTGAAAACCTTGTTATTGAACAGTATAACTATTACGGCAAGCTTAAAAACGGTTTTTGGAACTCCATTATTTTCCAGAACGATGTGAATCTTACTTCGGCAGGTTCGGGAAGCATTGCACTTGATGATGACGTGTGGGTGTATACCGGTGTAACTTCTTCTGAAGCAGATTCATCCAACTTTGGTTTTATTCTTTGCAATCAGAGAACAAAGGAAACAAGGTATTATCAAAACGGCGGTGCAATGGAAAATGCTGCACAGCAGTCTGCACAGGATGCTGTTCAGAACTACGGCTACAGAGCTATCTTCCCGATATTACTTGATATTGAAGGCAGACCCACCTATTTTATGGGTCTTTACGGAAGCAGTAACACCGTTAAGGGATATGCACTTGTTAATCTTGAAGATAAGACAATTGTAGGCACAGGTCTTCTTGACAATACAAATAAGAGTGATGCGCAGGCGTTAAATGCCGCTGTTGAAAATTATATTTCCGCACTTCAGGATAAGGGCATGATCGGAAACGATGTTGATATTGATGATTACATTGTTAATGATAGCAACAATAATCAGCAGCCGGATACACCTGCCGAAACAGACGGAGATACAGTTAAAGGCACTGTTGCATCCGTCAAAACATCCGTAAACAACGGAAATACGTATTACTATCTTGAAATAGACGGTAAATATTATTATATTTCAGTTGCCGAATGTATGGAGGTTCTTCTTGTAAATACAGGAGATACGGTTACGGTAACCGTTGGCGATCATTCGGACGGTGTATTTGTTCAGGCAAAAAATGTTGCTAAATAACAAATATTTATTCAGGGCGGGATTAACCCCGCCCGTATATTCGTTATTGATATATTCGGATTAAAATTTTTAATGTATTAATTTGTAACAGATAATTCTTTAATTGCGGAGGAAGTATAAAATGGCTTCTAAATACTATATTCAGTTTCAGGGTGTTTCAAAAAGCTATGGAAGCGGCAATGCAAAAACGTATGCGCTTTCAGATGCCAATTTTGAAATAAACAAGGGTGAATTCTGTATTATCCTTGGTGAATCGGGTGCAGGTAAAACAACGCTTCTTAATTTGCTCGGCGGAATGGATACCGTTTCAGGTGGAAAAATTAAGTTTAACGGAATTGATATATCTTCGCTGAAAAAGCGTGAACTGATTGAATACCGCCGTTTTAATGTTGGATTTGTTTTTCAGTTTTATAATCTTATTCCCAATCTTACGGCACTTGAAAATGTAGAGATTGCCGCGCAGCTTTGCAAAGATCCGATTTCTGCAAAAAAGGCGCTTGAAATGGTTGATCTTACAGCCCATGCGGATAAATTTCCTGCCGAACTGTCCGGTGGTGAGCAGCAGAGAGTTGCAATTGCAAGAGCGCTTGCGAAAAATCCGCGTTTGCTGCTTTGTGACGAGCCCACCGGTGCACTTGATTATGTGACAGGAAAAACCGTGCTTAAAATGCTGTATGATTTAAGCCGCAAACAGGGCACAACCGTTGTAATTATCACGCATAATCAGGCAATCGCTCCGATGGCGGACAGAATTATCCGAATCAAAAGCGGAAAAATTGAATCAAACAAGAAAAACAGCAGAATTATTCCGATTGAAGAAATAGAGTGGTGATGCCGATGAATTTTTCAGTTTTAAAACTTACACGGCGAAGCATACGCTCTTCTTTCGGCAGATTTGCAGCCTTGCTGCTGATTGTAACTTTAAGCGTAGGTTTCTTTTCGGGATTGAAAATCACAAAATCAGCCATGGCTGAAACCTGCAGTGATTATCTTAATAATAACAATTTCTTTGACTACAGACTGCTTTCTACAATTGGGTTTACAAGCGATGATGAAGATGAATTTGAAAAGCTTTCGTCAGTTGAAAGGGCAGAAGGCAGTAAAAGTGTTGACGCACTGATTACATTTAATGATAAAACGGCCGCATATAAATTGATTTCCATGCCGGATTTTGTTAATCTTCCGTCGCTTACAGCCGGCAATATGCCGTCCTCTGAAACGGAATGCCTTGTTGACAGCAGAATATTCGGAGCGGACAGTATAGGTGAAAAAATTGTTCTTTCCCAGGAAAATACAGATGCTATTTTCGGTGCGGTAAAAAACAAGGAATATACGATTGCCGGTACGGCAAGTTCACCGCTTTATCTTGGAAATAACAGGGGTACTGCCAATATCGGCAGCGGTTCTTTGGAAGGCTTTATATATATTCTTCCCGAGAATTTTACCGGTGAATATTTCACGGAATTATATATTACCTTAAAAGAAAAGACCGCAGCATACAGCAGTGAACATGCAGCGCTTATCAGCAGCACAAAAGGCGAAATTTCAGATGCTTTTCAGACCGCTGTTGAAAACAGAGCCTATAAAACGCTTGGTATAAGCAAGTCTGATTTAACGCTTTTGGCATCCATATATGGTATTGACCCCAGCGAGCTTGAGGAAGAGCTGACAAAAAACCTGGATTTTGAAAATCCGACAACATATATCCTTACAAGAGATGCAAATCTGGGTTATCTCAGTTTTGAAAGCGATACCTCCATTATAAGCGGTATAGCCAATATTCTTCCTATATTTTTCATTATTATTGCCATGCTTGTGTGCATCACAACAATGACACGTATGGTTGATGAAGAACGGACACAGATAGGTGTTCTGAAAGCAATGGGTAATTCAAACGGCGTGATAACAGGAAAATATCTGCTTTATTCGGGTATTGCCACTGTAATCGGCTGGGGTATCGGCTATTTTATAGGAACATTCGGCATACCAAAGGTTTTTTGGTTTGCATACAGTTCTCTTTACGATTTTGCTCCTATAAAATATGTTTTTAATCCATATCTTGCGGTTGGTACATTTGCTGTGGCCATGCTGGGAATTTTGGGCAGTGTGTTTGTTTCCTGCTTCAGAGAGCTTTACAGCAACCCGGCAAGCCTTATCCGGCCTCTTCCTGCGGCAAGCGGAAAACGAATTCTTCTTGAAAGAATAAAGCCTTTCTGGAACAGGCTTTCGTTTCTTAAAAAGGTTACGCTTCGCAATATGTTCAGATATAAAAAAAGGCTGTTTATGATGCTGATAGGTGTAAGCTGCTGTGCAGGTCTTGTGCTTACTGCTTTCGGTGTGCGTGATTCAATGGTGAATATTGCATCGCTTCAGTATGATGATATTCAAACCTATCAGACAGAGGTTTCATTCAGTGATGAAAAAACGCTTGAAGTATTAAACGGCACTTCGGAAATAGAGGATTATATTGCCTGCCAGGTGCTGCGTGTGGAACTGGCGGCAGAAGAAACAGGCAAGATGAGCGCCGTTAATTATTACAGCTTTGATGATATAAGCAGGCTGGGCGATTTCTGGAATTTTAATAACGGAAAAACCCGTGTGGAATTTCCGTATAAAGGCATGGTTATCGTAAGTCGCGGAATTGCCGATAAGCTTGGTTTGTCTGTTGGTTCTCAACTTCAGATAAAAAACAGCGACAATAAAGCATTTATTGCAACTGTAAACGGAATTTTTGACAACTATATTGATAATTTTGTGATTGCCGATGCGCAGACACAGCCGTCTGCCTTTTCAGAATGGAACAAAAATACAGCTCTCGTTCATACAAAACAGGATAATTCTGAATTTGCTGAAAAACTTATGAATATACAGGGTGTTACGGGAGTAAAACAATTATCAACAACAAAAAATTCAGTGGATATGGCGCTGAACAGCCTGAATTATATAATCTGGCTGATTGTGATTTTCTCCGGTCTTTTGGAATTTGTTGTTATATTTAATCTTACCAATATTAATATAGCCGAACGAAGAAGGGAAATAGCAACGGTTCAGGTGCTTGGTTTTTATCCAAAAGAGCAAAACAGTTATGTTCTTCGTGAAAATCTGGTGCTTTCGGTTATATCAAGTGTAATCGGGCTTCCTTTGGGAATGCTGTTTCACAATGCGGTTATGAATCTTATAACCATAGACAGAATCTCATTTAATCTGCATATTGAACCGCTTAGCTTTGTAATTGCATTAATTTGTACAATTTTATTTGCTGTACTTGTGAATCAGTTTATGAAACGGCAGATAGACAGAATTCCCATGGCTGAATCTTTGAAGGCTGTTGAATAGAAAAAGCGGTGAATGTATGATTTTTGATAAAATGCAAAATATATCCTGCTATTTTGATGAAATTCCGCAGTTGAAAAAGGTTGCGGAATTTATGGATGATTTTAATCAGAACGGCAGAGAAGACGGTACTTATGAAATAGACGGCAAACATATTTTTGCCATGATACAGTCTTACCGAACAAAAGCGCAGACATATGAAATGATGTTTGAAGCGCACAAAAAATATATAGATTTGCAGTATATTGTGAGCGGTATTGAAAAAATCCGCTGGGCAAGGCTTTCATCGGTTCATCTTGTTGAAGAACGCTATTCGCAGGGCGGAGATATTGCCTTTTACGAAGGAGATGCGCTGTTTGATTTTACACTTACAAAGGGAACTTTTCTGATGCTTTATCCGCAGGATGCGCATTTGCCGGGGCTTAGTGCGGATAAAGATGTGAATGTCAGAAAAATTGTTTTTAAAATAGAAATTTAATTTATAAACCGGCAAAATAAAATTTCTGACAAAAAATCACCCTCATTGCTTCATGAATTTCAACGAAGCAATGAGGGTGATTTATATTATTTTTGTTGTATTAAGACTGCGGCTTCAGATGATTATGCATTTCCTTTTTTGTTTGAAAATCTATTTTATAAAACAATACGGGTATTGCGCTTAGCAAAGCCGAAATGCCGACAAATCCGATATAGGCAAACATAATTATGTTCTGCATTTTTACAGGTATATTTCCTGTTTCGTAAATTACCTGGGTATAACCTGAAGCTGCAATAATGAGAAGACCTGCGGCAACACACAGTGCATTGCTCAGCTTTATGGAAAGGCTCAGAATTGCATAATTTACACCTTCTTTATGAATGCCTGTTTTGTAAAGCCGGTAATCAACAATATCAGCGGTCATTACAAGCGGAATATAGGTGTTTGCCGCTGTAAGAAAACCTATTATAAATTGAATAACCATAATCATATAAAGCGCATTGTTTCCGTATCGCAAAATGCTTTCCTGCGGAAGCTGCCAGTAGAAAATACATACTGCCGAATTAAAGATAAAAGTAGCCACCGAAAATGCCGTATATGTTTTCTTTTCACCAAGCCTTTTGTTTATCAGCGGTACAATACAGATGCCGATAAATCCGGAAACAGCACCAAGCAATCCGGGAAGCCAGGTTGCATCGGCGGTGGTATCCATCTGACTGCCGAAGAAGTTGATTTTTCCAATTAAAGCACCGTTTGCCTGAGCACACACAATAAGCCCCATGGAACGTGCAAAGCCTAATACGTTAATCAGAAAAACAATGAAAATCATTTTATTCTGTTTCAGTTCAGCAAACATTTCTTTTATTGAAACCGCTTCGGATGATTTGGCGCTTTTAATGCTTTCCGTGTTTTTACGGTACATAAGCAAAATACAGTAAATTCCGATAACAAACAAGAACAGCGCAGTTATAATATAGTATTCCTTATTGTCGTAATTGCCTTCGCCTTTTATGAATGAAAGCATCATCATAACAACGGTTACAAATACACCGGGAACAGCAAGCGCAACCGTTTTTGCAATGTTTGAAAAACTGGCGGCAAGATTTCTTTCATCCGAATCTTCAAAAAGCAGTGACAGCATACCCTGTGAAGGAATATCTGCAAAGCTCATTGCAATGTTCCATAAAACAGTCGTAACTGTAATATAAAGATACAGAAGAAATTTTCCGCAGATGAAGTTTTCAAACGGTATATAAATAAAGATAACCGTTGTTAATACAGCAAAGGGAAAGGAACTGCGAAGCACCCACGGGCGCATTTTTCCGCCTTTCAGCGTGCTTCTGTCAATCATTGCGCCTATAAGCGGATCAAAAAAACAGCTTATAAGTTTTGCGGCGAAAATTATGATGGCAGATGCATAGAAAATATTACTGTCAAACCCGGAATACATTTTGTTGTAAAATTCCGTTTGAAAGCTGTTTATATATCCTATAAAAAGCTGCACGCCGAAAATGCCGAGTGCATAAATAAGTGCTGATTTTATAGGCAAAGATTTTCTTTTTTTCATATTTTAAAATCCGTTCATGCGGAAAACTCTGCCGCCGAAATCGGAAACAATTATATCGTTTTCAATAAATACAGGGGATGCAAACATAGGAGAACCGATGTTTTCGGTTTTGATAACTTCTCCTGTTTCGGCAGAAATTTTGTAAAGTACACCGTCTGATGCGCCGAATACAAGGCATCCGTCCTTTAATACAGGGGTTGCTTCAACTGTTTGTGCATCACCGCTGGTATAAGGCGCTGTATAAACAATTGCTTTTCCGGTTTCGGTATGCCATGCAACAGATTTTGTAGAGATATCATATGCAAGAATTCCCTTGTTTGCAGTTGCAATATAAGCATAATTGCCGTTGATTACGGGTTGGGCGCTTGATGAGAAATTATATCCTTCCAATTTTTCCTTGTGTGTTATTTTGCCTGTGTTAGCATCGATAAGCATTATTGCGCCTGAATCTGCTGCAATAATAGTGTTTTCATCAATAACGGCAGGCGTAGAACTGCGGAAACGCAAATCGCTGTCGTCATTTTTCCAAAGCTGTTTTCCTGTTTTTTTATCAAGCGCAATCAGTGCATCCCAATGCGAACTTACCAGCAGTTTGTTTCCGGCAACAACAAATTCTGCCGGTGAACCTTCGCCGAAATTTCTGATATTTTCCCACACGGTTTTGCCTGTTGAAGCATCAATTGCCGTAATGCCTGCGGCACAGCCTGCATAAACAATACCGTCTGATACAGTTAGTGCACTGCTTGTGCTGAGTCCGCTTCCGAGATTAACAGCAGTTTGCCATATCTTTTCTCCGTTGGAAGCATTTAAGCAGTAAACATTTCCCTCGCAGTCCTGTGCAAGGATATTTTTTTCATTAAGAATAAGATTGTTTTTAACGGAGTTTTCTGTTTCAAACTTCCAGACGATACTGCCGTCTTCGCTGTTTAAGCAGTAAACGGCACAGGAGCGGGGATAATCCTCATCAACCGTTGCTGTGTAAATGAATTTTCCGTCTGACAGAGTATTGGTAAACAGAATATTATCATCAAGCTGTGCTGTCCATTGCGCATTTTGAATTTCAGCAGCATTGCCGCTGAAATGATAATAGGTCATATTTGTTGTTATTTTGCCTTCGGAAGATATATTTACCATTCTTGCACCGCTTGCAGAGGAATCTATACCGCCGCAATCCGGCCGTGCTGTGCTTATACCAAGCACACCGTTATTTTCTTCTATATAATTATAATGATAATGTCCGAAAACCCATGCAATCAGGTTGTGCTCTTTTAAATCAAGTTCTTTGCGGTCAAAGGAAATAACATAATCCTTATTGGGCGGTGTGTTATGATTGAAAATAACAACTTTCATATCAGGGCTTGTATTTTTAAGATCGTTTTCAAGCCAGCGCCAGCGGTCATTTTTATTATAGAAAGATTTTCTGTCTGCGCCTGTCTGGAAAGGTGTAACAACATAATGCACGTTTCCTGCTTCAAAGGAATACCATACAGGACCGTAAAGACTTTCAAACAGTTCTTCGCCGTATTTTCCGTCCACATAATCGTGATTTCCGATAATATAGCGAACAGGAACGCCCATGGTTTCGGTGTTCATATCTTCGATAT
Source organism: uncultured Oscillospiraceae bacterium (assembly GCA_948471205.1). Classification (GTDB taxonomy): domain Bacteria; phylum Bacillota; class Clostridia; order Oscillospirales; family Acutalibacteraceae; genus Eubacterium_R. The sequence continues at coordinate 33,021 of CAOKRT010000010.1, read as the reverse complement.
GCTTTTTAAGTCCTGCTTCATAGCATATATCGCCTGTGTGAATTAAAAATGCGGGTTTATCTTTTTCAGCAATATCTTTAAGATAATGAATCCATTCTCCAACACCCTTTTCATTGACTTCCGTGTCTGAAATCTGAAGAAAGCTGTGCGCTTGTCCGGCGGCAATATCGGATTTCTGCAAATCAAAATCGTAGCCGTCGGCTTTGTTTTTATCAGCGGAAATATAATAATTTTCTGTCCAGTAGCCGGCAGGAGAGGTAACGGTTATAAAATGTGTTTTTCTGTAACCTTTAAGAAAGAATTTGCCGTTTTCATCTGTTTTAACAACATTTCGTCCGTCAGAAACGCTGACGTCGGCAATAGGCACTCCGTTTGCTGTAACAGTACCCGAATATCCTTTTCCGCTGTGGAACGCAAAGAAAAGAATGATTGCCGCAGCGGCAGCGATTAATACAGGGATCAAAATAATCAAAATTGTTTTCTTATTCATATTGTTAAACTCCTTACTGATAGACTCTGACATAGTCTATTATAAAATCGGCCGGCATAGCATTCTTCGGATTATTGCGTATATCGCCTGCCCAGGTAAATTTATTATCTGTGTTATCGGGATTTGCACTGCCTGTTTCTCCTGCAATTTCAACCGAAAGCCACAAGAATTCCGGAACTTGGGAAACGCCGAAATCGGTTTTCCATGTTTCTTTTCCGTTAATATAGAATATGTATTCGTTTTCTGTCCATAAAACGCCGTAAGTATTAAATTCATTATACATATTTTTATCTACACGGAAAAATTTTGAATTTTCTGATTTATGCTGTTCTCCGTATCCGTCAACATGAATAGTGTGCAGGGTTGTGTTGCGGTATGTTTTTGCCGTTGTAAACGGGTCATTATAATACGGCGATTCCATAATGTCTATTTCAGCACCGTTTTGCCCGCCGTTTGTATTGCCGCTTTCAGCCATCGTTTCAGACTGCATCCAGAATGCGCTCCATAAGCCTTCGGCAGCCGGGGCTTTGCATCTTACTTCAAAATACCCGTATTTAAAATCAAGATTTCCGCGTGAAAGGCATGTACCGGTATACCAGCCGGGACCGTGCGTTCCGTTTTCCTTATATTCCGTGCGGATAATGAGATTCCCGTTTTCGGTAAAAGTTTGTTCATCTGTCCAGTAACCGCCTCTGCGCTCCGGTGTCTCAAATGAGGTTTTCCAGATTGTACGGTCCAGTTCACCGTTAAAATCATCTTCAAAAACAAGTTTCATGCCGCTAAGGTCAATGGTTTTGCTTTTGTCAGGTGTATGAACAGCGTTTTTACAGCCGCCGAAAACAGCCATTGCCATCATTCCTGAAAAAATGGCGGCGAATGCTTTTTTTACAGAGTTTTTATATTAAAATATCCTCAATATTATATTATTTTGTTTTTAAATGTTCTGCGGCGGCAGAAATGAAGCCTACGAAAAGCGGATGCGGCTTATTCGGTCTGCTTTTGAATTCGGGGTGAAACTGACCGGCCGTATACCATGGGTGATTCGGCAGTTCTATCATTTCCACAATATGATTATCGGGCGATGTTCCGGCGAAAAGCATTCCGCCCTTTTCCAGTTCGGCACGGTAATCATTGTTTACTTCATATCTGTGGCGGTGGCGTTCATAAATCATGGACTTATTATAAAGGGAAAACGCTTTTGATTTTGGATTAAGCACACACGGATATTTTCCAAGACGCATGGTGCCGCCCATTTCTTCTACATTTTTCTGTTCGGGAAGAATATCAATAACCGGATACTTTGTTTGCGGATTGATTTCTGCTGAATTTGCATTTTCAAGACCAAGTACATTTCTTGCAAATTCAATAATGGCAATCTGCATACCAAGGCAGATTCCAAGATAAGGGACGTTTTTGGTGCGCGCATAATTCGCCGCTTTGATTTTTCCTTCAATGCCCCTGCTTCCGAAACCGCCGGGTACAATAATGCCGTCCATTCCGCTGAAAATTTCATCAGGACAGGCATCATTTTCAAGTGTTTCGGAATCTATCCAGTGAATATCCACAGCAGTTCCGGTTGGTATACCGCCGTGCTTCAATGCTTCGTTAACGGAAATATAGCTGTCGTGCAGTTCAACATATTTTCCCACCATTGCAATATGAACCGTTTGCTTTGGGTTTCTTAGGGAATCCAGCATTGCCTGCCAGTCAGTTAAATCGGGCTGTGCGCAATCAAGGTGAAGTTTGTTTACCACCACCTCATCCAGCCCTTCATTCCTGAGCATTATAGGTACAGAGTAAAGAATGTCACAGTTGTTGTTTTCAATAACGCATTCTTTTCCCACATTACAGAAGAGTGCAATTTTATTTTTTATATCAGCCGTAAGCGGATGTTCGGTTCGGCAAACGATAATATCAGGCTGTATTCCTATAGAGAGCAGTTCTTTTACACTGTGCTGTGTCGGCTTTGATTTAAGTTCGTCAGATGCTGCAAGATATGGCACCAGGGTTACATGAATGAACAGGCAGTTTTCCCTGCCGTATTCAACCGAAAACTGGCGTATTGCTTCAAGAAACGGCTGACTTTCAATATCGCCGATGGTGCCGCCGATTTCCACAAAGCAGATATCCGGGTCGCTTTCCCGATTTTTTTCAATAAACCGTTTTATTTCATTGGTTACATGCGGAATAATCTGAACGGTTTTTCCGCCGTAAACACCTTTTCGTTCATCCGAAATTACTTTCCAGAAAACCCTGCCGGATGTAAGGTTTGAATTTTGTGAAAGTGATTCGTCAATAAAACGCTCATAGTGACCCAAATCAAGGTCTGTTTCAGCACCGTCGTCTGTAACAAACACCTCGCCGTGCTGAACAGGGTTCATTGTTCCCGGATCAACATTCAGATAAGGGTCAAGCTTCTGGGCAGTAACCTTTAATCCTCTGGCTTTAAGAAGTCTGCCAAGGGATGCCGCAGTGATTCCCTTGCCAAGTCCGCTGACAACGCCGCCTGTAACAAAAATATATTTTGTTTTCCTGTTCATTTTTTTGCCCTCCTATTAAATTGTAATATATTATTTCTTGGGATCGCAGGTAAGGCGAACACCAAGTTTTTTGAGTATGGTTTCATCTGTCGGTGAAAGCAGAACGGAGGAATGCATTTCACAGTTTCTGAGATTGCATATCTGTTCCATTGCAAGTGCCGCATTTTTATCACCGGCGGCTGAAATGGAAAGAGCAATCAGCACCTCGTCTGTGTGCAGACGGGGATTTTTATTGCCCAGATGATTTAATTTAAGTTCCTGTATGGGTATGATAACATCAGGCACAATAAGCAATACCTTTTCATCTATACCGGCAAGATGCTTTAAAGCATTTAAAAGCATCGCAGAAGCACAGCCGAGAAGCTGAGATGTTTTTCCTGTTATAACGGTTCCGTCGTTCAGTTCTATTGCAGCAGCAGGCTCACCTGTGTCCTTGGCAACTGTTCTTGCCGGAGACACGCACATTCTTGATTCTTCGTTTATTTCAGCCTGCTTCATTAAAAGCTCAAGCTTGTATATTTCATTGCTTTTTCCTGCGCCCTTAATTGCTGAATCCAGCGCAGTAAAATATCTTCTTATAATTTCCTGCCGTGCACTTTCGCAAACGGCATCATCGTCAAAAATACAGTTTCCTGCCATATTAACGCCCATATCTGTAGGCGATTTATACGGGCATTTTCCGTAAATTTCCTCAAACATTGCTCTGAGCACAGGGAAAATTTCAACATCTCTGTTGTAATTTACAGTTGTTTCACCGTATGCGGCAAGATGCCATGGGTCAATCATATTCACATCATTCAAATCTGCCGTTGCTGCTTCATAAGCAGCGTTTACGGGGTGGTTAAGAGGCAGATTCCAAATAGGGAATGTTTCAAATTTTGCATATCCGGCTTTGATTCCGCGTTTGTTTTCCTGATAAAGCTGTGAAAGGCAAGTGGCCATTTTTCCGCTTCCGGGACCGGGCGCGGTGATAACAACAAGCGAACGGCTTGTTTCAATATAATCATTTTTGCCGTAGCCCTCGTCGCTGACAATATGTGATATGTTTGAAGGATAGCCTTCGATAACGTAATGATGGTAAACAGGGTATCCAAGCCCTTTCAGCCTTTCTTCAAATGCATTCACTCTCGGATGCGGCGCATATTTTGTTAAAACAACACTGCCTACAAATAATCCTCTTTGTGTAAAGGCATCAATCAGGCGGATAACATCCACATCATATGTTATACCAAGATCCCCTCTCAGCTTGCTGTTTACAATATCCTCTGTGCTGATTACAATAACAATTTCGGCCTGTTCTTTAATCTGAAGCAGCATCTGAAGCTTGCTGTCAGGCTCAAAGCCCGGCAGAACACGTGACGCATGGTAGTCATCAAACAGCTTGCCGCCGAATTCAAGATACAGCTTGCCGCCGAATTCGGAAATTCTTTCTTTAATCCTTTCGGATTGCATTTTTAAATACTTGTTGTTGTCAAAACCTATTTTATACATTTTCTCTTTACATCCCGCTAAAAATAATATGAATTTACTGTTTTCTCTGCAGAAAACAAAAAATAACGGCTGCACTTGCGTACAGCCGTCTGTACTTACATATTATACAGTAAAGCAAATATGAAATCAATAGATACAGTAAAATATATTTTAATCATATAATAAACAAAAACCGCAGGAACTGCTTCCCGCGGTTTTTTATGTCTTTTATTTGTTTCTGTAAATAATTGCTTCTCTTTCAGGTCCGTTTGAAACCATTGTAATCGGATAGCCAATCTGCTTTTCGATAAATTCCACATAATCCTTTGTTTCCTGCGGAAGCTCGCTGTAATTTCTGATGCCTCTTATATCACAATGCCAGCCTTTCATTGTTTTAAGCACAGGCTTGCAATTTTTAAGAATCGGTGTTGTCGGGAAATAATCTATCACTTCTCCGTTAAGCTCATAACCAACACAAACCTTGATTTCTTCAAGATAAGAAAGGCAGTCAAGTGCGGTCATAACCACTTGTGTTGCACCCTGGCATTCAACGCCGTAGCGTGTTGCAACACAGTCAAACCAGCCAACACGGCGCGGTCTTCCGGTTGTTGCGCCGAATTCGCCTTTATCGCCCCCGTGAATACGAAGTTCCTGTGCTTCTTCTTCATCAAGAATTTCAGAAACAAATTCACCTGCGCCGACTGCACTGGAATATGCTTTTGTAACAACAACAATATCTTTTATCTGATTTGCGGGAATACCGGCGCCCACACAGCCGTAGCCGGCAAGTGTGGAAGAGGAAGTAACCATAGGGTAAATTCCGAAATCAGGATCTTTCAGTGTTCCGAGCTGACCCTCAAGCAGAATTTCTTTTCCGCTTTTAATTGCATTCTGAATATATGTATGCGTATCGCAGACAAATGGTGCAATTTTTTCTTTGTAATCCATACAAACAGCAAAAAGCTCGTCTTCATCAAGAAGCGGTTTGTTATATACATGTTTGAGCGTTAAATTTTTCAGTGTACAGATATTTTTGATTTTTGACTTTAAAGTTTCTTCGTCAAACAGTTCGTTAACCTGAATGCCTATTTTTGCATATTTATCAGAGAAAAACGGAGCAATACCGCTTTTGGTTGAACCGAAAGCAGCTTTTCCGAGCCTTTCTTCTTCGTATTCATCCAGAAGAATGTGATAAGGCATAAGAATCTGGCAGCGTTCTGAAACAAGAAGCTGGGGATTAAGCCCTGCTTTTTTTATATCGTTAAGCTCATTGATAAACTTGTTAATATCAAGCGCCACACCGTTGCCGATGATACAAGTGGTGTTTTCACTGCAAACACCGCTTGGCATAAGATGCAGTGCAAATCTGCCGTGTTCGTTAATAATTGTGTGGCCTGCATTGGCACCGCCCTGAAAACGAATAACAATATCTGCCTGCGCGGCAAACATATCGGTAATTTTACCCTTGCCTTCGTCACCCCAGTTGGCGCCTACTATAGCTCTAACCATAATGAATACTCCTAATTATTCTTAGATTGTCTGTTTTAGAAAAACAAAACAGGCTCGGAATCAAAATAAGTTCCCGTGCCTTGATTTATTATATAATAACCGCAATATTAAGTCAATAAATAATTTGTCTTAATTACAGGATTCTATAGGAAATCGGTTTGATTTATAGATGAAATCCGAATAAAAAAATTTTTTCAGCCGAAAAACGGAAAGATTATGCGTATTTTACACTATTTTTTTCGTTTGTACACAGTATTTATGAAGAGCTTTTCTCTTCGCAATAATCGAGAGGTGAAGATATGGGACGAAAAAAGAAAACAGCAATTGAAGAGGTGCGCAGCGGATTAAGGCGCCTTGCCTTCGGAGAGATAAAAGATGCAATAGCCCTTCTTTTTGCGGATGAAAATGAAATAATGGAAAGACTGCCGATCCTTGATTTGTTTAACATAAGTGAAATCAAGCGTCCAAAAGGCGGCGGAATGGAGATTAAGTTTTTTGACAGAATCAAAGCACTTGAAAGATTAAGGGACACAGAAAGCGATACCTCCAATCAGCCGATCAGCTTTTACAAAGCGCTTGAAGACAGCGCACGCGGCGTGTTCGGTTCCTTTCGTGAGGAAAGCAATGAATAATTTTATTTCTTTTTCAAAAAAACAGCTTGCGGTGCTTACCTGGTGGTGTGAAGCCAGCCCGTTTAAAGAAAAAAACGGTGTTATCTGTGACGGGGCGGTTCGTTCCGGCAAAACACTTTGTATGAGTATTTCTTTTGTGAGCTGGGCGTTTTACCACTTTTGCGACACCTCCTTTGCCATTTGCGGCAAAACAATTGCATCACTGAAAAGAAATGTGGTAACACCGCTGCTTCCGACACTTTTGTCCCTTGGATTCAGCTGCGATTATAAAATAAGCCGGAATATGATTGAAATTGAAAAGGGCGGCGTAAAAAACAGATTTTACGTTTTCGGCGGCCGCGATGAATCTTCTGCCTCGCTGATTCAGGGAATGACTTTGGGCGGAGTGTTTCTGGATGAGGCGGCGCTGATGCCGCGGTCGTTTGTTGAACAGGCGCTTGCCAGATGTTCGCTTGAACACGCAAAATTCTGGTTTAACTGCAATCCTGAGCATCCGTTTCATTGGTTTTATACGGAATGGATTCAGAAAAAGGATGCAAAGAATATGCTTTACCTTCATTTCAGGATGGAAGATAATCCGTCGCTTTCTCCTGCGGTTATTAACAGATACAAAAGCCTATACAGCGGCGCTTTTTATGAAAGATTTATTAACGGCAGATGGACTGTTGCTGACGGACTGGTTTATCCCATGTTTGACAGCAGCCGCCATATCAAAAAAAGCGGCGGCGGGAAATTCTCTTCCTATTATTTGTCGTGTGATTACGGCACTGTAAATCCGTTTTCCCTTGGGCTTTGGGGCAAGGCAGAGAACGGTTGGTTTCGCATAGAAGAATTTTATCACAGCAGCAGGGATACGGGCGTTCAGCTTACAGATGAAGAATATTATGAAAATCTGAAAACTCTTGCAAACGGAAAAAAGATAGAAGCAGTTGTGATTGACCCGTCTGCAGCCAGTTTTATTGAAGTAATCAGGCGGCATGGGGAATACCGGGTAATAAAAGCGGATAACGATGTGCTTAAAGGAATCAATCTTGTTTGCCAGGCGCTAAAAAATGATACATTATTCTTTTATCCCTGCTGTGCGGATACAATACGCGAATTTTCGGTTTACCGATGGGATAACGGTATAAAAAGAGATGCTCCCAAAAAAGAAAACGATCATGCAATGGACGATATACGGTATTTCGTTTCAACCGTAGTATACGAAAAATGCGAAGACGCATTGTTTTCCGTTGCAGTGGAAAGGATGTGAAACAATTGGGCTTATTTCACAGCAGTAAAAAAATGCGCAGTGCGCAGACAGGCGCAGCCGCCGTGCAGACAAGTATATATTCAAAACACCCTTTTTGGCAGATAAACACAAGCATGCCAATGAGTTTTAATAACCGGATTTATTCTTATCTGCGTGAAAGCATACCTGTAATTGATACGGCAATATGCAAAATAGTAAGACTGTGCGAGGGATTTCATTTTGAAACGGGGAATGCAAAAATTGACAGGGAAATGAATTCCTTTTTTAATCAGCTTAATGTCGGCGGGAATCAGACGGGCATTTATTCGTTTGTATCAACATATCTTTCAGAACTTCTGACATATGGTTCTGCAGTTGGGGAAATGATTGTGGATGACAACGGATTTTATGCGCTTTATAACGGAGAACTTAATGCACTTGAGGTAAAACGTGCGCCAAATAACCTTGATGTGGAATTTTATAACGGAAATGAAAAGCTTGTGAATCAGGATTTGATTCTGTTTTCGGCATTGAATCCTGAACCGGGAAACATTCTCGGAACCAGTCTGCTGAGAGGACTTCCTTTTATTTCAGATATCTTGCTTACCATTTATAACACCATAGGTGAAAACTGGAAGCATGCAGGCAATTTAAGATATTCCGTTACGTATAAACCGCAAAGCGACGGCGCCGACGCAAACAATGCGAAAGAGCGGGCAGCGCAGATGGCCGAGGCTTGGCGTGAAGCTATGAGCAGTACAGACACAGTGAAGGATTTTGTTGCCGTTGGGGATGTTTCGGTAAAGGTAATCGGTGCAGACAGCACTGTGCTGGATAGCGAAATTCCCGTAAAACAGCTTTTGGAACAGATTATAGCAAAAACAGGTCTGCCGCCGTATATGTTCGGTTTTAGCTGGTCAACGACAGAACGAATGAGTTCGCAGCAGGCAGATGCGCTTACAACTGAACTGGAGGCATACAGAAGAATACTGAACCCTGTGCTGTTAAAAATAGGGAAAAAATATCTGCAGATAAACGGCATTGCCGCAAGTGCGGAAATTGTGTGGGATTCCATTACGCTTCAGGATGAAACGGAAACGGCAAGAGCCCGGCTTTATGATGCGCAGACTGAGAAAATATTAGGGGAGGTATATGCGTGAAGGACGGGTATATAGAAAAATGCTGTGTGCCGGCAAGCAGTGATTATGAAAAAATAAGGCAGTATACAAGAAAAGAATTTTCAGAAGATGAACTTTATATCTTCAATCTTACCTTATGCGGCAATGATGTGGACCGGGATTATGAAAAATTTGCCGTCAGCGCCCTGCATGAGCTTGCAACGCTGTTTCTGGGAAAAACGGGCATAAAGGATCATTCCATGAAATCATCCGACCAGACGGCACGTATTTTTGATACGTGGGTTGAGAAAATCGAAGGAAGAAAAACAGCAGACGGCGAAGATTATTATGCACTCAGGGCAAAGGCATATATGGTAAGAAGCGATGAAAATAAAGCATTTATTACCGATATAGACGCAGGTATAAAAAAAGAGGTTTCCGTTTCGTGTTCCATGCAGTCTTCTGTTTGTTCCATATGCGGAAAAAGCAGAAAAAGCGGGGAATGCAGTCATATCAGCGGAAGAGAATACGGCGGGAAAATTTGTTTTTGCATTTTAAGCAATGCGGCAGATGCATATGAATGGAGTTTTGTTGCTGTGCCTGCTCAGCGTGATGCCGGTGTTACAAAATCATTTAATAAAGAAAGAGGGAATTTTAATATGCAGGATATTAAAAAATTTCTTGAAACAGATGAAAGTGCGGTAACGCTTTCAAATAAAGAGGCAAAGGAGATACGCTCTTATATTGAAGAAAAAGAGGAACTTGCGGCATTGGGCGAGGAATATAAGAAAAATCTTGTAAAAGACCTTGTATCACTTTGTGCAAAGGCAGTTCCGAAAATGGATTTAAAAGTGTTCGGCGGTGTTGCGGCAGTTATGACTGCAAAAGAGCTTTTGGCTTTTAAATCTGCTTTCGAAAAACAGCAGGCGACTGAAAATATGCCTGCGCCTCAGCTTGCAGGAATCAAAAACAGACAGAAGAATAATTTTCATGAATTCAAAATATAAGGAGAAATAAAAATGGCATTTGATAATATTAAACTTGAAAAAGGACTTTATACAACTTCAAAAGGATTTACAGCGTCACTTGAAGAACTGGATCCGTCCGAAAACTATGTAGGCACAGATTATGAAGGTCTGGATGCCTATCAGCGCCAGCTTAAAAGATTTGATATTAAGGTTTCGGGGCTGGGCTCGGATACGGTTTCAAAATTTTTTAAAACAACAGATTCTGCGGCCCTTTTTCCGGAATATATTTCCCGTGCTGTTCAGCAGGGTCTTGAAGAACAGGATATTCTTCCGAAAATTATTGCGGCAACAACAAATATAGATTCACTGGATTACCGTGCAATAGAAAGTGTACCTTCCGAAGCGGAAAAGGAGCTTGCCGTTGTGCAGGAGGGAGATGCGATTCCGGAAACAAACATTAAAGCAAAAGAAAAGCTTACAACACTTAAAAAACGAGGAAGAATGCTGGTTGCATCCTATGAAGCAATCAAATTTCAGAAACTGGATTTGTTTACCGTTACACTCAAACAGATTGGTGCGTATATTGCAAGAACACAGCTTAAAGATGCTATTGATGTTATCATTGCATCATCTCCTGAAGAAATTGCAGGCTCGGGCACAGCCGTTAATTATGCCGATCTTGTAAAAGTATGGGATGCACTTTCTCCTTACAGCGCAACTACTTTTCTTGCTGCACCTGCTGCTCTTGCAGACATGCTGGGTGTTTCCGAATTTAAGGATTCCTATGCGGGACAGAGCTTTCACGGTACCGGCAGAATGATTACTCCGTTCGGTGCGGAAGTGCTTAAAATTAACGGAATGGAGGAAAAATCTGTTATAGCCCTTGACAACAGCGCGGCGCTTGAAAAGGTTCAGGCAGGCGGTGTTTTAACAGAATTTGACAAGTTGATTGACCGCCAGCTTGAACGTGCGGCAATTACAACCATCACAGGTTTTTCAACTATATTCAGTGATGCGGTTAAAATTTTGAAATACTAAGAATGTATATTTGGTAACGGAAGGGAAGTGAAGCTATGATAGATACAGCGCTTGTTAAACAAAGCGTTGCGCTGATGGGAGGGTTTTCAGACAGCGAAACAGAAAGATATTCTTCGCTTATTTCAGCGGCAGTATTGTCTGCTGCCGATTCAATAAAAGAGGATGTAAATGAAAATGACCCCAGAGTAATTCAATATGCCGCGGCATTGGCATATAAGGCAATATGCTGCAGTGCAGACAGTTCAGACAATATTACATCATTCACAGCCGGCGATGTTTCTTTTAAACAGGAATTCAATTTGCAGGAAAGCGCTGAAAACTGCCTGTCTTTTGCGGCGGAAAATGTCAGAAAGCTTATGAAGCCTGAGGCACAGGCGGATTTGAACAACTGCTTTGCTTTTTTAGGTGTTTGAATGAACAGGGCATATAAGATCAAATACGGTCTGGAAAAAACAGGAGAAAAGATTTTTTTTAAAGACGGAAACTGGATATCGCCTCCGTTTTTTGCAGTGATTCAGCCAAGATGGAAAAACAATAAATCTGATTTTGAATTAAAGGAAACGGAAATCGGCAGGGTGAGTACGGATTATTATACCTATATCGGTCCGTTTGATCATAATATTCTTGCGTTGTCCGACAGTGCGGTTGTTTATGCAGACGGAAATAAATATCTGTTTCGCAAAAGAGATTCGGTTAAAACGGGAAATCAAATACTCTATTATACAGGCGTTTTAAGAAAGGTGTGGGAAGAAAATGATGCAAGCTGAAAAGATTCTTGCTGAATTTCTGGGCAGAATTCTGGATGACCGTTTTTTTGCCTCTGTGCAGATAACCAGGGCCTTTCCCGGAGCAGTTAAGCCCACTGTGCTTAAACAGCCTGTAATTGCTGCCGGAATAAAAAGCATTGATGTTGACGACAGTTCGCTGGGAAGTGATGTGAAGAGCGGTACGTTCAGCGTGTTTGCAGATATTTTTGTTCCGTTTTCAAACGACAAAACCGTGCCGGAGCAGTTTGTGTTCAGAATTTGCAGGAATACGGCTGATTTCAATATTGTATCCATAAGTATTTCGGAAATAAAAGCAGACACGGTATCGGAATGTTATGTAATGAGGGCCGTTTTTAAATTTAATAATGAAATAAGCTTCAGGGGTGATGAAAACGGATAATGAAAAAAGTTATGATGAAATGAAAGAAATTTCGGAATATATACGCCTTGATTCTAAAAGGTTCGATAGTGGATTCGGGGAGGATGAAGGCGGATGATTAAAATGAAATATAAGGATTTTGAATTTCCTTCAAATCCTGCTGTTGTAAAAACAGAACTTTCCGAAAACATAAATGAGAAGCCGGTATTATGGGGCGCAGGTGTGGTTTTCAATATGTCACACAATGCCGCAAAAATTTGCTGTGAGGGCAGTTTTTGGGGCAGTGAACGAAGTATAAGCGCACAGCGGCTGAAAATTCTTCGCAGCAGAGGTACGCCGGGCTGGCTTTTTCTGCCGGACGGAAGCTGTTATTATGCATTTCTTTCCTTATTGGAACTCAGGGATGACGCAAAGAAAAACTGTATTTCCTATTCGGTTTCTTTTATTGAAGCACAGGGTGTAAAAAACGGCGAATATAATTTCGGTTTTACATATGCACAGGAAAATGAAAATATGTTTGATATATCTTTCAGATGCAGTGTCCCTATTGAAAAACTTATGCAGATAAATCATTTTGAAAATCCGTTTTGTGTTAAAAGCGGTGACAGGGTGGTGCTGGAATGAAATTTGAATTATTTGATGTAAACGGCAATCCTGCGGCGGCAGACGAAATTGTATCCTATGAACTGGTCAGTGATGCGCAGGCACCCTGTGACGGGCTGCGGCTTAATTTTATCAGCCAAAGCAGTATCGGCGAAATATGCATTGTTAAAGCATACTGTGATGAAAGGCTTGTATTCAACGGCTTTTGTGATAAGCAGAAAACAGAATTCAGTAAAAACGGAATAAACTGTTACATTTATGCCAGAAGCAGTGCCGCACTGCTGGTTGATAATGAGGCTGTGCCGTGCCGATACAGCAACCCGTCTTCAAGACAGATTTGGTTTTCAAATGCAAAGGAACTGGGTTTTGAATGCTGTTTGCCGGAAATTTATTCGGAACACAGTTATCTTGTTTCAAAGGGGACAAGCTGTTACGGCGCAATAAATGATTATATTTCTGCACAGTGCAAAGCCCCTGTTTATGCAACGCCTGATAACGAACTGAGGATATATGAGCAAAGTAAAGAGATAAAAAGGCTTGATGATTACAGGATTCTTTCTTTATCCTATATCATAAACAGGGGCGTGCTGATCAGCGATATTGATTACAAAATAAATTCGGCAGACAATTATTCTTATCACCTTAAAAGTGAACTTGCCTGCCGAATGGGTATTCAAAGAAAACGTCTTTTCAATCTTTCCTCAGCCACGCTCGGTCAGCGCGAAATGATTGTACAGCAGAAAATGAACAGTGCACTTGATAATTACTATTCCGTTTGTGCGGAATTTGCAGGAGACTGCGATTTCAGAATATTTGACAGAGTTGCGGCGGCATTCAAAATGTTTGAAATAAATGAAGATTTTTATGTAAGCGAAATTGTTAAAAGCAAAAACCGCAGCGGCGAAAAAACCGCTGTTGTTTTGAAAAAGAAGCTGAACGGGGAGTTGATAAATTATGTGGCTTAGCAGAAGGTTTGCAAATGTACAGCAAACAGCAGCAGAATCCGGCACTGTTTCAATCGGCGGAAATTCCGTGCTTAAAACAGTATCAACCGTGCAAAGTGAAGAAGTGCAGAATTACGCACCGTACGGCTATTCGGCATACGCACCTGACGGGGAAGAAATACTTATAATAAACAGTGCAAACGGAGCTGCCGGTGCAGGAACGAAAATGAAAAATGACAATCTGAATGCGGGCGAAATTTCCGTTACATCGGCAGGCGGTGCAAAAATTGTATTAAAAAATAACGGAAATGTAGAGATAAACGGCATTGTGTTTACCGTTAAGGGAGAAATAAAAGATACCGAAGGGAAGGTTATTTTATGACGGAAAAATCTGACAGCATCGGCTGTGTTAACGATGAAATGTTACCGAAGGAAACAGAGCAGGAAACACTTTTGCCAAGCATTGCCATGCTTTTAAAAACAGAACGGGGAAGTTTTTATCCTGATAAAAATTATGGCACACAGGCATTCAGTACAGCGGATTATGCTTTTGCATTTGCAAATCAGGCGTTGCATGGAATTGGCGGCGTATACATAAAATCCGTTGAACAAAAGCAGAATGTATTTGAATTTACAGTGATTATCAATGATTCGGAAAGGGAGGTGTCTGTTGACAGATGCGTTTAACATACAATGAAATACTTGATTCTATGAAAACGGCTTTTTGCAAGGAAAAAGGAGAGCCTGTTAAAAATCTTTCCGACCTGGAAACAAGATTTAAGGCTGTGGCATCGGAAATTTATGCTGTTTCCGTGTACGGGGATTTTATTATGAAGCAAAGTTTTCCGCAGACGGCAGTCGGTGCGTATCTTGACCGTCATGCGGCGCTCAGAAAAATCAAAAGAAAAAGCCCTGCGTTTGCTGCAGGCAGCATTACTGTCAGCAGAACAGAAAACAGTTTGGGAACGGCGGTTACCATTCCGACAGGAACGGTATTTTCTGTTTCAGAGAAACCGTTTATTCAGTTTTCAACAACAAATGCAGTTAGCATAGCTGCAGATGTGCTTTCTGCGGCAGTGCAGGTTTCGGCTTTAAAAACAGGAAGCGAATATAATATTTCCGCCGGGGCAAAACTGATTGCCGTAAATCCGCCTGCGCATCTTGAATCGGCGGTAAGCAAAACAAAATTTTCTGGCGGTTGTGATGAGGAAAGCGATGAGGCACTGCGGGAACGCATACTCGGCTCATATAAAAGCAGAAGAAATGCCGTTTCGGCTGCCGCTGTCAGAGAAATGCTGCTTACATTGGATAATGTATCCGATGCAGTTGTAAGCGGCGGAGAAAACCATACAGTTAAGGTGTGTCTTAAAACAGACAGCGGAGCTATAAGTGATAATCTTAAAAAGCAGGTTACGGATATGATGGGATTTGCCGTGCTTTGCGGGGCGGCACTTGAATTTACTGCGGCAAAGGAACAGCCGTTCAGCGTTACAGCGGAAGCAAAGATATTAAGCGGATATGATTCCAATGTAATCAAACAGGAAGTGAAAGCACGCATAACGGAATTTTGCAGCAGTGAAAAAATTGGAAAGAATTACAGTGAATCTGCCATATCCGCTTATTGCAGCGGTATAGAGGGTGTGGAATATATTCATGTTTTTCTGGGAACTGCCAATGCGGTTTCTGTGGCATGTGCAAGCACTAATTTTTTAAAACTGAATACGGTTGAGGTTTATACACATGAATAATGACATTTTTTTCCGACTTGAAAATCTTATGAAAAAAACAGGGCTTTCAGTAAACAGCGGCTCTTTAACGAAAGCGGAAATGAAAGCGTATGCGGCCGGAATAAGTCTTGTGCACAATCAGATGGCAGGAATAATGAAAAATATTTTCATTGATACGGCAGAAAAGGAAGGAACGGCAATGTTTTTGAGCATGGTGAATGAAAAACCTGCCGATTCCGTAAGTTTGTCAAAGGAACTTGTAACGGATGCGGTGTCCGACAATCCGTGCATATATTCAAAATCACGCTTTGACAGTGTTGTGAAAGCAGACGGCACTTCCTCTTATTCCATGTCCGGCAATATTATGGATTTTCGCTATGGCGGCACAGAAGACAGACTGCAGTTTGAAACATTTTCAAAGCTGATTCATGATATAAACCCCTGCACGGTGATTGTTGATAATCATATCGGTCGTACATTTGCAGTGTGGGATAAGGCAGCATTTAGATGGTTTGAACTTGACAGCTTTTCTGTTCCGTTTATAACACTGGACGGAATGAAATAAATTTGGTTAAAGGAGAAAATATGGGTTCAGCGCAAAAAACAGATTTTTTATCGTTAAATAAATGGATAAGCACAGATATTCCGAAAAGGGAAGACTTTAATTACGACAATACAACCATAGACAATGCATTTAAGGAACACAGCGGTGATGCGGTTAAGCACATTTCGGCAAGTGAACGCAGTAAATGGAACACGCCGCATTATGTGGGATTTTATATAGGAAACGGTTCTTCCTCCGCACGCACCATTGAAACAGGCTGTGGATTTGACCCTGCATTTGCAATTGTTTTTGCCGGTGCCACAACACCTGGTATTACAGATTTTAAAGGCGAACTGCATAAAAACCGATTTGGCTTTGCCACCAAACGAACGGCAAATTTAGGGCTGGCAATATCAGGTAAAAATCTGGTAATCAGCTCGCCTTCCATTGCGGCGGATATTGATGAAGCTGTGGAATATAACAGAAGCGGCGCAACATATTGTTATATACTTTTCAGATAATTGCTTCAGGTTATTAAAAATAAAGAAGGGCGGATTTTACAATCGGCCCTTTCTTTTTATTTACAACAGGAAAATTTTATACTATAATATAATGAAATAAATTTTGTGGCGGGGAGTAATGCAGAATGCTGCTTGCAATGGATGTCGGAAATACAAATATTGTGTTAGGTGTAATAGACGGAGAAAAAATTATATGCACAGGAAGACTTTCGGCAAATGTTAATGAAACTGAAATTGAATATTCAATGAAAATCAAAACATTTCTGGAGGTAAACGGTGTAGGAAAAATAGACGGCGCAATTATTTCAAGCGTTGTGCCTGCGCTTGTAAGAACCCTTATTAAAAGTGTAAGGCTTGTGTGCGCAGTGGATGCGCTTGTGGTTGGTCCGGGAATAAAAACAGGGCTGAATATAAGGCTTGATAATCCTGCCGAAACAGGGGCGGATATAGTGGTAACAGATGTTGCGGTTATAAATAAATATCCTCTTCCTGCCATCATTTTTGATTTCGGTACGGCAACCACAGCGTCTGTAATAGACAAAACGGGCGCACATCTCGGCGGCGCAATTATGTGTGGTATAAAAACGGCTATCAATGCACTTTCACAGGGAACGGCGCAACTGCCGCAGATTGATATTTCCGCTCCGTCAAGAATTATAGGCAGAAATACGGTGGATGCCATGAAATGCGGTTCTGTTGTCGGAACGGCGGCTATGCTGGAAGGTCTTGTTTCCAGATTTGAAAAGGAACTGGGAGAAAAGGCTACCGTGGTTATAACCGGCGGACTTGGCAAGGCTGTTGCAAGCACCACAAAACTGGATGTTATTGTTGATGAAAATCTTCTGATAGACGGTTTGCGAATCATTTATGAAAAAAACAAGGTACAGGGTAAATAATTATGGCAATTTTCAGAGCGTTCAGGGCATACCGCCCTGCAAAAAGAAATCAGGCACTTATTCCGGCGCTGCCTTATGATGTTATGAGCAGTGAGGAAGCAAGACAGATGGTTAAGGGCAATTCGCTTTCCTTTCTTCATGTTGACAGAGCGGAGATTGACTTTCCGCAGGGAACAGATATGTATTCAAAGCAGATTTATCAGAAGGCAAAGGAAAATCTTGAGGCCCTGGAAAACACAGGAGCAATGATTCAGGATGAAACGCCGTGTTTTTATATTTACAGGCAGATTATGAACGGCAGGGTGCAGGTTGGTTTGGCAGGCTGTGCGTCTATTGACGATTATATGAATAATGTAATAAAAAAGCATGAAAAAACGCTTGCAAAGAAAGAAAAGGACCGCATTAACCATGTAAGCACAACAAATGCAAACACAGGTCCCATATTTCTTACTTACAGAAAAAATTCGGCTGTTAATATGGCTGTGTCGCTTTGGATGAATGAAAAAGAACCTGTATATGATTTTGAGTCGGACGGTGTTCAGCAAACAGTTTGGGTGGTAGATGATATAAAGGTAATTAACCGTTTGTCATCCCTTTTTAAAGATATAGATTCGCTTTATATTGCAGACGGTCATCACAGATGCGCTTCGGCGGTAAAAGTCGGTCAGATGCGAAGAGAAGAAAATCCCGGATATACAGGCAGTGAAGAATTTAATTTCTTTCTTGCGGTAGCTTTTCCGGATGATGAACTGGAAATTATGGATTACAACCGTGTTGTAAAGGATTTAAACGGAATGACATCGGATGAATTTCTCAGCCGAGTATTTGAAAATTTTGAAATAAAAAAGGAAGAACAGCCTTTCCATCCTGTTGAACGCCACACTTTCGGCATGTATCTTGATAAGGAATGGTATTCGCTTAAAGCGAAGAAAACAATCATAGATGAAAGCGATCCCGTGGCAAGGCTTGATGTTTCGATTCTTCAGGAAAATCTATTAGATCCCGTTCTTGGAATAAAAGACCCCAAAAATGATGACAGAATTGATTTTATCGGCGGTATAAGAGGGCTTGCCGAACTGGAACGGCGTGCGAAAACAGATATGAAGCTGGCTTTTTCAATGTATCCCACAACAACAGAGGATTTAATGGCGATTGCCGATGCCGGAAAGATTATGCCGCCCAAATCCACATGGTTTGAACCAAAGCTGCTTTCAGGACTGTTTATTCATCATCTTTCATAAAAAAATACAGTCTTGTAAATGTTTTTTAGTTATGTTACAATAAACTATCATTATTTTTGAGGAGACAGCATTTATGAAAATAGCAAATGAATACAGTGAAAAGTTTGATTTTAAACGTCAGACGGAATATGTTGTTAAAGGTATTACAAAAATCTGCAATAAAATCGGTCCGAGAAAGCCCGGTTCTCCGGAAGAACTGCGTGCACAGCAGTGGTTTGAGAAGGATATGAAAAACTACTGTGAAGAAACAAAGATTGAAGAATTCACACTTCACCGCCAGGGTTTTATGGGCTTTATTCCGTTTACTGTTTTATGCGGTGTTTCCAGTGTTTTTGTTAACTGGTTTGTAAGTCCCTTATGGGCAGCGGTTCTTTGCATTCTTGCATTTATTCCGCTTGTGTTTGAATTTCTTATGTATAAGCAGTTTGATGATTTTCTTTTTCCGAAACAAACATCACATAATATGATTGCCGTAAGAAAGCCTAAGGGAGAAGTTAAAAAGCGTATTGTTATGATTGGTCATTCGGATTCTCAGTTTGAATGGACGCTCAATTATCTTATCGGCGGTCTTCAAGCAAAGCTGTTCGTTGAAATTCCTGCTGTTGTAGGTCTTGTTGTGCAGACAGCCATTGCTGTTGCTGGCATTATCATCGGTGCAATGAACGGCGGAATTGCTGCTGCAAAAGATATTCCGCAGTTTAAAACAATGTTTATTGTGTTCTTTGTTGTTTCATGTGTTTTTATTCCTTTTGAAATTTCATTCCTGTTTTTCCAGAGCTGGACAAAATCTGTTCCGGGTGCGTCAGATAACCTTTCCGGCTGTTATGTAGGCATGGCGGCTGTTAAAGCACTTGATGAAGCAGATGTTCGTTTTGAAAATACAGAGGTTGTTATGATTTGCTCAGGTTCTGAAGAAGCAGGTCTTCGCGGTTCAAAGGCTTATGCTAAGGCACATGAACAGGAACTTAAAGATATTCCGACTGCCGTTATAGCGCTTGATACATTCCGTGATCTGGAAACAATGGCTGTTTATGACCGTGACCTTTCAGGTACGGTAAAGCATCATAAGGGTGTTAAGGAACTGGTGCATGATGCCTGCGCAAACTGCGGCTATGATGTTAAGTATGAATCCATTTATATCGGCGGCTGTGATGCTGCTGCATTTACACAGCGCGGTATTCCTGCAACAGGTTTTGCGGCTATGGATCCCGCACCTCCCAGATATTATCATACCCGTCTTGATACACCTGAAAATCTTCGTCCGGATTGTATTGCGGCAGGTGTGGAAATTATGGTGGAAGCACTTTGCATGTTTGATAAAAACGGCGCAGAAGGTGTAACCGATTAATACATAAATGTAATTTTAACCCGATGGATTTAAAGCCATCGGGTTATTTTTAAATTAATGTTTTATTTTATATAAATATATGGTAAAATACTAATAATTATTTTAAATCAAGAGGTTATTGCATGAGATTACTTGTTATAGACGGAAACAGCATTGTCAACCGTGCATTTTACGGGATAAAACTGCTTTCAACCAAAAGTGGATATTATACAAATGCCATTTACGGATTTTTGAATATTCTTTTAAAAAATCAGGAATTAAGCCGGGCAGATGCCGTTGCCGTTGCATTTGATATGCATGCGCCTACCTTCCGCCATAAAATGTATGTGGAATATAAAGCCGGCCGCCACGGTATGCCGGACGAGCTTCGCCAGCAGATGCCTGTTCTCAAAAAACTTCTGAAAATGCTTGGCTATAAAACCATTGAATGCGAAGGCTGGGAAGCAGATGATATTCTCGGCACACTTGCGGAAAGCTGCAGAAAAAACGGTGATGAATGCTTTATCGCCACAGGCGACAGGGATTCACTTCAGCTTGCGCACGGCGGTGTGAAGGTGTTGCTTGCAAGAACAAAGACAGGTCAGGCGGTAACAGATATTTATGATGAAGCTGCCATTATGGAGGAATACGGTGTTTCGCCGCAGGCGCTGATTCAGGTGAAAGCACTTCAGGGCGATTCAAGTGATAATATTCCGGGTGTTGCAGGTGTAGGCGCCAAAACTGCACTGGATTTGATTCAAAAATTTCAAAGTATTGATTATATTTATGAAAATATTGAGGATATTGATATTAAAAAAGGTATCCGCGACAAACTGGCAAGAGATAAAGAAAAGGCGTATCTTTCACTTGATTTGGGGACAATCAGAACAGACGCACCGATAGACAGCGTACCATCGTCCTATATTGTTTCCGGGGGGGATAAAGCGCTTGCGGCAGCAGAATTTGCAAAACTGGAACTGTTCAGCCTTATTGACAAATTTGGTCTGGATACAAAGGATGCGCATGCCGATACGGCTGAAGAAGCAGAAAGAAATATAACGGTTACAACCTGTACATCTGCTGAAAAAATGCTTGCACGAATTGGACATGAAAAAACTTATTTTTACACTGCCTGTGCGGACGGAGATATTACGGATTTTTATTTCGCATTCGGCGATGAAATTGTTATTATGCCGTCTTATTGCGAGGAATTCGGCAGTTTTGTTGCGGAATTTTTCAGAAGTGATGTAAAAAAATACAGCTATAATACAAAAGAACTGCACAGGCTTGCCGCAAGAATGGGTATAAAATGCTGTGCTGTCTCCGGTGATTTGATGCTGTCGGCCTATCTTCTTCGCCCGTCAGATACAAATTATGATATAGAACACCTTTGCATGGAATACGGTGTTGTTGTTCCCGAATATGAAAATGAATTGGGTGTGTGTGATAAAACGGTTTCCTGTGCGGCTGTTCTGAAACAGTTGTTTGACAAAACAGACGCACTGCTTGAGGAAGCAGAACAGGTGAAACTTCTGAAAGAGATTGAACTGCCGCTTGCAGCAGTTTTGGGCAAAATGGAAACAGCAGGCTTTGAAGCCGATAAAGAGGGAATAGAAGAATTCGGCAAAAAACTTTCTGAAAGAATCAAACAGCTTACTGCTGAAATTTATGAAACGGTTGGTCACGAATTCAATATCAATTCTCCCAAACAGCTTGGTGCAATACTGTTTGAAGAAATGGGCATTCCGTGCAAAAAGAAAACAAAGAGCGGTTATTCCACAAAGGCAGAGGTGCTGGAAGAGCTTGCTCCCATGTATCCCGTTGTATCAAAAATTCTTGAATACAGAAGCCTTTCAAAGCTGAAATCAACTTATTGCGACGGCTTGCTCAAAGTCATTGCCCCTTGTGACGGACGGATTCATACCTCCTTTAATCAGGTTGAAACAAGAACCGGCAGAATTTCCTCGCTTGAGCCGAATCTGCAGAATATTCCTATCAGAACAGAGCTTGGCAGGGAAATGCGAAAGTTTTTCCGTGCATCGGAAGGTTATGTGCTTATTGATGCCGATTACAGTCAGATTGAACTTCGTGTATTGGCAGATCTTGCCGATGATAAAAATATGATAGATGCTTTCAATAGTGGGGAAGATATTCACAGCACAACTGCGGCTCAGGTATTCGGCTTGCCGGCAGAAATGATAACACCTATGCTTCGTTCAAGGGCAAAGGCCGTTAATTTCGGAATTGTTTACGGAATAGGCGCATTCAGCCTTGCCAAGGACATAGGCGTTTCAAACAAGGAAGCAAAGGAATATATAGAAGGATACCTTAACCATTTCAGCGGTGTTGCTTCCTATATGAACAGAATGATAGAAAAGGCCAGGGATAACGGCTATTCGGAAACACTGTTTAAACGCCGCCGTTATCTGCCGGAGCTTGCGTCAAGCAACCATATGCTTCGTGCATTCGGCGAACGTGTTGCAAGAAATATGCCGATTCAGGGCACGGCTGCAGATATAATTAAAATTGCAATGATAAAGGTTGCGGACAGGTTGGAACGTGAAAATATGCAGTCCCGTCTTATTCTGCAGGTGCATGATGAGTTGATTGTTGAAGCGCCTGAAAGCGAAGCACAGAAAGCACTTGAAATTGTTACGGAAGAAATGGAAAATGCATGCACAATGAAGGTTAAGCTTCTGGCAGACGGAAAGATAGGAAAAACATGGTATGATGCACACTGAAAAATCGTGTCTTTTTCTGTTTTGCTGTGTTGCGGTCAAAATTCTGTTTGGTCGCATACCCTTGTATAGCTCCCGTCAGCAGAATTTTAACCAAGCCTTGCAAAGCAAAAATCCACTGATTTTTAAAACGGTCTTTTTCCGTTTTGCTTGTTATGGTCAAAAATATATTGTTAAATAAATAGAATAAATGGTAACGATTATGGAAATAAAAGAATTTTCATCTGAATATATAAAAGATGTTGCGGAAATTGAAAGGCAGTGCTTTTCAAACCCGTGGAATGAAACGGTGCTGGCAGGAGAACTTCAAAATGAATGTTCACATATTTATGTTGCCGTGGAAAACAGCAGGGCAGTGGGATATGCTATGCTTTATGTTGTGTGTGGCGAAGCAGATATCATACGTGTTGCCGTGCTTCCTGATTTCAGAAGAAGCGGCACAGCCCGCAGTCTGCTGTTAAAAAGTTTTGAAAATAATAAAACAGATTCGGTTTTTCTGGATGTTCGTGAAAGCAATGCACCTGCCATTCATCTTTATAAATCGCTTGGATTTATGGATACGGGAATCAGAAAAGATTACTACAGCAATCCAACGGAAAATGCCATACTGATGAAAAAAGAATTCTGAAAAACGGATTTATGATACATAATATTTAAAATATTTAAAACGCGGAAATTCATAATGCGGAAAGGAAAAACAATGCTGGTTTTGGGAATAGAATCCTCCTGCGATGAAACTGCGGCAGCAGTTGTGGAGGACGGAAGAATTGTTAAATCAAATATAATTGCCACATCGCTGGATGAACATAAGCTTTACGGTGGTGTTGTGCCTGAAATTGCGTCGCGCCGCCATGCTGAATCCATAAGCGGAGTAGTAAAAGAAGCGCTTGAACAGGCAGGATGTACAATAGATGATATAGACGCAATCGCGGTAACCTTTGCTCCGGGGCTTATAGGCGCGCTGCTTGTCGGCGTTAATTTTGCCAAGGGGCTTGCCGCCTCATCTGAAAAGCCGCTTGTGCCGGTTCATCATCTGCGTGCACATATTGCGTCAAATTATCTTTTGTCGGATCTGAAACCTCCTTTTTTATGTCTTATTGCAAGCGGCGGTCATTCGCATATTGTTGCAGTCAACAGTTATACGGATTATAAAATAATCGGAAAAACACGTGATGACGCGGCAGGTGAAGCGCTTGACAAGGCAGGGCGCACAATGGGTCTTGCTTATCCGGGAGGAATCAGCATAGATAAACTGAGCAAACAGGGAAATCCCGATGCTTATGTATTTCCGCATCCAAAGGTAGACGGAGCACCGTATGATTTTTCTTTCAGCGGATTAAAAACATCGGTAATCAATATTGTTCATAATGCTGTGCAGAAGGGCGATGAAATAAATACGGCGGATTTGGCGGCTTCATTTCAGAAAAATGTTGTTTCCTGCTTAATTTCAAATCTTGAAAAGGTTTCAGAAAATTTTGGTTATAATAAAATTGTACTTGCCGGGGGTGTTTCAGCCAATTCACTTTTAAGAAGCGAAAGCGAAAAACTCTGCCGCAGGCACGGCTGGGATTTATTTCTGCCGCAGCTTAAATACTGCGGAGACAATGCCGCAATGGTTGCTTCACAGGGATATTATGAATATATAGCCGGCGTAAGGGCGCAGGCAAGTTTGAATGCTTATGCAACAATGCCAATAGATATAGTTAATTTTTAGTCGATTTATATAATATGCCTATTGAAATCGGCAGAAAAGTTGATATAATATAAACTGATGAAAATTGCGGCAAATTTCACAATAATTTCCATCGAAAATTGTATTCTATATAAAGGAGAAAAGATATGGAAACAACACTTACAAACAATAAGTCACTTCTTGACTGGCTTGATGAAAAAGTAGAACTTTTAAAGCCGTCAAAAATCGTTTGGATTGACGGTTCGGCAGAGCAGATTGCAGCGCTCAAGGCAGAAGCTGTTGAAACAGGTGAAATGATTAAGCTTAATGAGGAGCTTCTTCCGGACTGCTATCTTCACAGAACAGCAGAAAACGACGTTGCCCGTGTAGAGGACAGAACGCTTATCTGTTCAAAGAATGAAAAGGATGCAGGTCCTACAAACCACTGGATGGATCCTGAAAAAGCATATAAAATGCTTTATGATATTGCTGCCGGCGCATATGAAGGCAGAACCATGTATATCATTCCTTATTCAATGGGTCCTGTTGGCTCACCTTTCTCAAAAATCGGTATTGAAATTACAGATTCTATCTATGTTGTTCTTAATATGAATATTATGACAAGAGTAGGCAAGGCAGTTCTTGATGCACTTGGCGATTCTAACGACTGGGTACGCGGTATGCACTGCAAATGTAATGTTGATCCTGAAAACAGATGGATTTGCCAGTTCCCTGAGGACAATACAATTATCTCGGTTAATTCTGCTTACGGCGGAAATGTTCTTCTCGGAAAGAAATGTTTTGCGCTTCGTATCGCTTCTTATCTTGGCAAGAACGAAATGTGGCAGGCAGAGCATATGCTTATCCTTGGACTTCAGAAGCCAAACGGAGATATCAAATATATCTGTGCAGCATTCCCAAGCGCATGCGGCAAAACCAACCTTGCAATGCTTATTCCTCCGGAAGGATATCAGAATAAGGGCTACAAGGTATGGTGCGTAGGCGATGATATTTCCTGGATCAGAAAAGGTCCGGACGGTCGTCTTTATGCCATCAATCCTGAAAACGGTTTCTTCGGCGTTGCTCCGGGCACAAATATGAAATCAAATCCAAATGCGCTTAAATCAACAATGAGCGGCACAATCTTTACCAACGTTTGCCATAACCTTGATAACAATACAGTTTGGTGGGAAGGTCTTGATAAAAATCCTCCTACAAATGCAATTGACTGGAAGGGCAATCCTTGGAATGGTGCTGAATCAGAAGAAAAAGGTGCGCATCCAAACTCAAGATTTACTGCTCCGGCAACAAACTGCCCATGCATTTCATCAGAATTCGAAAATCCGCAGGGTGTTCCGATTTCTGCTATTGTATTCGGCGGTCGCCGTGCAAAACTCACTCCGCTTGTATATCAGTCAAAGAGCTGGAATAACGGTGTATTCGTAGGTTCCATTATGGGTTCTGAAACAACTGCCGCTGCAACAGGTGCTGTTGGTGTGGTTCGCCGTGATCCTATGGCTATGCTTCCGTTCTGCGGCTACAATATGGGTGATTACTGGAAGCACTGGATTGAGATTGGTGAAACACTTGATCCTGAAAAGGCTCCTAAAATCTTTAATGTTAACTGGTTCCGTAAAGATGATGAAGGCAACTTCCTCTGGCCGGGATTTGGTGACAATATGCGTGTTCTTGACTGGATTATTGACCGCTGCGACGGTAAGGTAGACGCTCAGGAAACAGCTATCGGTTACCTTCCTTATGCAGATGATATTAATCTTGAAGGTCTTGATATGACAAAAGAAGAACTTGAAAAAATTCTTGATGTTGACAAGGCTGCCTGGGAAGAAGAATTCAAGGGCGTTGAAGAGCTTTATGCTAAATTCGGCGATACACTTCCTGAAGAACTCAGAACAGAGCTTGAAACAGTTAAATCAAATCTTTAATCTGTAAAACGTAACCCCCGAAGGATTTTCCTTCGGGGGTTATTACTATGATTTCAGAAAACTTATTTTAGATACCAGTAATTAAGATCCGTGTATTTACTATTCACACCATTGCAGCTTCCGTTTTTTGTATACTGCCATACATTGTATGTGCCAAGATACGTAACAGTAGAATTATAATCGGCAACCCAGATAAAAATATTTTTATCAAGTGCAGAGGTTTTTATATCAAAATTGAGAACGGAAGACGAGGAATACACACCCGCGTGATAACCGGCGGAAATCATTTTTCGGCAGAATGCATTAATGATCTCTGCAGCTTCTTTACCGGATAAATCGGCATCATAAAGTCTGCCGGTATGCTTTCCGTTTTCATTGTAGGGATATTCATAATCAATAAAAACCGGCAAATCAACAGAATATGGCTTTAAAAGATTTATCACATATTCTGCTTCTTCCTCTGCTTCTGCAGTGGTGTTAGCCTGGGAATAGAAATAAATGCCTGTATGGATTTTTTCTTTAATTGAATTTTCAACATTTTCTTTAAATCTGCTGTCTTCTGCCAGGGCTCCGTTTCCGTAACCGCGGTAACCGGCGCGTATAATTGCAAAGTCTACCGCTTCTGAAACCTTGTCCCATTCAATTTTGCCGTTATGCTGTGAAACATCAATTCCCGAAACATATGCCGCATTGGTGTCAAAAAAGTCTGCTTCCGGGGTGCTGCGGTTTCCGATTACAATTGCTGCTATCGTGATAATAATAAGCAAAATTGTGCAGACAGAAAGTATAATTGCAGATTTTTTACTCATTTTTTTTATTTTTATAGAAACAGCCATAGCCAACCTCTTTTAATCTTTTTAAAAATATACCATAAATGAATATATTTTGCCATATAAATACGGCTATTTCTGCAAAATGTTTAAATATATGTATTTTTTTCAAACAAAAACCGTTAAATGTTATAATCACCAGCGTATGCTTATTTCTCCGCTTGTTAATGTTTTTTCAACACCTTCGTCTGTTTTTACAACCAGACCGCCGGTTTCGCTGATTGCAACAGCGGTAGCAGGGGTTATTACCCCGTTTTCTATATAGTTTATTCTTTTTCCTATAATCATGCTGTGGCTTCGGTAATAATCAATAAATTCGGAATATCCACCGTCAATAATATCAAGCAGTGCATCTGCCACTGCAGCAATCAAATCTGCCCTTTTAATATCTGCGTTCAGTGAACCGGCATTTTTGATTTCATCGGGAAAATCATTTGTTTTTATATTGATTCCGATTCCTATAACCACGCTTGTTACAATTCCCAGTTCAAAATCGGAAACGGCTTCTGTAAGAATGCCGCAGATTTTATTATTTTCAACATAAACATCGTTTACCCATTTAATTTTAGGCTTAATGTCAGACAGTTTTTCAATTGCACGGCAAACTGCAACTGCGGCGGCAGTTGTTGATGTTACAGCATCCTGAAGCATTGCGTCCGGATGCACCACAAGGCTCATATAAATGCCTGTTCCCTCCGGAGAATAAAACGATTTTCCCTGTCTGCCCCTGCCTGCAGTCTGGCGGTCTGCCGCAATAAGAAGTGTATTTTCGGCTTCTCCGCTGTTAATAAGCCGTTTTGCTTGTGTGTTTGTGGAATCTGTTTCTTTATAATGAATAATATTTATTTTGTGCCGCATTTCAGATGCAATTCTGATTCCGTTTAAAACATCTCCGTTATCTGCCAGCAAATACCCTTTATTGGTAACTGCTTCAATAATATAACCGTCCTTTTGCAGAGATTTAATTGCTTTCCAGATGGCAGCGCGGCTTTTTCCGAATTTGTCTGCCAGGGCTTGTCCGCTTATGTATTCAGTGTTATGAAGCTGCAGCATTGTTAAAATATCATTTTTCAGGCTCATTGTTAACTTCCTTTCTTTATTTAGTTTACAATATAATACTTAAAAACGGACGAAAAAGCTCCGTCCGTTTTTTAATTATTTTTCCATATAAAATATTGCAAATGTTTTGGGACCGCAATGGGATGAAATTGTGCATCCGGCATCCGCCGTGATAATCTGCTTAAAGCCTCTGCCCTCGGCAATGCCTTTGGCATAAGCAATAATATCACCGCTCACACCGCCCGAATTTGCAATAACAACTCTTGTTTTATCGGCATTTTTGTTGTTTTCAAGGCAGTCGTTTATATATTGTTTGTAAACAATATCAATTTTCCCGCGGTATTTTTTTGCTACATCAAGTTTGCCTGTATCTGTGCTTACAGCTATAGACGGTTTTAAACCAAGAACATTTGCGCCGAATCTGGCAAGAGAACTGCACCTGCCGCCTTTGTGAAGATATTCAAGACTGTCAAGCACAAATGTTGTGTGAACCTTTGAAACCAGCCCTTCAATTCGGCGGGCAATTTTTTTTGCATTAAAACCCTTGGCTTTTAAGTCACATGCTTTGAGAACAAGAAGTCCCATTCCTGTGCACAGACTTTTTGAATCAATACAGTAAACATTTTCAAATTCGGATGCCGCAACAACGGCATTTTGAAAACTGGATGAAATTGCAGATGAAAGACCAATATGAACAACCGATTTTCCTTCGCCGGTAAGCTGCTCAAAAACATCAATATACTGCTGTGGCGTAACGGCAGCAGTTTTCGGAAGTTCACCTGTTTTGCCTACATAATCATAAATGTCGGCAGGGTGAATCTCCAGTCCGTCCAGGTAAGAATTTTCGCCTAAAAGGATGGAAAGAGGAAATATAACAATGTTATTTTCGCGTATTAAATATTCCGGCAAATCGCAGGTGGAATCTGCTGTAATAATAACTTCCATATGCGCCTCCTTAAAAAAGTAGTTAAATTATAATGTAATCGTCTTGTACAAATCAACAGAAATTGTAATAATTAATATAAAATTAATATATTAAATACTATGATATTTACCGGCCGTTAAACACCGTACATATCTTTGAAATCAAATGCACACAGCGTACCTTTTACAACCTGATAGCAAGTGCCGGAGGCAAGTGAGAATATTGGTTTGTCATGGTGTATGGAATCGGAATAAACGTCAATAACCTTGGCGTTTGGAAACATTTCATTAAAACGGCGCACTTTTTCACCGTCACGGCAGTTTTCACCGATTATTATTCCGCTTTTTCTGCTGTGTCTTGTGCATATCAGATTATCAAACGAAAGTCTTTCGGCAATTTCGTTTAAAAGAAAATCAGGTGAAGCGCTTATAACCACGTAATTTCTTTTGTCTTTTAAAAACCATGTGTGCACTTTGTTTTCATATTTATCCCAAAAGCGTTTAACAGCAGTGTTTAAAGGGATAAGCGGT
Source organism: uncultured Oscillospiraceae bacterium (assembly GCA_948471205.1). Taxonomy (GTDB): domain Bacteria; phylum Bacillota; class Clostridia; order Oscillospirales; family Acutalibacteraceae; genus Eubacterium_R. The sequence continues at coordinate 3,379 of CAOKRT010000010.1, read as the reverse complement.
ACAAACATAAAACAGGTTTTTTTGAAAGAAGTGAAGTTTATTATTTTTAAAAGCATAAGCAGTGCTGCAAAAGCAATAACCGGAAGTAAAACAATAATCCACGGGTAGTGCAGAAGACAGTAAACCGTAAAAAGGGAGCCGCTGTCAAACGGAACAATGGTTTTATCAAAGTCGTATATATCCATTTCCATTTTAAACTCTCCCGGCGTCAAAATCTATTTCAATTTTTTTGCCGCTTTCAAAACCGGTAAGTTTTATTCCTGCTGCTTCAAGCATTCTTCTGCTTGCACGGCAGCCGTCTGTATCAGCATATTTATCGCTTATGTAAACAACCTCGGAAATGCCTGCCTGGATAATGGCTTTTGCACATTCATTGCAGGGGAACAGGGCAACGTAAATACGTGATCCGTTCATATCGCGTCCGTGCGAATTCAGAATGGCATTCAGTTCGGCATGGCACACAAACGGATATTTTGTGTCATTCTGATTATCAGCCGTTCTTTCCCATGGGAATTCCTCATCGGAACAGCCCCTCGGAAATCCGTTGTAACCAACGCTGACGATTCTGTTGTCGGAATTTACAATGCATGCGCCAACCTGTGTGCTGGGGTCTTTGCTTCTCATTGCGGAAAGCAAAGCAATCCCCATAAAATATTCATCCCAAGAAATATAATCTTCTCTTTTTGCCATAGAATTCTCCTTCTGTTATTACAGTTTTAAAGCATCAATAAAATCATTCAGTTCATCACATTCGGCATTTTCGATTTTTCCTTCGTCAACCAGGCGGTTGATGTCGGGATTAATCGGAAGTTTTGCCAAAACAGGTATATTCAGCTCTGCGGCAGTTTCGTCAATGCTTGATTTGCCGAAAATTTCAATTTTTCTTTTACAGTCCGGGCATTCATAATAACTCATATTTTCAACAAGTCCAAGCACGGGTACATGCATCATTTTTGCCATATTAAGCGCTTTGTTAACAATCATTTTAACAAGATCCTGCGGCGTGGATACAATAACAATTCCGTCAATAGGCAGACTTTGAAATACAGTAAGCGCAACATCACCTGTTCCCGGCGGCATATCAACGAAAAGATAATCCAGTTCACCCCAGCGAACATCTGTCCAAAACTGTTCAATAACGCCGCTTATAACGGGACCTCTCCAAACTACCGGGGAATTTTCATTTTCAAGCAGCAGATTGATGCTCATGATTTTTATACCGCTGTCCGTGATATTCGGAAGCAGGCATTCCTCATCCTGCATTGCACGTGAAGTTGTGCCGAAAGATTTCGGAACAGAGGGACCTGTGATGTCAGCGTCAAGAATACCGATTTTAAGCCCCGCCTTTGCGCATTTGGAAGCAAGCAAACAGGAAACAAGGCTTTTTCCGACACCGCCTTTGCCGCTTACAACACCGATTACTTTTTTTATATTTGAATATTTGTTCATTGGTTTCAGAAAGCTCTGCGGTTTTTCTCTGTCAGAGCAATTTTGGGAACAGCTTGAACAATTATGCGTGCATTCACTCATTTTATAAATCTCCTATTAAATAAGTATCATTAGAAAGTGTATCACAAAACAGCGATATTATCAATAGTTTCGTATTACAGTTTTAACCTTGCCCAAAACGGTAAGCTTTTCCGCTATAATAGGCTCATAATTGTCATTTTCGGGCTGAAGTCTGAAATGATGTCCTTCTTTGTAAAACCGTTTAACAGTGGCTTCTTCATCAATAAGCGCAACAACAATATCACCGTTTTCCGCAATCGGCGATTGTTCAACAATGACGATATCTCCGTCCATAATATGTGCGTTTATCATAGAATCGCCGCGCACATGCAGTGCAAAATAATTGCCGGATTTACGCATGGCAACAGGTATGTATTCTTCTATCTGTTCTGTAGCCAAAATGGGTTTTCCGGCAGTAACCGTGCCGATAAGCGGCACAGGAACTGTTTTAAGATTTACGCCTGCAATACGTATTGTTCGTTTCAGGTTTGAATCTCTTTCAATATAGCCGGCAAGCTCAAGCGCATTCAGGTTATACTGAACGGTAGATGTTGATTTTAAGCCCACAGCGGCGCCGATTTCACGAACAGAGGGCGCAATCCCTCTTTCGGAAATAATGGTTTTTATATATTCAAACATTTTTTGCTGTGTTTTATTTAATCTTTCCATAATTATCTCCTGTATAATTTTATTAAATTGAAAATAATATTTACAAGGATATAATACCATTGAAATTCTAATATGTCAAACAAATGTACCAAGAATAGATGTTTTTTCAATAAATTTGTATTGTTTAAAAAAAAGTGTTGACAAACTATGATTTATATAATATAATCATTCTTGCTTGAAAAAACTGGATATGGCTTTATAGCTCAGTTGGCTAGAGCATGCGGTTCATACCCGCAGTGTCACTGGTTCGAATCCAGTTAAAGCCACCAACGGCCCGGTGGTCAAGCGGTCAAGACACCGCCCTTTCACGGCGGTAACACGGGTTCGATTCCCGTCCGGGTCACCACAAAAAAGCACTTGCTTATGCAGGTGCTTTTTGTTTTTTGTTTTGTGCATCAGTTTTGCTTTTTTTCTGCAGATGCCAATGCCTGTTTTTTATTCCATTGTGCAAGTATTTCTGTATAATCAGCATACCTGTGCGGCCGTATAGGCCTGATAAACGGATAAGATTTAAAATAAAGCAGCAGGCGCTCGCCGTCATTTTTATAATCAGATATATAATCGTATGCAACAAGCTCTCCGTTTCGGATTCGCTGCTTTATTTTGTTGTGATAGGGGTACATATTGCTTTAAAGGTATCCGCGGATATCGGCTGTTAATTTCTCTTCAAGTTTTATAAGCCGTTTCGCAATGTCCTTTGAAACCTCGTCAGCAGCTTTAAATTCGTTTAAAAAGCGGTTAAGAGATTTAATACCCATATGGCATCCGTCCGTTATTAAATCGGCAATTGTGCTGTCGGATTTGTCTATAACGAGTTTTGTGTTTGTTTTTATCCAGGACATACCCTTTGCCAACGGATTTGGTTCTTTCCCGTCATCATGATATTGGCAGAGCAGATGCTCGGCTTCTTTCATTAATGTTTCATGTTCTGCTTTGCATTCGGATAATTTGTTTTTTAAATCGTCGCTTCCGGCAAATTCCAAAACTTCATTTATGGATGAAAGTCCCATTTTAATTCCGGCGTCGCATTCGCGAAGCAGTTTTATGGTGTCATGTTCAATCATTTTATCATTCCTATCTGTGTTTTTATTTAGTATACCCATTTATAAATGTAAAATGAAAAAATACATTTTTTAATCTTCAACCTCATCAGAACGCTGAATATCGGAAGCAATAATGGAAATAAATTCAGAAACAGAGG
>CAOKRT010000009.1 GCA_948471205.1 uncultured Oscillospiraceae bacterium | reverse complement strand
AATCGAAGTTGCACCCCCTTGACGGGTTTCTATCATAATTACGGTTCTTTGCCATTTTGAGCGGTTTTTCAATCGCTCTTTATTTTTTCTTAAATCCGTTCCAAACCGCATTTTTATATTTGACTAAAAGCGGCAAATATACTATGATTATTTTGTAATAAAACAAGGACACGAAAAGATTACATAAAGGAGTTAATATGAATCGTTCATTTTCACGGCAGGAAGGTCTTCTTGGAAAAAATGCATATGAAAAGCTGAAAAATTCATCTGTGATTATTTTCGGTGCGGGTGGAGTCGGTTCATATGCCTGTGAGGCAATTGCAAGAGCAGGTGTTGGAAATATCACAATTGTTGACAATGATATTGTTGACATTACAAATATAAACCGCCAGCTTATTGCCGTTTCCTCAACAGTGGGAATGGATAAGGCGTCTGCCGAAAAAAGCAGAATAAAGGATATTAATCCGCTTTGCACGGTTCATGCAATCAAGGAATTTTACGATGAAAACAGCAGCATTGATTTGACGCAGTATGATTATGTTATAGATGCAATTGATTCAGTTCACTCCAAGCTGTTCCTTGCCGAAACAGCCGTTAAAAGCGGTGTTCCTATCATTTCTTCTATGGGCACGGGAAACAAGCTTGAGCCTGACAAGCTGAGAATAAGTGATATATCAAAAACAGCATACTGCCCGCTTGCAAAAAAAATGCGTGTTGAACTTCGTAAAAAAGGAATAAACCATCTGAAGGTTGTTTATTCAACGGAAGAACCGAAATGCAGAACCGTTCCGCCGTCATCGGTATCATTTGTGCCGTCTGTGGCAGGACTTTTAATGGCCGGAGAGGTTATAAAAAAACTTGCGGAAACAGATTGAACAGGCGGTGGAAATTTGAAGCTGGGAATAATAACAGATATTCATAACAATCTGATTACACTTAAAGCTGTTTTGGAACGTTTCAGGCAAATGCAATGCGATAAAATTATTTGCTGCGGCGATATTATCGGCATTGGTCCATATCCGGAAGAAACTGTGCAGTTTATCATGCAGATTCCGAATTTAATTGCTGTGCAGGGAAACCATGAACGGTATTTGCTTGAGGGGATGCCGAAATTTTATCCGAATAAAGAGCATATGCATTATGAAGAAATGAAGCATCATAAATGGGAACATAATTTGCTGTCAAAAAAATCAATTGGATTTCTGAAAAATTTGCCATATAAAACAGATATGGTTTGTGCGGGCTTTCGTATATCCGTTATGCACTATTGTATGGATAAAAAGGGAAATTTTATTAATTACAGACAGAATCCGACTCAGAATGATTTAAACAAAATGGTTGCAGATGTTGATGCTGATATTATTCTTTACGGGCATAATCACTGCCGAAATATTTGTAAAGCCGAAACATTATATATCAATGTCGGTTCATTGGGGTGCCCTGCACGGGACAAAAATATAGCCCGTGCCGGAATATTGCAACTGGATAAAAAAACAGCCGAAATACAGACGCTTGATGTGGAGTATGATGTAAATACTGTGATTGGGCGGATAGATGAAATACATTATCCGGCTTCTGATACTATAAAGAAATACTTTTACGGTATTTAGTAAACTTAAAACCACGAACCATACAGTTCGTGGTTTTATTATTAATAGTATGATTTATTTGCAGATTTTTCTATAAATAAAATATCCGGCTGCCGCAACTGTGATTTCAGCAATCGGGCAGGCGAGCCATATGCCTGTCATTCCCCAAATGAAAGAAAAAATATATACAATCGGAATAATTAAAATAAATCCTCTTAAAAGTGTTAAAATATGCGATGGTATCGGTTTTTCAATTGATGTGAAATATGTGGAAAAAATGATATTGAGGCCGGTAAACGGAGAGGATATAAAATAAAGTCTCAGCCCTTCAACAGATATGCTTTGCATTAAGATATTATTTTCGCTGTTAAATACAGATGTTATCGGATTTGCAAGAATAAACACTGTAGCATATATCAAAAGAGAAATAAAAACAGTTGTAATGAAAGCGTATTTTAAAATTTCTTTTGCGTGTTTGCGACTTCCTTTTCCATATAGATTGCTTATCAGCGGTTGTACACCCTGGGATATACCTGTATAAACCGAAATTGTAACAAGGGTTGTATTGGCAATAATTCCGTAGGCGGATACTCCGGCATTGCCTGATAATTTCAGAATAATTAAATTATAAATTATCATAACAATTCCTGAAGAAAATTGCGTTATCAATGATGGAAATCCTAACGAAAATACCTTTCTGATTTTTTTTAGATTCAATTTTGTTTTAACAAACCGGAATGTATTTTTATTTTTTATCCAATGAGGAAGCATAAATAAAATGCTGATAAGAGGGGATAATCCGGTTGCAAGAATAGCACCGAAAATCCCCATCTGCATAGGAAATATAAAAATATAATCAAGAAGAATATTGGAAAAGCTTCCTACTATCATAGAAATCGTTGGAAGATGAGGTGAATTGTCATTCCTTACAAAACAAAGAAAAATATTATTAAAAATAAAAGCGGGAGCAAAAAGCAACAGCCATCTTAAATAAATGGTTGTTATTTTGATAATGCTGCTGTCGGCGCCTAATATTTTTGCAAGGCTTTGCGGAAAAAATAAACCTGTAATAAAAAAGAATACAGAAAATAATACGGCAAAATAAATTGTGTTTGTATAAATAGAATTTATTTTGTTTGTTTTTTTATTGTTTTTGCAAATTGAAAACCATGTTGAGCCGCCTGTTCCAAGCATAAGCCCTATGCCGTAAATAAAGTTATAAACCGGTATGGCTATATTAAGTGCCGCAAGTCCGTTTGTACCCAGCCCTTTTGAAATGAAAAAAGTATCTGCCAGAATATAGCAGGATACACCCAGTGAACCGAGTGTGCTTAATGTTACATATTTTATAAATTGCTTTAAATTCGACTTTTTTATCATATATTTTTCTCCAAATTGAAAAAAGCCGGAAATCTTTCTATCTTCAAAGGCCTAATGATAGAAAAATTTCCGGCATATGCTTTTACCCGGCGGCAAAAGCATAATGATTAAGTTTTATTTTTTTAATGCTCTTTCAAGCCATACTGCGCCCAAATCAAGCGCTGTGAAAAGACCAGTCTTTTCACTTTTTTTTATGATTTTTTCCTTTGGGTTTACTATTTCAGGATCTGTGTTGATAAGCTGAATAAGAACTTTTTCCGAAAGTGTAATATCTTTAAAATCCTTATCGCTCTGAATATTTAAGCAAACAACGAATGGGTCAGACATATTGCCGTAGTAAACAGTCTTTCCGCTTCTGACCAAAGGCTTTCCTTTGTAGGTAAGAAATGTATCTTTTGTTTCTGCCAAAGAAAACCCTCCTTTTTATTAATTTTAGTTGTTAAGGTAGGACTTTACCAGTTCAGCCAAAAGTTCGTCTCTGTCTATTTTTCTGATAAGACTTCTTGCGTTATTATGCGTGGTGATATAAGTTGGGTCTTCTGAAAGGATATATCCTACAATCTGGTTAATAGGGTTATAGCCCTTTTCTTTTAAAGCATCAAACACCTGTGTAAGATAATCTTTCATTATTTCCTCGCGGTCATCACCGATTTTAAATGTCATAGTTTTATCAGTCAAGTAAAGTCACCTCCGAAAACGATTAGTGCATGAACACTATATAACTAATTATATACAAAATTTTCCGCAATTACAATATTTTTTTTTAAAATTATGAACGAAGTGCAATTTTTGATTCTTTAAGAGTATCAATGATTTCATCTGCAACTTTCATAACTTCTTCTCTGGTAAGTGTTCTTTCAGCATGCGCAAAGGTAATTCTTACTGTAATTGATTTTGAATGATCATCGCAGTAAGTATCCACGACTCTGATTTTTTTGATAAGGCTGCATTTTGCTTCTTCAATAGCATTTGCAATTGGTTCAAATTTATCGGAAACAAATGAAAGGTCAACATCAATTTCAGGATATTTTGAAACCTCTTCATATGAAATTCCGGCATTTTCAATTTTTGCAAGCGCAGCAACATCTATTTCAGCAAAAACAACATTTGCTTTTTTATCAAGTTTTTTCAGAATAAGCGGGTGAAGAACACCGATTTCACCGATTTCTTTGCCGCCGCAGATAACCGTGTTCAGATTTTTCGGATGCTGGTAAGAATGTGCGGCAGGGGCTGTTTTATAATTGAGCGGCATATGCTTAATATCATCTGCAACAACAGCAAGTATGTCACGAAGCTCAAAATAAAGCTCCTGGGCAGATTTTGTTTTGCTGTAAAGCGTAACGGCAAGCATTTTCTTTTCGTTGCAAAGATTATTTTCATCCACGCCGTCAATAACTCTGCCTATTTCAAAGATTCCGAAGTCAGGGGAAAAGCCTGTGTTTGCTTTAAGCTGGCATATCTGTGTCGGAATGATTGATTTGCGTATTGTTTCAATATTCGGGTTTGTTGCATTAACAAGTTTAATATTGTTTTCAATTTCAATTCCAAGCTCTTTCATTTCATCATAATATGCCCAAACATAAGAATGAAGCTCATGCAGTGAAAAGCGCTTAACAAGAATATCCTTGATTTTGTCTTCCACGGTTTTTTCTTCATCGGCACGAACAGGATAAAGCGGTGCATTTGCTGTGTTAATATCAAAGTTGTCGTAGCCGTAAATTCGCGTTATTTCTTCAATTATATCAGCTTTAAGCGTGATATCCTTTGTTGCTCTCCAGCTTGGCACTTCAACGCTGAAGGTATCATCGTTCAATGCAATTTTGAAACCAAGCGATGACAGGGTGTTAACAATGGTTTCATTGCTTATTTCAATTCCTGTGTATCTGTCTACAAATTTCTTATCAAAATCCAGTTTGATTGTATCATATTTATAAGCATATTCATCTGTAAGGGAAGAAACAACTTTTGCACCCTTGTCTGCGTCGGAAAGCAGTTTTACAAATCTTGCAATAGCTGTAACCGTCATTTCCGGATCAAGGCTTTTTTCATATCGCATAGAAGCGTCTGTTCTGTGTGCAAGGCGAACGCTTGCTTTGCGGATAGAAACGGCATCAAAGGTTGCGGATTCAAGGGTAAGCTGTGTTGTATCGTCAACAATTTCGCTGTCCAGTCCGCCCATAATTCCGGCAATGGCAACGGGCGTCTGTCCGTTACATATCATAAGGGTATTTTCGTCAATCTGTCTTTCAATACCGTCAAGCGTTTTGAATGCAAACGGCTTTTCAAATTTTTTGATTCTGATTTTGCCCACCTTGCGTGAATCAAAAGCATGCATGGGCTGACCCATTTCAAGCATCAGATAGTTTGTTAAGTCGGCAAGAAAATTAATTGCCCGCATTCCGCAGTAAAAAAGTCGTATTCTCATATTAACAGGGCTTACGGTTCTGTTTATATTTTCAACCTGAAGTCCTGAATAACGCTGACAGGCTGTGTCTTCAATCTTAATGTCCAGCGCAGGCAGATTGCTGTATACGGATAAATCTGCTGTGTCAAGCGGTTTAAGCGGTCTGTTTGCAAGCGCTGCAAATTCACGGGCAATACCGTAATGCCCCCAAAGGTCCGGGCGGTTTGTAAGCGATTTATTGTCTACCTCAAAGATAATATCCTCGATATCATAAATGCTTTTCAAATCCGTACCGTTCGGAACATCATCTGCAATTTCCATAATGCCTGAATTGTCATCGCTGATTCCGATTTCTTTTTCAGAACAGCACATACCGTTTGATGTATATCCGGCAAGTTTTCTTGGAGTAATTTCAATATCACCTATTTTTGCGCCTACCTTTGCAAACGCTGTTTTCATGCCTTCTCTGACATTGGGAGCGCCGCATACAACATCTGTTAATTCGGCATCGCCTGTATCAACTTTCAAAAGATGAAGTTTTTTCGAATCAGGGTGGGGAAGAACAGATTTGATTTCTGCGGCAACAATGCCGCTTATATCACTGCCTTTAAAGAAAATTTCGTTTTCAACCTCGGCAGTTGAAAGTGAAAACTGATTAATAAGCTTAACCTTGTCAATCCCGGTGAAATCCACATAATCGGAAATCCAGTTCATTGATAAAAACATAATTACATTCTTCCTTTCCTAATTATTCATCATCTGTAAACTGAGAAAGCGCTTTAAGATTTCCGCTGTTTAAATCACGGATGTCTTTAATGCCGTATTTCATCATTGCAAGTCTTGTAAGACCAAGCCCGAAAGCAAAGCCGGTGTATTCCTCAGGGTCTATGCCGCCCATTCTGAGAACCTCAGGATGAATCATTCCGCATGGGCAAAGCTCCAGCCAGCCGCTGTTTTTGCAGGACGGGCAGCCATCGCCGCCGCAGATGAGGCAGCTTATATCCAGCTCAAAGCCCGGTTCAACAAACGGGAAAAATCCCGGACGAAGTCGAACCTTAACATCTTTTTTGAATACTTCGGAAAGCATAGATTTCATGAAGTAAATCAGATTTGAAATAGAAATGTTTTTGTCAACCATAACACCTTCCATCTGGAAAAAGGTGTTTTCGTGGCAGGCATCGGTTGCTTCGTTTCTGAAACATCTGCCGGGGAAAATAGCTTTAATCGGCACGCCGTCATTAATAAGCGAATCTTTATATTTCAAATAAATTGCATTTTGAGCGGCAGAAGTATGGGATTTAAGAAGCTGACCGTTTTCAAGATAATAAGTGTCCTGCATATCTCTTGCGGGATGATGCTTCGGAATGTTTACAGCTTCAAAGCATTCGTAATCGCTTACAACCTCGCTGTAATCCTCAACATGAAAGCCCATTGATTTAAAAATGCGTTCGCAGTCGCGCTGAACAAGCGTAATGGGATGATAAGAACCTCTTTCAAGCGAAGCGGGAAGAGAAATATCAAATTCAGGCATTGCGTTTATTTCAAGCTGAATTTCCTTTTCCTTTAATTCCTTTGCCTTTAAGATGATTTTTTCTTCTATATCAGCCCGGATTTCGTTTGCAAGCTGACCAATCACCGGTCTTTCATCGGCTGATAATTTACCCATTTGCTTTAAAATAGCGGTAAGTTCGCCTTTTTTGCCAAGATATTTTATTCTGGCTTCTTCAAGCTGTTCTTTTGTTTCAAACGAATCAAGAGCATTCTTGGCAGCTTGTCTGATTTTTTCAAGTTGATTTTTCATAACAAATTTCCTTTCTGTATTTTCGGGACAAAAAAAAGACTTGCCCCCTGAACAAGGGACAAGTCGTAATAACCTGCGGTACCACCCTAATTTTTGCATCAATCTGAGCAAACACTCTTCAAGTCTGTAACGGAACTCACACCGTCTGCACCTACTGAAAATTTCAGTACAGCCACTCTGAAGGGAACTTCGCTTTTATTTGCCATACAAAACTCACAGCCAAAGGTTTTGCTCTCTGAATGACTTGTAAAAGTTACTTTTCTTCGTCATTGTGTTTTCTGATGGCAATATTATAACGCATAAATTCGGATTTTGCAATAGTTATATTTTGTTTTATGTATTTTGATTACATCAGAGCGGAGCCTGCGCTGACAAGAAGCACCATTGCAATTGTATAAATGATTGATACTACAATACCTAATATAAAACCGATAAGAGCTGCTTTGCCTGCTGCTTTAGCCTTAATAGGTGTCTGATCCTTCTGTGTAAGATAAATAATTAATCCTACCAACGGAATGAAGAAAGAAATAATGTTAAGACCTGTGCTCTTTTTATCGTTAACCTGCGGCGGATAAGGATAAGGCGGCTGTGGCTGCTGATTATTAACAGGTGCCTGATTTGTCTGCTGTTCAAAATTGTTGTTTTCCATAATTTTTTTTCCTTTTTTATTTGCATTTATATAGTATACCGAACAACCAGTATACACAAATTATAGTATAAATTGATTGTTCCGTCAATATAATTTATGAATTTTTTATGAATATAATTACAAAAACCCACTGCTTTACAAAGTGGGTTTTCATTTTCATTGGTTTTATTTTACAAGTTCATTAATATTGTAAGTTTCAAATAAAAGATAACTGCTTGGTTCAGCCTCATACATTACGCCGATTGTGTTTTCGTCAATCTGTGTTAAACAGGAATAAGCAAAAAATCCGCTGTTAATTTTTACGTTTTTAAACCAGTTTATTTTTGTATAGGCGTCTTTTGCTTTTATAAATCTGCCTATGGAAAGTTCACCGTCTGCACGTGCTTTCGGACCTGTATGTGTGCTGAAAACATATCCGCCTATTGATAAAACACTTTTTTGGCATTTAACGGCTATGAGCTCTGTTTTGCTGCCTTTTTTCCATGTTTTTCCGTTATCTCTTGAAATTGTAACAGGTGTTTTTCCCGGACGTTTCTGCCTGCCGAAGCCAAGCACAGTGCCGTCCGGCGCTTCAACCATCTGCCATTCGTCAATATTTTTTGAATAGGGCTGTTCTTCTGTTCTGTGCCATGTTTCGCCGTTATCGTCACTGTAAATTGTAACGGTTGATTTTCTGTCAACATAAAGCGGCATAAGTATTCTTCCGGATTTTGTTGTTAAGCCAACGCCCGGTGCAACACCAAGAAATGTGCCGTCGCTTCTTTTAAGAACCATATGTGTAATGTCTTTCGGTTCGCTCCATGTTTTGCCTTGGTCAGAACTTCTGAGCATATATATATAGCTGCGTTTCGGCGCATTCAGTGGAGCACCGAAGGTTAATGCAACGTTTGCTTCGTTAACGCCTGTCGGTCCGTTAAGAAATATGTTTCCTATGTATTCATCCTTGTTGTAAAGGCTGCCGATTCCTTCTACTCTGTAGGAAGTTAAGTTTTTATCCTTGTCCAAAACGGTTCCGTTTTCATTTATATAATAAGGATTTTTGTTTTTGTCATAAATAACCGGCAGTTTTTTTCCGTTCACTTCAGCATAAGGTGCTTTGTGCCTGTCAAGAATACGGCGGTTGTGAAGCCCTTTGCATTCGGGCCAGAAATCAACAATCATAATAATGTCGCCGTTGGGGGCAATTGCCATGCACGGATCAATAAAAAAACCTGACGCATAGCATTCATCCGCAATTTTTGTTTCTCTTGCCGGCGGTGTAACGATTGTCTGCAGATTGCTCCATGTTTTTCCACCATCTTCACTTCGGCGGACAGCAATTTCAATATATCCCCAGTCAGCGCCTGTTGAAGCTCTGTCAATTGCCGCAACAAGTGTGCCGCCGGCATTAATCAGGCTTGGTATACGAAAGGCTATGCCGCCGTTTGCACTGTTGCTGTGCACAGTAAGTTCTTCTTTCAGATAATGGGGGTGGTTTCCGCAGAATAAAATCTGTTTATCACGCATAGAAATACCTCTTTTATATTATGATAAAATGAATATAACATATTTTTCATATTTTGTGAATAACTTAATTTATATCTATTGCAAAATATCTGAAAATTTAGTAAAATATACAAGAAATATTATAAAAGGAGGATTTATGATGCTTTGGGAATTAAAGAAATGCTATTATAGAATTTACCAGACAGCTTTTAAGGTTGCCATGAATTTTCTTGATTGGTCTGAACCGCAGCTTCTTGAAGGAAAAGGTTCCATTTTAAAACTGCCGGAATTCATTAAAAGCAAAGGCATTCATAAGGTGCTTGTTGTTACAGATAAGGGTCTTATGGGGCTTCATCTTCTGGACCCTATGTTTGAAAAATTCACACAAGTGGGCATAGAGTATGTTGTTTATGATGAAGTTCAGCCGAACCCAACCATTCCAAACATTGAGGCAGCGCGTGAAATGTATATTCAAAACGGCTGTCAGGGCTTTGTTGCATTCGGCGGCGGCTCTCCTATGGACTGTGCAAAAGCAGCCGCAGCAAGAGTTGTTAAACCGAATCAGACTGTCCGTAAAATGAGAGGATATCTTAAAGTACTTAAAAAATTGCCGCCGTTTTTTGCAGTTCCGACTACTGCAGGAACCGGCTCCGAAACAACAGTTGCCGCTGTTGTAACCGATCCTGAAACACATGAAAAAAATGCTATCAACGATATCTGTCTTCGTCCCAGATATGCTGTGCTTGACCCGGAACTTACCGTAGGTTTGCCACCTCATATCACATCGACCACAGGTATGGATGCACTTACACATGCTGTTGAAGCCTATATCGGCAGAAGCAACACCAGGCAAACAAGAATGCAGGCAGAAAAGGCAACAAAGCTTATTTTTGACAATGTTGAAGAGGCGTATAAAAACGGCAAAAATTATGAAGCAAGGGAAAATATGCTGAAAGGTTCTTATTGGGCAGGCTGTGCTTTTACAAGAGCTTATGTAGGTTATGTTCATGCTATTGCTCATAATTTGGGCGGTCTTTACGGAACGCCGCACGGTCTGGCAAATGCGGTTATACTGCCGTATGTTCTGGAATGGTACGGTGATTCTGTTTATCCGCAGCTTGCAAAACTTGCAGATATTGTGGGTGTTGCCGGCAGCAATGAAGAAGAAAAGGCAAAAGGTTTTATTAAAGCCGTCAGAGAGCTGAATGCAAATATGAATATTCCTTCAACCTTTGATATGATTAAGGAAGAAGATTTGCCTACGCTTATCGGAAGAGCTCTTAAAGAAGGGAATCCCGGTTATCCTGTTCCGAGAATTATGAACTATAATGATATGGAAAGCGTTATCCGCAGATTTATGGCTTAAAAGTATGATCGGCACACAGTGATTTACCGCTGTGTGCTTTTATGATTTATTAGGGGGTAATTATGAAACAGACTTATACTTCAAAAGAACGCAATATGTATCTTGCAGGTATGTTTGGTCAGAATATGATTTATAACATTATCGCCACAGGGCTTGTTGGATATTATTTTCAGTATGTTCTTTATATTCCTGTTATAGCAATAGGTTGGATTGTTGCACTTGCACGTGTGTGGGATGCAATTAATGACCCTATGATGGGAACGATTGTTGATAAAACACAATCCAAATGGGGAAAATGCAGACCGTATCTTATTTTTTCACCGGTTGTTATAGGCATTATTACGATTTTAACATTTGTAAACGGAAATTATGCCGAAGCTGATACAAGAGCAGGGCAAATTCTGATTGTTGCCTGGGCGGCTGTTTCGTATATTCTTTGGGGAATGCTTTATACAGCGGGCGATATTCCGCTATGGGGTTTAACATCTCTTATGTCTGAAGATGAAAATGACCGTTCCAAGCTTTTAGGTCTTGCACGAATTGCAGCAGGCGTAGGCGGCATTGGCGTGCTTGTTGTTCAGATTGCGCAGGTTGCGGCAGGTGCGCTTGCAGATAAGGTGGGCGATGTTAATAAGGCAAATAAATACGGTTTTATTATTACGGTTGTTATTTTAACGGTTATAAGCACAATTATGTTTGAATGTGCCGGTATCGGAACGAAGGAAAGGGTAAAAACTTCTGAAAAACGGTATACGATGAAGGAAAACTTCAAGCTTATGTGGCAGTGCAAACCTTTCAGGCAGATACTGATTTCAGGTATTTTAAGAAGTCCTATTCAGCTTCTTATGCTTATTGCGATGTCTTTTGTTACTTATTATTTTGCAAACGGCGATTTTATGAATTTGTTTGGTGAAAACGGATTGAACATAATGATGTTTGTGAATATTGTAATCATTGCAGCCGGAATTTTTGCCGGACAGTTTATTTCTATGGCAATAACGCCGATGCTGGTTAAGAAATTTGAAAATAAAAAGATATACAATTTCTTTTCAATAGGCGGCGCAGTTCCGTTTTTCCTAATGTTTGCTGTGTTTAAAATTGCCGGTGGTGATGTTACACCAATCGTATGGGTTATTATTACAGGTATTCTTCTGTTCCTTGCAAGTGCGGGAATGGGCGGAATAAATGTTATGCAGTCTGTTATGATTGCTGATTGTGTTGATTATGAAGAATATCATAACGGTATAAGGCCTGACGGTGTATTTTTCTCGGGTCAGAGCTTTATTACAAAGCTTTCGGGCGGAATTGCAGCGCTTATTCAGTCCTTTGCTTATGGTGCAGTAAGCTTTTCCGATAAAAATATAGAAGTTATGAACGAGGCGCTTAGAAACGGAGAAAGTTTTATAACCTATAACAACGGCAAATATGCTACGGTTATGTTTATGCTTATTTCCATTCCGCCGGCAATTGGTATGCTGCTTTCCGCTTTGCCAACACTTAAATATGCTTTAACCGATAAAGAACATGCAAGAATTCTTGATGCACTTGTGGAAAAGCATGCAAAGCAAGCAGAGAATAATGATTAAAATTTCAAATATAAAAAAGCAACGGGGTTTTATTATCCCGTTGCTTTTTGTTATAGATGTATTTATTTTTTTCTTACGCGGATGGCCGGCAGAATAACAGGGCGTTCTTCGTCCGCATGAACCATCTGTTCAATAAGCATATATTTCAGTTCCTGCCGGATATGCGCATATTTCGGATTTTTAATAAGGTTTGTTTTTTCAATCGGGTCATGTTCCAAATCATAAAGATAATCTTCAAAATACACCTTGCTTTTGCCGTGTGTATATCCTAACGGACTTAAATCGCGAACGGCATATTTAAAACGGTCGGTGCGTATTGCTCTGCCGCACTGGCTTTCACTGATTTGCATAAAAACGCAGTCTCGCTTCAATTCAGGATTATCAATTTGTTTTGTTAAATCCATTCCCATATAATTTTCGGGTATATCAATTCCTGCCATTGAAAGGATTGTAGGCGGAATATCAATAAGGCTTGAAAGCCTTTTTTCTGTTTTTCCGCCCTCAAATCCGCCGCCTTTGATAATAAGGGGCGTGCGGCTTGCACTTTCGTGGCAGCTTCGTTTATATTCTAAATTTCTTGTTTTAAAGTGGCTTCCGTGATCGCTTGTATAAATAATAACGGTGTCATCATAAATTCCAAGTTCTTTAAGTTTATTTACAAGTCTGCCCACATTATAATCCAGCCTGTTTATAGCGGAAATATAATCCGGATACATTTCTTTGTAATCGCCCTTTAAAAAGGATAAATCTTCGGGAATGGGATAATCTTTGTAATCATCAATCGTTTCCTTGTAGCCTTCATAGCAATGTCTGTCATTCTGATGATGCGGTTCAAGCTGGCTTATAAACATAAAGAAGGGTTTATCTTTATCCCGGTTGTCAAGATATTCAAGCGCAAAATCATTTATGCAGTCTGCGCGGTATCCTTTAAAGTCTATTTTATTTCCGTCGCCGTCAAAAACATAGCCGTCATATCCGTGAGAGGTAAATTCAAGGCAGTCTGCAGCACGCCAGTACTGGTATTTTCCCTGCCTTTCTTTTGGAATGGCTGTTTTTTCGCAATGAATTCCAACGCCGGGATAACGGTCGGAAGCAAGGTGCCATTTTCCTATGTATGCTGTTTGGTATCCCGAATTGTTAAAATGTTCCGCAAGCGGCGTTATTGTGTCCGGAAGCGCAATACCGTTCCAGCAGCAGCCAATCTGTGTTGCATATACACCTGACTGAAGGCAGGCTCTTGCCGGTCCGCAAACAGGTTGGCAGGTGAAATTGTTTTCAAACAAAACACCTTCTGCTGCAAGCTGCATTAAATTCGGCGTTACCGTTTCGTTAACGGTATCCCATCTTTGCTGGTCTGAAAAATAAAATATAATGTTTTTTCTTTTCATAAATTTTCTCCTTATATAATTGCGTTGCAGAAATTAACGGCAGCAACGGCTGCAACAATTATTGTAAAAATAATTTTAATTGTTTTTTCATTGCTTTTTTTGTTTGCGGCAGCGCCGATGATACCGCCTGCCACTGCGCATAGTATTGCTGCTGCCAGTGTCGGAACCGTAAATTCGGGAATGCTACCGGAAACAGCAATGGTGATAATTTTGGAAAGCTGGCTGAAGAATATTACGCCAACGCTGTAAACTGCGGCATCCTTCATACTCATAGAAAAGAACAGTACAAGAAAAGCAACATTTATCGGCCCGCCGCCCACGCCGAGAAAAGAAGCTGTCAGTCCCAAAGCAAGACCTGCAAAAATAATACCCGCAGGATTTTTAATATGAAAACTTTTTCTGTTTTTTAAATTTATGTATATAACCGAAAGAACAAGAAGTATTCCGAGGATAATGCCCTGCATACGCTTTAACGCACTGTTATCAAAAATACTTAAAAGATAATCAAACAAACAGGAACCGCCGATACCGCCTGCAACTGCGCCGATTGAAAGTATAAATATAAATTTAAAATTCAGTTTGGTTTTTACTTTGATATGCTTGGCTGTTGCGCTTATACTCATGCTGAAAACCGCAAAAGAGGATATGAAATTTACAACAGCAATACTGTCGTGTCCAACCAAATCAAGCAAAGGCTTGATGATTACACCTCCGCCGAGACCAACAAAGGCGCCGGCGAATGTAGCAAAAAAAATGATAATTCCGTAAAGTAAATCGTACATAGTTTAATTCTTCTCAATAATAATATTTCTTGTGGGAAAAGCAAAATCTGTTTTATTTTGCTCAATGATTTTTTTTATTTCAAAATTCAGCTTTTCAATATAATCATTATAAATGTTTATGTCAGTTGTGTTTACATAACACCGTATTTGAATGTTAATGGATGAATCGCCGTAATTTTCAAAAAACACACGTATGGTTTCTTTATCCGTTAATTCACAGCTTGTAAGATAGTTTTTTATATCTGTTTCACATTTCATGATTGTTTCATTGGATGTGGAATATAACACGCCTATATTAAACTGCACAAGTTTTTTTGTAAGCCTTGCATAGTTTGAAACAGAGGAATCAGCAATGGTTGAATTCGGAACAATCATAATGGAATCATCAAGTTTTCGTATTCTTGTGGAGCGCATGGTAATATCTTCAACCACGCCTTTGAAATCAGATGTTTCAATTAAATCGCCTACGTCAAACGGTTTGTCAAACAGAATAACAAAGCCTGAAATCAGGTTTTTAAGCGTATCCTGCGCAGAAAGTGAAACAGCCAGACCGCCGACGCCGAGTCCTGTTATCAGTCCGTTTATATTATATCCGAGTTCGGAAAGCACCATAACAACGGCAATGCAGATGATAATTACTTTCAAAAGATTTGAAATAAATTTAACTGCAACGCCGTTAGAAACCGTATTGCTGTTTTTTGACGTGAAAACAGCATGCAGATTATCCGAAATATAGCAAAGAATGCCCCAGCATACAATCAGAATAACAAGAATTTTAAAGATGCTGTTTATAACAGCGTGTCTGTAATTCAGTAAAATACCGATGTATAAGCCAAGCAATGCAAAAAAAGCAGAAAACGGCTTTATAAGGCTTTCTTTAAAGGATTTTCTTCTTTCAGGCTTTTTTGAAAAGAAGAGTTTTCCAAGCAAAGATAACAACAAATCCGAAATTTTATTTCGCAACGCCAGAAAAATAAGAAAAATCAAAATCCCGGCAGCAATATGAATATAAATGATGTTGGTTTTAAAAAAATCAAACAGAATATCCATTGTTATTTACACGGCCTTTCCGGCTGCAAAACATAACTGTAAATAATGATACATCCTTGCAGCAGCCGGACAAGGTGTCATTTTCTCACCAAATTTTACAGTGTGCAGTAAAAATTGCTTTCCCATGCGGGTATATACGGTGAATGCCTAAAATATATTTTATAATTGTTGTTATATGCAAGAATTTTCATTGGCAAAGCAAACATGTCCTCATTTCTGTGATAAGCACATACATACAGTTTCGGAGCATACTTTTTTATCGTATTTTTGCATCCTGTAAGCGCATGCAGCTCTGCACCCTCAATATCCATTTTTAAAAGTGTAATTTTATCATTAATTAGGCTGTCGATATCTGTAACCGAAACCGGTAAGCCCTCTGCGGAAAGTTTTGAATTTCTGCCGGCTTTTTTTGAAAAGGAAAGTGTATCGTATTTACTCCATGCCCCCATATTGTAAAGGCTTATTCCTTGCATATTCTGCGTGTTTTTTACAAGCTTTTTAAAATTCTTTTCGTCGGGTTCCAAAGCATAAATGTGATTGTATTTTCCATTGGTATATGCGGTAAATTCGCGGATTGTATCACCGTCATAAGCACCCATATCCACGATTGTTTCATTGCTGTCAAGCTTCAGAATATCCTTGTAAATGCTGTTTTTATCCGGTTCTGTGCTGTTGTAAAGGTAACTCACTTTACCGCTTATTTTAAAATTAATTATATTTTCATAAACCGTTTTGCTTTCTTCGTCTGCAAGCCGGTTATACACGAATTCAAATTTTTCCCTGTTTTCTTCAAAAAATTTTCTTGTAAAGATTCCGTTTCCGGCAACAGGAACATCGGGAGCAAACACAGAGTGTTCTGCATTCATTTTTTTTATTTTTTCAAGCATATCCGGCAGATGCGTTGCAAAAGCTAAAACAATGTTAAAATCATTGTATTTTTCGCATATATCGCTGTATTTCAAAACCTTGTATCCTAAAAAGGAATGTCCTCTTACAAATTCATCGCTTGCAAATATATCGGCCACGGAAACGCCGTATTCTTTTAAAACAGCAATAATTTTTTCTGCGCCGTTTCCCATTCCGTATATTACAACAGGTTTGCTGCTTTTTGCAAGCTGAATCCAAACATCCGTTTCGTTTATATTAAGCAATTCCATTATCCCCGTTTATTTTATTATTTAAAATTATAACATAAAACTGCCCTCTTTACAAACAATTTCAAAAAGTATATAATAATTAATATTTTAATTTATGGAGGGCAGTGCCTTTATGGCAGGAAATCTTTTAAAAATTTTCAGCAAAAAAAACAATTCTACAGAAGAAGAAATAAAACAGCTTGTGGATGAAGACGAAAATGTGGGCGAGCTTGAGGATTCTCAAAGAAAGATGATTAACAACATCTTTGAATTCGATGATTTGAATGCCGGTGATATAATGACGCACCGAACAGATATTGAAGCGGTTGAATGCGGCGCTACGCTTTCTGATGTGGCTTCGCTTGCCATTAAAGAGGGATTTTCAAGAATTCCTGTTTATAACGAAGATCTTGATAATATTGTGGGTATAATTTATGTTAAGGATTTACTGAAATTTATAGGCACCAAAATATCTTCCGATGAAAATCTGAAAGATTATATAAGAACGCCGTTGTTTGTGCCCGAAACCATTGCCTGCGGAAAACTTTTTGCTAAAATGACGGAAACAAGAATACAGCTTGCTGTGGTTGTTGATGAATACGGCGGAACAGCAGGGCTTGTTACAATGGAAGATATACTTGAAAGCATAGTTGGAAATATTCAGGATGAATATGACGATGAAGAGGAAGAGGTTGCACAGATTGATGAGTACACCTATACCTTTGACGGCGCAACAGATATAGACGATGTAAGCGAAGTTCTGAACATTTCGCTTCCTGACGGGGATTATGATACGGTTGCCGGCTTTATAATCAATCAGCTTGGTTATCTTCCCACCGGAAAAGAGGAAAACCCTGTATCTGTGCAGTTTGAAAACATAACATTTACTGTTCTTAAAACCGAGGACAGAAGAATAGAACTTATTAAGGCAGAGATTAACGAATGACAGAGGAAATAATTCAGTTTGATGCCATAGAACAGGCCGTCAGCCTGTTTGGCTCATTTGATGAAAATGTAAATTTAATAGAGAAAGAATATAATGTATCAATCATAAGCCGCGGCAATAATCTGAAAGTGGTTGGCGAAATTGAAAATGTTTCAAAAGCAGTCAGAGCACTTAAAAGTCTTTTAACGCTGATCAATAAAGGCGAAACACTTTCGGAACAGAATGTGCGCTATGCTGTTTCCCTTGTGAATGAGGGAAACGAAGATAAAATATCCGCTATGTCGTCAGACTCCATATGCATTTCTGCAAAAGGCAGGCCGATTAAGCCGAAAACCCTTGGGCAGAAAAAATACTGTGAAGCAATCGATGGCAATACGATAACATTTGGAATAGGACCTGCCGGAACGGGAAAAACATATCTTGCGGTTGCAATGGCTGTTACAGCGTTCCGTGCCAAAGAGGTTAATAAAATTATTCTGACACGTCCCGCGGTTGAAGCCGGGGAAAAGCTGGGCTTTCTGCCGGGAGATCTGCAAAGCAAGGTTGACCCTTATTTAAGACCGCTTTATGATGCGCTTTTTGATATGCTCGGCGGCGAGAATTTTCAGCGCTATCAGGAAAGAGGCGCAATAGAGGTGGCACCGCTTGCCTATATGCGAGGCAGAACGCTTGACGACAGTTTTATCATTCTTGACGAAGCGCAGAATACAACGCCTGAACAGATGAAAATGTTTTTAACAAGACTGGGATTTAATTCTAAAATGGTTGTTACAGGCGATATTACACAGATAGATTTGCCGGACGGCAAAAAATCAGGACTGAAAAAAGTGATGCGCATTTTAAAAAATGTGGATGATATTGAAATATGCAAATTCACGCAGAAAGATGTTGTGCGCCATAAGCTTGTGCAGGACATTATCAAAGCGTATGAAAAATATGAAAATGAGGAGAAAAGATAATGAAATCGGTTAAAGTTGTAATCTCCAATGATCAAAAGGATATTAAAGTGCCTACCGGAATAAGGCTTCTAATCCGCCGCTGCTGTCATGCTGTTCTGGAACTTGAACATTTTGACGGTTTGGCGGAGGTTTCGGTTCGTTTTGTTAACAACGAACAAATTCATGAATTAAACCATACATACCGGAATATAGACAGAGAAACGGATGTGCTTTCATTTCCGCTCAGTGAAAACGGAATTTATGATGTGAATCCGGATACCGGCGCAAAAATGCTTGGAGATATAGTTATTTCTATGGAAAAGGCCGTGGAACAGGCTAAGCTCTATAATCATCCGCTTCAGCGTGAAATAGGCTTTTTAACGGTTCATTCCATGCTGCACCTGCTGGGATATGACCATGAGGCAGGCGGAATGGAAGAGGTCAGAATGCGGGAAAAAGAGGAAACCGTGCTTACACGCATAGGCTGGAAGAGAGATAACAGCTATTATATGGGAGAAGAATAATGACAAAAACTGCCTTTATTGCCATTGTGGGCAAGCCGAATGTGGGCAAATCATCGCTTTTAAACAGAATGCTCGGAGCAAAGGTGGCGATTGTTTCGTCAAAGCCGCAAACCACACGCACTAAAATTATGGGCGTGCTTACCATTGATGAAATACAGCTTGTATTTACAGATACTCCGGGTTTTCATAAACCGCACAATAAACTCGGCGAATTTATGAATAATGCCGTGGGCGACAGTATCGGCGGCACAGATGCCGCTGTATTTGTTGTTGAACCGAGCGGAGAGCTTGACGAAAAAGAACTGGAACTTATTAAAAAGTTTTCGCAGGAAAAACTGCCTGTTATTCTTGCTATTAACAAGATTGATATGGTGAAAGAAAAACGGGATCTGCTTTCCAGAATCATTTATTTAACAAAGCAGTTTGATTTTACGGCAGTTGTGCCTGTTTCTGCTTCGGAAGGCGATGGAATAGACGAACTTATTGATGAAATGAAAGCGCTTTGTGCCGAAAGTCCGCACTTTTTTCCGGATGACACGCTGACAGACCAGCCTGAAAGAGTGCTTGCGTCAGAGATTATCCGTGAAAAAATTCTGCGGCTTATGGATAAGGAAATTCCGCACGGCATTGCAGTTTCCATTGAAAAAATGCGTGAACGCGCTGATAAGGAAATACTTGATATTGAAGCTACCGTTTATTGTGAAAGAGATACACACAAAGGAATGATTATTGGTAAAAACGGCGCCATGCTAAAAAAAATATCCACCTTTGCACGGCAGGACCTGGAAGCCTTTTTTGATATAAAGGTTAATCTTCACACATGGGTTAAGGTTAAGGATAACTGGAGAAATAAGGAAGGATTAATCCATAATTTCGGATTGGATTAAAATGGCACAAATTATATACACCGCCATAGGATAAACTAAAATATACACTATGAACGGCGGTGGCTTAATGCTGGATGAAAACTGGGTTAATTTTACCCGTACAGGCAATATTCTTGATTATCTGAAATATAAAGAAAATGAAGAAGTTTTAAGGGTTGAATATGATACGAAGAACAACGAAGGGCTTAGTAATAAAAGAACAGACCATTGGGGAGAGTGACCGTTTAGTTACTCTCCTTACTGCTGATTTCGGAATGATTAAAGCATTTGTAAGAAGAGCAAAGCAGATGAAAAGCAGGCTGAATTCGGCAACCGGGCTTTTTGCATATTGTGATTTCAGTATGTATAAATCAAAGGATGCCTTTGTTGTTGACGATGCAGTGCCTATTGAGGTTTTTTTCGGATTAAGGCAGGATATAGACAGGCTTACTCTTGCACAGTACTTTGCACAGCTTGCTTATGAAATGAGTGCGGAGGAACAGCCTGAGGCGGAATTGTTAAGACTTATTTTAAATTCTCTTCACTTACTGTGCAGGGGTGAAAAAGGGCTTTTGCAGATTAAAGCGGTATTTGAATTTCGTGCACTGTGCATCGGCGGTTATATGCCGTCTGTTTTAGCGTGTGATAACTGCGGTACATATGAAAGTGCGTTTATGTATTTTGATACGGCAGAGGGGAAAATATATTGTGAAAACTGCCCGAAAACAGGTGCGGTGCCTCTTCCGAAAACGGTTATTACCGCTGTGCGCTTTATCTGCCTGACAGAACCGTCCAGAATATTCAGCTTTGCTCTCAGCGAAGAAAATATGAAACTGCTTTCGGAGATTGCAGAAAAATACACATTATCGCGCATTCAGCGAAAGCTGTCTGCCTTAGAATTTTATAAAGGATTACAGGGATGAATAAACATTATGAATCACTTGAACTGAACAGCGTACTTGAAATGCTTGCAAATGAAACAACATGTGAAGATGCACATGACATGGCACTTTCTCTTGCACCGTCTTATGATATTAATGAAGTTGAAATGCTTTTGGCACAGACAGAGGATGCCTTTTCATTGCTGGCACGCTTCGGCGCGCCGTCATTTTCCGGGCTGTGTAATGTGAATAATCCGCTTCAGCGTGCAGCAGCAGGCGGTGCATTGAATACTTCAGAACTCTTAAAAATAGGTGAAACACTGCGTTCACTGCGTGCGCTTTATGAATGGTACGGTCATTGTTCAGGTGTAAAAACAAATCTTGATTTCTTTTTTGACGGAATCACTGTAAATAAATATCTTGAAACAAAAATATTCACTGTTATTATCGGCGAGGATGAAATTGCCGATAAAGCATCGGAAGAACTATATGAAATAAGAAGAAAAATCCGTGCAAAGTCAAATTCTGTGCGTGAAAAGCTGGATGCAATCATTCACAGTGTGCATTATGTTAAATTTTTGCAGGAAGCGATTGTTACACAAAGAAACGGCCGCTACGTAGTGCCTGTAAAGGCTGAATGCCGGGGAAGTGTACAAGGGCTTGTTCATGATACTTCAGCATCCGGCGCAACCGTATTTATTGAGCCGGTTACTGTTGTTGAGGCAAACAATGATATAAAAATGCTTGAAGGCAGAGAACGAGAGGAAATACAGCGTATTCTGTTTGAATTGTCTGCCGAAGCCGGCACTTTTTCGGAAAGTATAAAGCATTCGTACAGCAGCGCCGTTATGCTTAATCTTATTTTTGCAAAGGCGCATCTTGCATACAGAATGAAAGCATCAAAGCCGATGCTGAATAATGACGGCATTATTGAACTGAAAAAGGCACGTCATCCGCTTTTGAATCCGAAAACGGTTGTGCCCACGGATATCAGGTTGGGTGATGAATTTGACACGCTTGTTATAACCGGTCCGAATACAGGCGGAAAAACGGTATCCATTAAAACAATCGGACTGCTTACATTAATGACAATGTGCGGCATGCTTATACCTGCGGCAGACCGGTCGCGTATATCTATCTTCAGAAATGTACTTGTTGACGTGGGGGATGAGCAAAGTATTCAGCAGAATCTTTCTACTTTTTCATCGCATATGGTCAATATCATAAATATTATGAAATGCGCAGATGATCATTCGCTTATTCTTATTGATGAGCTTGGTGCCGGCACAGACCCGGTTGAAGGTGCTGCGCTTGCAGTTTCCATTATTGAAAAACTGCGGTCTGCGGGTGCGGTGATTGCCGCAACAACCCATTATGCCGAGCTGAAATCCTATGCACTTGAAACACCTGGTGTCATTAACGGATGCTGTGAATTTGACGTTGAAACATTAAGACCTACATATAAGCTTTTAATCGGTGTGCCCGGCAGGTCTAATGCGTTTGCGATATCCGAACATCTGGGAATGGATAAATCCGTTGTGGATGCTGCAAGAGGAATTGTCGGTTCTGACAACCGTTCATTTGAAGCTGTGCTGCAGAAGCTTGAAAATACAAGAATGGAGCTTGAACAAGAAAAGGAAAAAGCAGAAAAAGCAACAGAAAATGCAAACAAAATAAAAGCAAAGGCGCAGTCTGAAAAAGACAGAATAGAACAGCTTAAAGCCAATGAAATGGAAAAGGTTAAGCGTGAGGCGGAAAAAATTATTAATACAGCCAAACGCCAAAGCGCTGATTTTCTGCTTCAGCTTGAAAAACTGAAAAAAGAGGCTTCTTCATCCAATGCGGCGGAAATTGCAAGAAAAACAAGGCGGGAAATTAAAAACCGCCTTGGAGAGATGGAAGATATTGTGAATCCGCGTGAAATAGCCGACAATTGGGATGACGATTATAAACTGCCGAGAGCTGTTGAAAAAGGCGACAGTGTAATTATACGGGGCATCGGTGCCGGCGAGGTGCTTGAAGTAAGCGGAGAAAAGGTGCTTGTGCAGTCCGGTATGCTTAAAACACGTGTAAAAATGGCAGACTTAATGCTTACAGAGAAAAAGAAAAAAGCACCTGTTAAACATATTGCTAATGTATACAGAACCACTTCAAGGGCGGATGCTGATGTTAAAACAGAAATTGATTTAAGAGGTCAGCTTGCCGATGAAGCAGTCGGTAATCTGAATTTGTTTATAGATAAATGTATTCTTAATAATATTACAGAAATCAGAATTATTCACGGAAAGGGAACCGGAGCACTCAGAAGTGCAGTTAAAGACGAATTAAAATCTCATCCCAATATAAGGGATTTTCGCCTTGGCGTTTACGGTGAGGGCGAAAACGGAGTAACAATTGCTACTTTAAAATAAAATCGGTGGAACCATATGGAAAATACACAAAAAACGTATTTGTTTGAAAAAGCACCTGTAAATAGTGCTGTCATGAAGCTGGCTGTGCCAACCGTGCTTAGCTCACTTGTAATGGTTATTTATAACCTGGCAGATACTTATTTTGTCGGCTTGCTTAACAATTCAATAGAAACCGCTGCTGTAACGCTGGCGGCGCCGCTGCTGCTTGCATTTAATGCAGTAAATAATCTTTTCGGCGTGGGCAGTTCAAGCATGATGAGCCGTGCGCTTGGAAAAAAGGATTATGAAACGGTTTACAGAAGTTCTGCGTTCGGGTTTTACTGTTCTATTATGAGCGGTGCGGTTTTTTCACTGATTTATATTCTGCTTAGCAAAAAGTTTCTTATTATGCTAGGTGCAAACAGCGAAACGGCTGCGGCAACAGCAGATTATCTGAAATGGACGGTAAGCTTCGGAGCAGTTCCTGCAATATTAAATGTTGTTATGGCCTATTTGGTGCGTGCCGAAGGCGCCTCCCTTCATGCCAGCATAGGTACTATGAGCGGCTGTATATTAAATATGCTTCTTGACCCTGTTTTTGTTTTGCCGTGGGGGCTTGATATGGGTGCGGCGGGCGCAGGCTGTGCTACATTTATATCAAACTGTTTTGCGTGCCTGTATTTTTTTGCTTTGATTTTTATTAAGCGCAAAAGCACATACGTTTGTGTTAATCCGAAAAAGTTTTCTTTTCGAAAATCTATTGTTATCGGTGTGTTTTCCGTTGGAATTCCGGCATCAATACAAAATCTGCTCAATGTTACAGGTATGACGGTGCTTAATAATTTTACCTCTTCTTTCGGTGCACAGGCAGTTGCGGCAATGGGCATTGCGCAGAAAATCAATATGGTGCCGATGCAGATTGCACTTGGAAGTTCGCAGGGCGTTATGCCGTTAATCGGCTATACGTATGCAAGCGGTGATCACGGCAGAATGAAAAAATCACTGCTGTTTTTAACAAAAATAGCTATGGGCTTTTTAATGGTTATAACTGTGCTGTTTTTCTTCGGTTCGGATATGCTTGTGTCACTTTTTATGAAAAATGAAGCCATTGTTTCCTATGGCGGTGCATTTCTAAAGGGCTTTTGCCTGTCTTTGCCGTTTTTATGTATGGATTTTATAGCAGTAGGTGTATTTCAGGCATGCGGCATGGGCGGAAAATCGCTTGTTTTTGCAATATTAAGAAAGATTGTGCTTGAAATTCCGTTTATATTTCTTTTTAATTATTTCTTTCCGCTTTACGGACTTGCCTATGCACAAACAGCCGCCGAAATCCTTTTAGCTGCTGCCGCCATAATCGTTCTTGTTAAAATGTTTAAAAAAATAAATTTGAAAAACCGAAAAAAATAAGTATGTATTTTGTATAACAATATTTTTATTTGTCAACATTTTGTGTCAATACTTTTATAAAAAATTTTTTGTGAAAAATTATTGGTTTTATGCTTGACTTATAATAAATGCTTGGGTATAATATTGGTTGCTGTAAAGACTAATCACTTTACACATTACGCTGCAGAGGGGGATAATAGTGGCAAAAAATTTGGAAATATCATTCCTGCTTGATTTCTATGGGGAAATGTTAACAAAAAAACAGCACGATTTTCTTATTTACTATTATGATGAAGATTTGTCCCTTTCAGAAATTGCAGAAAACGAGGGGATAACCCGTCAGGGTGTTCGCGATGCAATAAAAAGAGCGGAAAACCAGCTTTTTGATATGGAAAACCGTCTTGGTCTTGCAAAACGCTTTAATGAAGTTAAACAGGGTCTTGCGGAAATCAGAGAGTGTGCCGATGCTATTAATGATTATAATTTGAATCATACTCTTTCAAAGGAAATATCATATAACGCTGCAAAGATTAAAACACTTGCCGATATTCTCGGCGAGCAATAAATTGCACAGGAGTTGATTTCTTTTGGCTTTTGAAGGTCTTTCGGAAAGACTTGAAAATTCCTTTAAAAAACTTCGTGCCAAGGGTAAGTTGACCGAGGCAGATGTTAAAGAGGCAATGCGAGAAGTTCGTTTGGCTTTGCTTGAAGCGGATGTTAACTATAAAGTTGCCAAGGATTTTACAAAAAATGTAACCGAACGTGCCGTTGGCGAAGATGTAATGGAGTCTTTAACACCGGGACAAATGGTTATTAAAATTGTTAATGAAGAATTAACTGCGCTTATGGGCGGAACCGAAAGCCGTCTTGCGATTGCAAACCGTCCGCCTACTGTCATTATGATGTGCGGACTTCAGGGTTCCGGTAAAACAACCCACAGCGCAAAGCTTGCTTTAAAATTAAAAAATGAAGGGCACAGGCCAATGCTTGTTGCCTGTGATATTTACCGTCCTGCGGCAATTAAACAGCTTCAGGTGGTTGGTGAACAGGTTGGTGTTCCTGTTTTTGAAATGGGAACGGAAAATCCGGTCAGAATTGCCGAAGAAGCTGTTAAATATGCAAAAGACCATGGTCACGATTATGTTTTTCTTGATACGGCAGGTCGTTTGCATATTGATGAAGAGCTTATGCAGGAACTTCAGAATATTCGTTCAACGGTTCATCCCAATGAAATATTGCTTGTAATTGATGCAATGACCGGTCAGGACGCCGTTAATGTGGCAAAGAGCTTTAATGAAACACTCGGAATAGACGGTGTTATTCTTACTAAGCTTGACGGTGATACAAGAGGCGGTGCGGCTCTTTCTGTAAGAGCAGTTACAGGCAAGCCGATTAAATTTGTCGGCACGGGTGAAAAGCTCGGCGACCTTGAAAGCTTTCATCCCGACAGAATGGCATCAAGAATTCTCGGCATGGGCGATGTGCTTTCATTTATTGAAAGGGCAGAACAGAGCCTTGATGAAAAAAAGGCGGCAGAGCTTGAAAAGAAGCTTGCAAAAAATAAATTTGATTTAAATGATCTTCTTGATCAGTTTGCCCAGCTTGAAAGAATGGGCAGTTTAAAAGATACAATCAAAATGATTCCCGGTATCGGAAACAAAATCAAGGATTCCGATATAGATGAGGATGCTTTCAAAAGATTTAAGTCTATTATTTATTCAATGACTCTTGAGGAAAGAGCACATCCTGAAATAATCAATCCGTCCAGAAAACGCAGAATAGCGGCCGGTTGCGGAATGGGAGTGGAAGATGTAAACAAACTTCTTGCCCAGTTTAAGCAGATGAAGAAAATGATGAGCCAGTTCACCGGCGGCAAAGGCGGACCGCGAATGAGCAAAAAAATGCGCCGCATTATGCAGCAGAATCCTGAAATGGCGCAGAAAATGATGGGTATGACCGGTAAAGGGAATAATCCTTTCGGATTTTAATTTGTATTAACCCAATTCAATATTCAAATTGGTTTAGTAATATTTTTATATTTAATTATAATTTTTGGAGGTAACAAAAATGGCAGTAAAAATCAGACTTCGCAGAATGGGCGCTAAGAAAGCTCCTTTCTATCGTGTAGTAGTAGCAGATTCAAGATTCCCTCGTGACGGCAGATTTATTGAGGAAATCGGAACATACAACACAATGGTTGACCCTGCTGAAATTAATATTGATGCAGAAAAAGCTAAGAAGTGGATTGCAAACGGTGCTCAGCCGACTGATACCGTTAAGGACATTCTTAAAAAAGAAGGCATTCTTTAATCTTTTATTTTGAAAGATTAAACAGGAGGTGTGTTCTTTGAAAGATTTGTTAATATCCATAACAAAGGGATTGGTTGATAATCCCAATGCAGTTTCTGTTGATGTTGACGAACCAAACGAAGAGGGCGTAACCGTTTATCATCTTCATGTTTCGGAAGACGATATGGGTCGTGTAATCGGAAAGCAGGGCAGAATAGCTAAAGCTATCCGTGTTGTTATGCGTGCCGCAGCAACAAGAAATGATGCAAAAATTTCAGTTGAGATAGATTAATTGAAATCTAAAAATGCTCTTGCAGATGCAAGGGCATTTTTGTGTTGCTAAAAAGTTATAATAAGTGTAAAATAATAATTGGTGATATTATGAAACAGTATTTGGAAATCGGAAAACTTATAAATACACACGGCATAAAGGGTGAAATGAAGCTGGAATTGTGGTGCGATGATATAGAATATCTGAAGCAGTTTAAAATCCTTTATCTTGATGAAAACGGAAATCAGGCACAGAATGTTGTTTCGGTGCGTCCGCAAAAAAATCATGCCATTATAAAGTTTGAAGAAATCACTTCAATAGATATGGCTGAAAGTTTGAAAGGCAGGGTGCTTTTCTGCAACCGTGATGATGCTGAAATTGATGAAGATGCAAATTATGTTGCCGATATAATCGGCTGCCGTGTAATGCATGCGGAAAATAAAACGGAATACGGCGAAGTGGCGGATGTGCTGAACTATGGCGCTTCCGATATTCTGGATATTGTTCAGAATGAAAAACATTGTTATATTCCTGTAATTCCGGATATTGTTAAGGGAATAGATTCTGAAAGTCAAATAATCAGAATCATTCCTATGAAAGGACTTTTTGATGAGGATTGATATACTTACGCTTTTTCCCGAAATGTGCAATGCTTATTTGAATGAAAGCATTATCGGCAGAGCAAGAAAAGCAGGAAAAGTTGAAATTGAATGTACGGATATAAGAGAATATACAAAAGATAAGCACCGCAGAGTGGACGATACGCCTTACGGCGGCGGAATGGGCATGATTATGCAGGTGGAGCCTGTGTATGACTGCTATACTGCACTAAGTGAAAAGTTAGGCGTAAAGCCGCATCTGCTTTACCTTACACCGCAGGGAAAAACACTGACACAGCAAAGGGTGCGTGAACTGTCAAAAATGGAAAATATAGCCCTTTTATGCGGTCATTACGAGGGCATAGACGAAAGGGTTATAGAAGAACTTCAGCCTGAAGAAATTTCCGTCGGCGATTATGTGCTTACAGGCGGGGAACTGCCGGCGCTTATACTTGCCGATTCTGTTTCAAGAATGCTTCCGGGCGTGCTGTCTGACGATGAATGCTTTGAGGAAGAAAGTCATTACAGTTCGTTGCTTGAATATCCGCAGTATACACGTCCGTATGAATGGCGCGGAAGAACCGTTCCGGACGTGCTTTTAACGGGTCACCATGCAAATGTGGATAAATGGAGAAGACAGCAGTCCCTGAAACGTACTTTAGAAAGAAGACCGGACATGCTTGAAAAAGCCGCGCTAACTGCGGAGGACAAGAAGTATTTATCTGATTTAAAATGACAAAAATTTTATGTATATTTTGCACAAATACATACACAATATTTTGTGTTTAATCTATAAAGCATACGAACTTTAATTCAATTTGTTGACCTAAGCAACTTTAGTGATATAATATGTATGGTAAACAAATAATATTATAAAGAATTTGAGTTTATATCAACAACAATGAGAGGTCTTAATTATGTTTGTTAAAGATGTTAAAGTAGAGAATCAGGTTGGTCTTCATGCTCGTCCGGCTACATTTTTTATTCAGAAGGCAAATGAGTTTAAATCATCAATCTGGGTTGAAAAAGAAGAAAGAAGAGTAAATGCAAAATCACTTTTAGGTGTTCTTTCACTTGGTATTATGGGCGGCACAGATATTCGCATTATTGCAGATGGTTCTGATGAAGAAAATGCTGTTGACGGTCTTGTTGCTCTTGTAAAAAGCGGATTTGCAGATTAATTAAATCATTCATATTTCTTGAGGTACAGAGAAATCTGTACCCTTGTTTTTTTAGGAGGTGTTTGAATGACAGAAAAGGAGCTGCGCAGAAAAGCAATGGCGCTGCCGCTTCAGCCCGGTGTTTATATAATGAAAAACAGGGATAAGAAAATTATATATATCGGCAAGGCGAAAAAACTTAAAAACCGTGTTTCCTCTTATTTCGGTTCGCATTCAAACCATTCCCTAAAGGTAATCAAAATGGTGGAAAACGTGGATGATTTTGATTACATTATTGTAGACACGGAGTTTGAAGCACTTGTGCTTGAATGCTCGCTGATTAAACAGCATATGCCCAAATACAACATTCTTTTAAAGGATGATAAGGGTTATAATTATATTAAAATTACAAAAGGTGAATTTCCGAGAATTTCGGAATGCAAGCGTATGGATGATGACGGCGCCGAATATGTTGGACCGTATATTTCCAGTTTTTCAGTAAAAAATGCAGTAGAGGAAACTTTGAAAATTTTTAAGCTTCCGCGCTGCAGCAAGCAGTTTCCTCGTGATTACGGAAAATCAAGACCGTGCCTTAACGGTTTTATGGGCTTGTGCTCTGCGCCTTGCGCTGCACGAATAACAAGGGATGAATACGTTAATAATGTTAATGATGCGGTTGCGTTTTTGAAAGGCGGAAGCCAGGCGGCAGTTCGTGAAATGACGCGGCAGATGCAGGAGTTTTCAGAAAATCTTCAGTTTGAAGAAGCCGCAAAACTGCGTGACAGAATTAAGGCGATAAAAAATCTTGATGAAAAGCAAAAGGTTGTTTCAATTAATGTGCCGGAGGAAGATGTTTTTGCACTTGTAAACGGTAAAAAGAAAGCCTGCCTTGAGGTTATCAGATTTGAGAACGGGCGGCTTACGGATTCGGAATTCTGGCTTATTGATTCGGTGGATAATCTTTCGGCGGCAAGATTTGAGCTGATTGAAAGATATTATGCAATGCGAAGCCGTATTCCTGCCAGAATTGCCGTTGACGGTGAAATTGAAGATGAAAACTTGCTGCTGCAGTTTCTTGAAAGCCGCAGAGGTAAAAAAACAGAATTTATCCATCCGCAGAAGGGCGAGCATCTGTCTATTGTTAAAATGTGTATACAGAATGCAAATGAGCACCTTGCGCAAAGTGAAGGAAGGCTTGGCAGAGAATTTGCTGCACTGGAAGAGCTTGCCGGTTTGCTGGGGCTTGCAAAACCGCCGGAATATATTGAAAGCTATGATATTTCACATACTTTCGGTGCAGATAATGTGGCGGGTATGGTGGTTTTTCATAACGGCAGACCCATGAAAAAAGCATATAAAAGATTTTCTATTAAAGGTTTTGACGGTCAGAACGATGTTGGTTCTATGAACGAGGTTCTTACACGCCGCTTTCATCATTATTATAATGATGAAGAAGGAAGCACATTCAAAATTCTGCCGGATTTGATTTTGCTTGACGGCGGTCAGCCGCAGGTGAATGCCGTTTTGCCGGTGGTTGAAAAAATGGGAATAAATGTGCCTGTTTTCGGCATGGTTAAGGATAATAAACACCGTACAAGGGCAATTGCGTTCGGCGGCGGAGAAATTGAAATTAATTCCCACAGAAGTGCATTTACGCTTGTATCCGATATTCAGGAAGAAGTGCACCGTTTTGCAATTTCCTATCATCATAAAAAGCATAAAAAGGCGGCGCTTTCTTCAAGTCTGCTGGGTATTGAGGGAATTGGAGAAGCAAAAGTGAAAGCATTGATGAAATATTTTAAAACCATTTCAAAAATTAAAGAAAGTTCTGTTGAAGAATTACAAAAATGTCCGTCAATTAATAGGAAAAATGCACAAAAAATCTTTGAGTTTTATCACAATATGTAAAAATAGTAATAATAAACTTGACGAAACAACACCATAAATGTATAATGTTTATGTGAAAAAATGTGCAAATCTGTGTTTGCACAGCTAAGGACAAGTCTTATGATGAGAGTTATTACCGGTTCAGCCAGAGGAAGACGTCTTGAAACCCTTTCGGGGGATGATATAACAAGACCTACTTCCGAAAGTGTTAAAGAAGCCCTTTTCAGTATGATTCAGTTTGAAATAGAGGGAAAAAGGGTGCTTGATTTGTTCGCAGGTTCAGGTCAGTTAGGAATAGAGGCTTTGTCCCGCGGCGCTTCTTTCTGCACATTTGTTGAAAACAATAAAAAAGCGGAAAGTGTTGTTAAAAATAATATTGAGCATTGCGGTTTTTCATCTGTTTCACAGGTGCTAACTGCCGATGCTTCTGCTTATTCTTCACGCAAAAACAATTTTGACATTGCTTTTCTTGATCCGCCTTACCATAAAGGGCTTATTGAAAAGTGCATGCCGTATCTTGTTAAATCAATCAGTGATAACGGCATTGTTGTTTGCGAAACCTCTAAGGAGGAAATGTTACCGCAAAAATTCGGCGATTTTTCAGTTGATAAAGAAAGAATTTACGGTAAAACAAAAATTACTATTTACCGAAAGGAATTTTAATTATGAAAATTGCCGTTTGTCCCGGCAGCTTTGATCCTGTAACGCTTGGTCATATTGATGTTATTGAGCGTGCGGCAGAGCTGTTTGATAAAGTTATTGTTGTTGTTATGGCAAACAGCAGTAAAAAATCGCTTTTTTCTGTTGATGAACGTGTTGAATTAATAAAGCGCTGTTTCAGCAGAGATAATATAGAGGTTGATACATACGGCGGGCTTCTCGTTGATTACGTTAAAGAAAAGAATGCCGTTGCCATTGTTAAGGGTTTGCGTGCAATGTCTGATTTTGATTATGAATTTCAGCAGGCACTCACCAATAAAAGTCTTTTGCCTCAGGCAGAAACCGTGTTCCTTGCTGCAAAGGGAAAAAATATGTTTCTGTCGTCAAGTATGGTTAAAGAGGTTTGCAGCCTGAACGGGGATATTTCCCGTTTTGTTCCCGAAATGATTTTAAACGATGTTATAAAAAGATGCAAAGGAGATAAAGCTGATGACTAATACAGATATTTTGCTTGAAGATTTAGAGGATGTGCTTGATGACGCCACCTCTATGCCCATGACGAAGAAAAGTCTTGTTGATGTTGAAAAAATAAAAACAATTATAGAGGATATACGTCTTAATACACCTCATGAAACAAAACAGGCAAAAGCAATTATTGATTCAAGAAATACCATTCTTGATGATGCGCAGAAAGATGCGCAGGCAATTGTTGCTGAAGCGCAGGCACAGGCACGTGAACTTGTGGCACGTGATCAGATTACCCAGACTGCCCAGGCTGAAGCTGCTGAAATTCTTGCAAGAGCAAGAGAAGAAGGCGAAGCAAATATTCGCGATGCGCAGGCACGTGCAAGCGAAATTTTGGGCAATGCAACTGCCCAGGCTAATGATATGCTTGCTGCAGCACAGAAGAATAAAAAGGATTCTGTTAATGCAGTGAATAACTATGCCGAAGATACTTTGCTTGCAATTGATGATGCTCTTTATAAGGCTCTTCAGGATGTAAGAAGCATTCGTCAGAATCTTATGCGCAATATCGGCGGAAGCAATTAATAAGTTTATAAAATTTTTTTGGACCGGCTTTTCAGCCGGTCCTTTTTTATTTTCAGAAGTGATCCTGCAGGGAAGAGGGGGCAGCGTAAATAGAAAAAGTGGGTGAAATTGTTTTCTGAATGTCTCATTTCATTGTGTAAAGCACATGCTCTTTACAGCGACTTTTGCTATGTAAAGAGAAAAACCATTACCGTAAAGCTAAAAACTTGCCAAAACGCCGTATATGCCTTTATATAATGTAATTAATTTATATAAGTTATATATTAAGGGAATTTTTAGGTGTCAGATTTACCAAAAAAATTGTAAATAAATTGTTACAGTTTTTTTCGCAAATTCATTGACTTTGGTGATTTTGAGTGATACAATGAAGACACAAATGTGGAATTCTATGCAAATTTCACATATTATACATAAATTTTTTATGTGAACATAAAGAAAGGAGAAAAATTTATGAGGAAACCGAAACGGTTTAAAAAGCTTTTAAGCTTTTTCCTGGCATTTCTGATGCTGATGTCTTCGCTTACAGTTGGGTTTACTGCGTTTGCAGCACCTTCTAATTGGGAAGCCCAAGTAAAAGCGCTGACGAATGATGCCGGCAATATAGGTAACTATGTTTATGACGTTGCCATAGCTTGGTATAATGACGGGGCTAAGCCCTCGTCCTCTTCTACAGGTCATCCTGCAAGCAGAGCTACCTATAAGAACCTCGATACCAGTGGTAATGGTCCTGTAAATAAGCGTGGTTCCTGGGTTGTAGACAACTATGCAGATGGACGCACTTATAAAGCCATTGTTTCCATGTGGCATGTTGTTCTTGAAATGACGGGAAGAAACGATCATCTTTCAAACCAGGCCAAATGGTTTTTTAACGGTAATTTGGGTCCTGACAAAGGTGAGAAGAAAAACCTCATGGGCAGTGATTATCCCGGTACAGAATCCGAATATGCAGCTGATGGAATGATTGGTGCTTTGCACGACGGCGTTGGTCGGAACAAACATCATTTTGTTCTTATTCAGTTGAATGACCAGTACTATCTTTGGAATGAGTATGGAAACGACCTGAATAATCTTACTGCGCTCCGCAAAACCATATCTTCCAACCATTGGAAGTCCCGTGGCTTTGTATGGGGAGGTACGAATGGTGCCGCTGAAGAAATGGCCCAGGGCTACAACTATATTGATCAATACTACGAGGCAATCGCAGTTAATGCCGATGAGTTGAAGGCCTTTAACAACTTCTTCAGTTCCAGTGCCGATAATCAAAGAGATTATTGGGATTATTTGGTAAAAGGTCAGAATGATGAAAAACAGTTCGATAATATTCCGAGAGATAAGCAGATTGAAATTATAAGTCAGACTGCTACACTTCTTTCAAATATTCAGAACGCATCACATTCTTACAACTATGATCGTTATATTGGTGATGATGCCAACACCAAAACTGCTATGACTGCAAATTCATCTGATGCTGCAGGCAGAGAAGGCACAAGAAAAATATTTGAACATTTTTTCGGCTGCAATTATGCAACGGTAACTACTTATGTAAATAATCTTCTTGCATACCTTCTTAAACAGTTCAGAGCAGCAGTTAACGATGTAAGGACAGCACTTTACATTGACGGTGATGTTTCAAAGGGTGTAAGAAATGATTTAACACTCAGTGAGCTTGAAAGCATTCAGTCTGATATTTCATTTGCGGACGGTGTTTATGAAAATCTTGGTGCTTTACAGTCTCAGGTTACCACTGAAAAGAATTTACTTGACAATACATATAAGCCTGATTTTGTAAGGCAGTGGAATATTGCTAATGCAAATGCTTTTATTGAACAAGTAGAAAAATTGGAAAAAGCCTATGAGGGCTATCCTGCCTCATTCGGTCAGGAAGGATATGTTGCTCTTGTAGATACCGGGCTTCGTCCGGTTTGGGTTAAGCAGACTCTTGACCAGGCAATTTCCTATTATAATGCGTTTCTTGCTAATTTTAATACCAAGGCAACACCAAATAATGCGCCCGGTATTAAAGACGACGCAACTTTGAATGGGAATGTTACAACGCAGCATAATCATTATAATTATGTTCTTGAAAAATATAACAGATATCTGTATGATGATTATCTTAAAGCAGCACACAGATTGGATGCATTCTGGAAAAAAGATTCCGGCTCAAGCTACGGTTCTGCATACGGCGGAATTTCAGCAAGAACGGATTTAAACTATTTCCAGATTGCAAGAGCAAAGTCTATTATTACAACAGTTAATAATAAGTATAATGCACTTACAGATTATTATAAGTCTTACGGAACCAATCCGGGAACAAGTGCAACCCCGCAGAACCCACCGAATTATCCGCCGTTTTATCAGAACGGTGTAATTCCTGCCTTGAATTGGTATATTCAAACGCAGCTGCCGAAGGATTATCAGCAGTATCCGATTGAAGCGCCAACAGGCATGGACTGGAGCAATGCTTCTTCCATTGCATCTATAACAGATTTGATGAACAGGCTTTCTGCTTTCGTTTCTGATGCTGAAATGAACAAGGCGTTGTTAGGTGTTGTTCTGGATAAGCAATCACTTGATAAAAATTTGTTCACAAAGGGAGAAAAGTTAAATACACTTGTAAATGATCTTTGCACAACCATTTTAACTGCTCTTGGTCCTATTCTTCAGAAAGCTTTGTTTGATACCAAGCTTTCCGGTGCAGCAGCAGCAATTGTTGGAGCTGATGATGCACTGGCTGCTTACAGAAAAGGACGAATTGACGGTCTTACTCCTGACCCGAATGCATATCAGAAAAATAGCTGGTTCGCAGGAAAATGGCCTGAAATCACACAGATTTTAAATCAAGCCGGCTATGACTGGCAGGCTGCAATTGCACGCAAAGATGAGTTTGACTGGCATATTACCAGCATTGATTCACTTGCCGATGCACTTGGCGGTGCAACCTGCGGTGCAGAAATTATTGTTGATGCTGTTCTTCAGAACAGACAGGCAAATGTTACGGCTCTGAATATTGTTGACCAGAAGGTTACAGACGGAACACCGGGTTACGAAAAACTTGTTCTTCCGATTCTTGAATTCCTTGGCTGTACCAATATCAGACCTATAAACAACTTCAATGACGATAAAATTGAAGACTGCATGCGTTATATTGTTACACCTCTTTATAACAGAGTTGTACAGATACTTGAAAGCCCGGATACTCTTACGATTATTCTGGATATGCTTCCTTCCCTTGCTTATGCACTTGAAGAGGGCATTATTTCAGATATGCTTCATTCTATTGATGCATCGCTCGGTGGTGTTGGCTTCAATCTGTTTGATACACTGAAGGGTATCGGCTTAAATTCACTTGATTCTGTTGGTGTAAACGAACTTATTCAGAATCTTGTAAGCGGAATTGAAGGCTTCTCGTTGCCTGAAATTTCTTTCCTTGAACTTGGACATCTCGGAAGAGATCTGGTTCAGAAAAGCTCACTTCGTCCCAGCGGAACAAGAAACTGGGTTCAGATAGACCTGAAAGAAAAAGTTCTTACATGGTTTGTATATTATGTTAATGCAGTACTTCAGCAGAATGAAGCCTTTATCAAAGATTTGGCATTATCAGGCGCTGATTTGGGCGTTGAAGGTTTCAATTTCGGTGCACTTTTGAGTGATCTTCTTGACAATGTATTTGATTATGTTAAGAGCGATGCCAATTTTGGTGCTGATTTCTTCAAGTTACTTACTGTTTATACACCGGAAAACTTTAATTGGGTACAAACCGTTAACGGTTGGAAATGGGTAAAGAACACAGTAAATTATGAAGAAGTTAAGGATCTTTATACCCAAGCTGAAGTTGAAGATGTTATTTCAAAGCTGAATGAAATTCTGAATAATATTCTTCCCGGACTTCTGAATAAGGATAAGGAAGCTTCGATAAAAGATTTCCTAAACACAAATCTTTATTCAAGCCAAAGAGCAGATGAATTATTCAACACATTTTACAGAATATTCGGCGCTGATTTCTTACAGAAGATTTATACAATCGGAACGATTACCATTAACGGTACCGCTTCTCCGAAAATAAATGCTTCTCCTGAAGCACTTTATCGTAATCTGGACCGTGTTCCAGGTGTGAATGCTGTTCGTGAAATACTGAAGGGTGTTAATACTTATTATCAGTATGACAGCAATAATCAGCCTCTTTATGATGATTACGGAATGCGTCTGCATGCAACATATAACTTGCAGTATACAGATAATACCTATGTAAAAGATGAAAATGGGAAAAATATTTCCATGCAATATGAAGGTTCCTTCATCGTTACAAAGAAGGTTGCTGTACGGTCTGAAGACGGTAAGTCTTACACACTTGAGGACAGAGAAGTTTACAACTGCTTTGACCTTGCTTCCTATATCGGCAAGCCGGATCCAAAAGATCCTGAAAATGGCAAGCCATCTACAAAGGATGACTGGAATGTAAACGGCCATTCCGATAATTTGAAGCGCATTGTTACCGCACTTCTTTATCCTTTCAATGATATTGCAACACTGCTTCTTGCCGGAGAAACCAATAAGCTTATTGGCGGCAGAGAATCAAATGTTAAGTTGGCAGGTGCTCTTTATCTCAAGGGCAATAACGGATACGAAAAGGCATTAATGCCTTTATTCCAGGCACTTAACTTTGATAACCTTATGACTGCCGATAATTTCAACACGGCTTATAATAATGCAATGCAGAATATTATTGATATGGTTTTCAGCTATCTCAATAAGCTTGCTGAAGACCCTGTGGGTACTATTATCAACGCAATTCCGAGTATTGCATATTTCATTGATAACGGCGGCATTCAGATGCTGATTGCAAACTTCCTGCAGCCGCTTGCAAATGTTATTACAGCAATAACAGATATTGCGAAAATTACACAACTCAGTGAAACCAGTTTTACAAACAATGCAAACAAAATCGGTGATTTCGTTTTATCTGATGTTATCAAAAAATTGTTTGATGTTGACAGTACAACTAAATTACACTGGAACAATATTCAAAACGAGCTTGGCACAGTAATCAGCAGTATTATTCCTACTATCAAGCTTGATAAAAAGGATGCTGACGGCAATAAGATTCAGGCAACCGATAAAGATGGTAAGCCTGCTGTTGACGAAGCAGGCAATCCGATTTATGAAAAAGAAGAATTCAAATTAACGATTCCTGAAATTCCGTGGGGTAAAATTGCCGGCTGCGGCACAGGAACAGTTTCGGGTAAAGCACAGGTTCAGAATGCTATAGGTGCAGATACACTTGTAACATTTGTAAGATTTATCTGGGACGATGTAGTAGTAGCTTCCAACAAAGAAGTTGTTGAAGGTATTTTGACAAACCTTCTTGGTAAAGATGTTTATGCTTTGATTGCCAGCAATATTGATATTTTCGGCGAAAACGGCAAAACACCTCTTACAGGCGACAGCCTTATTCAGCTTTTTGTTGCGCTTGTAAAGGTAATGGATACAAGCGGATTTGGTGAAACAGGTACTGAGCTTCAGAAGATTGTTGCAACACTTGCTACAGAGAATCCACGTCCTACCTCTGACAGATATGAAATAAAGAAATCTGCTATTGTTTATCCGTACAATCCGGCTACAACAGAGAATGCAGATGAGTCCAAATGGCAGAGATACAGCGAAGACAATGTTAAAGATTTCGTTCAGGTTCTTTCTAATGTTGTTATGTCTGTTCTCAGCAACTACACAACCTTTGATTTGGCTTCATTAGCTGAAGACGGTATTTACACAAGCAGACTTGTTGCAAGCATTGCCGGTGCTGTTTATCCGCTCTTTGACAATGCTACAGTTCGTTCTGTGCTGGAAATGATAGGGGTAGATATCAATACGCTGAATCAGCTTTCCGGCATAATGATAATGAATCGTTATCACGAGGTTGCCGATGTTGTCATTCTGAGTATGACTGATCAGAATGCAGAAGCAAACTGGAATCATGATGAGAAGGGCAACCGTACAACATATAGATATTGGATTTTGGATGAAGACGGAAATCCTGTACTTGAAAACGGTGATTATACTTACACATATTGGGAAAAGAATGAAGACGGCTCATGGAAGCTTGATGCAGACGGCAACCATGTTATAAGAGAAAAGCTGTTTTCCGATATTAACTGGGATTACTGTGTTCAGCAGAAACTCTTTAAAGTTTATGTTGAAGGTGATAATGCACAGAGCAGAGATAATCTTGCTACAGCAATAACAGCTATTCTTACACCTTTCTTCCCATTTGTTAATTTCCTTCTTAATGCAGGTTCAATTAACATTGCGGGCGCAGCTCCGCTTGTAGGTACAAACGGTTACAGAAATGTAATTATACCGCTGCTCAAGCTTATCGGCTGCAACGGAATTGTTTCTGCCGAACAGTACAAGACAGATGCTGCTGCGGATAAAGGAAACCTTGTTAAAAATATTATTTCACCGCTTCTTCTTAAAGTTGACGAAGTATTAAGAGGTTCAGATTCTATCGGCCCTGTAAGAGCGATTTTGGATATGATTCCGGATCTTGCCAACTTCGTAAACCTGGGCGGTATTCAGGAATTAATTTACGAACTGATTTATCCGTTCAGCACACTTCTGAATACAGTTCTTGATGTTCTTACAAGAGGTGAAATTACTTCAATCTATGATGCTGCTATTGATATTGTTTTCTACAGCGGTCTTATCGGCGGTTCGGAAGACGATAACAGAAGCACAATTCAGAAGATTATTGAAGGTATTTTCGGTAAAAAAGAAGCAGACAAGATCACATGGTCAAATGTTCATAACAGAATATTTACGCTTGCTGAAAAAGTTATTGCTATGCTTAAGGTTAACAATGTTGAGCTTAAAGCAGTTACCGAAAAGACAGACGGAGCATTAGTAGAAACTGCTCTGAATGTTAAGATTAAAGGTCTTAATATTAACGGAAACACGCTTGATCTTGAGCTGAATATTCCTAAATTTGATTTGGGATGGGTAGCCGGTATCGGTCCGGGCAAATATACAGACGGCGATGATTATGATGCATATAATCCGGCGGCTGTTAAGAAGCGTACAGATTCATTCCTTGCTATCGTTCAGTATATCTGGAAGATTGTTCAGGTAAATAAAAATGTTCTTGCAGGAGACAAAGGACTTCTTTCCACGCTTCTGGGCGATGCTTATGTAACGGCAGCTCCGTTCATTTTAAGCCTTCTTGATGAAAAAGTTAAGGTAAATATTGATGATATCAAAACAGATGCAAAGAAAGCGGCTGTTGTTGATTCTGCAAATGAAATTGTTGCAGCATTAATCCAGTTTACCGAATCAACAGATTCATCCAATCACTATGCTGATACAAGTGAGGGTTATGATCCTGCTGTTGATGATATTGCTGATTTGACTTGGGATAAATTCTTTGAGTATTCAGATTATACCGAAAATGATAAGTATGATATTGAATATCCGAAGGTTGCTGCTAAAGACCTTGCATCCGGACAGCCATCTGATTCAAGATATGAAGAAGATGATGTTCAGACACTTGTTAACGCCCTTACAACAATTATTCAGAAGGTTCTTTCTGAAATAATGGGCACAACTGTTGAAGGTCTTGTAATAGAAGCGCTTTATACAAATGATATTGTTGCACAGGTATCAAAGCTGATTTGCAGTCTTGCAGATAATGCTTCTGTTGCTTCTATTATTTCACAGTTCGGCGTTGACTTAACCGCCAAAGGTTTCGTTAAGATGCTTACCAGATACGGTTATGTTCAGCTTGCTGCTGAAATTCAGAAAGTAATTGATACAAACGGCAAGCTTTCAGACCTTCAGTGGTTTGATACTTACCAGATGCAGGACGGAGAACCTGTTCTTGATAAAGA
Organism: uncultured Oscillospiraceae bacterium; assembly: GCA_948471205.1. Classification (GTDB taxonomy): domain Bacteria; phylum Bacillota; class Clostridia; order Oscillospirales; family Acutalibacteraceae; genus Eubacterium_R. The sequence continues at coordinate 33,922 of CAOKRT010000009.1, read as the reverse complement.
CGGCAACAAGATTATTGATAAATACGGTATTTCACGCTACTGGTATGTTGAATCCGGTGTAGCAGACGGAAACGATCCAACCAATTTCATTACAAATGTTTGGGATAATTCCGAATACCACAATTCAAAATTTGAGTACAATCCTGACGGTTCATTGAAAGACACATCTGTTCTTAATGCAGGCTATCGCTTTACAAGAGCATTGGTGGTAGCGCTTTCACCGTTCAGCGGTCTTATCAATGTACTCTTCAATGCAGGTACAGGTGAATATTTCGGCGCAATCGAAATCACAGGTACACGCGGATACAGAAATGCAATCAAGCCTTTACTTGATGTTCTTGGCTGCGATACTGTAACAAAAGAACAATATGTAGAAGATGCCAACGGAAAAGGAACTGAAGGCGATCCGGACTATGTTGCCGGAAATGTTGATTATGTTCTTTACAATATTATCAACCCTGTTATCTCCAGAGTAGGCGATATCATGGATGATCCTATTAACGGCGCACTTGATATTGTTACAAGCCTTATGGCATTTATCGATAACGGCGGTCTTCAGAAAGCGATTGAAGAACTCCTTTATCCGATTACACAGATGTTTGGTCCTATTATTAAACTTGCAACCAGAACGGTTGAAGGATTGGAAGGTTCAACAGATATTTTCTCAATTGCACTTTCATTTATTGATCTTGGAGACGGTGTTGAATGGGCTAATATCCATACAATGCTTCCTACAGTCATTAAGAGTTTCCTTACAATCGAAGTTCTGGATAAGAAGATTGATAATAAGTATGTTAAAATACTGTCCAAGCAGGTTACGGAAGACCAGGATAAGGGTAAGCCGAAAACAGTTTATTACTACATTTCCAACGAAAAGATTCCGATGTCTGATGAAGACGGAAATCCGGTAGTGGATGCAGAAGGCAATCCTGTTTTTGAAACCAATGAGGACGGATCCTTCAAATATAAAGAAATTGAAGTTGCCGCGCGAAATGTTGACGAAATTGTCGGTATTGAAATTAACGGCACAATTTACAAACTTGATATTGATGGCATCAATATCAACAAACATTTAAAATATCTTGCTTACTGCCTGATTAATGCCAATACAGCCGGCGGCACAACTACATTTGCTGCAAAAGCTGATACAGCAGTAACAAGAAGATCTGATGCTTTTGTTGCATTGTACAGATTTATTAGAGACGCAATTGACGCAAATGCTTCCGGTTTAATTATGCCGTTGGTTGAAAGTGCACTTGCACCTGAACTGTATGACGCAGTAGGAGAATACATTGAAAATGTTATCTTCACTCCGAAATCAAAAGACGGCGATAATATTCTTATTACATTAATCCGTGTTGCTGATACGCTTGATGAAGCACTTGGATTTGATGTTGAACAGGATGCTCAAGATTTCTGGCTTAAAAATTTACAGATTACAAGCACTACAGCAACATCTGTTGTTTATACTGCTAAAACTGCAAAAGAAGATGTAGCGAGAGCAATAGATACAATTTATAATACAGTAAATAACGCAATTACAAATCTTGTTTTCAAAGATAACGAAGATATTGATAATTTAAGCGATTTTGCTGTAGAAAACTTCCTTAACAATACATTACTTTCAACAATAGCTAAGGGTGTATTCTCTCTTGCTGATAACGAAACAGTTTCTAAGATTTTCAATATTCTGAATGTTTCCATGAATAAAGCTTATATTGTTCAGCAGCTGAATAAATACGGCTATCATGAACTGGCAACTAATATTGAAAATTACAATGGCAAGCTTACAGATATTCCTTGGTTTACAGAAAAAGAAATAACTGATGCAGAAGGCAATACAGTTAAGGTTGAAGTACCTTCCGATAACTTCGGTTCCAAGTGGTACGTTTCATCTAAGTATGATAAGGACGCTGATTTCAAACAGCTCTTCATTACTAATGTTTGGAATACTCCCGGTGCTTACCCTAATCCGAATATCACATTGGATGATCTTGACGTAACATATCGTTTCGCAAGAGCATTGGTTGTTGTTCTTTCACCATTCAGCAAACTTATTGAAGTTCTTACAAATGATAAGTTAGTTGATTTCAGTGATGACGGAAGCGTTAAGATTCAGGGTTCTTACGGTTACACATCAGCTATCAAGCCTCTGCTTGATGCACTCGGTGTTGATTCTATTCACAGAGATAAATACCGCGCTGATGCCGCAACCAATCCGGATTATGCTATTTATAATGTAGTTTATCCGTTACTTGACAGAGTTGATGAAATTATGCACAGACCTGTGCGTGAACTTCTCAACACACTTCCTACACTTGCTAACTTTATTAACGTTGGCGGTATTCAGCACGCAGTTGAAAATCTTCTTGTTCCGGTCGTTTCACTCCTTGATCCAATCGTTGATTTGATTATGGATGAATTCAACGGCGATCCTTCAAAGGTTAAGAGCATTTATGATGTTGTTATTGAAATTGCAAACACGGCATTCCTTAACGGCGCGCTGGATGGAATTACATGGGATGATATCCATGAAAATATTGCAACAATTGTTAATGCTGTTATTCCTACTCTTTATACAACAACATATGAAGGTCAGCTTTACACTGCAAAACTTGTTGTTGATGCTGAAACAGGTGATGAAACTTATGTCATCAGCGTTCAGAAGAAGGACGAACAGGGTAATGATATTAATGAAGATGTTGTAATTCCGAAGAGAGATATTACCAAAACAGAAAACGGTATATTAATCAACGGTGTGGTTTACAAAATCACAATTCCTGACAATGTAACTATTAACAAATTCCTTGCTGATATTGCAGGCTGCCAGGGTGTAACAGAAGTTGATTACAAACAGTCAACAACACATCCTTCCGGAAATCCAAACGGCACAGGCTCATTAAAGCCAAGCTTGGATGAAGTGAAAGATATTCAGCCGAATGTTCTTGTAACACTTCTTACATTTGTTTGGGATGAAGTAGTTCAGGTCAACTTTAAAGACCTGATTGATCCTTTACTTGAAAATGTTGTTAATCCTTTACTGGAAGGTACACTTAAAAACGGTTATACAGATGTTATCAGAAAGTATATCGTTGATGACGGCGGACTCTTTGGTGAAGACAGCATCAATTACGATGGCAGTGAGTTTATAGATTTACTTGTCGGTGTTGTAAACGGTCTTGATTCTTCAGATCGTCATGTATACAGTGATTGGACCAATATTCTGAACAAAACTGCTGTTGCAGGTGTTGTGGAATATCCAAGAATTGATACAAGTAGCGACACAAGCTCACGCTATCAGTCGGAAGATGTTAAAACTCTTGTTTCTGTTATTACAAATATTGCAATGAGCGCTATTGAAGCATTCCTTGACTTTACTGTAATCGGTATTCAGGAGGGTAACTTATACAACAGCCAGTTTGTTGTAACACTCGCAAGTGCATTCTATCCGGTATTTGATTCTGCTGCTGTTCAGTCAGCATTCGGAATCCTCGGAGTAAAAGATATTACACTTGAAAACCTTGCAAAGGTACTTCGTGATGCAGGCTATCCAAGAACTGCTGATCTGGTTCTTGCAGGTTATGATGAAAATGTAACTGTTGACGGTGTTAAGGTTAACTACGTTGAAAGAGTTAAGAAAGAACTTAATCCGGAAACAGGTAAACTTGAAGATGTAATAGGTCCTGATGATGAACCTGTTATGGAATCTGTTTACAAATACTGGGCAACAGAGGAAGACGGCTACACTTGGAAGCTTCTTGATAAGGATGATCCTGACAGCCATGTAATGACTTACTGGATTCCTGAAGGAGACGATTATGCCAAGTATACAGAAGAAGATGAAAAGGCCGATCCGTCTCATGTTGCAGGCACATACAAGATTAGAGATAAGCAGTTCTCAGACATCAACTGGACACCTTGTGTTGAAGGCAAGTTCTTCAATATTCAGACCAATCCGGCTGACGGCGAAAAAGAATGGCGCGAAAATCTTGTTCAGGCCGTTTCAACAATTCTTTATCCTTTAAATGAACTTCTCGGTTTCCTGTTTAACGGTGAAGAATTAACAATTGCAGGTATTGCAAGCTTTAAGGGCTCAAACGGATATGAAAATGCAATTTATCCGCTTCTTCAGGTTCTTGGCTGTTCTGCTGAAAGAAATGATCTTGTAACTCCAACTGAGTATGCACAGATGGCAGACACCGAAAACGGCGGTTCAAAATACAATCTTGCATTTAACATTCTTAATCCGTTGTTCTCAAGACTTAACAATATTCTCCGCGGCTCAACTGCTGACAATATTGAAGCAGTCGGTCCTGTAAGAGCGCTTCTCAATCTTCTTCCGAACCTTGCACTCTTTGTTGAAGAGGGCGGTATCCAGAAGTTTGTGGAAGAACTTATTTATCCGGTTGGAAATATTGTTGATACAATTGTTGGCGTTCTTTCAAAAGACAAATCATCATTATTCGATGTTGTATTTGATTCATTTGTAGTTCCTGATACACTTGAACCTCTTCATACAAGCAAGGGCTTTGAGGATACAGGCATTACAGAAAGAATTATTGAAAAACTTATCGTTGCAGTATTCAACGCTCCTGTAAAAACCACAGGACCGGATGATAAACCTGTTATGGATGACAGTGTTCTTCAGTGGAACAATGCTAACAAACATATATTTGAAATTGCTGCCGGTTTTGTAAAACCGAATAAGGATAAATCAAATATTTACCTTACGGTAACTGCTGACGGTCAGCTTGAAATCAATAATATTAAGATTTCTATTAAAGCACAGGTTGATGAAAACGGAAATACAATCCGCGATGCAATAGATGTTGAACTTCCTGCTATTAAGGTAGGCAAGCTGAACGGAGCAGACGGACTTCTCGGCAACCTTTCAAATCTTGGAGCTCCTATTCCTTGGGCAAACGGACCGGGCAATTATGACGGAATGAGCGCTGCCGCTGTTCAAAGAAGAACAGATGCATTTGTACTTCTCTGGAATTATATCTGGGGTGTTGTAGAAAATAATGATGCAGCAATTGATATGCTCATTGATGATTTGGTTGCTCCGCTTCTCGGAAAAGACACATTTGCTCTTGTAGGAAGCTACATTACAACAGTGCTTGGACGTTCATCCGAAGATGTTCTGTCAGCATTCATTGCTGTTACAAAGGCGCTTGACACAAGCAGCCTTGATGTAAGCGCAACATGGGATGCTTACTTTGCACAAACAAATACATTGGATCGTCCTGAATATCCTGTTAAGAACTATGCATCAGCTACCGGCTCTGCAGATGAGCTTTATACAGACAGCGATGTTGCAAAAGTAGTTCATACAATTTCAGGCATTGCTCAAAGCGCACTTGCTGCGGCAACAGGCAACACATTAGATAAGCTTTCCGTTGATCTTCTTTATAACGAAAAGCTTGTTGCAACCATTGCTCAGGCAATCTGCTCACTTGCAGACAACAAGATTGTTGCTGCATTCCTGCCGCTTCTTGGCATTGATTTCAGCCTTGAAGCAATAAAAGATAAGCTTACTGATTACGGTTATATCGAAATAGCTGCTGAAGTTGATAAGCTTATTTCTAAAACACCGGGCGTTCAGAACGGCAAACTTTCTGACCTTGTATGGTTTGTTCAGGATACAGATAAAGACGGTAACCCGCTTGTTGACGAATTCGGAAACAAAGTAATGGTTCCTTCAGAGCTTGCAAAGAAATGGTATGTATCTGATGCGGCTGCTTTCATTACGAATGTTTGGAGTAACAGCACGGTTAAGAATCCGAATCTTAAACCTGACGGCTCCGATATTGATGCCAACTACAGATTTACAAGAGCGATTGTTGTTGCAGTTTCACCGTTCAGCAGTATTATTAATACATTAATTAATGCCCGCACATCTACAATCTTCGGTGAAATTCAGCTTACAGGCTCAAAGGGTTACAGAAATGCTGTTAAACCTCTGCTTGAAGCTCTCGGCACAAATCCGATGTCTGTTAACGACTTCAATGCTTATATTGACGGTACAGTATTGGATGACGGAACAAATCTTGCAGGAAAAGGAAATCAGGATTATGTAATTTACAATATTCTGAATCCAATCCTTTCAAAGGTTAACGATATTATAAGCAACCCGGGTGATCAGCTCTTTGCTACTATTGCTTCCTTAGGTGCATTCCTTAGTGATGAAGCATTCTCAGGCAAGGGTAATCTCCAGAGTGCAGTAGAAAATCTTCTTGCTCCTGTACTTAAAATGGTTGATCCTATCGTTAAACTTGCTTCAGATAACGACGATTTATTCACAATCGTATTTAACATTTTAGGAATTTATCATCACGATAAAGACGGCAAGAACGAACTTCTTGTAACATGGAATAATATCCATGCGCACTTGTTCGATGTTGTTGCTCACTTCCTTGCTTACAATGAAGATAAGCCGGATAACATTTACGCAACAACGCTTGATAAGCTTCTTATAATTAATAACATTAATATTAATGGCAAGAAGTATTCACTTACCGTTCCTGAATATGATTTATCAAAGCTGAAGAACTGTACAGTTGAATCTGATACTGAAAAGAGAGCGGCTGATGCCTTCATCACAGTATTCAGATACATCAGAAGAATTCTTAATGTAAACTCTGTTCTTACAGAAAACGGTGTTGCAGTTGAAGATAAGGAAGGCAATTATACACTTGATGATGATGCTTTCATTCCTTCATTGGTTAAGAGTTTAATAAATAATGCAGATCTTTATGCTAAACTGAAACCGTATCTCAGCAATGTTCTTGCATCAAAGAAAGACGAAATTCTTGTTACGGTAATCAGACTCTTTGAAAATATCAATTCTTCTGCGCTTGAAACAGACCTTGATAAGATTGCTCAGAATTGGGCAGACTTGCTCAAGCTTGACGGAACAGCAGCAGATGTTGATTATAACGGTTTGGTTGTTGATGAAGTAACAACAGCAATCAAGACACTCAGAGATTCTGTTCATAATGCACTTGATGCTTATGCACCTGATATTGATATAGAGAACTTCACAGAAAATAACCTTTATAAGAACAATATTCCGCATATGCTTGCAAGCGTTATCTTCCCGCTTGGCGACAGCAGTGTTCTTGCAGCACTTCTTGGTATACTTCATATTGATGTTACAAGAACCGGAATTATTAATGAGCTTGAACGTTACGGTTATAAAGAACTTGCAAATATCATTAAGGCTGTTCCTGAAAATGAAAAACTTGCCGATATTCCGTGGACAATTAAATCCACAGATGCAGACGGCAATGAAATCACAATTCAGAACCCGGATATTGCAAAACTCTGGTATATTGAAAACGAAACAGATTTCGTAAACAATGTATGGAATCAGAGCGCTGAAGTATTAAACGGAAATCAGCCGCTTAATGCTCAGTACAGATTTACAAGATCTCTTGTAGTTACACTTCATCCGTTTGCTGAACTTCTCGGCTTACTCTTACAGGCTAAGACGATTATGATCTTTGATGATCCGCATGATGGAGTTTCCGGACATGACGATGTAGAGCTTAAAGGCGAATACGGCTATTCAAATGCTGTTAAGCCTCTGCTTGAAGCTCTTGGTATCGATGCTATGAGCGGTGAAGAATTCCGCGCAATGGCAGATGAATCAAAGGGCGGAAACCAGGATTACATTATTTACAATATTGTAAATCCGATTCTTGCAAGAGCAGACGAAATTCTTCGTTATCCTGTAAATTCACTTCTTGAAACACTTCCGACACTTGCTCAGTATCTTGGCAACGGCGGACTTCAGGAATCAATTAAAAATCTTCTTTATCCGTTTACAAAGCTTCTCAGCCCTGTAATCAGACTGGTTCTCGGCGAAGTTAGAAGTGCAAACGAAGTTAAACCGGAGAAATTCTATGATCTTGTAATTGCTGCTGTAGCAAATATTGCGGATATTGAACTTCTTAAGGGTAAGGAAAATCTGTGGTCCACAGTTCATGAGTGGGAAGCATTAACAGCTCTTATTGACGGTATACTTGACATGGTTGGTGTTAAGACTACGGTTGCTGAATTCAAAGGCAATTATGTAAAGGTAACTCCGATTAATGCCGATAAACCTGAAGAAGGCTATATCTACAAATACACCGTTAAAGAAGACGGTAAGGATGTAGAAAAAACAGAAACATTCAAGGCCTCACAAACTGAAAAAGTTCTTGGCGTTGAAATAAACGGAATTGTATATCCGATTACACTTCCGAAAGAAGGTCCGTTTGACAAGATTGCAAACTGTCAGATACTTACTGCTGATACACAGAAAGCTATTGATGATGCAAAAGCTGCTCTTGAAGCTGCTGAAGCAACAGGCGATGCAGATGCGATTGCAGCAGCACAGAAAACGCTTGACGATGCAAAAGCTGCAGCAAGTGCAGAGGTTAAGGCAAACACACTGCTTGCTCTTATCCAGTATATCTGCGATGTTGTTGAAGACAACGAACCTGAATTAATTACTCCGCTTCTTAAGAATGTTCTTGGAAGCAACTATGATACATTTGGTGAATACATTAATAACGTGCTTGGAAAGGCTGCAGATACACCTGGTGAAGTTTCATCAGCGCTTGTAAAACTTCTTAATGCAACAGATTCAAGCGGTTATACGGCAACAGGCTGGGATATCTTTGATCAGATTGCTTCAACCGATGTTCAGTATGACATATTCAGCAGAGATGATGTTAATAATGCTATTCATACTCTTTCAGACATCGTTTCAGGTGTTTTAGAGAATGTACTCAATACATCAATCACAGAGCTTACAACAGAAAAGATTTATACCGATCAGGTTGTTAATACATTAGCTCGTGCTATTTATACCAACGTTGCAGGTATGGAATCTACTCTCAAGCTTGCAGGCATTGATGTATCAAAAGAAAATGTTGTTAAGCTTATCGGCGGTGCCGCTCCTGACGGATACGGCTATGCAGATATAGCAGATCTCATTCAGAATTCAGCAGATCCTGCTGAAGGTCAGAACTGGGCAAGCACAGTTAGCTGGACATTTGATTGGCAGATTGATAATAAGAGTGAAAACTTTGCGCATGCTATTGCAGCAGTTCTCAGTCCGTTCAATGCTCTTCTTTCAGCACTTCTTTGCGAAGGTTCTGTAAATATTGCACAGGTTATCACAATCACCGGCGCAAACGGTTACAAGAATGCACTTAAGCCATTGCTTGAAGAGCTTGGCTTCGATACAACCCTTGTTGATGAAAATGCTCCTACTATTGAAGCGATTATCAAGGTTGTTCTTGCAAAACTTGATGACATTGTTAAGGATGATAACCTTGTAGGCAGAGTAATAGACTTCCTTCCGGGTCTTGCAAATATCATTGCAAGCGGCGGTGTTCAGAAGTTTATAGAAGAGCTTATTTATCCGGTACTCAATCTTATTAATCCTGTACTTGCATTAGCAACAGATAAGAATATCTTTGATTTTGCAATTGAAATTCTTGATAAGCTTGATGTTGTTGATTTAACAGCTTACGGCTGGGACGGTGTTCATAACCAGATCTTCACAATCATAAGCAGCTTTATCAATGTAAACTATGCTGTGGTTGATAAGAAGAATGTTGCATTAACAAAGGATACCGATAAAGAAAGCGAACATTACGGAGAATACTATTATGTAACCTCTGTAAATAACGAAGATGTCAGAACTTATGTTAAAGCTAAGCAGATGACAGGTATTGCGATTAACGGTATCGCATATCCGCTTCATATTCCAGAGAATATTGAGGGTATGAATACAGTTAACATCTTTGCAACACTTGCCGGATGTAAGGTTGACAGAAATACTGCAGATGAAGTAAGTGCAGATACTCTTGTAACTGCTATCAGATATATCTGGGAAGTAGTTCAGGCAAATAAGGACGATCTTATTAAGCCGCTTGTTAAAGATCTGCTGAAGGATAATTATGATGCTGTTTCACAGTACATCAATAATATCCTTGATGAAACAACTGCAGATCAGTTCGTTGAAGCTCTTATTGAGATTCTTACAAATCTCGGAAAACTTAACTGCAATGTTGACTGGTCATTCCTTTATAACGGATACACTTCAAAACCTGTTGATTATCCGCTTACAGGAAAGAACAATGCAAAGGCAACCGCAAAGGATATTGCAGATGTAATTTCTACATTGTCAGATGCAGTTAACGGTGTAATTCCGATGCTTCTTAAAGATGGAAACAATTCGTATTCATCATTAAGTGAATTTGTATCAGATAAACTTTATACAGATGATATCGTAAACGCACTTGCAAAAGTATTGATTCCTCTTTGTGAGAATGAAACAGTTGTTAACATTCTTTCAATTATTGGTGTTGATTACAGCATAGATGCAATCGTTGATATTATTATCAGCTTTGGCGATGCAACAAATCTGCCTGAAGAAATATCGAAAGTTGATTCGTTTGCACAGATTGACTGGAATAACGTTACATGGGGTGTTAACAGCAAGGAAACATTTATTGCTGCATTATCAAAACTCCTGTCTCCGTTTGCTCCTGTTCTTGATTTCGTTCTCAACGGAAAAGATCTTGTAATTGCAAATGGTGCACTCTCTATTCCGGGTCATATGGGTTATGCAAATGCAATTAAACCTGTACTTGAAGTATTTGGCTGCGATACAGTTGCTATTGACAATGCAAATGCTTCCATTGAAGACATACTCACTGTTCTTCTCAACAGAGTAGATATAATTCTGAATGCGCCTGTTGATGAGGCAACAGCACTTATTGCTCCTCTTATGAACTTTATCAATAAGGGCGGCATACAGAAGGTAGTTGAAGAACTCCTTCATCCGATAACAAATATTATTAATCCTGTAGTCAGACTGGCAGCAGACCGCGATAAGGACGGCAACTTAACAGATGCGAATATCTTTGAAATCGCATTTGATATTGTTAAGAACTTAGACGCAGTTAAGGATATAATTCCTGCTAAGGCTGAGTGGAACACGGTTCAGAACTATATCTTCACAATCGTTGGAAGTCTTATTAATGTAAATTATGCTGTTGTTGACAGAAAGAATGTTGCATTAACAAAGAACAATGATGAGAATGATAAGAACTACGGCAAGTTCTACTATATAACAACTGATGCTGCACAGAAAGAAGTTAAGAAGTATGTTGCCGATAAGAATGTTAAGCAGATGGCAGGTATTGCTGTCAACGGCATAGCTTATCCGCTTACAATTCCTTCTGAAGTTCTTGGTGTGAACATATTTGAAGCACTTGCTTCATGCGGCACACTTAATACAGGCGATAATACAATCAGCGGAAACGGTTCCGATACATTTGTAACATTAATGAGATATATCTGGACTGTTGTTGAAGCAAACAAGAAGGAACTTATCCTTCCTCTCCTTAAAGAACTTCTTAAAGCAGAAGATAAGAATGGTATCTATGCGAAAGTAGGTTCTTACATTGAAACACTCCTTAATGATAAGGCTGACGATGTAATCGTTGCACTTGCAAATGCAGTTCAGGGTCTTAAAACCGATGCAGATCGTAAAGATGCGTGGGCAGCAATCAGAGCAAGTGTTGAAAAGACAAATGTTGAATATCCGGCAGGTGTTCTGACACAGGCTGAGGTAACAGAATTCCTTGATCAGATTTCAAGCATTGTAAATGCTGTTCTTCCTTCTGTATTACCTGGTCTTATTGAAGGCAAAAACTATAAGTCACTCAATGAACTTGTAGCCGGCGAGCTTTACACCAAGTCTTTGGTTGAAACAATTGCAAAAGCACTCAGAGGCATTGCAGTTGATGAAAACGGAAATGTTAAGGCAATAAATGAAACTCTTAAAACAGTTGCAGGAATTGACCTTACAAAGGTACCGACAAAGATTGGCACTGTAAACAGTAAAGAAACATTTGTTGCTGAACTTGTAAAAGTTCTTGCTCCGTTAAATCCTGTTATTAATGCACTTCTTAAGGGCGATACCCTTAATATTGCAGGCGCAGTTGATTTCGGCGGCGAAAACGGCTATGTATATGCAATCAAGCCGTTGCTTCAGGTTCTTGGATGCAAGAATCTTGAAACCACTGTTAAGGACAATGATCCGGAACTTGCCGGAATCCTTACAGCAGTTCTTAACAGAGTAAACGAAATAGCTGCCGATCCTATCACAGAAGTTCTTGAAATGCTTCCGCAGCTCGCTAACTTCATTGATAAGGGCGGAATCCAGATATTCGTTGAAGAAATTATTTATCCTGTAATCAGAGTGGCTGAACCGATTGTTGCGCTGGTTAAGGATAAGGATCAGAAATTATTCGATTTCGTTCTTGAAGTTGTTTCCAAGTTCGTTCCTCAGATTTCTGATTATCTCCCGAAGGGCACAACATGGTCAAATATTCATACAAAGATAATTGATATTGTTAAGAATGTTCTTCCGGAAAGCATTGAAATCAATGGCGTTAAATACAAGCTTAATATTCCGAATCTTGTACTTGCTGAGCTTGCAGGCTGCGGAACAGGCACAGGTCTGGACTTCAACCCGAATAAGGCAGATGCATTTGTAACACTCTTCGGATATATTTGGAAGGTTGTAAAGGCAAATGAGAAGAATCTGATTCGTCCGTTGCTGAATAATCTCATTGGTGACAATGAAACAGTTGCTAAGATTATAGACAGAGTTCTTAAACTGGATACACAGGATGCTTTGGCAGCAATTGTTCATCTTCTTGATGGATTTAAGGCTGACGGTCATAAGGCTGACTGGTCTAAGATTGAAGCAGCTATTAAAACAACAAAGGTTAAATATCCGAATGGCGTAACTGCTAAGGATATGGATGTTGTTATTGATACAGTATCTGCTGTTCTTGACGGCGTACTTCCAATGGTTCTCAAGAGCACAGGTTATGATTCATTACAGGCACTTGTTGCCGGAATGCTTTACACTCCTGACTTAATCAATACAATCGCAGGAGCACTGAAAGGTCTTGCTGAAAATAAGCAGGTAACAGATATTCTTGCTTACGTAGGCATTACACTGAAGGCTTCGGATTATAATAAGAAATGGAATGTAAATGATGCTGACAGTTTTGCTAAAGCACTTGCAGAACTTGTTAAACCGTTTAACGGCGTGATTGATGCACTTCTTAACGGCGGTTCTATCACGGTTGCAGCAAATCTCTTAGGTGATGAAGCAATCGTAATTGAAGGTGAAAACGGTTATGTAAATGCTGTTAAGCCACTGCTCACAGTTCTTGGCTGTGATACATCCAAGATTGTAGACGGCAAGGCAACTGTTGAAGCTATTGTTAAATCGCTCCTTGACAGAGTAGATGAAATCCTTGCAAATCCTGTTGAAGAAGTGGTAGCACTTATTCCTCAGCTTGTAAACTTCATTAATAATGGCGGTATTCAGACATTTGTTGAAGAACTCATTTACCCTGTAACAAGAATTGTTGCTCCTATTGCTAAATTTGCATTGGGCGATGATAAGAACTTATTTGACGTTGTATTTGATATTGTTAAGGATATCGATGCAGTTAAGAAGTTCATTCCTGCCAAGGCAACTTGGGATACAATCCAGAATTACATCTTTGATATAATTTCTAAGATTGATATTAATATTCCGATTAACGGCAAGAATTATCCGCTCAATATTCCTGCACTGGATCTTAAAGCACTTGGCGGATGCGGCACAGGCAACGGCTTCGATTATAATGCTAATAAAGCAGATGCTATCATTATAGTTCTCAGGTATGTATGGAATGTAGTTCAGTCTAATAAGACAGAATTCCTTCTTCCGATGCTGAAAGAACTTCTTGGCGGCAATTATGAAAAATTTGGTCAGTATATTGAAACATTACTTGGCCATAAGGATGACGAAGTTATCAAGGCAATCGTTGATCTGTTCAAGAACCTTGACGCTTCCGGTCATAAGGCAGACTGGTCATTCCTGTATAAGGATTACAAGGCTGCAAATCTTAAGTATCCGAACGGTGTAACCTCTAAGGATCTTGAACAGGTTGTTCAGATTCTTACAGTAGCAGTTAATAATGCACTTCAGATATTCCTTAATAAGACACTTGATGATCTTGTTCCGGAATTAATCTACACAGACAGCATTATCAATACACTTGCAAATGCCATCGGTTCACTTAAAAACAATAAAGATCTTGCTCAGGTCTTTGCACTTCTCGGTGTTGACTTCTCGAAGGTTAATTACGCTCAGAAGTGGAACGTAACTGATAAGAGAAGCTTTGCAAATGCACTGGCTACAATTCTCAGTCCGTTCAACAATGTTCTTGCTGTTCTTCTGAATAGCGGCACACTTAATATTGAAGGCATTATTGAATTCACAGGTGCAGATGGCTATGAAAATGCGATTAAGCCATTGCTTGATGTACTTGGAGTATCCACAGTAAGCGCCGCTCAGTATAAGGCAGATGCAATTAAGAATTCAAATAATCTCTTACTGAATATTCTGAATCCGCTTCTTGACAGAGTAGATGAAATCCTTGCTAATCCGATTGAAGAACTTCTTGATCTTCTTCCGGCAATTGCAAACTTCATGGATAAGGGTGGTTTACAGTACTTCGTTGAAGAACTTATTTATCCGTTAACAAATCTTGTTAGCCCGATTGTTAAGCTTGTAACGAAAGACAGCATATTTGAATTCGTATTCAAACTTTTACGCACACTTGGTGTACTTGATATTAATATCTCCTGGAAGAATATCCAGAATGAAATCATTCCGCTTGTTAATACATTCTTAACGAATATCAGCATTAACGGCAAATCATACAGCATCACAGTTCCAAACATTGATTGGTCTGTTCTTGGCGGCTGCGGCAAGTTAAGCTCTAATGCTATTGACGCAAACCAGGGCGATGTTCTGATGACACTTCTGAGATACATCTTCAAAGTTCTTGATGCAAACAAGGGCATGCTGTTTGACCTTGTAGGCGGAAAGGATTCCACAATAGGACAGATTATAAACAATGTTCTCAAGCAGGGTGCAGACGGCATGGCTAAGATTGTTGTTACAATTCTTCTCAAGCTGGAAGCATTTGATAATGTTCAGTGGACATTCAAGAATATCAAGAAAGTAACTGTTGAATACACAGAACACTTAGGCAAAGAAGAATACTTTGAAGCCATCGGAATGCTTGATGAAACAATCAGCAGTCTTCTTGGACAGTTCCTGAATATTTCGCTTCAGTCTGTTCTTGGTGATCTTGTTTATACAAACAGCATCATTAATACACTTGCTAAGCTTATCTATACAAATATTGAGAATGTTAATATCGGTATTGATCTTAACACTGTTCTCAAGGTTGTAGACCTTGATGTTTCAACAAGCGGCGTTTCATCAATCCTGAAGGATTACGGCGCAGCTTCAAGAGAAATCGGCCGCCACGCTAAGTGGAGCGAAGTTAACTTTGATTCACTCAACTGGGGCTTCAAGGATGGCGACAGAAACGGCTTTGTAAACGCATTAAGCGCAATTCTCAGACCGGTTCAGCCAATTCTCCGTGTAATTCTTTCCGGTGAAGACTTAATTGTTCTTGGTTCTATCAAGATTAAGGGCGGTAACGGTTATAATACTGCAATTATTCCGCTTCTTGAAGCACTTGGTGTTAACCCGGGCAGTCTTGTATCACCACAGCAGTATGCAAAAGAAGCTTCAACGGATAAGGTATTAACCAATATTCTTAATCCATTGCTTGACAAGGTTGAAGAATTAACACGCGGACCGATTGATGCATTAACCAAAATGCTTCCGAATATTGCATACTTTGTATACAATGGCGGCGTTAAGGATATTGCAGAAAATCTCATAGCTCCTGTAACAAATATTCTTCATGAAATTGATCCGATTTATTCACTGAATCTTGATCTTTCCATGCTTGATAATGTTGATCTTGCAGGTCTTGTAAACGGCATTCTTGCCGGTATTAAGATCAGCGGTCAGCCGCTTGGAATTGTTCTTCCTGATATTGACCTTGCAGTTCTTGCAGGTCTTGGTGATATTGTAAATTACCGTTCAGCAAGAACATACTTCGGCAAACAGATGGATTGCAAGAAGATTAATGCAGATCAGGCTGCTGTATTTATTACAGTTCTCCGTTATCTTATCAAGACAATACAGAACAACCTTGACAATATCTCTAAATTACTTGCAGGTCTCGGACTCTCGGGTGATGTTGCAGATATGATCAAAACTGTTCTGGAAATGCTTACAACTCTGGACGTAGACGGCGTTATTGAAGGTCTTATGAACTTGTTGTTCAACTTTGATATTTCTGACGACAATGACGCAAATGAGTCTGATAAGAATGCAAAAGGCAAGATTAATCTTGGTGATTTAAGCTTGTTATTCAAGGTATACTGGGTAATATTTGCTATAATCGTTCTTATTCTTGCATACTTCTTATTCTTGTTATTCAAAAAGAATGACGATGAAGAAAACCCGGAAAATCCGGAGGGTCCAAACCCTCCGGAGGATCCCTCCGAAGAACAGGAAACAAATAAAGAAAATAATGAACAAGGAGATAAGATATGAGCAAAGAATCTAAAAAGGCTGCAAAAGCCGAGAAAAAAGCTGCAAAAGCGAATCGCTCTAAAGGCCAGAAAGCCGAAAAAGCATTTAAAACCATAATTGCTATTCTTCTTGTAGTTGCCATTGTTGGAGAACTTTACATTGGCTTTACTATTAAAGGTGAATTAGGCAAGCTTACAACTGCTGTCAACGCAACAACAGATGGTGAAAGCGAAAATAATGGTGTTTCAGATGTTGTATTTACTGCCGGCACATTTGGCGGAGTAGAATTTAAAGAAGTTGCAGATGTAGTTAATTACTACAATGAAGCTTACAATAAAACAAAAGCAAAAACAAAAACATATTCTGCTGTTGAAGGCAGTGAAACATGGACATTCTATGAATTCCTTGGTGATGAAAAACTTCAGATTAAACCGGGAAGCCTTCTTATAGACGGTAAGGCAAACTCCATGGTAGACGGTTTGGTTGGTCCTATTCTTGGCGGTATATTCAAACCAAACGTTAACGGTCTGCCTCCTTGCGCAAGCAGAGATCCTAACTCCGATATTGACTCAAAGGGTGCTTCATTGTCAACTTCAAGAGTAGTTCCTGAAGATATTGCAGCATGCAATGTAACAGAAAACAGTGACGGCACAATTACTTTAACACTTGTTCCGGTTGCTGTTAATCTCAGCGAAAAAGGTATGGATGCACAGGGTCATTTCTTCAACTCACTCGGTGCAATTGATAAGACTCTTCAGGATGTTGGTGTAACATTTGCATCAGGTACTATTGAAGAAAACTGTAAAGTAATGTACGAAACAGGTAAGGCTGTTGTTAAGGTTGATGTTGCTTCAGGCGAAATTGTTGAAGCTGATTACAACATGGTTGTTAATATCAATCTTACACATGCTTCAATCGCTGTTCTTAAAGACAGAGGCGCTGCTCTTACAATTCTTTACGATAACCACTTCCCGGCAGATGATGCACTTCTTGCTGAAAGAGGTTTCAAGCGCTAATAAGCGATTAGCTGACAATAATAAAATCCTCTGTGCGAAAGCACAGGGGATTTTTCCTTGTTATTGCGTATAATCCAAGTGATAAAGGCAGATACATGATACAGTGTGTTTTCATGTGTCTGCCTTTTATGCGCGTAAATAATTAAATACAGATAAAAAATGAAAGCCAGATGAAATTTCATCTGGCTTTTTCTGTTATTGATTCTGATTATCAATTCTTTTTTCCGAAATATAATCATGAACCTTTTGTCTTAATTCGCCGTGAAGCTTGAATTTTGTACTGAAAACAATCAGAGAAATAAGAATAAGAACAGGCGGTACACCGAAGCAGATTATTCCGATTGCATTTTTTGTTGCTTCATTAATATTGCCGGTTGTTATCTGACTGTTGTAATTCATAATTCCCAGTCCGCCGAATAGGAATATAGTCTGAATAGTATATGCCATTTTTTGAAGAAAGCCCTTCATTGAAAAGGTTATGCTTTCATTTCGGTTTCCTGTTTTATATTCTCCGTAATCAACGATGTCTGCAAGGAAAACCGTTTGTGCAACAAACATGGATCCGATTCCGATACTTGCGATTATATAGCTTAAATCAAGAGCAATTGTAATTTTCAGTACAGGACCGAATATAAACATCAAAACATATCCGAAAATAGCCATAATAAGTGATATCTGATAAATTTTTCTGTTTGACAGTTTTTTTGAAAGAATGGGGATAACAAGCAAACCCAAAACCGAACCGACTGCGCCGATTGTTGAAAACAGGCTTTGTGCAGTGCTTTTTCCTAAAACATCTGTGAAGTAATAAACGGCTGTTCCGCTTGTTAAATACCAGCCGGCATTTGAAATCATAGCAAATATCATAAATACAACAAGCTGGTCGTTTTTAGCAATTACCTTAAACATTTGTTTAAAGCTGAATTTTTCCTTGTTGTAAACAACGTTTCGTTCTTTGGTTGATAAAACGCAGATAAACGAGAAAAGAACAAGGCATATACCGCATATAACAGCCCATTTGGAGAACCCGGATGCACTGTATCCGTCTGCAGTTGTCATTCCCGATGAAAGCATTGGCAGAACAATCGGTGTTAAAACCGTGATAAGTCCCTGGCCCAGTCCGCTGAAGGTTCTTGCAACCGTTGCAATCATATTTCTGTCTTTAGGATCATTTGTAAAGCTTGGCACCATAGACCAGTAAGGTATATCTGCCGTTGTATTTGTCATGCCCCAAAGCACATACATAACTGCAATGTATATATACAGTTTTGTTCCGCTCATACCAAAGGATGTAAACAGAAGCGACAAAACAACAGCATTGGATATTGCGCCGATTAGAATCCATGGTCTGTATTTTCCCATTTTTGTTTTTGTGTTGTCTACGATGGTTCCCATTATAGGATCGTTTACGCCGTCCCATATTCTTGCCAGCGGAGTTAGCAGCAGCAGAAATGCTTCTTTAATTCCTAAAACACTTGATAAATAGTACGAAAGATAGGAATAAAATAATCCGTACGAAAGGTCTAATCCAACGGCGCCGATGCCGTATCCGATTTTCTGACCCCATGTAGTTTTGTAATCAGACATTATAATTTACCTCCATGTTCAACAGTATAACATATAATCAGACATCAAACAATGATTGTTACAATTCTGTTACAAATTAAATTATGCTTGACAATGGGGAAAATGCCTTATATAATGTAATCAAGTGGTAGCTTATCCCATAAAATTCAATGTTTTTCCCACAAAATAACATGTAAATGTTACTTTTTAAAGGATTTTCCCATTTTACGAAAGGAGGAGAGCAAGAATGGACGAATATTTCGTTGGCCATAAGGCGTATAAAATTGATTCCAAGGGCAGAATTTCTATTCCTGCCAATATGCGTGCATCACTCGGTCAGGAATTTATTGCGTCCCGTGGCTTCGGCAAATGTCTGGCTCTCTATCCTATGGAAGAGTGGAATGAATTTATGAATAAAATACGCACCACAGTTAATCAGAAAAAAAGAAAACAACTTGAATTTTTCTTTTCTGCCAACGCAGAGAAAATGAGTCTTGACGGTCAGGGCAGGCTTTATCTTAATGAAGAGCTTCGCCGTCAGGTTGAGCTTATGGATGAAAATGAAGCTGAAGTTTTCGGCAACAATAAAAGAATTGAAATCTGGAATTGTGATTTATTCAATGAGCAGCTTAACAGCATAGACGAACAAGAAGTAGAGGATATTCTTGATGAGTATGGACTTTAATCACAAAAGTGTTTTGTTTGATGAAGCTGTGGCAGCACTTGAATTAAATGAAAATAAAATTATTGCAGACGGAACAGCCGGCGGCGGCGGACATTCAAGAGAAATTGCTAAAACCGCTGAAAGGCTTATAGCAATAGATCAGGACCCGGATGCGATTAAGGTTTTGAATGAAAGAATCGGCAATCTGCCCAATGTTACCATTGTTCAAAGCAATTTCTCAGATATAAAACGGGTGCTTGCAGATTTGCATATTGATAAAATAGACGGTATGCTTCTTGATTTGGGAGTCAGTTCTTTTCAGCTTGATAACGGAGAAAGGGGATTTTCCTTTCATCAGGATGCACCGCTTGATATGAGAATGTCCAAATCAGGTTTGTCTGCCTATGATGTTGTGAATGCATATGATGAGCAAAGCCTTGCGGAAATCATTTGGAAATACGGCGAGGAAAAATACAGCCGTGCGATTGCAAAAAACATTGTTAAAGCAAGAGAGATAGGTAAAGTTGAAACAACATTTCAGCTTGTTGATATTATTAAGGGCTCTATGCCTGCGAAAGAACTGAAAAAGGGACATCCTGCAAGAAAAACCTTTCAGGCAATCAGAATTGAGGTTAACGGCGAATTGGACAGGCTTAAAGAAGCTTTGGACAATGCCTTTGAATGTCTTAACCCCGGAGGAATTATTGCTGTTATAACCTTCCATTCGCTGGAAGACAGAATTGTAAAAGAAAAATTCGCAGAATGGACAAGGGGCTGCATATGCCCGAAAGAGTTTCCGGTCTGCATCTGCGGCAGCAGACCCAAGGGTGAACTGCCGTTTAAATCAAAAGCGCCGAGCGAAGCGGAACTTGCCGCAAATCCAAGGGCAAGATCTTCACGCCTCAGAGCGTTTAAAAAATATTAAGTATTAAATGAAAGGATGAATGAAAATGACAAATGCAAGAGATTTTCGCCGTTATTCCGTTGGGATTGATTTTGAAACAAGAAGTGCGGTAAATGCCTTCAGTCAGATGCGTTCATCCGCTGCACCTAAAATTGCTCCGGATGTAACGCCGGATATTCCTGCGCCGAGCCGCAGAAGAAAACTTACTGTAACAACCAACGAAAAATTAAAAAGCCGTTCAGAACTTATTCAAAGCCAAAGATTTGCACGGAAACAGGCTTTTATTATTCTTTCGGTGCTTGCTGTTGCTGCGGTAATGCTGTTCAGCATGCTGTTTACATATGCAATGAAAAATGAATGCACACGTGAAATTGCCAGTCTTAAAACAGAGCTTTCAAGAGAAGTAAACCAGAATATATGCACCAATGCGGAATTGGAAGCGCTCGTTACAATTGAGCAGATAGAGGATTACGCGATAAACAAGCTGGGTATGGTTAAGCTGCAGTCGGACCAGATAAGATATATAGATGTTGAAAAATATAAAGATGCACGGGAAGCATCATTAAACGAGCAGGCGCAGAATGCGGATGCTGATGTTGCCGTGCCTGCAGAAAATTAAAAAGTAATATTCGGTAATAATATTCCGTATTATGTATTGAGAGTTAGGAATTTTTCTTAACTCTCTAAAATATTAATATTATAATATATAAATTAAAAAATATATAAAGGTGGGAATGCGATGAATAGATTTAAAAAGCTGTGCACATCAAGAGCGTTTATTATGTTTCTTGTTATTGCGCTTCTTTTGGGTGCCGGTGTTTCCCGCATTTTTTATTTTCAGATTCTGAAAGGGAAGGAATATTCCGAAAAGGCACAGAACCAGCAGCTTTCAGACAGAGAAATTGAAGCAAGACGCGGAACAATATATGACAGTCAGGGAAATGTTCTTGCGCAGTCGGCAACGGTTTATGATATTTTTATTGACCCTTCAAAAATTACGGATAAAAACAGAAGCATACTTGTTGATATGCTTACAGATGTTCTTGAATATGACAGCGCCAAAAGGGATGAACTTGTTGAAAAAACACACAAAGAAGGTAAATATGTAGTTGTTGAACGCAAGGTTGAATACAAAATCAGAAAAGCAATTGCTGAATTTATGGATGCCGAAGAAAATAAACAATACCGTCTGCGCAATTGTCTTGGCTTTGAAGAAACAACCAGAAGATATTATCCTTACGGCAAGCTGGCTTCGCCTGTGCTTGGTTTTGTCGGTTCCGATAACCAGGGACTGGAAGGAATAGAGGCTTATTACGATGAAGAGCTTCAGGGTGTTAACGGCAGAATTATTACGGTAGCTGACGCGGCTTCCAAATCTATATCTGATGATTTTGAAACAACCATTGCGGCAGAAGACGGAAATTCACTGGTGCTTTCGTTAAACAGCTCTATTCAGCATACGCTTGAAACCGGACTTCAGGATATTCTTGAGGAATATGATGCGAAGGGTACTTACGGTGTTGTAATGGATGTCCAGACAGGTGCTGTGCTTGCTATGGCATCGCTTCCAAGCTATGACTGCAATAATCCCAGAACTGTTGTTTATGATAAATACATAGAGGAAATAAAAAAAGAGACTGATACCGATAAAAAAGCAGAACTTGAAAGCGCTTATATTCAGAAACAGTGGCGAAACTTTACAGTTTCAGATACTTATGTAACAGGTTCTGTTTTCAAAACCTTTATGTCTGCCGCAGCGCTTGAGGAAAATGTTGTTAATCTTAACACTTCCTTTACCTGCACAGGTTCCATAAAGGTTGCAGACTGGAACATTAAATGCCATGTTCATTCCGGTCACGGCACACAGAATCTTACACAGGGTTTGGGAAATTCCTGCAACCCGTTCTTTATTACCATTGGTCAGAAGCTTGGTGTGCATAACTATTTCAAATATTTTGACGGCTTCGGATTTACCGAAAGAACAGGCATAGATCTTCCCGGTGAAGCTGCTCCGCAGTTTTACAAAGAAGACCAGTACGGTATTGTAGAACTTTCATCAGCTTCTTTCGGACAGACAAACAACGTAAGCCCTATTCAAATGTGCACAGCTTTATCGGCAATTGCAAACGGCGGTAAGCTGTTAAAGCCGTATCTTGTATCTGAGATTAAAGATACACAGGGCAACACAATTTCCAAAACACAGCCAACACAATTAAGACAGGTTATCAGTGAAAACACGTCTAAACAGGTTCTTGATATGATGACATATGTTGTTGAAAACGGAACCGGAAGAAATGCGCGTGTTTCAGGCTATAAGGTTGGCGGAAAAACCGGTACTTCAGAAAAGCTGGGAGAGTACAACGAAAACGAAAAGAAAAAGTATATTATTTCCTTCTCGGCAATTGCGCCTACGGATGATCCCAGAGTGGCAATGATTATAATTTGTGATGAACCGAACCAGGATTTGGGCGGCGGCACAATCTGCGCCCCGGTTGCTGCTTCTGTTGTGGAAGAATCCATGAAACAGCTTGGCGTAGAACCGTCCTATACGGCTGATGAAATGGAAAAGCGTGCAGTTAAAGTTCCCGGTGTTGCCGGAAATACTGTTGATACAGCCAAATCGAAGCTTTCATCACTTGAATTAAAAAGCAGAATAGTCGGAAGCGGAAAAAAAGTTGTTAAACAGTCGCCATCGGCAGACAGTGAAATTCCGAGAAACGGAACAGTGGTTTTATATACTGAAAATGCAGATGAGCAGACTGTAAAAGTTCCTGATTTCACAGGGCTGACAATTTCCGAAGCAAACAGAGTTGCTTCAGCGCATAATCTTAATATTAAAATTTCAGGAAACGATTCAACAAGTGCAAATGTTGTTGCTTATAAACAGAGTGAATCAAAAGATACTGAAGTGGCAATAGGTACGGTAATTACCGTATCATTCAAATCAAATCATGCAGTGCTTGATTAATTATTCTCGGCAAACTAAGTTATTGGGGGAACACTAATGAAATTATCAGAAATAATGAAAGGCATAGACATTATCGGCAGTTATTCGGATACCGATGTTCTTGATGTAACACAGGATTCAAGGCTGGTAAAACAGGGAAGCCTTTTTGTATGTGTTAAAGGAAATACCTTTGACGGCCATTCCGTTGCACGGGAAATGATAGAGAAGGGTGCGGCGGCTGTTGTTACCGAAAGGGATTTGGGACTTGATAAGCAGGTAATGGTTTCTGATACACGTGCTGTGTTTTCTTCTGTTTGTGCAAATTTCTTCGGCAATCCTGCCGATAAGCTGAAGCTGATAGGTCTTACGGGAACGAACGGAAAAACCACCACCACATTTCTGATTAAACAAATTCTTGAAAACACCGGAAAAAAAGTTGGGTTAATCGGAACTGTTCAGAATATGATCGGACAGGAAATTTTTCCTGCAAAGTATACAACGCCTGATCCGTATGAACTGCAGGGTCTTTTCAGAAAAATGGTGAATGCAGGCTGTGAATACTGTGTTATGGAGGTTTCATCACAGGCGCTGGCACAGGGACGTGTAAACGGACTTCGCTTTTATATCGGCGCGTTTACAAATCTTACACAGGATCATCTTGATTATCATAAAACATGGGATAATTATTTTCGTTCAAAACGCGTGCTTTTTGAAAATTCAGAAATTGCTGTTACAAATGCAGATGATGAAAACGGATTGAAAATTGTTGAAAATCTTCCGTGCAAAACCGTAACATATGCTGTGAATACCAATAACGCAGATTACTGCGCAAAAAATGTAAGATTCAGGTCAAACGGCGTGGAGTATGAACTGGTTTCCGATTTCATAGGACGTGTAACATGCCCCATTCCCGGCAGGTTTTCCGTTTATAATTCACTTTGTGCGGCAGCGGTTTCACTTTCAATCGGAATAGATTATAAAGATGTTATTTCGGCAATTTCCAAATCAAACGGTGTAAAGGGAAGAATAGAGGTTGTGCCCACTAATACGGATTATACGGTTATTATTGACTATGCGCATTCTCCGGACGGACTTGAAAATATAATAACCTCTCTTCGGGAAATTGCAGATAACAGGGTTGTAACCGTATTTGGATGCGGAGGAGACAGAGATAAGACAAAACGACCAAAAATGGGAAGAATTGCGGCAGAACTGTCTGATTTCTGTGTTGTAACGTCAGATAACCCGCGTTCGGAAAATCCGACCGAAATTATAAAAGATATTCTTGAAGGTATGAAAGATGTTTCAACACCTTATACGGTTGTGGAAAACAGAAAAGAAGCTATTAAATGGGCAATGGATAATGCACAGAAGGATGATATTATTCTTCTTGCGGGCAAAGGGCACGAAACATATCAGATTTTGCCAACAGGTACCATTCATTTTGACGAAAGAGAAGTTATTGCTGAAATTTTGGGAGAATAGTGTGAACGGTCACACTGTATAAGGTGATTAAAATGGAAAAATTAAAGCTGTCTGAAATTGCACAGGCATGCGGCGGCACATTCAGCGAAGAAGCTGAAGTCAATGCTGTTTGTATAGATACAAGAAAGATAACAAAGGGCTGCCTTTTTATATGCATAAAAGGAGAACGCTTTGATGGGCATCAGTTTGCAGGCGAAGCAATTGAAAAAGGTGCTTCGGCGGTAATGATCAGCAATGATATTCAGGTCAGCGGCGCATTTATTAAGGTGGACGATACGGCAAAAGCTTTGCTTACGCTGGCCGGATATTACAGAAGCAAATTTAATATTCCTCTTGTTGGTTTAACGGGTTCAGTTGGCAAAACAACAACAAAAGAATTTACGCATCTTGTTGTTAATGCAAAATATAATTCTATTAAAACGCTTGGAAATCTTAATAATGAAATCGGATTGCCGCAAATGCTTTTTCAGATAAATAATGATGTTGAAGCTGCTGTAATTGAGATGGGAATGAATCATTTCGGTGAAATCAGGCGGCTTGCCGAAGCGGCACAGCCGACAATTGCACTTATAACCAATATAGGTGTTTCCCATATTGAAAATCTGGGCTCAAGGGAAGGTATTCTGAAAGCGAAGCTTGAAATGCTTGAGGGACTGAAGGAAAATGCACCGCTTATACTGAACGGCGACAACGATTTGCTTTCCACAGTAAAATCAGATAAACACAAGGTTTATTTTTACGGAATAAACTGTGATGCACATTTCAAGGCGGAGCATATAAACGAAGAAAACGGAAACACTGAATTTACAGTAAGATATTTTGGAAAAAAGCAAAAAATAAGTATTCCTGTTATAGGTATACATAATGTTTATAATGCACTTGCCGCTTTCGCCGTCGGATATTTTCTTGGTGTGGACGGAACTGTATCTGCAAATGCGCTGAGCTGTTACAAGCCTGAAGGCATGCGGCAGAAAAGCGTTGTTAAAAACGGTATAATCTGTATTGAAGACTGCTATAATGCTTCGCCGGATTCCATGCGGGCGGCTCTGCAAACGCTTTCTTCAACAAAAGGAAATAAAAAAATAGCTGTTTTATCAGATATGCTTGAACTTGGAGATTATTCCGAAAAAGCGCATTTTTCCGTTGGCGAAATGTGTGCACAGTTTCATGTTGATTATCTTTTATGCACCGGAACAGATGCAAAGTATATTGCAGACGGTGCCGAATCAAAAAATCTTGAACATGTTTATATGTTTGAAAGCAAATCCGATTTGACTGACAAACTTTATGATATTGCTGAAAAAGGCGATGTTATTGTTTTTAAAGCAAGCAGGGGAATGCATCTTGAGGATGTTATTTCAGAAATATATAAAAGGTGGGAATCTTAAATGAATTTAACAGTGGCAGTATTGATTAGTATAGTAATTGCTTTTGGCGTTACAGCGGCGCTCGGCTTTGTAATTATTCCGTGGCTCAGAAAACTTAAATTCGGGCAGACAATTCTTGAAATCGGACCTTCATGGCACAAATCAAAACAGGGAACCCCGACTATGGGCGGTTTGATGTTTATAATAGGTATTATTGTTTCCGTTATCATTACCGCAGCAGTGTTTATTTCCAACGGCGGAAATCTTCAGACGGATTTTTCGGAAATGGTAAGCAACAGAGAAAATATTCTTGTCATTGCCAGCGTTTTGCTTGCCTTAGGCTGCGGAATTGTTGGATTTTTAGATGATTTTATTAAAATAAAGCTTAAAAGAAATAAAGGTCTTTCGGCAAAGCAGAAAACGCTTGGTCAGTTTATCATTACCGTTTCATACGTTGCCACGCTTTGGCTTTCGCATAATACCGTATGGAATGTTCCGTTTGTGGGAACAATAGATTTTGAAAAAAGCGTATTTACTTCCGTTGTTTTCTGGGTCGTTTCCATTGTAATTATTTACGGCTGCACGAATTCGGTTAATCTTACAGACGGAATAGACGGGCTTTGTTCTTCCGTTACGGTAACTGCAGCAATCGCTTTTATTGTAATTGCTGCAATTCAGCAGTTTACAGGTCTTGCTGTTCTTTCCGGCGCATTGCTTGGCGGTGTTTGCGGCTTTCTTTGCTGGAACTGGAATCCGGCAAAAACATTTATGGGCGATACAGGTTCGCTTTTCCTTGGCGGATTTGTAGCGGCTCTCGGCTTTTGTATCAAATGCCCGATTCTGCTTCTTCCGATAGGAATTGTTTATGTTTGTGAAACCATGAGCGATATTATTCAGATTGGATATTTCAAACTGACACACGGAAAACGCGTATTTAAAATGGCGCCGATACATCACCATTTTGAAATGTGCGGATGGAAAGAAAAGAAAATATGTATTGTATTTTCAATTATTAATGCATTGGGCTGTGCTGCGGCAATTGCGTTGGTATATTTCGGCTTTGAAATGTAATTGATAAAAATTTATAATTAAAGAGGTGCTGTTATGGCAGACAGACTTACACCGCCGGTGCGTTATCCGCGTTACGGCGAGGAATCTGCAGATAATCAATTTAACAGAAGAAACCGCAAAAGGGAAAATAATTCTGAAAATAAGAGGGCTTCATTTCAAAAATCAAAAATTTCCGAATGGCTGATACTTGGAGGATTTGACGTTCCTTTTTTTGCTCTTGTAATGATATTGCTTGCAATCGGGCTTGTTATGCTTCTTTCAGCATCCTATCCTACGGCGTATTTTAAAGGTGAAAATTCGTATTCGTTTTTTATAAAGCAGGCAGTATTTGCTGTTGTGGGTGTTATTGCAATGCTTGCAGCGTCAAAGCTTGATTATAAAATCTATAAGAAATATGCACATATTATTTATATAGTAGGATTTAT
Source organism: uncultured Oscillospiraceae bacterium (assembly GCA_948471205.1). GTDB lineage: Bacteria > Bacillota > Clostridia > Oscillospirales > Acutalibacteraceae > Eubacterium_R. Next base: position 5,937 of record CAOKRT010000009.1, on the reverse strand, counting down.
TCTGTTAGTTATTGTTCTTTTTTACCACACGAATAAGAGTTCATCAAGCGGAGAAAGCTTTAAACGTTATATTCCGATAGGTCCTTTAACATTTCAGCCGTCGGAAATAGGTAAATTTGCACTGGTTGTAACGCTGGCAACCTATTTCTGCAAGTTCAGCAATCAGATTTCAACATTTCTTTACGGTATATTTATTCCGCTTGTTCTTATAGGCGCTTACTGTGGTCTTGTTGCATTGGAAAACCATGTTTCGGGCATGATTCTGATGTTTGTGCTCGGTGCATCTATCATGTTTTCCGGCGGCACAAAAAGCTGGATATTCTGGCTTGGTGTGATAGCTGTTGTCGCAATTGTTCTTGTGGTTTTTATGTTTCCGAAAATGATGCCCGATTATGTTCAGGCAAAACTGCAGGCTTTTACTGATAAAGAATTTGAGCCGCTCGGCGGCAGATGGCAGATAAACAATTCGCTTTATGCTATCGGTTCAGGCGGATTGTTCGGAGTGGGTTTGGGCAATTCAAAACAGAAATATATGTATGTTTCCGAACCGCAGAACGACTTTATTTTTTCAATTGTATGCGAAGAACTTGGCTTTATAGGTGCGGCTGTTATTATTCTTCTGTTTGCACTGCTGGTTTTCAGAGGCATTCAGATTGCGATGAAAGCAAGAGACAGATTTGGATTTTTGCTTGTGATGGGAATAACGGCACAGATAGGAATACAGACTGTGCTGAATCTTTTGGTTATAACAGATTCCATTCCGAATACCGGTATTTCGCTTCCGTTTTTCAGTTACGGCGGCACAGCGCTTATGATGCTGCTGTTTGAAATGGGTGTGGTACTGAGTGTTTCAAGAAAAGCAAATCAAAGAAAGGTTTAACAATTATGAAAATTCTTTTCGCAGCCGGAGGCACGGCAGGTCATATTAACCCTGCTATTGCTGTGGCTTCTTATATAAAAGAACAGCATAAAGATGCTGAAATACTTTTTGTGGGAACTGCGGATCATATGGAAGCCCGTCTTGTTCCGAATGCAGGTTTTGATTTTAAAACAATTAAAATCAGCGGTTTCAGACGCTCATTTTCACCAAGTGCAGTTGTTCACAATGTAAAAACGGTTGTTCGTCTTGCACAGTCAAGTTCTGCATCCAAAAAAATTTTAAAGGACTTTCAGCCTGATGTATGTGTCGGTTTCGGCGGCTATGTTTCCGGACCGGTTATTGAACAGGCGGCGAAGATGGGAATACCAACCTGTATTCATGAGCAAAATGCATTTCCGGGTATAACCAACAAAACCCTTGCAAAAAAGGCAGACAGGGTTATGGCGGCTGTAGAGGATGCGGCAAAGCATTTTTCGGGCAGTAAGAAAGTGATTATAACCGGACTTCCCGTACGCGGTGAAATAATAAATGCTGACAAGGATTTTGCAAGGGCACAGCTTGGAATTCCAAAGGATAAGCCGCTTGTACTTTCTTTCGGCGGTTCTTTGGGTGCCAAGCCTATTAATGACGCAATGTTTGATATACTTGTTGAAAATGCAGATAAAGGGGAATGCTGTTTTATACATTCCATCGGCACAAACGGAACGGAATTTCTTGAGAAATTTGAACAGGCCGGATTTGAAAACGGCAGGCGCGGAACAGTGGAAGTGCGCCGCTATATAGATAATATGGATATATGCATGGCTGCGGCGGATGTGGTTATAGTCAGAGCCGGTGCATCTACTCTTTCGGAAATTGAGGCGCTTGGCAAGGCTTCTATTCTTATACCAAGTCCGTATGTTGCGGAAAATCACCAGTATCATAACGCTATGGCGCTTGTAAACCGCAATGCGGCAAGAATTTTACAGGAAAAAGATTTAACTTCCGAATCACTGAAAGCTCTTTTGGATAATCTGCTTTCAGATAAAGAGGAACTTAAAAAGATTGAAAAGAATGCACGTAATATGGCAATTACCAACTCAAGAGAAAAGATTGCGGAAATCATATTAAGTCTTATAAAATAGTTTTAGCATTCCGCCGAAAACGGCATAGTATAGAGAAGAAAATCTAAACTATGCACGGTAGGTGGAATATTTGGAAAAATTAATTATTAACGGCGCAAAGAAACTGCAGGGCGAGATTTCGGTGCACGGGGCAAAAAATTCGGTGCTTCCGATACTTGCAGCAACATTGCTTATTAAAGGAATCAGCGTAATACATAATGTGCCGCAGCTTACAGATGTGGATGCATCAATACGAATACTTGAATATCTTGGCGCTAAAGTAAAAAGAGAAGAAAGCACCCTGATTGTTGATGCAAATGAAATAACCGAAAATACCATACCTGAAGAAATGATGAGAGAAATGAGATCTTCTATTATTTTTTTGGGTTCTCTTCTTTCAAGAACAAAAGAAGCATATATCTGTTATCCCGGCGGATGCGATATAGGCATAAGACCGATTGACCTGCATTTAAGCTCGCTCAGAAAGCTCGGTGCGGTTATTACGGAAAACGGAAACTGCCTTTGCTGTAAAAATCAGAACAGTCACGGAGCAAAAATCATTTTGACATTTCCAAGTGTCGGCGCAACAGAGAATATTATTATTGCTGCGGCTGTTTCAAAAGGAAAAACCACAATTATAAATGCTGCGCGTGAACCGGAAATATCAGACCTTGCCGCTTTTCTTAATTCATGCGGCGCAAAAATTTTCGGGGCAGGCGAAGGCACAATTGAAATAGAAGGCGTCAGCAGTCTTTATCCGTGTGCACATTCCATCATTCCCGACAGAGTGGTTGCGGCAACCTATATGAGTGCTGCTGCCGCATGTGCCGATGAACTGGTGATTAAAAACATTCGCTCTCAACATTTATCGCCGGTTATGCCTGTTTTTATGGAAATGGGCTGTAAACTGTATGTAGACAGAAACGATTTAAAAATTGTTTCTCCAAAACGGCTTAAAAGGGTAAGAATGATTAAAACAATGCCGTATCCGGGCTTCCCGACAGACTGCCAGTCTGTTGTTATGGCGGCTTTGATAAAATCTTACGGAACAACCGTAATAAACGAAAGTATATTTGAAAGCAGATTTAAGCATATAAGTGAACTGAACCGCTTTGGTGCGGACATAACAGTGAATGACCGAAGCGCAATAATCAGCGGAGTGAAAAATATTTACGGTGCAAATGTTTATTGCACAGACCTGCGCGGCGGCGCCTCCATGGTAATAGCGGCGCTTTCGGCAGAAGGAAAATCCACTGTAGGTGATATTTATCATATAGACAGAGGATATGAAAAAATAGAAGAAAATCTTGCACGTATCGGTGCGGATATCAAGAGGACAGACAATGAAAAAGCAATCGAAGAAAGCAAAAAATGCGAAATCCAAAACGGATAGGGAAAAAACAGTTCCTGCGCTTAATTTAGACTTTGATATTGAACCGCCAAGAAAGAAATATGACTTCAGCGAAAGTCAGTTAAGTGCAGCAAAGCCGAATTCCGGCAATAAGTATACAAAAAATGAAATAAGAAGAAAACAGAACAAAAAACGAAGACTCAAAAACAGTGTAAGAAACGTACTTATAACCCTGGGTGTATTGCTGGCAGTAAGTGTTATCGGAACGGTATTATCGCTTACAGTGTTTTTTAAAATAACGGATATCAATATTTCCGGAAGTGGAATTTATACGCAGGAGCAGATTAAACAGGTTTGTGAAATTGAAACAGGCGGCAATCTGTTTCTTATAGATAAAGAAAAAAACAGGGAAAAGCTTACAGAACTGCTTCCGTATATATATGATGTAAAATTTAAAAGAAAATTGCCGGGTACGCTGCATATTCAGATTCAGGATGCGGTTTGTGCTTATTCGGTTTTAAATGATGACGGCACATATGTGCTGTTGGATGATAATTTAAAGGTGCTTGAAAATGCTGCAAAAGAAAGTCCGGCAGATGCAACGGTTATAAGCGATGTTCTTATTGTAGGCTCTAATCCGGGTTCGTTAGTTGAATTTGAAAATCCGGATACGCTTGGATGTATAAAAAGTATTGCAGAAGCAATAAAATCGGTTGGACTAAACGATATTTCACAAATAAAAAGTTCCGATAAAAACAATAATTCGCTTCTTTATAAAAACAGAATTGTTTTGGAACTCGGCGACTGCAGTAATCTGGAAAGTAAATTATATAAATGCCTTGCCGCCTGTGAAGAACTTGAAAATAAGAACGGCGAAGTTAAAGGAAGGCTGAATATTTCAACCGGTAAGCAGATTTACTTTACAGAAGAATAAGTGTAAAGCTAAAAAAATTTTTTGTGAAAGAAAAATTTTCCAAAATCAACGAATTTGTGCATATTTAACAAACCTATAAATTCTTAAAGAAAAAAGTTTAGAAAACTTATTTAGAAAAATCCAAAAAAAATATTGCAAAAAGATTACAATACTGTTACAATACAGATATGGGCTAATTTATAGTTAATGAAGATAAAATACATAAGGAGAATTAAAATATGGGAAGATATGAAATTGATACAGATGACACAAAAGTAGTTTCTATTAAAGTAGTTGGCGTAGGCGGCGGCGGCGGAAACGCAGTTAACCGTATGGTTCATTGCAATATTCAGGATGTTGAGTTTATTGCTATTAACAGCGATAAGCCGGCTCTTACAAAGTCTGTTGCTTCGCATAAAATTCTTATCGGTGAAAAATCAACAAAGGGCCGCGGTGCAGGTGCTAAACCTGAAATCGGAACAAAGGCCGCAGAAGAAAGCCGTGAAGCAATTACAGATATTCTTTCGGGAACAGAAATGGTATTTATTACTGCAGGAATGGGCGGCGGCACAGGCACCGGCGCAGCTCCGGTAGTTGCCAAGATTGCAAAAGATATGGGTATTCTTACTGTTGGTGTTGTTACAACGCCTTTCGCGTTTGAAGGCAAGCGCCGTATGGATCAGGCACAGGAAGGTATCAGAGAACTTGCACAGTATGTTGATTCTCTTATGGTAATTCCGAATGAAAATCTTAAATTTGTAACAGAAGAAAGAATCACACTTCTTAATGCTTTTGAAATTGCCAACGATGTTCTTCGTCAGGGCGTTCAGTCTATTTCAGATCTTGTTAATGCAACAGGTCTTGTAAACTCAGACTTTGCCGATGTTACCGAAATTATGAAGGAAGCAGGCTATGCACACATGGGCGTGGGTCATGGCAAAGGCAAGGACAAAGCAGAAATCGCAGCACAGCAGGCAATTTCAAGCCCGCTTCTCAATACTTCTATTGACGGTGCACGCGGTGTGCTTCTTAATATCACTGCTTCAACAGATATCGGTCTTGAGGAAATTGATGCTGCTTCCACAATTGTTATGAATGCAGTGCATCCTGACTGTGAAATTATCTGGGGTGCAAACTTTGATGAAAATCTTGAAGACGAAATGGTAATTACGGTTATTGCAACACGTTTCGGCGATAAGGGTCCGGGTGCTCCTATTAAATCAACAACAGCAAATCTTGATGTTGAGCCGCCTGTAACCGTAAATATTGAAGCTCCGGCTCCAAGCAGCTTCTCTGAAAACGATGATGATACTTTCAGCGACATCGTAAGCTTTTTCAAAAAATAATAATTTTTAAAGGGCAGAAATTTCTGCCCTTTTTGCATATATACATATTGATAATTTTTGCGTATTTGTATTGTGTTTTTTAAAATTGTTTATAACTTGTTTAATCAAGTTTTTTACCTTTACACAATATTTGGAAAAATAAACAAGCATTTCTAAATAAATTTATTGGTTTTCAACAATATTGACATAGTTTTGAACAATGTTTTAAACAAAGCTTTTACGTAAAGAAATTTGCTTTTACCGTTAGAATGAAAAAGCTCTATACATTTTTTGTATAGAGCTTTTATTCTTGTTTAGCAATGGTTGATAACCCCCGGTTCTACCGGGGGGGAATAGAAAGCTTC
>CAOKRT010000008.1 GCA_948471205.1 uncultured Oscillospiraceae bacterium | reverse complement strand
TTCATTGTTTCCATTTTTCTTTATCATTGTTTTTAACCTCCTGTATTTTAGTAACTCGGCTGCCAAACCGTTTCTATTTACAGAAATCTGTGAGCATGCAAATGCGAAACAGATTGAGGCAATGTTCTCCGAAATAATCTAAATCTTTGATTTAGCTATTATTTCGTGAGGTTATTATACTGCGAGGTTATTTTTTCGCCAAAACTCTCGCCTTGCTTCAAGCTCGGCGGTTTTATTTTTACTGAAGCTTTCTATTCCCCCCCGGTAGAACCGGGGGTTATCAACCATTGCTAAACAATATAAAAACGGCGTACATTTTGTACGCCGTTTTGTTTATCTGTATATTCGTTCGATTCTCGGATTAACAAGAAGGGGGGATATATCCGCTTTTGCCGTGTCTCCTGTTTTTACATCAGAGCCGGTAATATCTACAGCCGTGTGCGAAAGCCCTATTTTTCCGATTACACGGTATTTTCTGCCGTTTATTTCAACGTATGTTTTCTTTTTCATCAAAAACTGTTTTATTATGGAAAGAACATATCTGAAATTGATTTCTTCCTTTTCCTGTGTAAGACCGAAGCCGTCATAATGACCAAAGGGGACAATGGCTATTTTTGTTTCTTGTTTGGTTGTAAAGCTTCCCGAATATCCTATTGAATATCCTGCCGGTACGGTTTTTATTTCAATTACTTCCGCTTCCAGTGAGCCAAGGCGATTGAGTGCAGATGCGCTTTTTGCAATAACTCTTCCGGTAAAAGCAGAACCTATTCTTACAGCGTCAAGGCACACATTTTCAACATTCAGCAAAGCAGGGGAATTTGCACAGTGCAAAGTTCCGACAGAGCATCCTGCGTTTTCAATCTGCTTCATCGTATCTTTAAATAAAACAACCTGGGCTTTTGTAAGGGCTGTATCGTTAAAAGCCTTTGAAAAATGTGTATAAGCGCCGATAAATTCAAGATTTTCGGCTTTATAACATGCAATGGCATTGTTTACTTCACTGGGCATAAATCCGTATCTGCCCATGCCGGTGTCAATTTTAAGATTGCATTTTGTTTTCACACCAAGCTGTGCCGAAACATTATTCATAACATGGCAGGCTTCAGATGAACCGATTGTTGCAATACAGCCGTTTTCGGCAATTATTTTGGCTTCCTCTTCAATACAGGTAGAGCGCATTACAAGAATCTTTTCGTCATCCAATATTTTTTTCAGAACGGGAATATCCGAAACCTCTGTTACTGCAAAGGTTTTTATACCGTTTTCTTTAAGAACCGATGTGAATTCGGAAATTCCGAAGCCGTAACCGTTTCCTTTTACTACGCCGATAAGCTCAACGCCGGCCTTGTTTTTAATTATTTCTATATTTTCAATTAATTTTGCTTTATCAATTATATATCTGCTCATTTTTATTACTTCTTTATTTTCATTGCAAGGTTGTAAAGGGTGTATACAGGTTTGTTTATTATATAGTCGAATTCACCGATAAATTCTTTCATATATCCGCCGAAGCCGTGTTTAAATCTCCACAGACCGTAATGAGGGTTGTCCGGATTCTGACAGTCTCCGCTTATACCGCCGAAATCATATACTTCGCATCCGCATTCCATACCCCACTGCATCATTGCCCACTGAAGAGCATAGTTGGGATAAACATTTCTGTGTGCGTTTGATGAGGCGCCATACTGATATTTCATAACGTTTTTTCCCCATTTTATCGCAATTGTGCCTGCAATAGCCTGTCCGTTATAATATGCCATATAAAGACGTGCATCTTCTCCCATACAGTTAAGGATTTGTTCAAAGTAAACTCTGGGTCTTGTTGAGAAACCGTCTCTTTCTCCTGTTTCATGCATGATACGCACAAAATCGTCAAGGGCTTCCGGTCCCATAATTTTAACTTCAACACCTTTTTTCGGCGCTTTTCTTATTCTGTTTCTGTAATCTGCTTTAAATGTAAGCAAAAGCTCTTCTTCTGATAAATGATTGTAATCAAAGCAATATACAAACCGCGGCTGAACATTTTCAAAATCCATACAGCCTGCGTTAAGCTCTTTAAAGCCTTTGTTCAGCAAATGTTTTTTGTAATGATTGTTTTGTATAACAATTTCAGGGTCTATTTTAATACAATATGCCTTATATTCTTTTGCAAGTTGCAAAAGTCCGTCAAACAGACTGTCAAAAGTTTCAAAATCATTTTCATCTGCCACAAAACCGCGGCATACATAGAAAAGCGAATATTTAATAACCGGTACAAACCGTATTAAAACGGCGGCACTGCCGATAATTTTTCCGTTTTCATTTTTCAGCATAATTGCTTCCCATTTCCAGGCGGATTTAACTTTTGCCCATTTTGAAGAATGCTGAAAGAGCCCCTTAGGATGTTTTTTTATAAAATCCTCGTATTCATCAATATTGGTGCTGTTTACTCTGACTATCAAAATAAAACCTCCAAAGATTTAGTTATATAAAATTTATTAAATACAGTATAACAAATCTGCATAAATTTGTCTATATTCAAGTTTGTTGACCTTTAAACAAATATATGATAATATATAAATTAGTAAATAAAGGTAGGTAAATACTTATGGATAAGCAATTTTGGGAAGATCCCTCTGTTTTTAAAATCAACAAGGAAAACGGTCATGCTATTGCAATGCCGTTTGATGATATGGAATCAGCTTTGTCAGGCAGTGAAAGCAGATATAAGCAGTCTCTGAACGGTTTGTGGAAGTTTTACTGGCAAAGAGGTATTAAAAACCAGCCGGACGGTTTTGAAAGAATGAGCTTCAATGATTCTGAATGGGATGAAATAAATGTGCCGTCAGTCTGGCAGACGGAAGGTTATTCCGTGCCGTATTATTATGCCAGCACATTTCCGAGAGCAATAAGCCGAAGCCGTCACAGAATACCGCATATCAACCGCAGAATGCAGGAAATCGGTTTTTACCGCCGTAAATTCAATGTTGACAATTCCTGGGCGGGAAGGGAAATATTTATTCACTTCGGTGCGGCAAAGGCTGCGATTGAAGTTTATGTTAACGGTTCGTTTGTCGGCTACGGTCAGGGTTCAATGACGCCGCATGAATTTAATATAACAAAATTTTTAAGATATGATGAGGAAAATATTGTTACCGCAAAGGTATACAGATATTCAGACGGAACTTATCTTGAAGATCAAGATATGTGGTGGCTGTGCGGCATTTACAGAGAGGTTTACCTTTATGCCGAAAGCGCTGTTTGTTTAAGGGATTTTTATTTCAGAACAAAATTTGATAATTTCTATAAAAACGCAACGGTACTGCTTGATGTGGAAATCAATAATTACTGGGCCTATAAAGGCGATGTAACGGTTGAAGCAAAGCTTATTTCGCCGGCGGGTGATGAAATTATTATCGGTGTTAACAAGCTGTTTATTGAATCAGCCGGTGCAACCGCAAAATTTGTGGCTGATGTTGAAAATCCCGAAAAATGGTCTGCCGAAACACCGAATCTTTATAAACTGGTTATGCGTTTAAGAACAGATGAAAGTGTTTTTGCTGTGAAAACCTGCGATGTCGGATTCAAGCAGGTTGAAATCAAAGGCGAAAAGATTTATTTTAACGGCATGCCTTTGATGATAAGAGGTGTAAACCGCCACGATTTTGATGCAGACCACGGCTGGGCAGTTCCGAAAGAACGCTATCAGCAGGATCTTGACATTATGAAGCAGAATAATATCAATGCAATCAGAACATCTCATTATCCGGATGATCCTTATTTTTATGATATGTGCAACAAATACGGCTTCTATGTTATGGATGAATGCGAAGTTGAAACGCACGGCGTAAGAAGAAAAGGTGTTCCCGGCAGCAATCCTGTGTGGACGGGAGCTGTTGTGGACAGAATGCAAAGAATGGTGCTCAGGGACAGAAACAATCCTTGCATATTTATGTGGAGTCTTGGCAATGAAGCGGGTGACGGTGATAATTTTGCAAAAATGAAGGAAGCGGCGCTGAAGCTTGACGATACAAGGCAGTTTCATTATGAAGGTGATTTTGATTTAACAAAAAGTGATGTTATTTCAAGAATGTATCCTGATGCGGCAACAATGGAAAAGCTTGGTAATAAAGAGCCGATAACCATTTCGCTTTATGATAATATTGCAAATCAGCTTGCTGCGGACAGTAAGCCGATTCAGGCAGAAATGTATGAAGGAAAGCCGGTTCTTCTTTGCGAATATGCACATTCAATGGAAAATTCGCTGGGAAATTTCCAGGAATATATGGATGATTTTGAAAAATACGATAATATGTGCGGCGGATTTATCTGGGATTTTGTTGACCAGACTATTCATAGAGTGAATGAAAGAGGCCAGGATGAATGGCTTTACGGCGATGATTTTGCAAAGAAAGAGCCGAGAAATATTATTAATATTCCAAATACCACTGCCATGGCGGGTTCAAACACCTATTTCTGTGCAAACGGAATCATCGGTGCAGACAGAAAACCGCATCCGCAGATAAATGAAGTTAAAAAAGTGTACGCTGAAATAAAAACAGAACTTTTTGATATTCAGAAAGGTACATATAAAGTTAAGAATAAGTTTTTATTTACTGATATCTCTGATTTTATCTGCAAATGGTCTGTTTCGGCAAACGGAGATGAAATTTCTTCGGGAGAGCTTGGCACATTTGAGTGTGCGCCGCTTTCTGAAACCTTTATTACAATACCTTATAACTATACAACACTTCCGTTTGACAAAGAGGTTGTGCTTACTGTTTCATTCCATACAAAAGATAAAAAGCCGGGGCTTCCGGCTGATTATGAGGTTGCATGGAATCAGTTTGTGCTGAACAGTCTTCCGCAGCCTGAAGCACCGAAATGTACCGGAGAGCTTCATTACACAGTAAAGCGAAATACGGTTGAAATTAACGGAAATGCGTTTTTTGTGTGCATAGAAAAGGGCAGAATAACAAATTATTCCATAAGCGGCAGGGAAAAGCTTAAAGCACCGCTGGAGCCTTGCTATTTCAGAGCTTTAACCGATAATGATATTGATTTTCTTAATTTCACACCGTTTCTTATTCCTTTTCATCCGTTTTATAAATGGAAAAGGGCAGGCAAGCGTGCCAAAGCAATCAAAACGGTTGTATCAAACGGTGCAGACAACGGCATAGAAGTGCATGTTGCATGGAAAACACCCGGATTAAAAAATGCAGTTTCAACATATAAAATTTATCCGGACAGAAGAATATATGTTTATCACAGTGCTGTTCCGAAAGCAAATATGATTAAATTCGGGGCAAGAATGGTGCTGGACGGAAGCATGGAATATGTAAGCTGGTACGGCAGAGGTCCGCATGCTTCTTATTGCGACAGAAAAACAGGCGCAAAAATCGGCAAATACAATTCCACGGTTACAGATTTGGAATACCGTTATATGCGTCCGCAGGAAAGCTCAAACAGAACGGATGTTCATTATTTTACAATAACCGATGAAAAAGGCAGCGGCTTTAAAGTAACTTCCTATTATAATGATCCGCTTAATTTCAGTGCATATCATTACACTACGGAAGCGCTTGACAGGGCAAAGCATGTTCACGAAATTCCGTATGACAATACAATAACCACAGTGAATATTGATCATATGCTTTGCGGCGTGGGCGGAGATATGCCAGGTCAGGCATTTGTGCGTGAACCCTATATAATGAAAAAGGGTCAGAAGCAGAGCTACAGCTTTACGATTGAACCTATTATAACAGGAGATTAATTCATGAAAAGAGTATTTGCACATATTGGGTTTTCATCTGCAATTACTCTTATTGTACTGAATTTTTTTCAAATCAATACGGCATTTGTAATTCTTGCAGTTACAGGTGCCGCTTTTGCTGTTTCTCTCATAATCAAACGTACAAGAAAAGGGATTGCCGTTCCGTTATGTATGATATCGGCGGCAGTGGCGTGTATTCTATTCATAACGAATTATTACGGTTCGTTTATACCTCAAAGCAGGCTTGACGGTAACAGTGCGACTGCGGAATTTTATATAGTTGATTTGGAAGAACAGTCCTCATACGGTTATAATTATACGGTAAAAACAAGGCGCATCAACATGGAAAATGTGCCGCAGAATATCAAACTGCATTTAAAATCACGCAGTAAAATTGATGCTGATTATTATCAGATTTTAAAAGGAAGCATGAAATTCAGTGCGGTTTCAGATAACGGCTATACATCATACGGCAGTTTCGGAAAAGGAATTTATCTTTCTGCTTCTGCCGGTGAAATTGTGAAAACGGATGAATCGGTATTCAGTTTGAATAAACAGATGCTTCGTTTAAGGCAGCATCTTATTGATTTTGTACTTGAAAATGTTGAAGGCGAAAGCGCCGGTCTGATTATTGCATTGACAACAGGCAATAAATCATATCTCAGTGATGAAATTATTGATAATTTTAAGACCGGCGGAGCAATGCATGTAATGGCAGTATCGGGGCTGCATCTTGCAGTATTTTCAGGCTCGGTTTATCTGCTGCTGAAAAAGCTCAGAGTTCCGAAATTGCCGCTGATTGTGGTTTCGGTTTCTTCCATTGTATTTTATGCATCGCTTGCAGGTTTTTCAAAGTCCATTATGCGTGCCGGCATTATGATGGCTGTTCTGATGGCAGGAAGGCTTTTTCAGGAAAAAAGCGACGCTCTCAATTCTCTTGGATTTGCTGTGTTTATAATTTGTCTGAATCCGTATTCGGTAACAGATGCCGGTGCTATGCTGACGGTTACGGCAGTGCTTGGTCTTATTGCCGTTAATCCGCATATCAAAAGGTTTTATACACCCAATAATTTTATAATCAAATATTTTTATAATATATTAACGGCGTCTGTTTCGGTTTTTATTACAACGCTTCCCGTTATGTATTTTGTGTTCGGATATATAAGCATTTACGGCATTTTTCTTAATATGATTATGCTTCCTTTGGCTCAGCTTACTTTGGCATGTTCTTTACTTTTGCTTATATCCTTCGGTCCGCTTGTTTCGTTATTTTCTTTGGCGTCTGATATTCTTGCTTCTTTTATGATTGAAACTGCGGCGTATTTTGCAGAACTGCCTTTTGCGGTTATGGGAATAACGGGTTCGGAATTCGGTTTGGCAATCGGTGTAACCTTTCTGTTATTTGCGGCGGCATTTTTAATGAACAAAAAGCATATTTTAAGAAAATGCGCGGTGCTCAGTGCAGTTGTATTTCTGCTGATTATTTCTGTTTCTTATTTTATGAATTATGATTCTGTATACGTAAGGGAAATTTCCGGCCGCAATTCTAAAGCGGTTATTGTTTACAACAGAGAAAATGCGGCAGTTTTCGGTGTTATTGATTCTGTTCAGTTTTCTGCCGCAGGCAATATTCTGAAATCCAAAAATCTTGATTTATTATTGATTGTAAATATAAATAAGAATGATTATTCAGAAAAACTGGCACAGGAATATCATGCTGTAAATTATGTTTCGGATATAAAAAACATAAACAGCGCCGTAAACAGCAATATTTTTACGGACAGCTATTTTAATGTTGATTTATGGCAGGGATTTCATGTAGAATATAACTTCAGTGATAACGGCAGTATAATTGAACTGAAGGTTTTTGATACGGATTTTCTGTATACAGATAATAAAAATATATATAACAACAAATCTGCGGTTTATCTGAATCATGACAGTGATTATGATTTGATTTACACAGTAGACCGCAGCGGATATACCGAATGGAGGTTGAACAGATGGCTAAAATAAGTGAAGCGGAATTTAAACAGCAGATAAAAACCGGTGCATTTTCAAATGCGTATCTTATATACGGCGAAGAGGCGTTTTTAAAAAATCACTATGTTCATCTTCTGAAAAAGAAAATAGTTGAGCCCGGTTTTGAAGATTTTAATTATCATTCTTACAACGGCAATCAAACTGCCCTTGATGAAATATTAAAGGATGCGGAAATGCTGCCTATGATGAGCAGCTATAATTTTGTACTTGTGTGCGATTATCCTTTTGATAAAAAAGAAAGTGATATCAAACTGCTTCAGGATTTTTTAAGCGATATTCCGCAGACAACCATATTGGTTTTCTGGTATGATTCAATTGATTTTCCTTTGAAAAACAAAGAAGGCAGAATACTTTCAAAATCCAATAAAATTGAAAATGCTTTTATAAAATCAGGTTCAGTAGTTGAACTGAAAGCCAGAACAGAAGCAGAACTTGTCAAAATGCTGATTTCGGGCTTTAAAAAGAGAGGTTCAGTTATATCTGCCGCAAATGCAAAATATCTGATTTCCTTATCGGGAAATGATATTCAAACACTGCAGAATGAAACGGAAAAGATTGCCCATTTTGTAAAAGAGGCTGAGGTTACAAAGGATGTTATAGACAGACTTGCAACCAAATCCCTTCAGGCAAGAGTAAACGACCTTTCAAAGGCTATTGTTGCAGGGGACTATGACAAGGCGTATTCAATACTGAACACATTGTTTATTCATGAACCGAAAGCGGAATATCTGCTTGGAACCATTTCAAAAAGCTATGTGGATATGTATAGGGTGAAATGTGCAAAATCCGCAGGTCTGCCGGCAAGTGATGTAAAAAAATATTTTTCATATCCGTATGATTCCTATATTAATAATGCCGTAAGGGATTCTGCAAAGCTTTCCGTTAAGCAAATAAGAAAGTCCCTTGATGTAATTATGGAAGCCGATAATGCTTTAAAAAGCACTTCAGTAAATAAAAAACTTATATTTGAAGAAGCCATGGTAAAGCTGCTTCTTATATCCAAAGAGGTTAAGTATGATCAGAATTAAACAGGCGGTTATAGTTGAGGGCAGATATGATAAAATAAAGCTGTCTAATATTCTTGATACACTGATTGTTGAAACAAACGGTTTTCAAATTTATAAGGACAGGGAACGCCGCAGTTTTATAAGAAAACTTGCAATGGAACGTGGTATAATTGTTCTTACGGATTCCGATCACTCGGGTTTTCAGATAAGAAATTATATTGCTTCCGGTATTCCGAAGGAAAAAATAAAACATCTGTATATTCCGGATGTTTACGGAAAAGAGAAAAGAAAAAGTGCGCCGTCCAAAGAAGGAAAACTCGGTGTGGAAGGAATGAATGACAGCATGCTTTGCGAACTGTTCAAAAATGCGGATATCGCATTTACCACTGAGGAAAACAGAGAACGTATTACAAATTATGACTTATTTGCATACGGCATATCGGGCGGCAGTCATTCCAAAGAAAAAAGAAAAAAACTCCTTAAAGAACTGAATCTTCCGGAGTTTCTTTCAACAAATTCACTTTTAAGTTTTTTGAATTCCTCTATGAGCAGAGAAGAATTTGAAAATTATATAATGACAATCTGAGACCTTTGCTCTGTTCCGCAGGGCAAAGGTTTTTTATATCCAAGATTATATAAATCTGTAAATCTGCATTCCTGCTCAAAAAATGGCAGGGTATCGCTGTCACAGTCGCTCAACTTTGTAATAATCGGCAATGCGGCATGTTTTTTTATTTCGGAAAGAAGCTGCCTGCCTTTGCTGTTAAAGCCCAGAATGCGTATATACGGTGGATTTTCGGATATGTTTTCTATGCCAAGATATGCTCGAAGAATGATTCTTCTTATTCTGGAAAGGGTATATCTTTTTGATTTAATCAGGCTGTAAAGTTCATCAAGCGAGGATGCTGTTCTTACGGCAGAGTAAATTCTGTTTTCAAGCCCTTCGTTTACATCGGAAATTTTTTTAAAATCTTCGGCAGTCATTGTTCTGAGCTTTGCCAAAACAGCCGCTTCGCAATTATATATTGAGCAGATTTTATTTGTATCCATTTTTTTTCTTATGGCAGATGCGGAATATTCCTCGTCATCTGTATCGTGCCCTTTTCCGATTCTTTTTACGGCAGTACATGGCAGAACTGCTGCTTTTAAGTATTCAATTGCCAGAATGTTGTTTGGAAAATCCAGCAAATCGGTATTCAAAACACTGCTTCGTGCGGCAGGATAAGATATGCCGCTTTTCATTTTTTCGGCAATCTGTTTCTGTATAGATTTATCTTTCAGTTTTTCCGCAATTTCTGAAAGGCGTTCGATATCATTGTTTTCAGCGCCGAATGCGATTCTGTCGGCAATGCCTGTTGCTTCAATCAGTTTAACGCCTGCCCGGCAGAAACCTTCTGCCGAAAGGGTGGAATAAACAGCGGGCAGTTCAATAATTAAATCCGCACCGTTTTTCAGTGCCGTTTTGGCCCTTGTAAATTTGTCTGCAACGGCAAATTCACCGCGCTGTACAAAATTTCCGCTCATGCAGCAGATAATCGCATCATTTTCACTTTTTTTTACACATTGAATCAAATACTTATGTCCGCTGTGCATCGGATTAAATTCGCATATAATACCTGTAACCATAAAAAACACCGAAAAATAAAAACTATTCCTTGACTAATATTTATATATATATTATTATAATATATATAATACAAATTGCAATATACGGAGGAATAATAATTATGAAAATTCTTGTTATCAACTGCGGCAGTTCTTCTCTTAAATTTCAGTTGATTAATATGGATGACGAATCGGTAATTTGCAAGGGTACAATAGAACGGATCGGCTCTGAAATTACCGGCGGTGAAAGAAATATTCTTTATACCAAAACCGGTGAAGATCAGGTTGTTTTTGATAAAGAAGTTCCTAATCATATTGAAGCATTCAATACGGTAAAAGAACTTTTAACCACCGGTGAACATAAGGTTCTTGACAGCTTTGATGAAATTGATGCAGTAGGACACCGTTTTGTTCAGGGTGGTGACAGATATACAAGAAGCGTGCTTATTGATGAGCAGGTTATCGCCGACGTTACAAAAATGATTCCGCTTGCACCGCTTCATAACCCGGCAAATCTTCAGGGTTATCAGGCAAGTCTTTCTGTTGTGGGACCTGATGTTCCGCAGATTGCAGTTTTTGATACTGCTTTTCACAGCACAATGCCGCCAATGGCATATATGTATGCTTTGCCTTATGAATATTATGAGAAATACGGAATCCGACGTTACGGCTTCCATGGCACATCCCATAAATATGTAAGCCAGCGCTGTGCCGAATTTATGGATGAAAGACTTGAGAAACTCAAGGTGATTACTTGCCATCTCGGAAACGGTTCTTCCATTGCCGCTGTTAAATTCGGCAAGGTTTTCGATACTTCCATGGGCTTTACGCCGGTTGACGGCTTTATGATGGGCACTCGTTCCGGCGGTGTAGACCCGTCTGTTGTAACATTTCTTCAGGAAAAGCTAAAACTTTCACCAAGGCAGGTTGAGGAAATACTCAATAAGCAGTCCGGTGTCAGTGCAATATCAGGCGGTTATTCGGATGACAGAGATGTTTTTGCAAACCAGAATGCAGGTGATGAAAGAGCCATGCTTGCACACGAAATGCAGGCTTATCAGATTGCAAAATATATCGGTTCCTATGTTGCGGCAATGAATGGTGTGGATGCCATTGTATTTACCGGCGGAATAGGAGAAAACGGTTTTTGGCTTCGTGCGAAAATTTGTTCTTATCTCGGCTATCTCGGTATTGAAATTAATCAGGCAATTAACCAGAAAACCGTTAAGGGTGCCGAAGCAGAGCTTACAATGCCTTCAGATAAGGTTCGTGTATTTATTCTTGCAACAAATGAAGAACTTATGATAGCAAGGGATACTAAGGAAATTGTTGAAAGAAAAAAGAAAAAGAAATAATTTATAAATTAAACTAATGTATAAATATTATGAAAAGGAGGAAGTGCAATGCCTGAAATCAAATACGAAATCACAGAGCATGTTGGTGTAATTTCAGAAACTGCCCGTGGTTGGACAAGAGAAGTTAATATGATTTCTTGGAATGGCCGTGAACCTAAAATTGATGTAAGAGATTGGTCGCCGGATCATTCTAAAATGAGCAAGGGTTTAACATTTACGAAAGAAGAAATGGCCGAACTCAAAAATCTTATTGAAAAACTTTAATGAAGCAGAATTTAAGGGCAGCTCCTTTAGTTGCCCTTGAAATTTTGTTTACAGAGTATTATTTTACTATTTTCTCACTTTTTAGAAACTGAGGTAACAAACAATGGAATGGACATCTTTAAATGATTTAAGAGAGAAATATTTATCTTTTTTTGAAAGCAAGGGTCATCTTCGTTTACCAAGCTATTCGCTTGTTCCGAATAATGACAAAAGCTTGCTTCTTATAAATTCAGGCATGGCGCCTATGAAAAAATATTTTACAGGTGAGGTTACGCCGCCTTCAAACCGTGTAACAACCTGCCAGAAATGCATACGCACGCCGGATATTGAGCGTGTGGGAAAAACTGCGCGCCACGGCACATATTTTGAAATGCTGGGCAATTTCAGCTTTGGCGATTATTTTAAGCACGAGGCAACAAAATGGGCATGGGAATTCTGCACGCAGGTGCTGGAAATGCCTGTTGAAAAGCTGTGGGTAACAATTTATGAAAATGACGATGAAACCTTTGACATCTGGACAAAAGAGGTTGGGGTGGATCCTTCACATATAGTAAGGCTCGGAAAAGAAGATAATTTCTGGGAACACGGCCAGGGTCCCTGTGGTCCATGCAGTGAAATTTATTTTGACCGCGGCGAGAAATACGGCTGCGGCAGCCCAAACTGTGCACCCGGCTGTGAATGTGACCGTTATACTGAAATATGGAATAATGTTTTCAGCCAGTTTAATAATGACGGAAACGGAAATTATACCGAACTTTCTCAAAAGAATATTGATACGGGAATGGGGCTTGAACGTCTTGCCTGTATGATGCAGGGCGTTGATAATCTTTTTGAAGTAGACACTGTGCAGAATATTATGAAAAAGATTTCAGAAATAGCAGAAGTTAAATATCATGAAGATGATAATAAAGATATTTCTCTTCGTGTTATTACGGATCATATACGTTCGTCGGTATTTATGATCGGCGACGGTGTAATTCCGTCGAACAGCGGAAGGGGCTATGTGCTTCGCCGCCTTATAAGGCGTGCTTGCCGGCACGGCAGACTGCTGGGAATTAATAAACCGTTCCTTTTCCAAGTTGTTGATACGGTTGTAAACGAAAATCTTTCCGCATATGATTATCTTGATGCAAAAAGGGAGCTTATCAAAAAGGTTATGCTTTCCGAAGAGGAGTCTTTTGGCAAAACAATAGACAGCGGCCTTGCTTTGCTTGAGGAATATATCAGTAAAATGGAAGGCAACGTTTTCAGCGGCGAAGATGCTTTTAAACTGAATGATACTTATGGATTTCCGCTTGATTTAACAAGAGATATTCTTGAAGAAAAGGGATTTACCGTTGATGAAGATAAGTTTAATGCGCTTCTTGAAAAACAAAAAAGCACTGCCCGTGCCGCAAGAAAAGATTCAGATACCGATGCATGGATAAGCGAAAATGTAAAAATAGATGCTAAGGAAACAGATTTCGTTGGCTACACGGTTTATGAATGTGAAGCAAAGGTACTTGCTGTGGTTTCCGACGGTGAAGTTAAGGAAATGCTCGGAGCAGGGGAAGAGGGAATCATTGTTCTTGACAAAACGCCTTTTTATGCCGAATCAGGCGGTCAGGTTGGTGACAGCGGTGTTATTTCTTCTGACAACGGCACGTTCCTTGTGGCAGATACATCCAAGAATGCTGACAAAATTTATCTGCATGCCGGCAAAGTTGACAGAGGTGTAATCTGTGCAGGAGATACGGTAAAGGCATCCATAAATGCCGAGTGCAGAAATATGATTAAACGTAACCATACGGCAGCTCACCTTCTTCAGGCTGCACTTCGTGCTGTTCTCGGAAATCATGTAGAGCAGGCGGGTCAGCTTGTAAATGCCCGTGAAGTTCGTTTTGACTTTACACATTTCAATGCGCTTTCAGTCGATGAAATTGCCAAGGTTGAATTTTTGGTTAATGAATTTATCATGAAGGCGCTTCCTGTTGAAAGTTTGGAAATGCCAATTGAAGAAGCAAAGAAAATGGGCGCTATGATGCTTTTCGGTGAAAAGTACGGTGATATTGTAAGAGTCGTTAAGGCAGGAGATTTTTCAACAGAATTCTGCGGCGGCACGCACGTTTCAAACAGCGGTCAGATCGGTTTGTTTAAAATTATCAGCGAAGCATCCGTTGCTGCAGGTGTAAGGCGAATTACAGCTCTTACAGGTACAAATCTGCTGATGAATTACAATGCAAATGAAAATATTATCAGATTTGCCGCTGCAGCCCTTAAAACCGGAATCGGTGATGTTAAGGCAAAGATTGACAGTGTTATTGCCGAAAGCAGGGCAAAGGATAAGGAAATTCAGGCACTGAATGCAAAACTTACCAAACTTAAAAGTGCTGATGTATTAAATAAGCCTGTTGATATAAACGGACTTAGTGTGTATATTGCGAAGCTTGAGGGTGTAACGCCTGATGCACTTCGTTCTATGGGCGATGACCTTAAAAACAAGGCAGATAATATTGTTGCGGTTATTGCCGGTATAAACGGCGAAAAGGCATCTATTGTTGCCGTATGCGGCAAGAAGGCGATTGCCATGGGTGTTAGGGCAGGCGATGTTGTAAGGGAAGTTGCAAAACTTGCCGGCGGCGGCGGCGGTGGCCGGCCGGATTCAGCTATGGCAGGTGCCAAGGATGTTTCCAAACTGGATGATGCAATGAATGCAGCCTGTGATATTATAAAAGGTTTTATGGCGTAAGAGGTGTAAATATGTGTTTGTTTTGTGAAATAATTAACGGAAATATTCCAAGTACAAAGGTATTTGAGGATGAAATGATTTATGCTTTTAAGGATATAAATCCTGTTGCCCCTGTTCATTTTCTTGTTGTGCCAAAGGAGCATATAGATTCCGTAAATGGTATTCATGCTGAAAACAGCAAGTATGTTTCGCATATTTTTGAAAAAATACCTGAAATTGCAAAATCACAGGGTATTGAATCTTACAGAATCATTAATAACTGCGGCAGTGATGCGGGGCAAACAGTTATGCACCTTCATTTTCATGTTATCGGCGGAACGGAATTGGGAGAAAAGATATTATGAGTAACACATATAAGCTGAAAATTGCCGGAATTGAAAGAGAACTTCAGAGATTTCCTGTAAGTGACAAGCTTGACATTGCCGCATTTATACTTTTCGGTGATGTGGAACTGACAGAAAAATGCGCTTCGGAGCTTATAAAAAAATGTCCTGAATTTGATTATATTGTAACACCTGAAGCAAAAAGCATTCCGCTAGCATATGAAATGAGCAGGCAAAGCGGCAAAAAGTATATTGTTATCCGAAAAGGTGTAAAGGTTTATATGGATAATCCTGTTGCAATTGCCGTTCATTCACTTACAACGCAAAGAGAACAGTATTTATATCTCGGTCATGAGGATGGAGATTTGCTTAAAGGAAAACGGGTTTTGATTGTTGATGATGTAATCTCAACAGGAGAATCACTTGCGGCTGCTGTTAAAGTTGTTCAGGCTTTTTCCGGTAATATTGTTGCATGTGCCGCTCCGCTTGCGGAAGGAGATGCGGCAGATAGAAATGATATTGTTTTTCTTGAAAAACTTCCGCTTTTCTTTAAATAATATTTAATAACAGAATTTAACCCGAAAGTATGGTAATAATACTTTCGGGTGATTTTATGTTTAATGACAAAAAGAAGGTTGCTGTAATCGGTGTCGGAATGGTGGGCATGAGTTATGCCTATTCTGTTTTAAATCAAAATATCTGCGATGAGTTGTGCTTAATTGATATAAAAAAGGAACGCGTGAAAGGGGAGGCGGCGGATTTGTCGCACGGCTTGCCTTTTGCACCAAGCAGTATGAAAATTTATGCCGGCGAATACAGTGATTGTTCTGATATGGATTTGGTTGTAATTTGTGCCGGTGCACCGCAGCTCCAGGGAGAAACCCGGCGTGATCTGCTTCAGAAAAATTACAAGGTTTTTAAAGCAATCGTGCAGCCTGTCATTGAAAGCGGTTTTAACGGTGTATTTCTTGTTGCAAGCAATCCTGTGGATATTATGACGCAGGTTGTTTATGAGCTTTCCGGTTTTCCGAGCGGCAGAGTTCTCGGTTCGGGCACAACACTGGATTCGGCAAGGCTAAGATATATGATAGGGGATTATTTTCATCTCAATCCAAGAAATGTCCATGCCTATGTAATAGGCGAACACGGTGATTCGGAATTTGTTGCATGGAGCAATGCAATGATTTCTGTTATTCCGATTTCCGAATTTGAAGAAGATAATGAAAATATGATGGAAAATTTAAGACAGATAGCAGTTGATGTAAGGGAATCGGCTTATGAAATTATAAATGCCAAGGGTGCAACCTATTACGGTATCGGAATGGTGCTTGCAAGGCTTTCAAGAGCTATTTTAAATGATGAAAATTCTGTTTTCACTGTTTCTGCATATCTTAAAGGCGAATATGGGCACAAGGGAATTTATATAGGTGTGCCGGCGGTTGTTAACAGAAACGGCGTAAGAGAAATTCTTGAAATGGAACTTTCCGACGAAGAAAAAGAGCAGTTTGAAAAATCCTGTACGGTTCTTAATGAAATGATTGATGAAATAGGAATATAAAAATACAACAAAAAAACAGGCTTTTGTTAAAGCCTGTTTTTTATAATTGTTTATTCATCAAGCAGATAGGTTCCGCTTGAAAGCACGGCAATGGAATGATTTCCGAAACGGTGATACTGTTTTATAGGTTCATCAAAATTGAGATAATCGGAAACTGTAAAATTGCTTCCGTCAATTCTTCTGACTTTATTTGTGCTGCAGCAAACAAATATATCTCCGCCGTCGGAAGAAATATGCACCGGATTAACAAAAGTTGCCGCTTCTTTTCCGCCTATTCGCAAATCAACCTGCATGGTTTGGCTGTAATAACGGATAACACAGTTTTCTGCCGGGCATATGCTCCAGAAATATTTTCCTTCCAGCGCCAAACCGTACACTGTTTCATCGTGATAGTTGAAATAACCGCTCCAGGAAAGTTCGCCCTCACGGTCAAATATACCGGCTTCTCCGTTAGGATATATAACAAGCACGCGCCTGTCATAAAGAATGGATGCGTCGCACTGAACAAAATTCGGTATGGTTTCGCTTATCGGTTTAAATGCAGAACCGAATTTTTTCAATAGATATGCATTTTTTGTCAGAACATTTTTGGATTTGTTTTCAAAGTCAATAACACTGTATGCCGCCTTAAACTGCGTTGAATTAACAAGAGGTTTTTTTTCAACAATGATTGCTTTTCCGTCTCCGTAGGGAAGAATATCAATAATTTCTTTTGTACTTACTCTGATCATTTTTCTTCCTCCTTGCTTTCCGAAAAAGAGGCAGTAAGGTAGCCCAGTGTCATCAGACTGTCCGTAAGATGCACATTCTCAACAAGCACCTCGGGATGTGCCATGGAAATGTCGTAATTGCTGAAATTCCAAAAACTTTTGATTCCAAGACTAATAAGAAGGTCGGTAAGCTCCTTCATATCATTTGAAGGTATACATACAACTGCACATACAGGTTTGTTGTCAATGCAGAAATTTTCAAGATATTCTATGTTTCTTACAGGTATTCCTTTTATCATATTTCCGCATATTGCTTCATTTTTATCAAAAATGCCGATAAGTCTGAAGCCGCTTTTTACACCGAAAATTTTATTGCATACTGCTTTGCCGAGATTGCCTGCACCGATAAGAATGGTTTTTCTTTCAATGTTTACGCCGAGAATTTCACCTATTTTGTTATGAAGTTCGGGAACATTATATCCGTATCCCTGCTGACCGAAACCTCCGAAGCAATTGAAATCATGCCGTATCTGCGAAGCGGTAAGCCCCATTCTGTTTGCAAGTTCTTTGGAACTTATTCTTATGATGCCGTTTTCTTTAAGACTTTGCAGAAAACGGTAATAGCGGGGAAGTCTTTTAATAACAGATATTGAGATTTCCTCTTTTTTATCCATAATTTTTACCTCTTTATATTATGGCAGAATATTAATTATTTTGTCATTTCAGTTATTGTTTCCATAACATAATCACCGAATTCCTGGCAGGTACAGCCTGTATCACGGCCGGTTATGGTAAGTTTTTTCTCTTCAAACATACATTTGTCAAGTGCTGCCTCAAGCGCATTTGCTT
This sequence comes from uncultured Oscillospiraceae bacterium, assembly GCA_948471205.1. GTDB lineage: Bacteria > Bacillota > Clostridia > Oscillospirales > Acutalibacteraceae > Eubacterium_R. The sequence goes on along the minus strand of CAOKRT010000008.1, from coordinate 65,615 downwards.
TGTCCTGATATCCGATATGAGAAAGCAGCATAACAGAAGCTCGGAGCATACTGCAAGGATCGGCATATTTTCCTCTGCCCTCGGAAATCATTCTTGGTGCAGAACCGTGAATTGCTTCAAACATAGCATATTTTTTGCCTATATTTGCAGAACCGGCTGTGCCGACACCGCCCTGAAATTCAGCAGCTTCATCTGTGATGATATCACCGTAAAGATTTGGCAGAACGAATACCTTAAAGTCTTTTCTTCTCATAGGGTCAATAAGCTTTGCGGTTGTGATGTCAATATACCAGTCATCGGTTACAATATCCGGATATTCGGCTCCGATTGCTTTTGCTGTGTTCAGAAATTTACCGTCTGTTGTTTTAATGATGTTTGCCTTTGTGATTATGGATACCTTGCCTTTGTTATTTTTCTTTGCGTAATCATAAGCAAGGCGGGCAATTCTGTCGCAGCCTTCCTGTGTGGCAACGGTAAAGTCAACAGCAAGGTCATCGGTAATATTAACACCGTAAGAACCGACAGCATAGCCGCCTTCTGTGTTTTCACGGAAGAAAGTCCAGTCTATACCTTCCTCTGCAACTCTGACAGGACGCATATTTGCAAATAAATCAAGCTCTTTTCTCATTGCAACGTTTGCTGATTCCACATTCGGCCAGCCGTCACCCTGACGCGGTGTCGTTGTCGGTCCTTTCAGAATAACATGGCATTTCTTGAGTTCGGCAAGCACATCATCCGGAATTGCTTTCAGGCATGCGGCTCTGTTTTCAATGGTAAGTCCGTCAATTTCTTTAAACTGTACTTTTCCGCATGCAACTTCATCTTTAAGAAGGAAGGAAAGCACTCTTTCACTTTCTTTTGTGATGACGGGACCGATACCGTCGCCGCCGCAGATTCCGATAACAATTGTGTCCAGCTTATCGAAATCCAAAAACTCTTTATCCTCTTTAATTCTTTTTGCTCTTGCAAGCTGTCCTTCCATAAGTGAACGAAACTTTTTAACAGCTTCGTCAATTGCAGTCTGATCTTTTTCGTTTAACATAATTCAATCTCTCCTTATTTGTTCATTTCTCTTGTGTAATCCAAAAGTCCGCCGCAAAGCAGCATATCTCTCTGGCGGGAGGATAAATGGCTTGAGTCAAGCTCATATTCTTCACCTTTTGTAATATTTTTAAGCACAACAGTTTTGTTGTTTTTTATACACTCTCTGATAGAAGGAAGTGAAAGTTCATCCATTTGTGAAATTTTGTCATAATCTTCTTCGTTTTTAAATGTAAACGGAAGAATGCCGGCATTAACAAGGTTTGCAACATGAATTCTTGCAAAGCTTTTTGTAATAACGGCTTTTACACCAAGATAAAGCGGAACAAGCGCAGCATGCTCACGGCTTGAACCCTGACCGTAGTTGGTGCCGCCGATAATAAAGCCTTTTCCCTCTGCTTTAATTCTTTCAGGGAAGCTTTCGTCACATACTGCAAAGCAATACTGGGAAAGGTGCGGAATATTAGAACGGTAAGGCAGAATTTTTGCACCGGCAGGCATAATATGGTCGGTTGTAATATTATCTTCAACTTTCAAAACTACTTTTGCGGTAATTTCCTCCGGCAAAGCCTCTGTTTTCGGGAAAGGTTTAATGTTCGGTCCACGTACCACTTCAACATCTTTCGCTTCCTCTTCATTTGCCGGTGCTTCAATCATATTATCGTTAACAATGAATTTTTCAGGCATTGCAACGCTTGGTGCTTCTCCGAGTTCTCTTGGATCGGTCAGATAACCTGTAAGTGCGGAAGCAGCGGCAACTTCAGGGGATACAAGATAAATTCCGGCATCTTTTGTTCCGCTTCTGCCTTCAAAGTTTCTGTTAAAGGTACGCAGTGAAACGCCTTGGGAATTCGGGCTCTGTCCCATACCTATGCAAGGTCCGCAGGCTGATTCAAGAATTCTTGCACCGGCATTAATCATATCTGAAAGTGCGCCGTTAAGTGCAAGCATATTAAGCACCTGTTTTGAACCGGGGGCAATGCACAGGGAAACGGTTGGCGCAATTGTTTTGCCTTTCAGTATTTCAGCAACCTTCATCATGTCAACAAAAGAAGAGTTTGTGCATGAGCCGATAGCTACCTGATCAACCTTGATTTTTCCGATTTCATCCGTTGTTTTAACTCTGTCCGGCATATGAGGGCAAGCTGCCATCGGAACAAGTGTGCATAAATCAATGTCAATGATTTCATCATATTCTGCATCAGCATCAGGTAAAATTTCTGTCCAGTCATTTTCTCTGCCCTGTGCTTTAAGAAAAGCAAGGGTGATTTCATCAGAAGGGAAAATAGATGTTGTTGCACCAAGTTCTGCACCCATGTTTGTAATGGTTGCTCTTTCCGGAACGGTTAAGGTCTTAACTCCGTCACCGCCGTATTCAATAATTTTTCCTACGCCGCCCTTAACGCTCATGATTCTTAATACTTCAAGAATAATATCTTTAGCGGAAACCCAAGGTTTAAGATATCCGTGAAGATTAATTTTAGTCATTTTCGGCATCGGAATATAGTATGTGCCGCCGCCCATTGCAACTGCAACATCCAGTCCGCCGGCGCCCATTGCAAGCATGCCGATACCGCCGCCGGTTGGTGTGTGGCTGTCAGAACCGATAAGGGTTTTGCCCGGTATGCCGAATCTTTCAAGATGAACCTGATGGCAAATGCCGTTGCCCGGTCTCGAAAAATAAATGCCGTGTTTTTTCGTAACCGTCTGAATATAACGGTGGTCATCGGCATTTTCAAAGCCTGTCTGAAGTGTATTGTGGTCTATGTAAGCAACGCTTTTTTCTGTTTTAACTCTGTCTACACCCATAGCTTCAAATTCAAGATAAGCCATTGTGCCTGTTGCGTCCTGTGTAAGCGTTTGGTCAATACGAAGTCCTATTTCTTCGCCGGGAATCATATTTCCCTCAACAAGATGAGCCTTGATTAATTTCTGTGCAAGTGTAAGTCCCATACTTTTTCCTCCAAAGTTGTTATAAAATTTGTCAATCTATTTTATAATATTGTTTAAGTTGTGTCAATGTTTTAATAATAAATTTACAAATTAATTTTATTTATTAAATATATTATTATATTGAATTGAAATAGCTGTTGTGATATAATACAGTCAAATCGGGCATAATAAGCATAAAAGGATGTGTTATTATGTCTGAAGAAAATGAAAATCAAACCAAGAACGAAGAAAATTCTGCGGCAAGTGACTTTGAAACGGGCTCTATTACCGTGGAAAAGGACGGTCATTTTATTCACTGTCTTACAATTATCGGGCAGATTGAAGGTCATTATATTCTTCCGAGCCAAAATAAAACAACAAAATACGAACATGTTATTCCGCAGCTTGTAGCAATTGAAGAAAGCAAGGAAATTGAAGGCTTGCTGATTATTCTTAATACAGTCGGCGGAGACGTTGAAGCCGGGCTTGCCATTGCAGAGCTGCTTTCAACCATGAAAACACCAACGGCATCGCTTGTTTTGGGGGGCGGACATTCAATCGGTGTTCCGCTTGCGGTTTCCTGCCGAAAAAGTTTTATTGTTCCAAGCGCTACAATGACAGTGCACCCCGTAAGAATGAACGGGCTGGTGCTCGGTGTTCCGCAAACTTTATCGTATTTTGAAAAAATGCAGGACAGAATCGTGAATTTTGTTGAAAACAATTCGGGCATTTCAGCCGATGATTTCAGAGCGCTTATGATGAAAACAGGCGAACTGATTATGGATGTCGGCACAGTGCTTGACGGTGACGGGGCAGTTCAGTGCGGTTTGATTGATGAACTCGGCGGACTTTCAAATGCGCTTGATTTTCTTGATAAAACAATTGAAGAGGAGAATGCCGAATGTTCTGGTCAATAATCAACGAAAATGACATTTTATTTGATGAAAAAAGCATAGAAGCAGTAAACAGTGTGCGTTCAAGCAATCCGTATGATTATTTGAGAAACGGCTATTATGTAGATAACGCTTCTATGTTCGGAGGTAAGGATTTTGTCAATTATAACAGCAATTTTTCAGGCCATAGGACAGGCTCTGACATTCATACTGCCGATTTCCGAAAGCGGACATTCTGCACTTTTTCATGATTTTTCTTCCCGTTATTCAGGGGCACCCTCTGAGCTTACGGGGCTTATACATATCGGAATGGCAATCGGAATTATGATTGCCTTTTACAAGGTATTTTTAAGTTTAACGGTTGAATTTGTACATACATTCAAGGATATTTTCCATAAAAAAATAAATTTTAAAGCAGCATCAAATTCACGGAAATTTATGTATTTTACGCTGATTGCTTATATTCCGATGGCATTCTATTTTATTCCGGCAGGAAAACACGGCAATGTATTTCAGACGATTGATTTTCTTTCTTATGACGGAAATCTGATTTGTGAAGGAATCGGCTTTATTTTGTCTGCTGTTCTTTTGATTTTTGCTTTTTTTACTATGCAGAAAAATCAAAAGGGCGGGCAGTTTACGCTTTCTGCCGCAATCATCCTTGCCGTGCTGATTTTTATTACGATTCCGTTTGCAGGGCTTTCACTTTCAGCCGTGCTGATTTCGGTACCGGTTATCTGCGGAATCAGTAAAAATATTTCATTCCGCTATTTTATCAGTATTTCGGTGCCTGTTTTGATTGTAAAGGGTATTATTGAAATTGTAAACTGTGTAACATATGTAAATATAATTACCGGCATTATTGGTGTTGTTATTGCTGTCGGGGCGGCTTTTTTAATTTCAAAAATTCTGAAAGCAAAATTAAGCGCCGGTTCTTTAAAATATTTTTCATATTACAACTTTGCAGTAGGCGCAATTGCCTCTGTAACGGGGATTATTCAGATTATTATAAAGTAAGAGGGAAGTTATGGCTAATCATTCAAAACAGAACAGAAACAGAACACCGCAGTCCCGTGCGGCAAGGGAAAGAGCGGCGCTTGAAAAGCAAAGAAAGGATGCGGCAATAAGCAGAATTGTCAATGTGTCGCTTTTTGCAGTTTCGGTTATTTTCTTTTTCATTGCAGTTATAAGCGGCGAAGGGCTTTGGAATTTTTTACATAATGTTTATGTTGGTCTTTTCGGTATTTTTGCCGCATGTATCTTTCCTGTATTAACCATTACCGTTATTATTATTTCATCTGTAAAGGAAATGAGCAGGGGAAAGCTTATTTCCATGGGAATTGAAAGCATAATAATGGTATTTCTGATTTCTGCTTTTATTCATATTGTTCAGAATCAGACAGGCGATGATTTCGCAATTGCAGTGAAAGATGCTTTTTCGGCGGCTTCGGCTGATTTTAACGGCGGTTTTTTCGGCGCTTTGTTCGGATGGATTTTGCTGACCCTTGGAAAAGCGCCTGCTGTTATTGTAAATCTTGTTTTGATTTTTGTTGATTTTATGCTGTTAACAAGAATTACCGTTGTTCAGTTTTTTAAAGGCGCAGCAAAGCCTGCAACAGAAACATATAAAAGAGTGGCGCCTGTTATTAATGAAAAAATTGAGCAAAGAAGATTAAATAAAGGTAATGTTGACGTTCCGCTTGATTTAACACCTCCCGGCAAGGAAAAGAAAGAAAGCATTTCCGATAAGGAAAAACAGCCGTTAAAGAAAGAAAAGCCTGCCGTCGAAGAAGCGGTCGATATTCCACGGACAATTATAGATGAAATAAATGCCGCCAATGAACGTAATAAAAAAGAACGTGAACAAAAGAAAGAAAAAACAATTGATGATATTGTAAAAGATGTTTCAGAAGAAAAACCGAAGAAGCCCGTTGAAGAATTCAAGGTTTCTGAAGAACAGATGAAGTCCGGTGTTGAGGATTATATTATGCCGCCTGTTTCCTTGCTGAAGGAAGGAAAGCATGCGGAAACAAAGGATATAAGCGGTGAACTGAAAAATAATGCCGAAAGGCTTATTGAAACATTAAGTTCGTTTCATGTTGATGCATCCATTACGGATATCAGCCGCGGTCCTACGGTTACAAGATATGAGCTGAAGCCGGCTGCCGGTATACGTATTTCTAAAATTACAAATCTGTCTGATGATATCGCGCTGAATCTTGCCGCAACACATGTTCGTATCGAAGCGCCGATACCGGGCAAGGCTGCTGTCGGAATAGAAGTGCCGAATACCGTTAAAAACAGCGTTTCTATGCGTGAACTTATTGATACGCCCGAATTTTATGAACAGCGTTCAAAACTTTCTGCCGGGCTTGGAAAAGATATCGGCGGAAAATGTGTTTACTGCGATGTTTCAAAAATGCCGCATCTGCTGATTGCAGGCACAACGGGTTCAGGTAAATCCGTGTGCATGAATTCAATTATTGTTTCTATTCTTTACAGGGCAAAGCCGGATGAGGTTAAGTTCCTTATGATAGATCCGAAACAGGTTGAATTTTCAAAATATATTGGAATTCCGCATCTTCTTGTTCCGGTGGTTACAGATCCGCGGAAAGCGGCAGGCGCGCTTGGCTGGGCTGTTTCCGAAATGCTTCAGAGATATAATAAATTCTCCGAAACAGGTGTCAGGGATATTGAAGGATATAATAAATATGTTGCAAAGCATGAGGATATGGAACCTATGCCGAAAATCTGCATATTTATTGACGAGCTTGCCGATTTAATGATGGCGGCACCGAAAGAGGTTGAAGATTCTATTTGTCGTCTTGCACAGATGGCACGTGCTGCAGGCATGCATCTTGTTATTGCAACGCAAAGACCTTCTGTTGATGTAATTACAGGTCTTATTAAGGCAAATATTTCTTCCAGAATTGCACTGACAGTAAGTTCTCAGATTGATTCAAGAACCATACTTGATACAGGTGGTGCTGAAAAACTGCTTGGTCAGGGTGATATGCTTTATAATCCTATCGGGGCAAGCAAGCCACTTCGTGTTCAGGGCTGTTTTATAAGTGATGAAGAGGTTGAAGAATTGTGCAATTTCATCAAAAATCAGGGCGAAACCGAATATGATGAAGAAATTCAAAAGGAAATCGAAGCAAAGGCTGTTACTGATAAAAAGACAAGTGCTGTTTCAGATGATGGTACAGATGAAAATATTTATGATCAGTTGTTTGAAAAGGCAGCGGAAATTGTGATTGAAACGGGTCAGGCATCTACCTCCTTTCTTCAGAGAAAACTTTCTGTGGGTTATGCAAGAGGTGCTAAAATCATTGATCAGCTTCAGGAATACGGTGTTATCGGTGCGCCTGAAGGCAGCAAACCAAGACAGGTGCTTATGACGAAGCAAATGTGGCTTGAAAAGCGTGCGTGCGGCAGAGGCGCTGATTTTACTGCTGAAAATACAGAGCAGATGTCTATGGAAGAAACTATATTTACGAATGGGCCGGATATGATTGACAATCAGGGCAGCGGTGATTTATATGAATGATTTTCTTCCGATTAATAAAAAAGAATGCACACAGCGGGGATGGAACGAGGTTGATTTTGTTTACATAACGGGAGATGCCTATGTTGACCATCCTTCTTTCGGTGCGGCTATCATTACAAGAGTTCTTGAAGCAAAGGGTTTTAAAATTGCTGTGCTAAGTCAACCAAACTGGCACAGCAATGCTGATTTTATGCAGTTTGGCAAGCCAAGGCTTGGTTTTCTTATAACAAGCGGCAATATTGATTCAATGGTTGCGCATTATACGGCCGCAAAAAAAATCCGCCGTGATGATGCCTATACTGCCGGTGGAAAAGCCGGAAAAAGACCGGACAGGGCAGTTATTGTATATTCTAAAATTGTAAAAAGCATTTATCCGGATACTCCTGTGATTATTGGCGGACTGGAAGCTTCACTGCGCCGTTTTGCACATTATGATTATTGGGATGATGCTGTAAGACCGTCAATTATAATTGATTCTCGAGCGGATATTCTGATTTACGGAATGGGTGAAAACCAAATTATCGAAATTGCCGAACGGCTGAATCGCGGTGAAGCAGTTGAAGAATTAACGGATATAAAAGGCACTTGCTATGCGGTTGATGTAAAGAATACACCTTATATCGGTGTGGAGGTTCCGAGCCTTGAAAACTGCATTCAATCAAAAAAAGAGTATGCAAAATCGGTTCGGATTGAGCAGGATGAACAGGATCATATAAGAGGAAAAGCGGTAAGGCAGAGAAACGGCAGCAAAATGGTGGTTCAGAATGTTCCTATGCCGCCGCTCGAAACAGAAGAGCTGGACTGGGTCTATTCGCTTCCGTATATGCGAACTTATCATCTCGTATATGAAGAACAGGGCGGAGTTCCGGGTATAAAAGAAGTTGAATTTTCAATAACGCATAACCGCGGATGTTTCGGTGCCTGCAATTTCTGTTCTATTCAGTTTCATCAGGGCAGATATATAACAGCAAGAAGCAAGGAAAGCATTGTTGAAGAAGCAAAGAAACTGACTACCTTGCATAATTTTAAGGGTTATATTCATGATATAGGCGGTCCTACGGCCAATTTCAGAAAGCCATCCTGCCAATTTCAGCTTGAACACGGGCTTTGCAAGGGTAAAAAGTGTCTTGCTCCGAAGCCGTGCCCGAATCTGATTTCAAATCACGCGGAGTATCTGGATATTCTGCGTGTTGTAAGAAATTTGCCTAAGGTTAAAAAAGTGTTTATCAGAAGCGGCATACGGTATGATTATCTGCTTGAGGATAAGGACAGCACATTTTTTAAAGAGCTTGTTGAAAACCATGTTTCAGGTCAATTAAAGGTAGCTCCGGAGCATTGCAGTGCCGCTGTGCTTGATAAGATGGGAAAACCGCATATTGAAGCATATATTGAATTCTCAAAACGGTATTTCCGATATACCGGGCAGATAAATAAAGAACAGTATCTTGTTCCTTATCTTATGTCCAGCCATCCCGGCTCCACACTGCATGATGCAATTGAACTTGCCTGTTTTTTAAAGAAACATCATATCAGACCGGAACAGGTTCAGGATTTTTATCCGACACCGGGCACCATTTCAACCTGTATGTTTTATACAGAGCTTGATCCGTATACAATGGAACCGGTTTATGTTGCAAAAACACCGCACGACAAGGCACTGCAAAGAGCACTGCTTCAGTATTATGAACCGAAAAACAAGCAGCTTTGCGAAGAAGCTTTAAGAAAGGCACACAGAACCGATTTAATCGGTTTGGGTAAGGACTGCCTGATTCAGTCCGGCGGATATAATAACAGACATTCTAACAGAAACGGCAGGAGCGGTTATGGAAAATCTGCAAACGGAAGAAAAGGAAAAAATATTAAAAAGCGATAAACGTGCAACAATGATTTTAATTGCGGCGGCATTTATTATTCTTGGCGCAGTTTTTATCTGTATTGCTTTGAGGCAGCCGAAAATCAGCAGCCCCGATTCTGTGCAAAGTACAGTTCCTATAACAGAAACGGTTTCACAGATTGCATCAGCCGTTACGGACAGAAACGAAACGCAAAGCAGTACGGCTGTTCAGAATAATGCGGCACCAACAACTGCTTATTCGGTAAAATATCCGTTAAATCTGAATACCTGTACGGCAGAAGATTTAATGCGTATTGATAAAATCGGCGAAACAAGAGCCAATGCCATTATTGCTTACCGTGATTATCTCGGCGGATACACCAGTGTGGAGCAGTTAAAGAATATAAGCGGAATCGGCGACAGTGTTTATGCCGCTATTGAGCCATATGTAACGGTATGATGAAAGATTTAATTCAAAAATTTAAAATGATTCTTTTTACGAAACGCTGTCATGCCTGTGGTGAAGTAGTATGCTTTGATGAAGAATTCTGCGAAAACTGTGCACAGCTTCCGATTATTGATGAACCTGTCTGTTTGAAATGCGGCTGTTCAAAAAAAGACTGCATATGCAGAAAATTTAAAAGGGAAAGGGAGTATAAATCCGTTGCCGCGCCCTTTTATTATGAAGGTTCTGTTGCAAAGGGCATTCTTAATATGAAAATGAATGAAATGCCGGGATTGTCTGAATTTTACGGAAAAGCAGTTGCGGATACCGTGAATCGGCATTTTCAGGTAGTTGATTTTGATTTTGTAACTTTTGTTCCCATGCGAAAGGCTGATATTGCCGAAAGGGGATTTAATCAGTCACAGTTGCTTGCGGAAATTGTATCGGCACAGTGTGGCATTCCCGTGAAAAATGTTCTTTATAAGAAGCGTAAAACGAAAACGCAGAAAAAACAGAAGGCAAGTGAAAGATTTGCAAATATGTATAATGCATTTGAAATAAATGCCGATGCAGATATAATCGGAAAAAAGATTTTGCTGATTGACGATGTTAAAACAACAGGTTCAACACTCACCTCGGTTTCTTTAACTTTAAAGGCCTACGGTGCAGAGTGCGTTTATTGTGCTGTTGCCGCAATTGTAAAATAAAAAAAGCCGTATAATACGGCTTTTGCGAATACACCTGTATTCATTTATGCATAAAATGCATTATTGCAGTATGATTATAACAATCACAATATATTTTATTCAATAAAACAAATTATGTTCATTAAATATTGATTTAATAAACATTTCGTGATAAAATAATGAGCAAATGCGGGTATGGTGGAATTGGCAGACACGATAGCTTTCGCTGATGCTACCTATGTGTAAATAATTTAATATAGGCACCTGTGGCGGAACTGGCAGACGCGCTAGATTTAGGATCTAGTATCGAGAGATGTGCAGGTTCGATTCCTGTCAGGTGCACCAAGCTGTTTAAATCCGAATCTTTTCCTTGTTGGAAATAGGTTCGGATTTATAATTTATTACAACTAACTAAATTAAATAGAAAAAATACACATAAGTTTGTGACTTCGTTATTACCATTATTAAAAATATATTGTATGTAGTTTAGTAAGTCAACACAAAAAGCATATTTTGCATTTTATAATAAACCAGATGGAATAAATGCTGATGGCAGTGGTGAAATATTAACGCATTTTGTTGCAAAAACTGCTTTATTGAACCTATCAAAATCACATTCAGTAATTCAAGAAAACAGGAATGTCAAACATATTAATGAACAACTATTACAGGAACTTGATATTGCAAAAGAAAAATATATTAAACTGTCTAAAGAAAATGAACAATTCAGTGAATTAAATTATACTTATAAATATTTTCTTGTACTGTTGTGGAATAAGATAAAATTGAAAATAAAAAAATAAATATTATCAAAAAAAGCAAGTCGAAAGACTTGCTTTTTTGTTTTTTATTTCCAATTTTGAATCACAGACGGATTATCAAATATTTCATCAAATTTTCTCAGGCAGGGAACAATATCGCCATAATCAAGTGAACGATGATCTATAGCAATGGTAATAGGAAGAACCGAGCGTATTTCTATTCTTTCTTCTCCGAATTCATCTGTAAAAGCAATTGGTTTTCTTTGTATTGCGTTTATTGCAAAGGCTGTTGTCTGCGGCGGAATGATTTCAAGCAGAAAACAGCTTCCTTTTTGTTCCTTGTAAACGGAACCCAAATTGGTTATTGTGGTGGTTCCGGGTTCGATATCATGCTTGGTAAGCCGGTCTTCCTCCGGTATGGAATAATATTTCCTTTTTCTGCTGCCGGATAGGGTAGTCACTTTATGTTTACCCGGCATTTTGGCGCCGTACAGGCGGGCAATTGTCTGTATAAGTTTTCCTCTTTTTAATCCGTTAAGCGTATTGTCAAGAGAAACTTCATACATAACCTCGTTCATATCTGAATTATTCGCACGCCGCACAGTGTCATTGATTGCATCTGTCATTTCAGTTAAAGTTTTGTTTCCCATATCGTGCATATTTACAGTCATCATTTCTCCTGAATGCAGTATCATAGGCATGGTTATATCAATATTGTCGTGATATTTCAGCGTTCCCTGTACAAGTCTTCTTCTGAATTTCAGAGTGCAGTTCATTTTCGGAGCCGCTTTCAGTCCTTCACATATAATTTTAATGATAAGTGTGTTAACTGTAATTTTTTTTGATTTGTCTTCGCACCATTCATTCAGCTTTTTGCATTCTTCAAGCAAATCGGTTACATCTGCTTCATACGAAAGCGAAGAATGGGGAATTTGTTCCCAGCTTTCCGATGTCATATTTGAAACAATTTTTCGCGCTATACCGAAGCGTTCTTTCTTATAAATACTCATTTTTCTCCTTTATTGATATAATATAAATAATGAAAGCCGGATAAGGAAAAAGCTGTTGACAGTCCTTATCCGGCTTTTGATTATATCAGCCGCATATAAAGAATTTGTTAAATAAATCAGAAATCTTCATTAAATCTTCTTTTGAATTCAGCTTTGAGTTCTTCTCTGAAATTGGGATGCGCAATGTTTATAAGCGCTCTTGCTCTGTTTTTCAGCGTTTGTCCTTTAAGCTGAGCAACACCGTATTCCGTTACAATATAGTTAACATCGTTTCTTGGTGTTGTTACCGCGGAATTTTCCGTAATTGTAGGAACAATTTTTGAAATTGTATCATTTTTGGTTGTTGAAGGCATTGCCATAATGGAACGACCGCCCTTGCTGAGTGTTGCGCCTCTTACAAAGTCTACCTGTCCGCCGACACCGGAGAATTGTCTTAAACCGATTGTGTCTGAAACAACCTGACCCATTAAATCTACCTGAATACAGGAGTTAATGGAAACCATATTATCATTTTTTGAAATTTCAACAGGATGATTTACATATTCAACAGGGTGCATTTCAATTGCAGGGTTGTTATCCATGAAATCAAACAGCTTTTTTGTTCCGAATGCGAAAGCAAGCACGGTTACGCCGTTATGTGTCTGTTTTTTGGAATTGTTAATTACGCCGCTTTTGATAAGGTCCACAACGCCGTCGCTTACCATTTCCGAATGCAGTCCAAGGTCTTTCTTATTTTTAAGTTCTTCGCATATAGCATTCGGAATACCGCCTATACCAAGCTGAAGGCAGTCGCCGTCATTGATAAGTGAAGCACAGTTTTTTCCGATTGCTCTTTCCACATCTGAAAGGGGAGCGGCAGGAACTTCAAGAAGCGGTTCATCAATTTCAACAAAATAATCAAATTCGGAAATGTGTTTAACAGCGCGGCCCTGTGCACGCGGAACATATTTATTAACCTGTGCAATTTTAACATCACAGTAATGAAGCGTGCTTTCAATATAGTCAACGCTTGTGCCAAGCGAAACATATCCGTTTTCATCAGGAGGGCAAACAGACATAATGGTTACTCTTGGTTTAATAACATCATGAAGAACAGCAGGAATTTCATAAAAATGGGATGTAGTAAAATCAGCGTCACCGTTTGCAAGTGCTGCTCTGCTTGAAGCGGAAGCAAAGAATGAATTGTATTTGAAATGACCCTTTACTTCGTCATGCACCCAGAAAGTGTCGCCGATAAGCAGCATGTTGCTTACCTGAACATCATGAAACTGTTTATAATTTTCAAGCATAACCCTTTCAATTCCAACCGGTTCGCAGCAGCCGAAAGCGGTAACAACTCTGTCTCCGTCATGAATATGGCTGATTGCTTCTTCAGCAGTTACACATTTTTGTTTATAAAGTTCTTTCCAGTCCATAATTTTCTCCTTAATAATATTTATTTTAGTATTTTACATTATATTGATGTTTATTTCAATAATTTGCGTGTAAATTGTCAGTAACATACTTTAAGATTTTCTTCAGCTTCTGCAACTTTCAGCATAATTGCACATTCAATTCGCTTTCTGTGAAGTTCACAGCCGAATTCATACACGCCGTTAACACTTCCGGTTGTATGATAGGCATTTGCAGCACAACCGCCGCTGCAATAAAGTTTTGCAAAGCAATCCCGGCATTCTTTATGTGAATACACATTGCATTCGTTAAACTGATTCAGAATTTCTTTATTCTGTATTCCGTTCCATATATCGCCAAGTCTGAAATGATCATCTCCTACAAACTGATGACATGGATATAAATCGCCGGACGGGGTAACGGCAAGGTATTCCGTTCCGACACCGCAGCCTGAAACTCTTTTAACAATGCACGGTCCGGCATCAAGGTCAATCATATAATGATAAAATGTAAATCCGTTTCCTTTTCTGTAACGCTTCAGCATTTCATCAGCAAGCATTTCATACTGCTTCTTTAATACCGGCAAATCGCTTTCTTTTAAAGCATACGGTTCTGCAGGATCAGAAACAACAGGTTCAATGGATAATTCTTTGAAACCCAAATCTGCCATATGTAAAATATCGGCCGAAAAGTCGGTGTTATAATGGGTATATGTTCCTCTCATATAGTAATCAGCCTGATTTCTTGAATCTGCAAATTTTTTAAACTTGTTTATAATTAAATCGTAAGAACCTTTGCCGCTGCAGAAGGTTCTTAATCTGTCATGCGTTTCAGGTCTGCCGTCAAGCGAAAGAACAACATTGCTCATTTCCTTGCTGCAAAAATCAATAACTTCATCATTAACAAGCAATCCGTTTGTTGTAAGCGTAAAGCGGAAATTTTTGTTGAATTCCTTTTCTTTGCTTCTTCCGTATGCAACAAGCTTTTTGCAAACATCCCAGTTTAAAAGAGGTTCGCCGCCGAAAAAATCAACTTCAAGATTTTTTCTTGTTCCGCTTTGTTCAATAAGAAAATCAAGCGCTCTTTTTCCTGTTTCAAAGCTCATAAGTCCTTTTGGACCGTCATATTCGCCTTTTCCGGCAAAACAATATTTGCAGGCAAGATTGCAGTCATGTGCAACGTGCAGGCAGATTGCTTTTACAACACCCTGTCTTTTTTTGAATTCTTTGGCTGTGGCTTCAAAGGTATCTTCGGCAAAAAGGCGTCCGTCTTTTATAAGCGCTTCAATATCATCAAAGCACAGTTCAATTTCATTTGGTGTAACATCATCCCGGTTTTTGTATTTTTCAAGAATAAATTGTTTTATTTCTTCTTTGCTGTTTTCCTGAAAGCGGGTGATTATGTCATAAGCAACTTCGTCTACCGAATGAACACAGCCGCTGTTTTGGTCCAGAATAATATTGTAACCGTTCATTTTATATGCGTGAATCATATTTAATCTCCATAGAAAAACGGCGGTAAAGCTACCGCCGCAATCGTTAAGCAAAATTACTTTTTAAGCTGCTCGCATTTCTGATTTGCAACAGCGCAAGAAGTTTTACTTGCAGACTGGCAAGAAGTCTGGCACTCGCCGCAGCCGCCTTTTTTTGCTGATTCGCAAAGATTGCGAGAACTTAAAGTGTTAATTCTTTTCATTAAACAAAACACCTCTTTCTAAAATTTTTATTGCTGATATTTTATAATATTAATCAGCTTTTGTCAATATATAGGATGGAAGCAAATTGGAATCACTTATAATATTTATTTGATTTTCAATCATTTTTTTAATATACAGTATCATTTTTTTGCTGATGCATTCGCCGGGCACAATAATCGGAATGTCCGGCGGGTAGGCATAAATGTATTCGCCGCAAATTTTACCTGCCGAATTTTCCAGTTCGGTGCACTCGGTTTTTGTAATATCGCTTATTTTAAACAGCGATTCGGGAAGATTCGGCTTAGCAATTATCTGTTTTGTTTCTTCATAAAGCCGTTTGTCTGTTTCAGATAAAGCATCTGATAAAAGTGTAAAGGCTTCTTTTGTATCTGCAGGGGATGTCATAAGAATAATATAATTTATGCTTGCCATTTCACATTCAATGCTGTAATCGTATCGTAAAATATCGGCAAGCTGTGTGCCGTTAATATTGCATTTTGCTGTTGAAACAACAATTTTTCCTTTGTCATCTGTTTTAATAAAACGAAGATGTTTTAAATCCGTTCGGTAAAAATCAGACAGATTTTTTTCATATTCTTTAAAAACCGTATCTGCATTTTCAAGAAACTTTACGCATATCGAAACAGAATTCATCAGAACATAGCTTGGAGATGAGGTCTGAAAAATATCAAGATACATTTTTATTTTATTTTCAAAAATCCTGTTATATACATTAAGCACAGCCGTTTGTGTAAGACTGGGCAATGTTTTATGAAGACCGGATATAACTATATCTGCCGACGGATATTCCGGAAATGTTCCAAAGCCGAAATGGGCGCCGTGTGCAGCGTCAATAATCAGCGGAATATTTGTTTTTATATTGCTGGCATATCCTTCGTATGTTGGCGAAGTAATAATAACTGCCGCTGCGTCAGGGTTGTTTTTAATCACTTTGTCTACTTCACTTTGTGTAACAGCAGTGTAAAACCCGTTTTCATTGTCATACTCCGGTTCAATATAAACAATATCCAGTTCTCTGATAAAACAGGCATTCAATACGCTTTTATGGCAGTTTCTTGCGGCAATGATTTTATCGCCTCTGTTTGTTAAGGCAAATACTGCGGCAAGAATGCCCACGGTGGAACCGTTAATAAGCATAAAAGATTGTTTTGCATTATATAATACTGCCAGTTTCGTTTCGATATCCTTAATGAGACCGGCAGGGGAGTGAAGATTGTCAAATCCGTTGATTTCGGTTATATCTATATCACTGCCCGGTATATGAAAATTACCGTTTCTTTTGTGCCCCGGCATATGAAACGGATATCTGTTAAGTTTTTTTAATTCATCGTGAAGCATATTCTTTTTCCTTAAATAAATTTGTAACATTCAGCACAGGCAGTATTATCAGTGCAAACAGAACAGGCACAGCTTCAATTAAAGCATTTTCTTTAAATATTAAAAGCAGAATGAAATCAGCCACAAGAATCAATCCGATTATATATGTAAATACTGCAAACATTCTGCTTTTTTTATAGTTAAGCAAAAATAATAAGAACACACATGTACCCGTTGCAGCAGAAAAAATAAGAGCGCCGCAGCAATGAAGCAGATATTCCGCCGGTTTTGCATAATCAAAATCACAGCATACGGTTAATATCATGCCTATTGCCGAAACCGCACATAGTAAATATTTGAATTTATAATTTATATTCGTTTTTTTGTAAGAATACAGCAGATTACCGTAAATTCCGAAAAAGACAAGTGTTCCCCAAATTGCAAAATATAGCGGATGCGACAGTCCTGTTTTTGACAGTGCGCCACTGTTTTCCGTAAGGCTGCCGAATTGCATATACCAAAGCGTAAACAGCACTGCTGATGCCGAAACAACTGTTAAAATTGTTTTCTTCATTCTTTTCACCGAAAATATTATATTATAATCTGATTGACATTTCAAGCGCAATGTGGTAACATACCTATGCTGATTGTTCATCAGCCGTTTTATGTATGCAAAATCGGCAAACTGTTTTGTATGTCTTTTTTGTGTAAAATTAAAAGGTAAACTTAAATATGCGGAAGTGGCGGAATCGGCAGACGCGCTAGATTCAGGTTCTAGTGAATGCAAATTCATGAGGGTTCAAGTCCCTTCTTCCGCACCACAAAACAGCAAGTCGTAAGACTTGCTGTTTTACTTTTTATTTCTTCAGTAAAGAATAAAAAGCAGGGTTATCCCTGCTTTTTATATTGATCAAAGTTTTGAAACTTCATAGGAAACGCCGAGCATTCCGGCATTATTTCCGAGTTCTGCTTTAACAATGTTTACTTTTTTATAACTGCTCATAAGCTGTTTATATATTTTTCTGTCAATTAGTTCAATGATATAATCTTCATTCATAATTCCGCCGCCCAGAACAACGAGGGAAGGGTTAAATGTGTAAATGATGCTTTTCAGTCCGATTATAATTTCGTCTATCCAACTGTCAATTACATGGCGTATTTCAGGATTGCTGAAGTTTTCTTCCCGGAAAATTTCAAATCCGTTCAATTCTTTGCCGGTAACCTTTTCCACAGCGCGTACAAGTGCAGATGCTGAAGCATATTGCTCAAAGCAGCCTTCTCCGCCGCAGGTACACGGTCTTCCGCCTGCATGTGTAATAATATGACCGAATTCACCGGCAGATGAATCTACCCCTTTATACAGCTTTCCGTTCAGAAAAATTGCACCGCCGATACCTGTTCCGAAAGTAAGGCAGATAAAATCCTTTACACCGCGTGCAGAGCCGAACATAGCTTCTCCTGTTGCCGCGGCATTTACATCATTTTCAACATAGGTTGGTATTCCCGTTTTGTTTTCAATGATTTTTTTTACCATCATGCCGGTATAATAGGGAATGTTGTCTGTTGAATAAACCACAATACCGTTTTCCGAATCAACCTGACCGGCTGTGCTGATTGCAACTCTGTCTATATTTTCAAATTGTTCAATAATTTCAATAACTTTATTGATTATATATTGTCCGCCTTTTTTTGCGTCCGTCGGTATGGAATGCATCTCCGAAAGATGAAAAGTTTCATCGCAAAGACCGTATTTAATATTTGTGCCGCCAATATCAAATGCTAAAATTCTCATATATTCACTCCTGCTGTTAAATTAATTAATCTAAATACAATTATAACAGCAATAGTTTGGGAATTCAATGTAATATTGAAATTTTGTATTTGCTGTGATATAATGCTTTTATATAATATAACAGGTTATTTTAACTGTTTTGAAAGTATAATTTACCGTTTGTTTGAATTCCTGTTTTTGTTCGGATTTTTCAAAATGGCGGTTTATTTAATAAAATTAAGTTATGAAAAGGGAATTAATATGTCAGAAGAATTTGAAAAAGAAAAGCTGGACAGCCCGCTGATTGTACATAAGAAAACAGATGCATCTTATACTGAAACCGCAAACAGTGTTGACGCCGATTCAACACATGCGGCTGATAATAATGCGTCCAATCTTGTTCGCCACAGGTTTAAAAGGGTTAAGAGAAGAAGAAAAGCACCTTATATAATTTTAGCAATTGTAATCATTGCGGCTATTCTCTGCGGTTTATATTACGGCGGAGTAATCGGAAACAGAAAAGAAAATAAAGAGAATACTACTTCTTCAAGAGGATATATTGAAGTTACCGAAAACCGTTTTGAAGGTGTTATTACAGTAAAAAGCACCTATATTTTCTTTGAGGGTGAAGAAGTGGACGGCATAGAAGGACTTGAACGTAAAATAAGATATCTTGATGAGAAAACCAAGTTTGTTGTTCAGGATGAAGAAGCAGACCCTGTTTTCCTTAATGAAGAAATTCTTCCGCTTCTTACAGAAAACGGAATAGAATATGAAGGTCCGAATTTTATTATTTCAAGCGGATTAAAGAGTAAATACGAAACCGAAATACAAGCGCAGACCGAAGCATCAACAAACGAAGTTGTGTCTGCTGCGGAGTAATTTATGAATCTGAATCTTATTCAAAAATATAATATCGAAGACAATATTATGAATAAAGCAGTTGCCTGCATTCATAAAAATGAAACAGGTGTTTTACGCCTTTCGGAAAAATTTTTTAATAAAAAAACTTCTTGTCTCAGATTTAAAAGTGATACTGTAAGACTTGCGGCTGCATTGTGTGCTTCTGAAAAAACATATGAAGCTTATAAAAAAATGGGAATTGATGATGAAATATTTTTTGACACAATGCATGATATAGCCGTATGGTGTGAAAACAATGCCAACAAAGGCTTAAAGAATTACAACTGGATTGTGAATCATATTTGTCTTGAACTTTTTAAAATCGGCAGGCTGCAGTTTCAGATTTTCAAATTTCCTTATGTTATTTATAACTATAACAAAACACCTATTAAATTCAGGGAAAATGTTATAGCGATTCATATACAGCAGGGTGAAAAGCTGGATTATAATCAATGCGTCAAATCTATTGAAAAGGCAAAAATATTTTTCAGCAAATATTTTCCGGATTACAAATACAGTTATTTTGTTTGCGACAGTTGGCTGCTTTATGATAAAAACAGGGAATTTATGAAGCCTGACAGCAATATTATTAAGTTTCAGTCTTTATTCAATATTACGATGTCACGCCCTGCGGATGCACAGGCAATTGAAAAAATATTCGGAAAAAGAGAAAAAGATGTTCGTTGCTATGCGCAAAAAACATCTCTTCAGAAAGCGGCAAAAGAATACATGATGAACGGCGGAAAACTCGGAACAGGTTTCGGCTGTTTTAAAGTTTAAGATATTCGTTAACGGCAAGTCTGTCGCAGCGCTCGTTGTACGGGTGCCCGTTATGTCCGCGCACCCAAATAAATTCTACATTATGAATTTCAAGCAGTTCAAGCAGTTTTTCCCATAAGTCAACATTCAGGGCAGGTTTTTTATCGGCTTTTTTCCAGCCTTTTTCCTGCCAAGAATAAACCCAGCGTTTATTAATGGCATCGCATACATACTTGGAATCGGTTGTTAAAGTAACTTTGCAGGGAAATTTCAGTGTTTTCAGCGCTTCAATAACAGCGGTAAGCTCCATTCTGTTATTTGTTGTATCAGAATCAGCGCCGCTGATTTCTTTTTCATTATTTCCGTAAACAAGCACAGCGCCCCAGCCACCTTTTCCGGGATTTCCGCTGCAGGCGCCGTCTGTATATATTTCAACATTTTTCATTTTTTAATCACCTTGAGGAATATTTTAACATTATTTGCGGTAATAATCAATATGTACCCGACTTGACAATCGGCTGAATATAATATATCATATATCTAATTTTTACAGAACGGAAAAAATTTATTTATAAAAGGAGAAAATTTAATGGCAAAACAGAATATAACCAGCGACAGGAGCAATGCGGGAAAACGGAATTCCCAAAAGCGCTTTTATGCCTATCGCAAGGTTAATAAAAAACCGTCAGTCAGACCTCCCGAACCCGAGGAGTCTGTTCGTGTTGCCTTTTTGGGCGGAATGAATGAAATCGGCAAGAATATGACGGTTTATGAATATAAATCAGATATGTTTATTGTAGACTGCGGACTTGCTTTTCCGGGCGAGGAACTGCCGGGTGTAGATCTTGTTATTCCTGATTTTACTTACATTGAAAAAAATATCAATAAAATCAAGGGGCTTATTATTACCCACGGACATGAAGACCATATAGGCGGCATAGCTTATTTGCTCAAAAAAGTAAATATTCCTATTTATGCAACCAAATTAACAATCGGTCTTATTAAAGGAAAACTGAAAGAGCATAATCTTCTTGACAGTGCAAAGCTTGTTGAAATTAAGCCGCACGACAATATTACGCTCGGTTCCTTTAATATAGAGCTTATTCATGTTAATCATTCCATACCGGATGCTGTGGGCCTGGCAATACGCTGTCCGGCAGGTATACTTATTCACACCGGCGATTTTAAAATAGATACAACACCTGTTGATGGGGATATGATTGATCTGACAAGATTTGCCGAATACGGTAAAAAGGGTGTACTGGCTTTATTCCAGGATTCAACGAATGCTGAGCGACCGGGCTATACAATGAGCGAAAAAACAGTTGGCGAATCCTTTGTGAATCTTTTCAGAAAAGCAGGAAAAAGAAGAATTCTTGTTGCAACGTTTGCATCAAATATTCACCGTGTTCAGCAGATTATTGATGTTGCACAGCAGTCTAAGCGCAAGGTTGCTGTTTTGGGCAGAAGTCTTGAAAATCTTGTGCAGGTCGGCAAAGAACTGGGTTATCTTAATGTTCCTGAAAATATAATGATAAACATTGACAATATTAAGAATTATGAGGATGAAAACCTTGTAATCATCACAACCGGTTCTCAGGGTGAACCGATGAGTGCTCTTACCAAAATGGCTTTCCGTGAGCACAGAAAGGTTGTTATAACGCCGAATGATTATGTTATCATTTCAGCAACACCCATTCCCGGCAATGAAAAAATGGTTGGCAATGTTGTGAACGAACTGATGAAGCAGGGAATTGAAGTAATATATGAAAAGATGTATGAGGTTCACGTTTCGGGTCATGCCTGTCAGGAAGAACTGAAATTGATGATGGGAATCGTAAAGCCTAAATTTTTTATACCTGTTCACGGTGAGCAAAAACATCTTCAGAAACATTCCTTGCTTGCACAGTCAATGGGTTACAGTAAGGATAATATATATGTAGGCACAATCGGCGATCATATAGAAATTTCCAAAAACGGCATTAAGTATATTGACAGTGTTCCAAGCGGTGAAGTTTATGTTGACGGCATTGGCGTGGGCGATGTAGGAAATATTGTTCTGAATGACCGAAAGCGCCTTTCGCAGGACGGTTTAATCATTGTTGTTGCTACAATCAATACACAAACCGGTATGATTGAAAGCGGACCGGATGTGGTAAGCCGCGGATTTGTATATGTCCGGGAAAACGAAGACCTCATGAACTCCGTGCGCAGTATGGCATTAAAAATAATAGATGAGACTTATGATAAAAGATATCATGACTGGAATTCGGTTAAGGTGAAACTTCGTGACGATATTACAAAGCTGATGTATGAAAAAACAAAGCGCAGTCCTATGGTTTTGCCTGTTCTGATGGAAATATAGGGGGAGAAGCTAATGAAAGTAATTTTAAAAGCAGATGTTAAAAATCTTGGCAAAAAAGGAGAACTTGTAAACGCTTCCGACGGATATGCAAGAAATTTTCTTTTTCCCAAGGGGCTTGCTGTAGAAGCCAATGCTACTGCAATGAATGATTTTAACAATAAAGAAAATGCAAAAAAATTTCACAAGGCTGAAGAAATCAAAGCGGCACAGGCGGATGCCGATAAGCTGGAGGGAAAAACCTTTAAGCTTACCGCAAAAGCAGGGGCTAACGGAAAACTTTTCGGCTCTGTGAATGCAAAGGATGTTGCTGCAAAAATCAAAGCAGATTTAAACATTAATATTGATAAACGTAAAATCTCTATGGATGATATTAAGCAGTTCGGAACTGTTACAGCCGAAGTAAAGGTTTATCAGGGAATAACAGCTAATATTTTCATTCAGGTCTCAGAAGCATAGTTTTTAAGTGATAAATACATTTTCTGAATTAAGGATGAAGAAAAATGCCTGATAATAATATTTCAAATTCAATAATGCTTCCATACAGCCTTGAAGCGGAACAGGCTGTTCTGGGTGCTGTTTTAACAGATCCCGACTGTATGGAAATTATTATATCAAAGGTGAAACCTGAATACTTCTACCTGCCGCAGCATCAGATTGTTTTCAGTTCTATGCTGACAATGTATACCGGTTCTAAAGCAAAAATAGACCCGGTTGTCATTGCTGATGTGCTTGTTAAAGAAGGGCTGTATGACCTTGCGGGCGGAAGAGAATATCTTTTAACATTAAGAGATAATGTTCCGTCAACGGCAAATGTTGAAACCTATGCAAAGATTGTGGAGGAGCAGTATTATCTGCGTGCCCTCATAACTGTATCGCAGGGAATCATCGAAAAAGCTACAAGCGGTGCTGTGGAGGCTGTTCAGCTTCTGAATTCCGCCGAGCAGGAAATTTATGACATAAGCCGCGGCAAGGTTGAAAACGGACCGAAAAAAATTTCCGATGTTATTATAAACGATGTTTATGATAATCTTTATAAAATCACCGGAGAGGATAAGGAACAGTATAAAGGTGTTTCTACTGGTTTTGGAACACTGGATAAATATATAACAGGTCTTAATAAATCAGACTTTATTCTTATCGGTGCACGTCCTGCTATGGGTAAAACATCTTTTGCGCTTAACCTTGCGCAGAATGTTACGATGACAGCGAAAAAGAAATGTATATTTTTCAGTCTTGAAATGTCAAAAAAACAGCTTGCGGACCGTTTGCTGTCTTCATATGCGGGCATACCCAGTCAGAAGCTTCTTACAGGCGAACTGGATAAAGATGAATGGGCAAGGCTTGGCAATGCCGCCGGTGCATTCAATGATGTTGAGCTTTACCTTGACGATACGCCGTCTATAACGGTTCCTGAAATAAAGTCAAGAGTTATGAGAATGAAAAATGTTGATATAATTATTATTGACTATCTCAGCCTTATTCAGTCTGCAACAAAAAGGGATAACAGAGCACAGGAAGTATCGGAAATCACAAGACACTTAAAAATGCTTGCAAAAGATATAAATATTCCGGTTGTATGTTGTGCGCAGCTTAACCGTGGTACGGAAGGACGCGGTAAAAGCCATAAGCCGCAGCTTTCGGATTTAAGAGAATCCGGCTCTATTGAGCAGGACGCTGATATCGTAATGTTCCTTTACCGTGAGGAATATTATAAGGGTGAACTTGACGATGATCAGCAGGAAGAAGTGGATGTAAGCAAAACAGAGCTTATCGTTGCGAAAAACCGTCACGGTCCTACAGGCTCAATCGAAATGACATTTGATAAAGAATTCACTCGTTTCAGAAGTATTGACAGGCAGTATGAATAATATAGTTTTTGAAAAAATCAATATTGACGGGCTGATTTCGCAGCATGATACGGTGCTGATTGCGCTTTCAGGCGGTGCGGATTCCGTTTTTCTTGCTGAATTTCTTTTAAGTATCAGAGATAAATATTCTTTGGTGCTGAAAGCTGCTCATGTTGAACATGGCATAAGGGGTGAGGAAAGCATTGCGGACTGCAAATTTGTTGAAGCATACTGCAGAAAGAATAATATTGAATGCTTTACACTGCATATAGATGCTTTACAGGAATCCCAAAATGCCGGCATGGGTGTTGAGGAATACAGCAGAAACCGAAGATATGCGTTTTTTAATTCCATTGAATGCAATAAAATAGCCACTGCCCATAATCTGAATGATAATATAGAAACAATGCTATTCCGTCTTATCAGGGGAACTTCCATAAAAGGGCTGTGCGCTATACCGCGTGTCAGAGGAAAAATCATACGTCCGCTATTATCTGTATCCGGCAGTGATATAAGACATTTTCTGGATGAAAACGGCATTACATATTGTATTGATTCAACCAATAACAGCAATGACTACAGCAGAAATTATATCAGAAACAAAATTTTGCCTTGTTTTTCCGAAATCAATACGGATTATGTAAATTCAGTCAGCCGTTTTATTGACAGTGTGAATCAGGACAGCGATTTTATTGAAGCAGAAGCCCGCAAAGCATTTGAACAAGCTTTTTCCGATAATGCAATGGATATAAATATTTTAAAAAAATATCATATTGCGGTTATTAAAAGGGTATTGATACGTTTTTTGTCTGTATATAATCTGAAAACGGATGAACTTCATCTCAATAAGATTGCAGATTTGCTTTCTTCGCCCTCAAAGGTGCAGATAAGCGGCGGACTATTTGCTGTTTCAACAAAAAAAACGCTCCGTATTGCAGATTTGTCCGAAACAGCGTCCGAAACAGCTTTTTTTATAAAAAAAGAAAAATATTCTATAAAAGATTTTTTAAATAAATGTGAATTATACAGTGAAAAGTTTGATTTTTGCTGTGACTGTGATAAAATAATTGGCAGTGTATCTGTAAGAAGCAGAAGAAACGGAGATAAAATTTCTCCTGCCGGCAGAGGCTGTACAAAATCACTGAAAAAGCTTTTCAACGAGCTTTCCATTCCTGTTGAACACAGGAATAAAATACCTGTTATAACCGATGACAGCGGTGTTATAGGCATTTACGGCTGTTTTGCTGATGAACGGGTGCGAATCAGCAGCAAAACAAAGAATGTTTTGGCCGTATTTGTTTCCACGGAGGATAATTTTCAATGAACAACACACAACGAACCTTTAAATCAATCATTATTTCTTCGCTTGCGTTTCTGTTAATGCTTACGGCATTGTTCTATATCTTTAACGGCAGCAAGGATGAAATGAAATATAGTGAAGTTGTTGCTTTGTTTAAAAGCAATCAGGTTCAGGATTTTGAAGTTAATTTAACCACAGGCGCTATGGAGTATAAAACTTTTGACGAGCCTGAAAAAATAGTTAAATACAATGTAAAAAGCGTCTCTATTTTTCTTGATGACATCAGGGATAGCATAAATGCATACAATGAAGAAAATCCTGACAAGCCTATTACCTTTAACTATAAAGTAACCAATTCCAGAAGCTGGCTGTTAAGTCTTCTGCCTGTTGTTCTTTCTGTAGGCGGACTGATTTTCTTTGGCTGGTTTATGATGCGCAGAATGTCCGGCACAATTAACGGCGAAGCCGGCAGAACACTCAGCTTCGGCAAAGTAAAGGCAAAAACGGCAGTGAACAGCAAGGATGTTAAAACCTTTGATGATGTTGCAGGCTGTGATGAAGAAAAGGAAGACCTGGAAGAACTTGTTGATTTTCTGAAAGAACCGGATAAATTTACGGAACTCGGAGCAAGAATTCCGAAAGGTGTGCTTCTTGTAGGCCCTCCCGGAACGGGTAAAACGCTTCTTGCAAAAGCAGTTGCTGGCGAGGCCGGCGTACCGTTTCTTTCTATTTCCGGTTCGGATTTTGTTGAAATGTATGTCGGTGTCGGTGCAAGCCGTGTAAGAGATTTGTTTGAACAGGCTATGAAAAAAGCACCAGCCATTGTATTTATAGACGAAATTGATGCTGTCGGCAGACACCGCGGCACAGGTATGGGCAACGGCAATGATGAAAGAGAACAGACCCTTAATCAGCTTCTTGTTGAAATGGACGGTTTCGGAACCAATACCGGTGTTATTATTATGGCTGCAACGAACAGACCGGATGTACTTGACCCGGCTCTTTTGCGTCCGGGCAGATTTGACAGACAGGTAACCGTTAACAGACCTGATTTACAGGGCAGGGAAGATATCCTTAAAGTACATGCAAGAAATAAGCCTCTGGCTCCTGATGTGGATTTAAAGGATATTGCTAAAAATACAATCGGCTTTACAGGCGCTGATCTGGAAAATCTTCTTAATGAAGCGGCGCTGCTTGCTGCCAGACGCAGAAAGCATGCTATCAGCTATGCCGATATTCAGGATTCAAGCACCAAGGTTATGATGGGTGCTGAAAAGAAATCTCATAAATATACCGAAAAAGCAAAGAAGCTTACTGCTTATCATGAAGCAGGTCACGCAGTTGCCGCATATTATCTTGAACATCATGACCCCGTTCAGGAAATATCCATTATTCCAAGAGGACTTGGTGCAGGCGGCTATACAATGTATCAGCCGCAGGAAGAAAATTATACTTCAAAGAATGAAATGCTCAGTCTGCTTGTGTCTATGATGGGCGGTCGTGTTGCCGAAGCCATTTCGCTTGATGATATTTCAACTGGTGCATCAAATGACCTTCAGCGTGCAACGCAGATTTGCCGCGACATGGTTGCAAAATACGGTATGAGCGACGATATTGGTCCTGTTGTTTACGGCGATGAAAACGGCGAAGTTTTCCTTGGCAGAGATTTTGGTCATGCAAACAATTACAGTGAGGCTACTTCAGCGCGGATTGATTCCGAAATTGAACGAATGATGCGCAATGCTTATGATTTGACAAAGAATATTCTTACTGCACATAATGATAAGCTTGTGCTTGTTGCCGAAACGCTTCTTGAAAGAGAAAAAATTACAGCAGATGAATTTGTTTCCCTTATGAAAACAGGCGCACTTCCTGAAAAGGAAGAAGAAGCGGATGAAACAACCGAAAGCGATGAACAGCCGTCTGAAATATCTGAAACGATTTCCGCTGATGCCGTTGAAGAAACTGCCGAAAACGCAGAAGAGGATAATAAACCTGATGAAAGCGAAATCATTCCTGCAGCCGAAGCGGCGGAAATCATAACAGAACATGAAAGCGAAGATGAATGATTCTTTCTGTATCTGTTTATAAAACGAAAATTTAATCCCCCGTTGAATCGGGGGATTTCTTTTTTGTTTTAAAAGGTATGTTTATTCTTTATATTGTAATAATAATTACAAAATCTTGACAAAAGTACAATATCTTGTATAATATAGATTTGTGTATTGAAAAAGACGGAAATTTTATTTTTACGGAGGTAAAAATGGCTAAGAAAAACGAATACGGCAATGACAGTATCAAATCCTTAAAAGGTGCAGACCGTGTAAGGAAAAGACCTGCCGTTATTTTCGGATCTGACGGTATTGAAGGCTGTCAGCATTCTATTTTTGAAATAATGTCCAATTCTATTGACGAAGCTCGTGAGGGCAGAGGAAATAAAATTGTAGTTACTAAATTTGAAGACGGCTCTGTTGAAGTACAGGATTTCGGAGCCGGTATACCTGTTGATTTTAATAAGGCGGAAAACGAATATAACTGGAAACTGCTTTTCTGTGAAATGTATGCAGGCGGTAAATATGACAACGGTGCGGAAAATTATGAATTTTCCCTTGGTTTAAACGGTCTCGGTCTTTGTGCCACGCAGTATGCTTCTGAATATATGGATGCGGAAATACATTCAAACGGATATTGCTATACGCTTCATTTTGAAAAGGGAGAAAATATCGGCGGGTTGAAAAAAGAACCTTACAGTAAAAAAGATACAGGCTCAAGAATAAAATGGAAGCCCGATCTGGATGTTTTTACCGATATTAATGTTCCTGCCGAATTTTTCCATGAAACAATCAAAAGACAGGCTATCGTTAATGACGGTGTTACTTTTATATTTAAAAATCAGAAAGGCTCTAAATTTGAAACAACCGAATATTGTTATAATAACGGAATTAAAGACTATGTAAAAGAGCTTGCAGGTGAAAACGCTTTTACAGCTCCGCAGTATTGGGAATGTGAAAGAGTCGGAAAAGACAGAGAGGATCTTGGTGAATACAAGCTTAAAATCAAGGCGTCTCTTTGCTTTTCACAGAAAATTCAGTTAAAGGAATATTACCATAATTCAAGCTTTCTTGAACACGGCGGTTCACCTGAAAAGGCTTTCAGAAGTGCATTTGTCAATCAGATTAATGCGTATCTTAAAGCAAATAATAAATACAGCAAGTCTGACAGTCAGATTAATGTGCAGGATATAGAAGATATACTTATATTTGTGGTTTCATCATTTTCTACGCAAACATCCTATGAAAACCAAACAAAAAAGGCAATTACAAATAAGTTTATACAGGATGCTATGACGGATTTTTTCCGCAAGCAGCTTGAGGTTTACTTTATTGAAAATAAGCTTGAAGCAGAAAAAATAGCGGATCAGGTTATTATTAATATGCGAAGCCGCGTTAAAGCCGAAAATACAAGAAAAACGCTTAAAAATACGCTTCAAACCAAAATGGATATGACAAACCGTATCCAGAAATTTGTTGACTGCCGTTCAAAGGATGTCAGCGAAAGAGAAATTTTTATTGTAGAAGGAGATTCTGCACTCGGTGCCTGCAAACAGGCAAGAGATGCAAATTTCCAGGCAATTATGCCTATCAGGGGCAAAATTCTCAACTGTCTGAAAAGTGAATACGATAAAATATTCAAAAGTGAAATCATCACTGATCTGATAAAGGTGCTTGGCTGCGGTGTAGAGGTTCGTTCTAAAGCGGCTAAGGGTCTTTCTGAATTTGATATGAACAATTTCAGATGGAGTAAGGTGCTCATATGCACGGATGCCGATGTTGACGGTTTTCATATAAGAACACTTGTTTTAACAATGATATACCGTTTAATGCCCCAGCTTATAGAACAGGGCAAGGTGTTTATTGATGAATCTCCGCTTTATGAAGTTACCTGCAAAGATCAGACATATTTTGCTTATAATGAAATGGAAATGGATAAAATAAGAGAAGAAATCGGCAATCAGAAATATACCGTTCAGCGTTCAAAAGGACTTGGTGAAAACGAGGCGGATATGATGGCGCTTACCACTATGAATCCGGCAACCAGAAGGCTGATTCTCGTTACACCTGCTGAAGCAGAAAAAACTTCTCAGATATTTGATTTGCTTCTCGGCGATAATCTTGACGGCCGAAAGCAGTATATTACAGATTTCGGTCATCTTTATATTGATGCCGCAGATGTCAGTTAAGGAGGAATGGATTGATGGCAAAAAGAAAAAAGAATATGCCTGAAGAAAACACTGCTCTTAACGAAAATGTGCATATAGAAAATGCCGGTACCGTTACAAGGGAAATTATTACAGACACGCTTACAAAGAATTTTATGCCCTATGCAATGAGTGTTATTCTTTCCCGTGCCATTCCTGAAATTGACGGTTTAAAGCCTTCCCACAGAAAGCTTCTTTTTACTATGTATAATATGGGTCTTTTAAAAGGCTCAACCATTAAAAGTGCCAATATCGTGGGCAGAACCATGCAGCTTAATCCGCACGGCGATGCTTCTATTTATGAAACAATGGTAAGACTTTCCAGAGGAAATGAAAGTCTTTTATATCCTTATGTAGAATCAAAAGGCAACTTCGGAAAGGCATATTCAAAGAATATGATGTATGCCGCTTCACGATATACCGAAGCAAAGCTGGCACCGATATGCAAAGAACTTTTTGATGATATTGATAAAGATACGGTTGATTTTGTAGATAATTATGATAATACTATGAAGGAACCAAGGCTTCTTCCTGTAACATTTCCGTCTATTCTGTGTAATGTTACCACAGGTATTGCCGCAGGTATGGCTTCTTCCATTGCGTCCTTTAATCTGAAAGAAATATGCGAAACCACGGTTGCTCTTATGAAAAACCCTGAGCATATTGTTTCTGATACGCTGATTGCGCCTGATTTTATCGGCGGCGGATATATTATATATGATAAAAACGAGCTGGAAAAAATTTATGCTTTCGGTCGCGGTTCTGTTAAAATCCGTTCAAAATATACGTATGATAAATCTTATAACTGTATTGATATTACGCAGATACCGCCCACAACAACTTCCGAAGCAATTATTGATAAAATAATTGAACTTGTTAAAGCAAATAAAATTAAAGAAATTTCAGATATCAGGGATGAAACAGATTTAAAAGGTCTTAAAATCACGATTGATCTTAAACGCGGAACAGATCCGGACAAGCTGATGACAAGGCTGTATAAAATGACGCCGCTTGAGGATTCGTTTCCGTGTAATTTCAATGTTCTTATCAATGGTGTACCAAAAGTCAGGGGTGTAAGAGAAATTCTTGATGAATGGATTAAATTCCGTCTGAACTGTGTAACAAGAAGAATTAATTTTACACTTGCAAAAAAAAGAAAGCAGCTTCATCTGCTTAAAGGTTTGTCCAAAATACTGCTTGATATTGATAAGGCAATTAAAATTGTAAGAGAAACGGAAAGTGAATCAGAGGTTGTGCCGAATCTTATGATTGGCTTCGGTATTGATGAAATACAGGCAGAATATGTTGCCGAAATCAAACTCCGCCATCTGAACAGGGAATATATTTTAAAGCGCATTAAAGACATTGAAGCGCTTGAAGATGAAATTGCCGATTTGGAGAAAACACTTTCAAGCAAAACAAGAATGAAAAAAATTATTATTGCTGAGCTTGAAAATGTGATTGATAAATATGACACAGGCAGACGTACGGAAATTCTTTACGATGTGCCCGAATCGGATACGGATACAGAGCCGGATGTTCCCGACTATCCGGTAACCGTATTTATTACTGAGGGCGGATATGCAAAGAAAATCAGAACAGCCAATCTTCGTATGAGCGGTGAGCAGAAGCTTAAAGAGGGCGATACAATCATTGAAACGGTTGAATGCTCCAATAAAGATGAACTTCTGGCATTTTCCACAAAATCTCAGGTTTATAAGGCAAAAGTGGATGATTTTCCGGATACCAAAGCATCTGTTCTCGGCGAATTTGTAGCCTCAAAGCTGAATATGGAGGAAGGCGAGGAAACCGCCTATATCGCCGTTTTCAGCGAATACAGGGGTTATATGATTTTTGTTTTTGAAAACGGAAAAATTGCCAAGGTTGATATGTCTGCTTATGAAACAAAAACAAACAGAAAAAAACTGATTAATGCTTACAGTGATAAATCGCCGTTGGTAAGCGCTTTGTATCTGCCGGAAGATGCAGATATTGTTATCTGCGGTTCAAACGGAAGAAAAATACTTCTGAATACGGCCGCTGTTTCGCCCAAAACCACAAAAAGCACACAGGGTGTTCAGGCCATGACTTTAAAAAAGAAATCCGATAAGGTAATTTCGGTTCATTTATACGAAGAAGGGGAATTTGAAAAACCTTACAGATACAGACCGAAAAATCTGCCTGCTGCCGGTGCACTGCCAAGTGCTGCCGATATCGGCGAACAGTTAACGTTTTAATATGTAAAGCCATCTTGTTTAAGATGGCAGACGGTATGGCAAACGCTGAATAACTTACCGTCATAAATAGTATGATTTTTAACGCAAAAAAAATTCAAGCCAATTAATACCAAAAAAAATACTTGCATTATGTAATTTGTTGTGATATAATCCATTAGTATCAATTATCTATGGAGGAAGTTTACGATGCTTTGGTATCATTATGTTTTCGGTGCAGTGCTTATAGTAGCATCCATTATTATTACAATCATTGTTCTTATGCAGGAAGGAAGATCGCAGAATCTTTCAGGTGCTATTGCCGGCGGTGCGGAAACTTTTCTCGGAAAAGCTAAAGCCCGTACTATCGAAGCAAAGCTTGAAAAAATGACAAAGTGGCTTATTGTTGCATTCTTTGTTGTTGTTCTTGCAGCATTCCTTATTTTCCTTTTTGTTGGCTAAAAAGAATGGTAACCTTGCGTTATGCAAGGTTATTTTTTTGCAGATTTCGGAGCAGAAATGTTTTATGTTATTTTTGATTTAGAATGGAATAACGCCTATGATTACCGAACCAATAAAGGTATGAACGAAATCATTGAAATAGGCGCTATTAAATTAGATGAAAAATTGAATATAGCAGATACTTTTAAACAGCTTGTTAAGCCCAAACTTTCAAGAAGACTTTCATCAAGGTTTAAAAATCTAACGCATATTTCCATGGAAGAAATCAATCATTGCGGAATTGCGTTTTCAGATGCAATTTCCGAGTTTGAAAGATGGAGCGGTGGGGAAAACAGTGTTTTTTTAAGCTGGTCAAACAGCGATCTTTATGTTTTAATTGATAATTTTAAGAAATTCATAGGTACTTCTTCAGTTGATTTTATAAAAAAATATGCCGATTTGCAGAAATACTGCCAGTCTTTTATCAATACGGACGGTTCAAACCAGATTAGTCTTTCCAACTGTGCCGAATTGTTTAAAATTGATGTGGATACAGAAAATCTGCATAGAGCGCTTGAAGATTGCTTTGTTTCTGCGGAATGTTTCAG
Organism: uncultured Oscillospiraceae bacterium; assembly: GCA_948471205.1. Lineage (GTDB taxonomy): Bacteria > Bacillota > Clostridia > Oscillospirales > Acutalibacteraceae > Eubacterium_R. The sequence goes on along the minus strand of CAOKRT010000008.1, from coordinate 32,572 downwards.
AAAAGTATTTGATAAAAAGCGTTTTTCAAATTTTGTAACGGAATGTGACAGGGCATTTTTTGAAAGGCTTGTTTTTAAACCTTATTATTTAACCAAATGTATTTCCGAAGATTTCAATGTGAATACACAGCCTTTGAACTGCCCATACTGTAAATCAAATATGCGTATTATTAAAAACTATGAATCCGTTAATAAATGTTTCAGAACAGTATGTGAATGCAAACAGTGCAAAAAGAAGTTTTGGGTATTTATAAGAGCGAAAAAAACGTATGACGGAATAATGGTTTCAAAAAAAATAAACGTAATGAATAAAAAAAAGAGCCGGAATTTTCAGCCGCAGAACTGAAATGTAAAAATTTACAAAAAATTTCTTTATTAGTAATAAAATATATTGTATAATTAAGAATATTTATGATATTTGTATTAAGGGGGTATATGAATGCCATCAAGAGATTATGATGATTTGCTTGAATCTTTTATGAACAATTCTGCAAAAGTTTATAACGAAGATAAGGAAACTCAGAAATCAGAAGAAACAAAAGTCCCCTCTGCCTATAATATTGATAATGCAGGTGCAAAAGACACCGGGTCTTTTAAGCGTGGCAGGATTATTGAAAAAAAGCAGATAAAGAAAAGCAGCGGTGAGCAGAAAGACAAAAAATCTGTTCGTTTTAAAATTTTCAGGGCTTTAACAGGTATACTTCTTGTAATTGGTGTTGTAGCTGTTGTATGTATTTCTGTTATGGGTATTTATGCTTACAGTTTTATTCACGGCGACCCTGTTTTTAATCTTAATGAGCAGAAGTATTCGCAAAGCCAAACTTCCTTTATTTATGCTTATGATAAAAATAATAATGAAAAAGAGCTTACAAGGCTTCACGGTGATGAAAACCGTATCTGGATGAATATTGAAGATATGGGTGAATATCTGCCCAAGGCTTTTATTGCTATAGAAGACAAGCGTTTCGAAAATCACCACGGTGTTGACTGGATAAGAACATGCGGCGTAATTGTAAAGCCCAAAAATTTGGGGCAGGGTGGTTCAACAATCACACAGCAGCTTATTAAAAATCTTACGGATGAAAAGCAGGTTACCATTGCAAGAAAGTTCAATGAAATTCTTTCTGCACTTAATCTGGAACGCCACCATGATAAAAATAAAATTCTTGAAGCATATATGAATACCATATATCTTTCAGAGGGATGTTACGGTGTTAAAACAGCCGCAGAGGTATATTTCGGAAAAAATGTATCCGATTTGAATATAGCTGAAGCTGCATGCATAGCCGGTATTACGCAGTTTCCTACAAGATTTGACCCTCTTCTGCATCCGGAAGCAAATAAAGAACGTCAGCAGGATGTTTTATTTGCAATGAAAAACGAAGGCTTTATTACACAGGAACAGTATGATGAAGCGGTTGCATATGAGCTTATTTTTACAAACAGCGAAAATTATAAAGGCAGTCAGGTTTCGTCTGATTCAAATTCTTCTAAATCAAATGTTGTTGATTCCTGGTATATTGACTATGTTATCAGAACGGTTATTGAGGATCTTCAGAAGCAGGGATATACGCAGCGCAAAGCAAGAGCGCTTGTTTACGGCGGCGGTCTTAATATTTATACCGCTGTTGATCTTGAGGTGCAGGAAGCACTTGAAGATGTTTACGAAAACTATAAAAATATAAATGACCATAAGGCGCAGAGTGCCATGGTTATTATGAATTATGAAGGCCGTGTTTTAGGGCTGGTAGGCGGAACAGGCAAAAAGAATAATGCGCTTGGATTTAACAGAGCCGTTGATGCAAAGCGTCAGCCGGGTTCAACGTTTAAGCCGATTGCCGTTTACGCTCCCGCTTTTGAAAAAAGTCTTAATGATTCTAAATTTGACTATTACTGGTCAACACTTATAAAGGATGCACCTACCGAAACAATTAAAGATAACGGAAAGCCTTGGCCTACTAATGAAGGAAAAACGTATTCCGGAAATATGGTTACCGTGCAAAAGGGTATTGCAAAATCTTTGAATACTTTGTCTGCACGTACACTTCTTGATATCGGTCTTGATTATTCCTATAATTTTCTTACCGAAAAATTTCACCTTTCATCATTGGATCCGGATTATGACTGTCTGCCCGCACCGCTTGCTACAGGCGGACTTACAAACGGTGTTTCTGTTCTTGAAATGACAGCAGCATATGCAACCTTCGGCAATGGCGGTCAGTATTATTATCCTTACTGTTATTATAAAGTTACCGATTCGCAGGGCAATACAATTCTTGAAGCAAACCCTGAAGTAACGAAGGAACAGGCATTAACGGAAAGCACCGCATGGCTTATGAACAAGCTTCTTCAGACTGTAATGAACAGCGGTACCGGTACCACATTTAAAATTTCAGGTGTAGATTGTATTGGTAAAACAGGTACTACAACAGGCAGTGTAGACCGCTATTTTGTCGGCGGCACACCTGAATATATTTCGGCTGTCTGGTTCGGATATGACATTCAGAAAGAAATCAAGCAGTCACCCAGCCCTGCCGGTATTTTGTGGAGAACGGTTTTAAGACAGATTTATGATACAAAAGGAATTAATCAGAAATCTTTCCCTGAATATGACGGTATAACCAGAAGAGCGTATGACCCTTCAAACGGACTTCTTGCAAATTATGCAAGCGGAAATTACGGTTGGTATGATAAAAATAATCTGCCTGCTTATTCCAAGTCCACAGGAACAACGGCTGCGCAGGAGGAAACTTCCAATACTGAAACTGAAGAAAAAACAACGGCTGCGCAGAATAATGATTAGATAAATAATAGAAATCATAACGGCATCATATCAGATGCCGTTATTCATTAAAGGTGTTTTTATGAAAATAATGTCTGTTGATTACGGAGATGTTCGAACCGGTGTTGCTTTTTCGGATATAAGCGGAACGCTTGCTTCACCTTATACGGTAATTAAAGAAACTTACCAGCCGAAATTGATTGATAAATTATGTGAAATTGCAGAAAATGAAAAGCCGGAAAAAATTATTGTGGGACTGCCGAGAAATATGGACGGTTCTTATGGTTTCCGTGCCGATGCCTGCCGTGCATTCGGTGCTGCTGTGGAGCAGAAAACAGGTTTGCCGGTTGAATTTCAGGATGAACGCCTTACAACGGTTATGGCACATAATATTCTTTCTGCAAATAATGTGCGCGGGAAGAAAAGAAAAGATACTGTTGACGCCGTTTCTGCCGTTATGATTTTACAATCTTACATAGATAAGAATAAATAACAGTTTTTTACCGTAAGATGTTATGGTGATTATTTGGAAATTAAATTTAAGAATATCGTTTTTAAACTGGATTTTTCTTTTTTAATACTGCTTTCTTTTGCTGTTCTTTACGGTTATCAGAATACAGTTGATATAATTTTATTTTCTGCGCTTCATGAAGCCGGTCATTTAATAATGCTTCTTGTTTTCGGAGTAAAACCAAAAATGATTAAGCTGTCTTTTTACGGCGCCGGATTAAAATATGATAATAATCTTTCAAAATGGAAAGAATTTTTTGTTTTGCTTTGCGGTCCGCTTGTGAATCTTATTTTGTTTGCAGTTTTTAAAAACGAAATAAATCTTATACTTTTTCTGATAAATATTTTTCCGGCCGCTCCGCTGGACGGGGGCAGAATTATTAAGCTGTTTCTGCCTAAATTCAGCCGTGCAGTTACATTGATTTTTTTAATTTTGCTAAGCGCTTTATCTTGTTATTTAATGTTTGAATATCAGATATTTTCTTTAATGCTGATTTCACTGTATCTTATTGTTTTTAATTTAAAGGATGTTAGGGGCTAATATGAAAAGAAATATTGAAAAAATACTGCAGTATGTTCAGAAGCCGGCCAGATATGCCGGCGGCGAACTGAACAGTGTTGTAAAAGACGCAGAAAAAATAGACATAAGGTATGCCTTCTGTTTTCCCGATTTGTATGAAATCGGAATGAGTCACCTTGGAATGAAGATTTTGTATTCTCTTGTAAATGAACGGGAAGACAGTTGGTGTGAACGCGTATTTGCTCCCGATACAGATATGGAAGAGCTGATGCGCAAAAATGATATTCCGCTTTTTGCACTTGAAAGCGGAGATTATATCAAGGATTTTGATATGATTGGTTTTACGCTTATGTATGAACTTTGCTATACAAATATGCTTAATATGCTTGATTTGGCAGGATTGCCTCTTAAATCGTCCGACAGAAAGGATTTAACACCTGTTATTTGCTGCGGCGGTCCTTGCACATGCAATCCGGAACCGGTAGCCGATTTTGTGGATATTGTTTTTCTGGGAGACGGGGAGGAATCAACGCCTGCAGTTATTGATTTGCTTAAAGAATGTAAAAAAAGCGGAAAATCTAAAAAAGAATTTCTGCTTATGGCAAAGGAAATAGACGGTGTGTATGTGCCCGGCCTTTATGAAGACAGTTATAATGAAGACGGCACGCTGAAAGCGCTGAAGCCTGTTAACGGTGCACCTGCCAAAGTTAAAAAGTCCGTTGTTTCCGATATGAATAAATGTTTTTATCCGAAAGAATTTGTTGTACCGTTTATCAGCATTGTTCATGACAGAGCAGTAGAGGAAATTTTCCGCGGCTGTATCAGAGGCTGCCGTTTTTGTCAGGCAGGATTTACATACAGACCTATAAGAGAAAAAAGTGTGGAAACCATTAATGAACAGGCAAAAGCATTGATAAAATCTACCGGCTATGATGAGCTTTCTCTTTGTTCTCTTTCAACATCTGACCATAGCTGTGTAAATGAAATGCTTACATCGCTGATTGACTGGACTGTTAAGGATAAGATTAATCTGTCGCTTCCGTCGCTTCGTGTAGATAATTTTTCAGATGAACTTGTGGACAAGCTTAACAAAGTAAGAAAAAGCGGTTTAACTTTTGCTCCCGAAGCCGGCACACAGCGTCTGCGTGATGTTATAAACAAAAATGTTACGGAAGAAGAAGTTATTAAAACCTGCACAAAAGCGTTTGACAACGGATGGACATCTGTTAAGCTGTATTTTATGATGGGTCTGCCAACGGAAACCATTGAAGATATTGAAGGCATTGCAGAGCTTGGCATGCAGGTTATTCATGCCTTTTATAAAAATCCGAACAGGCAGAAGGGTACAGGCGTTCAGGTTTCCATAAGCTGCGCATCCTTCATTCCGAAGCCTTTTACTCCGTTTCAGTGGGAGCCGGAGGATTCCATGGAAAGTCTTAAATATAAACAGGAACATCTGCTTCAGTCTATTCCGTCAAGAAAAATTAAGGTTTCATATCATGAAACACCGACTTCGCTTCTGGAAGGAGTTCTTGCAAGGGGAGACAGAAGACTGGGAAAGGTTTTGCTTGATGCATTCCGACTTGGCTGTAAATTTGATTCCTGGGATGACAGGTTTAATTTTGATGCATGGATGAAAGCATTTGAAATAAACAATATAGACCCGCATTTTTATACAAAGCGAAGAAGACCGTTCAGCGAGCTTCTGCCCTGGGATCATCTTGATTTCGGAGTTTCACGCAAATTCCTTGAAAGTGAAAATATAAAGGCTCATGAAAATAAAACAACGCCCCACTGCAGAATTAAATGTGCAGGATGCGGCGCAAATAAACTGAACGGAGGTCACTGTGATGCGAGAAGTTAGACTTATCTTTTCTAAAACAGACAGGTGCAAGTATATCAGCCATCTTGATATTAACAGATGTATGGCAAGAGCATTTGCCCGTGCCGAAGTTCCGCTTTGGTTTACCGAAGGATTCAATCCGCATCCGTATATGAGCTTTTCACTTCCGCTTTCTCTTGGTGTTGAAAGCTGCTGTGAAAGTGTTGATTTGCGTATTGTGGGTGATATTTCCAACAGTACTCTTAAAGACAATATCAATAAAATGCTACCTTCAGGCATCAGAATAGTGGATGTTATTGATGATTTCCGTGATTCATCCGAAATTGCTTTTTCCGATTATGTGTATAAAATTGAATTCCGTGATAATGCACTTGCGCTTGATAAAATAAAAGCACTGCTTGATGCAGATGAAATTCCTGCAGAAAAGAAAGCAAAAAAAGGAAAAAGGCGCATTGTGAAAGAAACAAATATTAAACCGTTTATTGATAAATACAGTATTTCTGTACGCGGTACGGATATTGTTCTGAACATAAGACTGGCAGCCGGAAATGAAAGAAATCTTAATCCAACACTTCTTTTTGATACAATCATAAAACTTATTGATATGGATTATGAATGGAGAAGTATTGCAAGAATATCTCTTCTTGACAAGAATTATAAGATTTTTAAATAAAATACTTGCTTTTTTGCAGTCTTTATGATATAGTATTTGAGCATTTGTTCCGTTGCTGTCCTGCAACGCGTTAGATGCTATGCGTTAAAGCATTTAAGCGGATGGTCCTCTTGCAGTATTTGTTATGAACATCTGGTAAATTAAAAGGAGGAAATAATGATGGACGCACTTAAAATTATTGAAGCCGCCAGTGTACAGAAAGAACTTCCCGAATTCAAAATCGGTGACACCGTAAGAGTTGGTGTTCGTATCCGTGAGGGTAAAAACGAAAGAGTTCAGATGTTTGAAGGCACTGTAATAGCTGTAAAAGGCTCTGGCATTTCAAAAACCTTTACTGTTCGCCGTGTATCATACGGTGTTGGCATTGAGCGTGTATTCCCGATGAATTCAGCTAACGTTGATTCTGTTCAGGTTGTTCGCCACGGTAAGGTTCGCCGCGCTAAGCTCTATTATCTTCGTGACAGAGTTGGTAAGGCTGCAAAAGTTAAAGAAGATATTTAAGTTTTTAGCTTTTTTAAACCGCTTCTTTATGAAGCGGTTTTTTCTTTAATTCCGTTATAATCTTGACTTTAAATGATATTTATAATATCTTATACTTAGTATTTTATATGTGAGGATAAATTTATGTTTGAAATCAAAGACAAAAAATTTTTTATGAACGGTAAGCCAATGAATATTTATTCGGGAGCTATCCATTATTTTCGTGTTCTTCCCGAATACTGGGAGGACAGGCTTACAAAATTAAAACTTGCCGGTTTCAACACGGTTGAAACTTATGTTTCGTGGAATCTTCACGAGCCGAAACCAAATGAATTCTGTTTTGAAGGCAGGCTTGATTTAATTAAGTTTATTGAAACGGCTGAAAAGGTTGGTCTTTACTGTATTGTAAGACCGGGTCCGTATATTTGTGCTGAATGGGATTTCGGCGGTTTGCCGGCATGGCTGCTGAAAGATAAAAATATGCAGATAAGATGTGCGTATCCGGATTATCTTAACTGTGTTGAAAGATTTTATAAAAAGCTTTTGCCTATGCTTGTTCCGCATCTTGAAACAAACGGCGGAAATATTATTGCAATGCAGGTTGAAAATGAATACGGTTCCTACGGAAATGACAAGGAATATCTTCGTTTTGTTGAAAACCTTATGCGTGAATGCGGAATTGATGTTTTGTATTTTACTTCGGACGGAAACTGGAAGAATATGCTTTCAGGCGGTTCGCTTCCTGATATTTACAAAGTTCTTAATTTCGGCTCAAAAGCAAAAACAGCATTCGGATGTCTGAAAGATTTTGAAAATAACGGTCCCGATATGTGCGGTGAATTCTGGTGTGGCTGGTTTGATCACTGGCGCGATACACATCACACAAGAGATGCCGCATCCGTCAGCAGAGAAGTTAAGGATTTTCTGGATACAGATGCGAATTTCAATTTTTATATGTTTCACGGCGGCACAAATTTTGGCTTTACAGCCGGTGCTAATTATGATAAAAACGGCTATGCACCGACAGTAACAAGCTATGATTACTGTGCTTTGCTCAATGAATGGGGCGATTATACACCTGCATATCATGAAATAAGAAAACTGCTCTGCGAAAAACAGGGTATTGAAATGAAAGAACTTCCGCCTTCACCGGCATTGCAGTCAATCGGGGAAGTTCAGCTTTCGGAATTTGCACCGCTTTTTGATAATCTTGAAAATATTGCGGTTAAGCACCGTGCGGCTGTTCCCGAAAGCATGGAATACTTTGATCAGAATTACGGTCTTATATATTATGAAACCGTAATAAACGGAAAATATGATATATCACCGCTTGATATAAGAGATGTGCATGATTTCGGATATGTATATTTTGATGATAAATTAAAAAAGAGAATAGACAGAACCGAATATACTGCAGCGAAAAAAGGATTAAAAGCACTTTTCGGCAAAAAAAATGCCGGCAGATTTTTAATGTCTGCCATTAACGGGAGCAGAAAAATCGGCGTGCTTGTTGATATAATGGGCAGAGTAAATTACGGCGATAAAATGATAGACCGTAAGGGTATTTCGGATATTTACATAGGTGCACAAAGACAAATGGGCTATGATATATATACAATACCTGTTGATGATAATCTTGATAAACTGCATTACAGCAATCAGAAAGGTAGCCTTCCTGTATTTATGAAGGGTTCATTCAATGCGTCTTCAAAGGCAGACTGTTTTGTTCATCTGAACGGCTTTAAAAAGGGATATGTATGGATAAACGGCTTTAATCTTGGAAGATACTGGGAAGCAGGACCGCAGAAATCCCTTTATCTGCCGGGCGCACTGCTGAAAGATAAAAACGAAATTGTAGTTTTGGAAATGGAGGGCTTCTCAAAGCCTGCGGTTTCCATTCTTGACAAGCATAATTTAGGATAAAATATTATTGTATAAGGACAGTAAATATGCCTGATTTTCAAAAACAATATGTACAGTGGTTTCCGGGTCATATGGCCAAAACACGCCGTTTAATTAAAGAATGTCTTAATCTTGTAGACGGTGTGGTGGAAATTGTTGACGCAAGAATACCGTATTCAAGTTCAAATCCGGAACTTGATGATTTAATAAAAAGAAAGCCAAGAATCATTCTGCTCAATAAGTGTGATGTTGCAGACCCGAAAGCAACGAAAATCTGGATTGAACATTACAGAAAAAAAGGTTTTTATGCACTTGCTGTTGACTGCAGAAGCGGAAAAGGTCTGAATCAGTTTACCGCTGAATGCAGAAAAGCACTTTCAGGGGTAATTGAAAGAAACGAAGCAAAGGGAATGGCGGGAAAACCGATTCGGCTTATGATTGTGGGTATTCCGAATACCGGAAAATCATCTTTCATCAACAGAATGGCAGGAAAAAACAAGGCCGTTGTTGCAGACAGAGCCGGTGTTACAAGAAGTAACCAGTGGTTCAACGTTGGAAACGGCTTTGAACTGCTTGATACGCCGGGTGTTTTATGGCCCAAATTCGATGACCGTGAGGTTGGCGATAAGCTTGCATTTATCGGATCTGTTAAGGATGAAGTAACCGATTTGGAAAGCCTTTCCTGCAGATTGCTTGATGTTTTAAATAAAACACACCCCGAAATGATTGAACAAAGATATAAAATAACCGGCTTTGATAATATGCAGGGCTGGGAAATTCTTGAAATGATCGGTAAAAAACGGGGTTTTCTTATTAAAGGCGGAGAAATAAATTATGAACGCTCTGCCGCAGTTGTATGTGATGAATTCAGAGGAGGAATGCTTGGGCGTATAAGCCTGGAGCTGCCGCAGTAAATGGATTGGTTATTATTTGAAAAAGAAGCGAGAAAGAAAGGCTGCAATATTATTTGCGGCGTGGATGAAGCCGGAAGAGGTCCGCTTGCCGGTCCTGTTTTTGCTGCAGCGGTTATTCTGCCGGAAGGTCATATTATTGACGGTGTAAATGATTCTAAAAAACTTTCGGAAAAAAAGCGTGATGTTTTGTTTGATAAAATTATCGACGAATGTGTTTCCTATTCGGTAGGCATGGCAACAGAAAAGGAAATTGATGAAATAAATATCCTTCAGGCAACCTTTCTTGCTATGAAAAGAGCTGTTGACCATCTTGACATAAAGCCTGACCTGGCTTTGGTTGACGGAAACAGAGTTCCTCCGATGGATACAGAGGTTTTAACAATTGTGAAGGGGGATGCAAAATCCGCTTCCATAGCTGCTGCTTCCATTATTGCAAAGGTTTCCAGAGACAGATATATGCTTCGTCTTGCCGAACAGTATCCGCAGTATGAATTTGAACGTCATAAAGGCTACGGCACAAAACTGCATTATGAGAAAATTGCTGAATACGGCATCTGTGATGCGCACAGAAAAACATTTCTTAAAAAGGTATTAGGTACATTATGAACAGCCTTGGAAAGCTGGCAGAGCTTAAAGCATGCGACTATATGCAGAAAAAACGCTATAAACTTCTTGATGTGAATTACCGAAGCCGTTTCGGTGAAATTGACCTTATAATGAAAAAAGGCAAATTTATTTGTTTCATAGAGGTGAAAATGAGAAACTGCAGGTCAATTGCAGCGCCTGCCGAATTTGTGGATAATGCAAAGCAGGATAAAATTTATAAAACGGCATCTCTTTACCTTCAGATGCACCCCATGGATTTGCAGCCCAGATTCGATGTAATAGAGGTTATTACTGAAAATAACAAAATAAAATCAATAAAACACCTTGAAAATGCTTTTCAGTTATATTAAAATATTATAAGCAAATTTAATAGGAGACAAAATTATGTTTTATACTTCAACCCGTGATAAATCAATAAAAGTAACAGCTTCTCAGGCTATAGCACAGGGAATCAGCGAAGAAGGCGGTCTTTTTGTGCCGTGTGAGCTTCCTCAGTTTTCTATAGAAAAAATTGAAGCTATGACAGAAATGTCCTATATTGACAGAGCAAAAACCGTTTTAAAGGAATTTTTAACGGATTTTACCGAAGAAGAGTTAAACTATTGTGTTGAAGGGGCTTACAGTGCTGAAAAGTTTTCTTCACAGGCTGTTGCACCTACAGTAAATATTTGCGGCAATAAAAATATTCTTGAATTATGGCACGGTCCTACCTGTGCTTTTAAAGATATGGCGCTTCAGCTTCTTCCGTATCTTATGACTGTTTCTGCTAAAAAAACAGCAGACGGCAAAACAATTGTAATTCTTGTTGCAACATCAGGCGATACCGGAAAAGCAGCGCTTGAAGGTTTTAAAAATGTTGCGGATACCAAAATCCTTGTATTTTATCCTGTTGACGGTGTTTCGCCTATGCAGAAGCTTCAGATGCTTACACAGGAAGGTGAAAATGTTTCCGTATGTGCTATAAACGGAAATTTTGATGATGCGCAGAGTGCCGTTAAAACCATTTTCACGGATTCGGAAATAAAAGCAGAACTTGCGGCTAAAAATATGATGTTTTCATCTGCCAATTCCATTAACTGGGGCCGTCTTGTTCCGCAGATTGTTTATTATTTCTCAACCTACTGTGATATGATTTCTATGGGAAATATTAAAGCAGGGGAAGAAATCAATGTTGTTGTTCCTACAGGAAATTTCGGCAATATTCTTGCCGGTTACTATGCAAAAAAGATGGGTCTTCCTGTAAAAATGCTTATTTGTGCCTCTAATTCCAATAATGTTTTAACGGATTTTCTTAAAACAGGAACTTATGACAGAAACAGAAGCTTTTATACCACCACATCACCAAGTATGGATATTCTTATCTCTTCCAATCTTGAAAGACTTCTTTACCATATGAGCGGGGAGAATGATGTGCTTGTTTCAGATTTAATGAAACAGCTTTCTGAAAACGGAAAGTATTCTGTTTCCGAAAATCTGATTGCTGAAATTCAGAAAACATTCGATGCCGGCTTTACACCGGAATGCGATGTTGACAGCACAATCAAAGAACATTTTGAAAAATATAATTATCTTTGTGACACACATACGGCAGTTGCTGTTAAGGTTTATGAAGATTATGTAAAACGCACCGGTGATGATGTTCAGACTGTGATTGATTCAACCGCTTCTCCTTATAAATTTTCAAAAAGTGTGCTTTCTGCCGTTCTTGGCGGAAAAACACCGGATTTGGATGAATTTGATATGGTTGATGAGCTTAACAGAATTACCGGAGCAGATGTTCCCGAACCACTGGCAAATCTTAAAGATAAGCCTGTAAGATTTGATAATGTCTGCAATAAGGAAAATATGAGCGAAATGGTTTTCAAGCTTTTAAATCTTTAAAAAATGAACGGCTCTGCATCAGAGCCGTTTTTACTTGATTTACCTAATCTTATTTGCAGTTGCAGCCGTCACAGCATTTAAATGTCTGACATGCTGTTTCAGAAGTTGTTGTTGCTGTGCTTTTTCCTACTGTAATGTGTCCTGCTGTGCAGCAATCTGATTTATCATGATAAACGCAGTTTTTTGCCTCGCAGCAAATTCCTTTAATTTCGTCCATTGTTTTCACTCCCTTCATCTTTATTTTTTACAGTTTATTTTTATTTATTCAAGGAGAACTTATGGCTCTTTTCGCAATTGCCGATACACATTTGTCTTTTGGCACAAATAAACCCATGGATGCGTTCATGGGCTGGGAAAATTATACAGAAAAATTAAAAAATAATTGGAATAAGATTGTTTCTGAAACAGATACTGTTGTTATAGCCGGTGATATTAGCTGGGCAATGAATTTTGAAGAACTGAAAGCCGATTTTGAATTTATTGAAAAGCTTCACGGAAATAAAATTATTATTAAAGGCAATCATGATTACTGGTGGAACACAATGTCTAAAATGAATGCTTTTATTTCGGAAAATAATTTTAAAACAATTAAAATTCTGCATAATAATTCCGTCAGCTTTGAAAATATTTCAATATGCGGTTCAAGAGGATGGCTTTTTGAATCTGAAGAGGACCATGATGAAAAAATACTGAACAGGGAAGTAAACCGGCTTAAGGCAAGCCTGGAAAATGCAGAGTTTGAAGAAAAAATTGTTTTTCTTCATTATCCGCCTTTAACAACAAATACAGAATGCAGGGAAATCATGCGTCTTCTTCATGAATACGGAATAAAAAAATGCTATTACGGGCATCTTCATGGAGATGCGGCAAAATATTCTGTTGACGGAAGCAGGGAAAATATAGATTTCCGACTGATTTCCTGCGACAGATTAAATTTCATGCCGTATATGATTTTAAAATAATATAATTAATATAATTTTTCTTGAAAACCTGCATTATATGTGATATAATGCCTAATCGGTGATATTTAAAATAATGAAGGAGGTCCATATTTATGGCGCTTAAATCATCTAATAAAGTTGATGTAAACACTTATGAACTTGCTGTTACAGTAAGCAGCGAGGATTTTTGCGAAGCATGCAAAAAGGCATTCCAGAAACAAAAGAAAAATATTCAGCTTCCGGGGTTCAGAAAAGGTAAAGCAACTATGGGAATGGTTGAAAAAATGTACGGCGAAGCAACCTTTTTTGAAGAAGCACTTGATATCGTATATCCTGAGGCTGTTTCCGCAGCATTTAAGGAAGCAGAGCTTCATGTGGTTGACACAACAGACATTAATGTTCCTGTAATGAGCAAGGCTGAAGGTGTTGAAATTACAATGACTGTTACTACATATCCTGAGGTGAAACTCGGTGATTATAAAGGTCTTAAAGTTGCAGCGGTTTCAACCGAAGCAACAGACGAAGATGTTGAAAACGAACTTCTTCAGATGCAGAAAAGAAATTCCCGTCTTATTGATATAACAGACAGGGCTGCCGAAATGGGCGATACTGCAACAATTGATTTTGAAGGATTTACAGACGGTGTTCCTTTTGAAGGCGGAAAAGGCGAAAATTATCCGCTTGAACTTGGTTCAGGCAGCTTTATTCCGGGATTTGAGGAACAGGTTGCCGGTCACAGCATTGATGAGGAATTTGATGTGAATGTTACATTTCCTGAAGAATATGCACCTGAGCTTGCAGGAAAAGACGCTGTTTTCAAATGCAGAATTCATGAAATAAAATCAACAGAACTGCCTGAGCTTGATGATGAATTTGCTAAGGATGTTTCTGAATTTGATACACTTGATGAGGTTAAGGAAGACCTTAAAAAGAAAATAGCACAGGAAAAAGAAACAAAAGCAAAAACAGATATTGAAAATCAGCTTCTTGAAAAAGTTGTTGAAGGAATGGAAGCAGAGATTCCTGAATGCATGTTCAATCAGAGAACAGATGAAATGATGCAGGAATATTCATATCAGCTTCAGAACAGCGGAATTGATCTTGATACATATCTTCAGTATATGGGACAGGATAAGGAAACCTTTAAAAACTCACTTCGTGAGGGCGCTGAAAAACAGGTTAAATTATCGCTTGCTCTTACTGCTGTTATCAAAGCAGAGAATATTGAACCTACTGAAGAAGAAATCAACGAAGAAGCAGCTAAAATCGGTGCAAATTACGGTATGGATGCAGAACAGGTTAAGAAATCACTTTCACCTGCACGCATTGCCGAAGATGTAGCAAGAAATAAGGCTGTTGATTTAATTGTTGATTCAGCTATTATTGAATAATTATTAAAAAGGTAGTGATTTTATGGCATTAGTACCATACGTAGTTGAGCAAACCGGAAACGGCGAACGCTCCATGGACATTTTTTCCCGTCTTCTGAACGACAGAATTATCGTTCTTTCCGACGAGGTTAATTCGCAGACGGCATCACTTGTAATTGCGCAGCTTCTTTTCCTTGAAGGACAGGACAGCGAAAAGGATATCAGTTTGTATATTAATTCTCCGGGCGGTTCCGTAACAGACGGACTCGCTATTTACGATACAATGCAGTATATCAAATGTGATGTTTCAACAATATGTATCGGTATGGCTGCATCAATGGGTGCATTTCTGCTTTCAAGCGGTGCAAAGGGAAAAAGAATTGCTTTGCCGAACAGTTCCATTTTAATCCATCAGCCATTAATCGGCGGTCACGGATTAACCGGACAGACAACAGATATAGAAATTGCTGCAAAAAATCTTGTTCAGACAAAAGAAAGATTAAACAGAATTCTTGCTGAAAACTGCGGCAAAACGGTTGAAGACCTTGCAAGAGATACAGACAGGGATAACTGGCTTACGGCAAATGAAGCCCTTGAGTACGGTCTTGTTGATAAAGTTATTGATAAAAGATAATCATCTGAACGGAGATATTTATGGCAAGAGATGATGAAAGAAATTACGTTGCAAGATGTTCATTCTGCGGAAAATCGGAATCAATGGTTCACAAACTTATTGAAGGTCCGGGTGTGTTTATCTGCGATGAATGTATTAATCTGTGCAATGATTTAATTGAAAATTCCGTAACATCTTCCGGCAAGCCTTCTGTTAAAGGCGAGGATGATATCGTTTTACCAAAGCCGGAGCAAATCAAGAAGAAACTTGATGAATATGTTATTGGTCAGGATGAAGCTAAAATTGCGCTTTCTGTTGCTGTTTATAATCATTACAAACGTATTTATTCGTCTGTAAGCGATGATGTTGAAATTCAGAAAAGCAATATTCTTCTTCTTGGTCCTACGGGTGTCGGCAAAACAATGCTTGCGCAGACTTTGGCAAAAATTCTGAATGTTCCTTTTGCTATTGCAGATGCTACAACGCTTACAGAAGCAGGCTATGTAGGAGAAGATGTTGAAAATATTCTGCTTCGTTTAATTCAGGCTGCGGATTTTGATGTTGAAAAGGCACAGCGCGGAATCATTTATGTTGATGAAATTGATAAAATTTCCCGTAAATCAGAAAATCGTTCCATTACAAGAGATGTGAGCGGAGAAGGCGTTCAGCAGGCACTTTTGAAGATTCTGGAAGGTACAGTTTCAAATGTTCCTCCCGGAGGCGGCAGAAAGCACCCTCAGCAGGAATTTATTCAGATTGACACATCCAATATTCTGTTTATCTGCGGCGGTGCATTTGACGGAATAGAGAAAATTATACAAAAACGTATCGGTTCAAAATCAATGGGCTTCGGTGCGAACATAGAAGATGTTAAGGTTGATGAAACGAAAATTCTAAAGCAGGCTATTCAACATGATCTGGTTAAATTCGGTCTTATTCCCGAATTGATCGGAAGAATACCTGTAATTACGGTTCTTGATAATCTTGATAAGGAAGCACTTGTAAAAATTATGACAGAGCCGAAGAATTCCATTTTAAAGCAATATACAAAGCTGTTTGAAATGGATGATGTTGTTCTTGAATTTAAAAAGGATGCGCTTGCGGCTGTTGCTGATATTACCCTTGAAAGAAAAACAGGTGCAAGAGGTTTAAGAAGCGTGCTGGAAAATTCGCTTACGGACCTTATGTATAAAATTCCAAGTGATTCCACAGTTGAGAAAATCATTATTACGGAAGATTCTGTAAGAAACGGTGCAGAACCGATTATTTTAAAAAATCCTAAAAAAGAAGCAAAAGATTTAACGGTTTCTGCGTTGAAAAATGCTTAAAACGTATAAAAAGGCAAGTACAGCACTTGCCTTTTTTTTATTTATATTATATAATACAAACAATTATTTTAGGTTGAGGATAATATGAATAATTTTGAATATTTTACAGATATAATTGATTTGCCCGTTATTCCGTTAAGGGGACTTGTTGTATTTCCCGAAATGGTGCTCCATTTCGATGTCGGAAGAAAAAAGAGCATAGCGGCGCTTAAATCGGCAATGAACAGCAATCAGAAAGTTTTTCTTGTAGCGCAGCGTGACGCTGCGGTGGACGAGCCTAATATTGATGATTTATTTTCTGTCGGAACCGTTTGCATTATCAAACAGTTTTTAAAAATTCCGAATTCGGATAATGTACGTGTTGTTGTTGAGGGCGTGCAAAGGGGAGAACTTATCTCCTTTTCACAGTTAAAACCCTATATTGCAGGTACTGTTGAACCTTTAATTCCCGAAACCGTGCAGGAATCCAAGGAAGAAAAGGCATACATACGGGCTATTAAAAGAGAATTTGAAAAATACGCTTCCATTATTCCAAAAATCAGCAATGATGTTAAGGTAAATGTGATTGCTTTAACAAACGGCGGAAGCCTTTGCGATTATGTATGCTATAATTCTTTTATTGATTATGAAGAAAAACAGGAAATCCTTGAAGCTGTAGATCCCGGCGAAAGGCTTGCAAAGCTGTTTGTTCTGCTGAAAAAGGAAAATGCAACACTTGAAATTGAAGCTGAAATTCAACAGAAAGTTCAAAAGGCAATTGATCAGAATCAGCGTGAATATTACCTTCGCGAAGAATTGAAGGCTATTTCCGAGTCGCTTGGAGACGGTGAAAATCCTGTTGAAGAAGCCGATATTTACAGAAATAAAATTCTGACAATGGGCTGTAATGATGAAATCAGGGAAAAGCTTTTAAAAGAATGCAGTAAGCTTTCCAAAATGCCCGGCGGTTCGCATGAAGGCACTGTGGTAAGAAATTATCTTGATAAATGTATTGAAATTCCATTCGGAAAATATACGAAAGACTCCATAAACCTTGAAAAAAGCAGAAAAATTCTTGATAAAGAGCATTATGCACTTGATAAGGTAAAGCAAAGAATTATTGAATCTCTTGCTGTTTTTAAAAGAAGTCCTGATTATTCCGGGCAGATTATCTGCCTTGCAGGCCCTCCCGGTGTAGGTAAAACATCCATCGTCAGAAGCCTTGCCAAGAGTATGAACAGAAAATATGTTCGTATTGCACTCGGCGGCGTTCATGATGAAGCGGAAATACGTGGGCACAGAAAAACATATATCGGCGCAATGCCCGGCAGAATTGTTGATGCGATTATTAAAAGCGGTGTTATGAATCCCATCATTCTTCTGGATGAAATTGATAAGGTAGGAAACGACTATAAGGGCGATCCGTCGTCCGCACTGCTGGAAGCACTTGATCCCGAGCAGAATTTCAGTTTTAATGACCATTATATTGATTTTGCAGTTGATTTAAGCAAGGTTCTTTTCATAACAACAGCAAATGATGTTAGCGCTATTTCGGCACCGCTGTATGACCGTATGGAAGTAATTGAATTAAATTCATATACTGCCCAGGAGAAATTCCATATTGCAAAGGATTATCTTATAAAGAAAGAACTTAAAAAGCATAATCTCAGCAGTAAGGATTTAAAAATATCCAAGGAAGCAATATTTTCGCTGATAGATTGTTATACTTCGGAGGCAGGTGTAAGAAATCTTGAAAAAAACATTGCCTCTCTTTGCAGAAAAGCAGCGGTAGAACTTGAAACAACCGGTCTTCCCGTAAAAATAACCGATAAGAATATTGAAAATATTTTAGGTCCTAAAAAATATCAGCAGGATAAAATAAGCAATACAAATCTTGTCGGCACAATTAACGGACTTGCCTGGACAAGGGTTGGCGGAACGCTTCTGCCGATTGAGGTTTCCGCATTAAACGGCACAGGAAAAATTGAAATAACAGGCAATCTTGGCGATGTTATGCAGGAAAGTGCAAAAACCGCCGTTTCTTATGTTCGTTCAAAGGCAGAACTTTTCGGCATTGACAGTGATTTTTATAAGAAAAAGGACATACATATTCATGCGCCGGAAGCCGCTGTTCCGAAAGACGGTCCTTCCGCAGGACTTGCAATAACAACAGCCATTGTTTCTGAGCTTACGGGAATACCGATAAAGCGTGATATTGCAATGACAGGGGAAATCAGCCTGAAAGGCAAAGCGATGGCAATCGGCGGTCTGAAAGAAAAGAGCATGGCGGCTTATAAAGCAGGCTGTACAGCAGTTATCATTCCGCAGGCAAATTTAAAGGATCTTTCCGAAATATCGGAAGAGGTAAAATGCGGTCTGCGTTTTATTCCTGTTTCTGAGTTTGATGAAGTAATCAGTCTGGTTCTTGAAGATATGCCAAAACCCAATAAGAAAATAAATACTATAATTAAAAATACAAAAGATAAACGGGTGTCCGTTACACAATAGAGATAATTATGAATTTTAATAAAGCAGAATTTGATAAAGCCTTTGGCATTTCACAGCAGCTTCCGTTTTCCGAACAGCCGGAAATAACATTTGCCGGAAGATCAAACGTTGGAAAAAGCTCATTGTTAAATAAGCTGTTCAACAGAAAAAATCTTGCACGCGTAAGCTCTGTTCCCGGAAAAACAGTTACCATAAACTTTTATAATGTTGATAATCACCGCTTTGTTGATTTACCGGGCTACGGTTATGCCAAAATTTCAAAGCAGGAGCGAGACCGTTTTGCCGAGCTTATGGAAGGATATTTTCAAAGCGGCAGGAATATAAAGCTTGTAGTTCAGCTTATTGATATGCGTCATAAGCCTGCAGCAGATGATTATTCCATGATTGATTTTCTGCAGCAGATGAATATTCCGTTTATTGCCGTGCTTACAAAAGCAGACAAACTGAAGAAAAAAGCATATGCTGAAAGGCTTTCTTCCATTTATACGGAACTGAATAACCCTGATTATCCTGTAATTCCGTTTTCTGCGGTAACAGGCCAGGGCGTTGATGAAATTAAAGCGCTGATTGCAGGCGCATTTGAAGCATAGGAGGATTAAATTATGTACCCCAAAACACCTTTCTTAACAAAAGAAAAAGCGCAGGAAATAATAAAAGAATTTCCAACACCTTTTCATATTTATGATGAAAAGGGTATAAGAGAAAATGCCGAAAAAGTATGTAAAGCATTTTCATGGAATAAGGGTTTTAAAGAATATTTCGCAGTAAAAGCAAATCCAAACCCTTTTCTTATTAATATACTTCGTGAATATGGCTGCGGCTGTGACTGTTCATCCAAAACAGAACTTATGCTTTCAAAGGCAATAGGCGCAACAGGCGAAGATATTATGTTTTCATCAAACGATACGCCGTTGGATGAATTCAAATACTGCAATGATTTGGGTGGAATTATCAATCTGGATGATATTACACATATTGAAGCGGTTGAAAAGGCATGCGGAAAACTGCCAAAGAAAATGAGCTGCCGTTTTAATCCCGGCGGAATTTTTCAGATTACCAATTCTATTATGGACAGACCGAATGACGCAAAATACGGTATGACAGCAGATCAGCTTTATGAAGCATTTGCAATCATGAAACAAAAAGGTGTTGAAGAATTCGGAATTCATGCTTTTCTTTGTTCCAATACCGTTACAAACGAATATTACGGCACGCTTGCAAAACTGTTGTTCAAGCTGGCTGTTGATTTAAGCAAGGCGCTTGATATAAAAATTACATTCATTAATCTTTCAGGCGGTGTCGGCATCCCGTATACGCCAGATCAGAAACCGAATGATATTCTTGAGATCGGCGAAAGTGTAAGAAAGGTATATGAGGAAATTTTTACACCTGCCGGCATGGATGATGTTGCTATCTATACCGAAATGGGCAGATTTATGATGGGTCCGTACGGTGCGCTTGTTACAACGGCAATTAATGAAAAACATATTTATAAAGAATATATCGGGGTGGATGCATGTGCTGCAAACCTTATGCGTCCTGCCATTTACGGTTCTTATCATCATATTTCAGTTCTCGGAAAGGAAAATGAACCATGTGATCATACATATGATGTAACAGGTTCTTTGTGTGAAAACTGTGATAAGTTTGCAATAAACAGAAAGCTTCCTAAAATAGATTTAGGCGATATTATTTATATTCATGATTCCGGCGCTCACGGTTTTTCAATGGGTTATAATTATAACGGCAAGCTGCGTTCTGCTGAAATTCTTTTATGCAGGGACGGCAGTGCAAAGCTTATAAGAAGAGCAGAAACCGCCGAAGATTATTTTTCAACGTTTGACTGCTTTGATTTTCACAAAGATTTAATAAGTGAATAAATAATCTGAAATCCCTGATTTTTTTTCAGGGATTTTTTCTTTACTTTCAAACTTTAATGTGTTAAAATAATAATAATTTATTTATGGAGTGATGATTATGCCGCTTAAAAGAAATGACAAAAATCTTGAATTTCTTTTTAATGCTGTTTTGAAACTGGAAGATATTGATGAATGCTATGATTTTTTTGAAGATCTTTGTACGGTTCAGGAATTGCGTTCACTCAGTCAGCGTATAGTGGTGGCAAAAATGCTTTCTGAAAAATCCGTGTATACGGATATTGTTAATGAAACCGGTGCTTCAACAGCTACAATAAGCAGGGTAAACAGAAGCCTTCAGTATGGCTGTGACGGCTACGACAGAATTTTTGAACGCATGAAAGAGGACGGCAATGTATAATTACTTTGCTTTTTGTTATGATGATTTAACAGAAAATGTTGAATACGAAGTCAGAAGTGATTACATTTCTGACTTTTTTAATGAATTCGGAGTAGGGAAAAATGCATCCGTTCTTGATCTTGCCTGCGGCACGGGAACAATGAGTCTTTTGATGAAAAACAAAGGTTACACGGTTACAGGCATTGATTCAAGCACGGAAATGCTTTCTTTTGCAGATAGCAAAGCAAACGGAACGATTACATTTCTGAAGGCGGAAATGCAGAATTTCAGGCTTTCTGCTCCGGCTGATGCCTGTATGTGCAATCTGGATTCCATTAACCATCTGCAAAGTATCAGGGATGTTGAGAATACATTTAAATGCGTTTTTGAGTCTTTGTCCGAAAACGGAATTTTTGTTTTTGATGTGAATACTGTTTATAAGCACAATAACATTTTGGCTGATAATACGTTTGTTTTTGACAGGGAAAATTATTTTCTGTCTTGGGATAATGAATTGATGGATAATAACCGCATAAGAATTATGCTGGATATTTTTATGTTTAACGGAACAAATTATGACAGGTATTCGGAAACGTTTATTGAAACTGCTTACAGTATAAGGGAATTAAGCAGTGCCCTCAGCCCTTATTTTGATATTCTGGGCATTTATGACGATGTATCGTTAAATGAACCTTCCGATACATCAGAAAGGCTTTATTTTGTTTGTAAAAGGAAATAAATTATGGGAAATGTTGTAAGATATATAACGGAAGACGGCAGTGCCTTTGTTATCGCTGTCGATACCACTGAAATGATAAGAAGAATGGAAAATATTCATAAGCCCTCTGCTGTCGTTACAGCGGCGCTCGGAAGACTTTTAACGGCGGCTTCCATGATGGGTGTAATGCTGAAAGGGGCTGACGATTCCATTACATTGCGTCTTAACGGAAACGGTCCTGCCGGTTCTTTGATTGCCGTATCAGACAGCAGCGGAAATGCAAGGGGATATGTTCAGAATAAAATTGTGGAAATTCCGCTGAATGATAAAGGCAAACTGGATGTAAAAGGCGCTGTGGGAACCAACGGATTTTTGTATGTTATGAAAGACATCGGACTGAAAGAACCTTTTTCAGGCACCACAGAAATTATCAGCGGTGAAATTGCCGAAGATATTACAAATTATTTTGCCGTATCTGAACAGACGCCGTCTGTTTGCGCGCTTGGTGTGCTTGTAAATCCGGATTTAACGGTTAACTGCGCAGGCGGATTTCTTATTCAGCTTCTTCCGGGCTGTCCCGAAGAAACAATTACGGCTATTGAAAAATCCCTGTCTGATATTCCTTCTGTAACACAAATGCTTGCTGAGGGGATGGATGCTGACGATATTGCAAAAAGAGCACTCAGGGGCATTCAAACGGACAAGCTTGATGAATCTGCCGCTGTATATAAATGCAGTTGTTCCAGAGACCGTGTAGAAGCTGCTTTGATTTCAACAGGTCTTGATTCATTAAAGGAAATGGCTCAAAACAAGGAAGAAATAAAAGTTGAATGTCATTTTTGCGATAAAGAGTATATTTTCACTTCTGACGACATAAATTATATTATAGAAAAATCATGTTAAAAAAATTGAAAAAAAGTATTGACTTTTATGGAAAGATATAGTATTATAATCAGCGTTGCGGTTAGCAATTGACGGGAGCATAGCTCAGCTGGGAGAGCATCTGCCTTACAAGCAGAGGGTCACAGGTTCGAGCCCTGTTGTTCCCACCAATATTCACATAGGTTTTCCTATGTGAAATCTGGCCCGGTAGTTCAGCTGGTTAGAACGCCTGCCTGTCACGCAGGAGGTCGACGGTTCAAGTCCGTTCCGGGTCGCCATCATGTGCTTCTGTAGCTCAGTCGGTAGAGCAGAGGACTGAAAATCCTCGTGTCGATGGTTCGATTCCGTCCGGAAGCACCAATTTATGCGGATTTAGCTCATCCGGTAGAGCGCCACCTTGCCAAGGTGGAGGTGGCGAGTTCGAGTCTCGTAATCCGCTCCAAAAGGCACTAATATTTTTAGTGCCTATTATATTAGGCGCCATAGCCAAGTGGTAAGGCAGAGCTCTGCAAAAGCTTTATCCCCAGTTCAAATCTGGGTGGTGCCTCCAAAGTAAAGCAAAGAATTCTTTTGAATTCTTTGCTTTTTTTGTTGTCTCTTAAAACCCCCGGTTCAACCGGGGAAAAATAAAAGGCTTTAGTAAAAATGAAAATGCCGAGCTTGAAGCAAGGCGGGAAAATTGACAAAAAATAACCTCACAGTATAATAACCTTACGAAATAATAGCTAAATGAAAGATTTAGATTATTTCGGAGAACCTTGCCTCAATCTGTTTCGCATTTGCATGCTCACAGATTTCTGTAAATAGAAACAGATTGGCAACCGCATTACTAAAATACATACAAAAACAGCTTGAAGAAGATTTTTCAAATGACCAAATCTTACTGAAAGAGTACGCAGACCCGTTCACGACTAACTGGTGGTTATGATTTTCCTTTTAATTATATCTTAAATTGTTGAATAATTTACATTTATGTCAAATTTTTATACACTTTTGCAAAATTTCTTGACAAAAAATAGTTTTATGTTTTAAATATAAATTGAAATATTAAAAGATTTTTAGTATTTAGATTTGATAGGGAAGGGTGTTTCCGATGATTTAGTATCTTTGTGCTTCGACACAAAAAACAACGTATCATAAATTAAAATAAAATTAAGGAGATTTATTATGAAGAAAAAAGTATTAGCATTTTTATTTACAATGATAATGTGCTTTGGAGTATTAGACGGAGCATTTTCGGCAAATTCTGGAATTGTAGGAGCACATTTAACAAAAACTGAAGCATCAGCTTCTTCATTTAATGTTGGGGGTGAAGTTAAAGAATATTGGGGAAGTAACAGTGGATCATCAAAGTATTCTGTTTATTTAATTGCTAAATATAAAAAAGCTTTTATATGGTACGAAGATAGCAGTGAACTAATGAAACCGGGATATAAAACGCCTCAAGGAACTGCTTTTATAACAAGAAAAAGAGATGATTCAACGACATGGTTTGTGAGACTTAATCCAAAAGGTGCACTCAATAAAGATTGCGAAGCTTGGGGCTATATGAATGTATAGGGTGATGCTAAAATGAACAATTTTAAACTCTTGTTAAAAATCATTGAAAGAAATAAATTTCAGAAAATTTTTATGATTATAACAACAGTTGCATTTACGGCACTTGAAGTATATCTTTTTATAATTTCAATAATTGAGGGTGGATCAGATTCTCTTATAATTTTGTCAATCACCTTGCGTATGTTATATTTTTTAATAATTATTTTAATGTTTTTTTCGTATGAATGTTTCTCAAAAATTCATTCCTATAAAGAATCCTTTTTCGTATATAAAAAAAATATAACTTCCGTTTATAAAAACGAACTTGCAATTTTTATCTGTTATATATCTTTCCTTACAACAGAGGCAATTCTTATTAATGTTATATATATTATTGCCAATGCTCAATTTTCTTTTGCACTATTAGTTCATACAATTACTGCATTACTATGTTATTATTTCCTGTGTTTGCTTACGGCTGTTTTTATCGGTTTACTTCTTTCTTATATAAGTAGAAAAAGAAAATATATTTCATATTTATTGATGCTCGTTTTTGCATTCTCAGAAACGGAAATGATTCAAATTTCATCAATGAATATTCTTGAAAATAGCGGAAATGATTTAACCAAAATCCTTGAATTCTTTTTTATAGCACCGGATTCACTCAGGTGGTCGCCAAATGAAGTAACAGGCTTGATTTTAAATATCAACAAAATTTCTCAGCTTCTGTTTTATATTGTTCTTTCCGTTATGATATTTATTATTATAAATAATAAGTCAAGAATAGGAAAAATATGGAAGAGTGTTATATGCTTATTTTTTTGCGCTTGTTTATTATCAGGCTATTTTATGAAGATATCTGTTCCGAAAATGGATTTGAGCGCTTCAAGCACCGTGAATGATGATTTGTATTATATACATTATAAGGACGGCAGACAGGATCCGGCACAGGATGTTCAGCGAGAAAAAGCTGCGGATTTTCAAGTAAAAAAATATGATCTAAATTTTTCAACTTATCTGAATTTAAAAGCAGAAGTCAGAGTGTATGTTGATAATCAGAATTTATCGGAATACAATTTTACGCTTTATCATAAATATAAGGTTACCAAAGTAACCAATCAGAGCGGAATACCACTTCGTTTTATACAAGACCATGATTATTTAACAATAAGCAGTGACAATAACGAAATTGAATATCTGTGTATGGAATACTATGGAGGCTCTGTGCAGTATTACAGCAGTTATGCAGGTGTGTTTTTACCAGCAAATTTTTCATATTATCCTATTCCGGGATTTCATAGAACATTTGACGAATATAATGGGTTTTTAGATAATTCATTGCCATATACTGCAACCTTTAATGTTAAGGTTCATTCGTTAAAACAGGTTTATTGCAATCTGGAGGAAAAAGGGAAAAATCAGTTTTCAGGTAATGCTAATTCAATAACGATTTTAAGTGGATTTTATGATACATTAAAAATTAATGATACTTCCGTAATTTATCCCTATTTTTCTAAAAGTTATGAACCATGCGAATTAAAAAAAGATTTGAACTCATTTATTGAACATAATAAAAATATTAAAAAAATATTTATTATACCATATGTGAATTTATCGCAATATGAGCGAATAAGGACTTATGATAATTATCTGTTTACAATTTCAACATATAAGATTGAGCAAGCTTCATTTGAATCAAAAATAGATATAAATAAAAAAGAATTTTATGTTTATGTATGTGCTTACTATAACCCAGATCAAGATCAGGATTATTTATATCGGTTAGAAAACGATGCATCAGATGAAAAAAAGGAACTAATACAAAAAATTAAAGTTCTGTTTGATTCAAAATATAAAGAAGTTGCAGCAAAAGAAATTAACGATTATTTAATTGATAGTAATGATAATAGAAGTCCGCTTGCGTTTTTGAATGCGTTAGGAGAAAAATATGCTTAAACTTGATAATGTAAATAAAAAATTTAAGTCTGCTTTAATTGCTGATAAAATTAGTATTGAATTGGAAAAATTCACTTATGGATTACTCGGACGAAATGGCAGCGGCAAGACAACTTTGCTTCGCTGTATAACCCAGATTGAAAAGGTAAACAGCGGAACAATTTCTTATTATAATAATGAAACAGAAATGAAAGATTATCTAAATTATATAGGTTATCTTCCGCAGAATTTTGATGTGTTTAATGAATTGACCTCTTATGAAGTTTTGCAATTTTTTGCAAACTTAAAAGAGTATAAAATAACGGATAGTGAAATAACAGAATTGCTTGCAATTCTGAATTTAACAAATAAAAAAGATGAACTTGTTAAAAAGCTGTCCGGCGGAATGAAAAGGCGCCTCGGAATTGCACAGGCACTTATCGGAAACCCTGATATTTTATTATTAGATGAACCTACGGCAGGGCTGGACCCTGAAGAAAGATTGAATTTTAAAAATGTTATCAGAAAAATTAAAAACGATAAATGTGTTATTCTGTCCACACATATCGTGACTGATATTGAATCCTTATGTGATAAAATTCTTGTATTGTCAAACGGCAAAATTACGCAGTTTGATTCTTGCAAAGAATTGGCAAACATAGCGAAAGGAAAGGTGTTTGCTGTTGAAAATACCGACGATATAACTTGCGATTTTCATTCTTTGGGTTCGGTTTCAATTAACGAAAAGAATTATGAAAAAATAATTTGTAAAAACAGGATAGATGCTTTAGAGCTTGAACCGACAGTAGAGGATGGATATATATGCTTTATAGAAAATTTAAACTGAAAACATATTATTATTTTCTTAAATCTATCAATAAATTATGGATAATACCACTCATAATCATTAACATAATGGTTCCGGCAGTTTCATTCTTTCTTTATAAGTTAAAAGGCACAGGTGCAGAAATTGAGATACTGAATGTTTTATACATTTTTTTACCTATATCAACAATATGGATAAGTGCTTTTGTGTCGGAATCCTTTTTTTCAGAAAAAACAAAAGATGTTTTATTCTTTTATAATAATAAAAAACAGTTTTCAACATCTGCTTTATTCTATTTATTGCCGATGCTTAACGCATCCGTAATTATACTTTTGCAATTCAACCATATTTCTGATTTTTTAGGAATGACCATAAAAATAATTTGTATATCATTATTCTATTATGGTGTTGCAATGCTTTTTTTACTTCTTTCAAAATCTGCAACAATGTCTATCCTCA
Organism: uncultured Oscillospiraceae bacterium; assembly: GCA_948471205.1. Taxonomy (GTDB): domain Bacteria; phylum Bacillota; class Clostridia; order Oscillospirales; family Acutalibacteraceae; genus Eubacterium_R. The sequence continues at coordinate 5,107 of CAOKRT010000008.1, read as the reverse complement.
TTTTGATATTATATGTTTTATTGAATGAGTTTTTTTCTTTTGATTTTTTCCTTTTTTATAAAAGCTATGAAGCATTAACAATAAGTATTTTTTTAGTGAAGTATTTACCGTTAATTTTAATGGGAGTATTATTTGTAATTCTTATATTTGCAGATAAAAATTATTTTTTTAAATTCAAAAAGCAGAGTGGATATCTGAACAAGTCCGGTAAAAATAGACAATAGCAAAAAGCACCTCCTATGGTAGAATAAAAACTACCATAGGAGGTGTTGTAATGTCAGAAAACGTAAGGATGAAAAAGGAATATAATTGTTACGCTTCTGCAGAAATTCGTTGCACTTTTGCATTTTTTATTGACAAAATATGTATTTTATGAGAACGTATCATAGATTAATTTGAATTGGGGTGGTATTTTTAATCTAAGAAAAAAACGGATGCAACAAAATGAGGAGAGTAAAATGAAAGAAAACAAAAGCAAGTATACACTGCCGGTGAAAATGTTAAGCATATTGCTGGCAGTAATCATGATTTTCAGTCCCGTAACAGCGGCTGCACAAACAGAAGATGGTCAAAGCATATTTGAAAACAGTTCGGATATATTATCGAATACGCAAACAAATTCTGAAGAAGTGCTTTATGAGGAAACTGAAAAAAGAGAAGAAAATGTAAAGCATTTCCGTATGGAAAACGGAACAGTAAAAGCAGTGCAGTATTCATCACCGGTTCATTTTGAGAAAAACGGAACATGGGTGGATTACGACAATACATTGAACGAGGTTGATGAAGATAAATTTGAAAACTCGGGCAAAGCTGTAAAAAATAAAGATTTGATTAATAAAACATCTGATTATTCTGTTCGCCTCTCAAAGAAAACAAACGGCAAAAAGTTTGTGAGAATTGAGAAAAACGGATATAAAATTTCCTGGTATTATTCAGATGCAAAGAAAACCACGGCTGAAATTGCAAAAACTGCGAACGATGATGACCCGTTTACACTTGAAAAAGCAACATCAACGGTGATTTATCCCAATGTATTCAAAAGCACGGATTTAGAATATATAATCGGTTCTTTGGGCGTGAAAGAAAATATTATTTTAAACAGCAAAAGAGCGCCTTCACAGTTTGAAGCCGTTTACAATGCAAACGGTTTGCTTCCTGTGCAGATTAACGATAAAACCATTGAGCTTCGGACAGAAGAGGGCGAAGTTATATATACGGTATCCGCTCCGTATATGACGGATGCAAGCGGTGCATATTCGGATGGTATATCGCTTTCTCTGACAAATGTTAAGAATGGTTCTTTTACTGTTGTTACTTCACTGGATAAGGAATGGCTTGAAGCAGAGGAACGCGAATATCCTGTGCTGGCCGACCCGGTTTTAAAAACAAAGCAAAGCCCTGCCAATGTGGAATCGGCATTTGTTTCAAAGCAAAATCCCGATAAATGCTACAGAAAAGCCGGAACAGACGATATGGGCAGCCTTTATGTGGGCAATATCAGCGGATACGGGCAAACAGAAAGCTATGTAAAATTCCAACTGCCGTCTTTAAGCGTGGCAGATAAGGTTGTTGATGCCAGATTCAATATCGGTCTTAGAAAATGTGAACTGGGTTTAACCGTAAATCTAAAGCGTTTAACAAACGATTGGCAGGAAAATACCGTTACCTGGAATAACGGACCTTACGGAGAAGGACGAATCACAGATTATAAAGTTCTTACTGAATCCACGAAAAAAGACGTGTTCTGTGAATTTGAAGTAACAGATATGGTGCGTGGCTGGTATTCAAAGGATTATCCGAATTACGGTTTGTCCCTCACAACAACAAAAACATCGCCGGCAAAGGCTTGGTTTTATTCAATTGATTACACAACCTATCCCGAAAACAGACCTGTGCTTGTTATTTCATACCGCAACATGTCAGGTTATGAGGATTATTGGACGTATTCAAACTTGACGGCAGGCAGAGGCGGTACGGCAAGCGTTAATAATTATAACGGAAATTTAGTATATTCACAGCCGGTAACACAGGATGCGGGCGGTAATCTTATGCCTGTGAACATTTCTTTGGTTTACAATTCAAACAGAAGCAAAGAAGTGGCTTATTCCTTAACGGGCAACCATTTTCAAACCAATTACCACATCTTTCTGCAAAAGGAAAGCGGTGAACTGTTTAACAACGGTTATAAATATTACCTGAATGATGCGGACGGAACAAAGCATTGGTTTTATTTCGGAAGTTCCTCCACAGACGGCAAGGACGAGGACGGTCTTGGCTACAGTATGAAAGTTATTACAGTCGGTTCGGATTCTGCAGAACCGCTGGCTAACTATATTGTAACAGACAAAGATAAAAATAAAATGTATTTTGATAAATCCTATGTTCTTGTAAGAATTACAAATGCGGCAGGCATTTCGTCAACAATACAATATGAAACCGTTTCGGGTGTCAGAAGAATAAAGGCTGTTAAAGACGGCGCAGGAAGAGCATATAATTTCACATATTCTGCCGATTTGCCGTCACGTGTTACTGCAATTGCAGACCCGTCGGGCAGAAAAACCCAGTTTGCATACAGTTCAAACAATTTAATTAAAATTACTTTTGCAGACGGCGAGGCAGTTTCTGTTTCTTATCACAGCGCAGGCATTATACATAAAATAACAGGTATTGATAAAAACAGATTAAGGGCTTTGTATGATGCTTCTGTTCAGAAACGAATCACTTCTGTTGACTGGGGAAGCGAAGACGCCAATGTGCTTGAAAAATACAGTTTTGTATACAGGCAGAACGAAACGAGTGTAACCGATAAGCAAAACAGAAGCTATACATATCAGTTTAATGATTACGGGCAGACAACCGGCGTTGTTTCAAATATTGACGGCAGTGCGCAGTCATTTAAGTTCAATGCAGGAAACAGCACAAGCAATAAAGCAAATAAGCTTATTTCGGAATCACGTGTGCTTAAAAGCACAACAAATTATATTGTAAATCCAGCCTTTAATAAAGGGCTTAACGGTTATTGGAAATATATAAACGATTCAAACGGTGCTGTTGTTGCCGCAGATACCACAAAAGGAAATATCACAAAACACAGCCTCAAGGTTTCAAAGCCTGCGGCAAATGCAGGGCGTGTAAATGCTGTTCAGTCTCTTGATAATATGCCCGGCGGAACATATACCTTGTCTGCATATGTAAATACAGAGGGGGCAACCATTCCCGGTGAAGGTGTTCAGATTTTTGCAGAACTTCATGAACCCGGAAACGGCGCATATATTTCAAGTGAAAAAATTGAAAAAACCACCAAAACAAGCGGCTGGGAACGTAAAAGTGTAACATTTACCGTGCCGGAAGGGGGCACGCTTCGTATAACCATGGGGCTTGGCGCCACATCCAGCGGCACAGTGTGGATTGATGATGTTCAGCTTGAAAAAAGCGCCAATCCAAGCAGCTTCAACATTGTGGAAAATTCCGATTTTTCAAACGATATGGGCGCATGGCGCACGTTCAGCACAGATGAAAGCACGGTTGTAAAGGCTTCCGGTCTTGCCGGATTTGATAAATGCGGAAAGCTTACGGGCACAGTGGAAAACAGTCAGAAAATTCTGAAACAGTATCTTCCTGCAAGCGGCAAAAAAGGCGATGTTTTCACGTTTGGTATGTGGGTAAACGCTTTTTCGGCGCCGCTGAACAGCACAAAGGATAACGATGCCTATAAGCCGCAGTTCAGGCTTGAATTCAATTATTATGATAAAGACGGCAAATATCTCGGCGCACAGAAAAAAGACTTTAATCCGGATATAAAAGACAGATGGCAGTTTCTGTCAGACACTTTTGTTGCGCCGTCAGATTACGGAAATCTCGGCATATCGCTTGTGTACGACCATAATGTCAATAATGCCCATCTTACCGGCGCATTTTGCTATAAAGAGCAGTACGGACAAACGTATGCCTACGACAGCAACGGAAATGTTTCTTCCGTAGTAGACCTTGCAAAAACAAATTCTACGTTTTCATATTACGGAAGCCAAATGGCAAAAATGCTCAATCCGTCCGGAAGCAAATATCTTTATACGTATAACGATAAAAATCAGCTTACCTTTGCAATGTCAACAGACGGGCAGGAATACGGCTTTACATATGACGATAAGGGAAATGTTACCAAAGCCTCGCTGAATGCAAGAACCAGAGCTTCCAAAATAGAAAACGGAAAAAGCTACTTTATCATAAATGCCTATTCTGCCCACGGCATAAACAGCGGTCAGACGGGAACAAAAGGCGAAGATTTAAGAACCAGGCGCTATACAGGCAGTACAGCATTTCAGTGGAAAGCAACACTCGTGCCCGGAACAACGGATGTATATACACTGCAGTCGGTAAAATTCCCGGAAATTTGTTTGGATGTGCGGGGCAGTTCAAAAGATACAGGCGCAAATCTGCAGATATATACAAAAAACACACAAACAAAGGCACAGCAGTTTAAACTTACAAAACAGTCAGACGGTACATTCGGCATTTTCACAAGTGTAACGGATTTTGCAAAATGCCTTGATGCCCAGTATGATACGCAAACCATTCATGAAACATCAAGGGTGGTAAAGCAGAATGCCTGCACAAAAACAGCCCTGAAGGAATGGCAGAAATGGTATTTCATCCCTGTGGATAAAGCAGATTCCAATAACATTCTAACGCAAACAGAGTATACGGCAAGCAAAAACTTTGTGTCTGTTTCAAAAAATCAGCGCGGTCTGCCCACAACCTACAAATATGATGAAAAAAAGGGAACGCTTCAAAGTGTAACCGACGAACTGGATCATGTAACAAGCTATACTTATAATGCGAATAATGACAGTTTAACCTCTGTGTCGGCAGGCGGAATGAAAAATTCCTATTCCTATTCCAAAGACAGGTTAACAGCCATAAACGTAAACAGCGGCACACGCTACGGCTTTGCATATGATGTGTTCGGCAGAACAACGCAAAACAAAGTCGGCAACGGAACAGACTGGAAAACACTTTCTTCCATTCAGTACAATTCTGCCGGCTTAATGTCCAAGCAAACATACGGAAATGGAAATTATTATGAATTTTCCTATGATAAACTTGACCG
>CAOKRT010000007.1 GCA_948471205.1 uncultured Oscillospiraceae bacterium | reverse complement strand
TAGGCGGCCCTTATAGGGCCTGTGCAAACCACCAGTTCAACTGGTGGTTATGATTGTAACAATGAAATATTATAATCTTGCTTCCAGCCGGTAAATCGGCAGTCCCATATCAGAAAATCGCTTTTCATATTCTGTAACAATATTTCCCTCAAATCCGCTGTTGTGCAAATCAAGGCTGATATTGCTCAGTTTAAAGCCGTTTTGAGAAAAACTTTCAACGGAAAACTCAAAAAAATGCATATTATCTGTTTTCTGAAAAATGACAGCATCAGGTTTCATGATTTTCTTATAAATGTCAAGAAACTGCTTATGTGTTAAGCGGTGTTTTGCATATTTCGCTTTCGGAAACGGACAACTGAAATTAAGATTCAATTCGCTTACCGTATTTTCCGGTATATAACCGGGCAGATATTCAGCGGTACATTTCATGAATTTTATATTTTTCAGACCTTTGCGCATTGCTGTTTCACAGGCTGTTACAATAACATTTGCAGCTCTTTCCACAGCAATAATATTAACATCCGGATGCTGCTGGGCATATGTGCAGGCAAAAGAGCCTTTGCCGCAGCCGATTTCAAGCATAATTCTGTTGGTATTTCTGAATATGCTTTCAAAATCAATGAATTTTTGCTCTTTTACGGCGTTTTCATAATGAAGGTCTTCATTGTTGCATTCTATAAGATAATCGGAGCAGGCGGTAAGCCGTTCTTCTAAGTTTTTCTTTCTTCTCATTCTCATTTACAATCACCAAAAGCATTTTATCATACTTCATGCATATCGGCAAGCCTGTATTTTTAAAGAATGTGTTGACAGAAGTATCGTTTATTTATATACTGAAAGCAAAGAAAATGAACTGTTTTCATGGGTTTGTTCGGAGGAAGATTTATGACACAGCGTGAAAGAATGGATGCGGGGCTGCTTTATCTCTGCGAGGATGACGGGATAATGGATGTGCAGTTAATGCATCTTGAAAAATTGTATGATTTCAATGAAACAAGGCCGAATCAGCTTACATTAAGAGAAAATCTGCTTAAAGAAATGTTTGCCGAAATAGGGGAAGACTGTTACATAGAGCCGCCGCTTCGTGCAAACTGGGGCGGTGCACACGTGCATTTCGGAGCCCATGTTTACGCCAATTTTAATCTTACACTTGTGGATGACGGTCATATCTATGTTGGCGATAATGTTATGTTTGCACCGAATGTGGTTGTTGCAACGGCGGGGCATCCGATATGTCCGGAACTACGTGAAAAGGCATATCAGTTTAATGCAGATGTTCATATCGGCAATAATGTGTGGATTGGTACAGGTTCGCTGATTATGCCGGGCGTTACAATCGGAGATAATACGGTTATAGGCGCAGGCTCAGTGGTAACAAAGGATATTCCGGCAAATGTAATCGCTTTCGGAAATCCATGTATAGTGCAGAGAGCAATCAGCGAAACAGATTATGCGTATTATTTTAAAAACAGAAAAATAGATATTGAAATAAAATAATAAACTGTATAAAAATAAGGACGGATATCAAATCCGTCCTTAAAATTTTCAATGTTAATCTTCAAGTGCAGCTTTCTGCGAAGCCTCCTGCTCAGCCAGGCGGTTTGCACGGATATCCGCAAGTTCGGCAATCATTTGATTTTTAAGATTGCCGTGGATTGGATAAAGAATAAAGGAAAGTCCGTAAAGACCTCTTGCCAGTGCGGGAAGAATACAGAAAACAGCCCAAATGCCGCTTAAAATTGCAGGATCTTTTTGGGGAACGGCATTTCCAAGCGAATCGGTAAGCGGTACATAGTGAATCCATGTAAGAACCATACCGGACATCCAGCTTGTAATGGAAGTGGCAAGCTTCTGAAAATAGCCCTGCACCGTTGTTACAAGTGCTTCGTTTCGAAGACCGTGTTTCCATTCCATATAATCAAAGGTTTCTGCATTCAGAACCGGTCCTACAACAAGGATAAGTTTATTTGGAAGTCCGCATATTGTAAGTCCGAAGATTACCCATATTAAATTGAATATGTAATTATCATTAAAGGTTTGACCAAAGGGATGATAACCGATAATGAAAAGCAGGGTATAAGCAACACCGCCGAATAAGCCTGCGATAATAGCAGTTGTTCTTGCGCCGAATTTTTTAATCATTTTGGCAGCAAGCGGCACCATAAGGTAGTTTGGTATGCCTGTAAATAAACCGCACAGGGTTTGGTTTGCAATAGAACCTGTGTTGTTCAGCCAGAACCATTGCTCCGAAGAACCACCCACAGCTTTAAAGTTGTTGAAAAAGCTGGCGAAGATGATTGCAAATAAAGGTCTGTTTGTGAAAATCTGTTTCATTGATTCAAGAACAGAGGTTTCGTTCATTTCTTCGCGTGACTGAAGCGGAACACGCTCGCGCATATTGAAGAAGCCGAAAACAGCAAACACGGCAACCAAAGCAGCCATAAAATAAGCAAAGCCTGTATAAACGCCGCTCATGGTTATTTTGGAACTGAGCTTGGGCAGAAACTGTACCAGAATAGGAACAAGAGACGGAACCCATGTGCCGAACAGCTCAAAAAATTTGCTTGTAGTGATAAGATTGTTTCGTTCATCGTTATTCGGCGTTATATTATAAGTCATTAGCTGCCATGCATTAAAATAGCTCATACCGAGTCCGTAAAATATAATCGCAACAGCCGACCATACTACCCTTGCGGTTGCGCCGATATTCGGAGCCGAAAACATCATTACCGTGCCGATAATGACAAGCGGCAGAGGAAGAATAAAAAATGGGCGCACACGGCCGTATCTTGTTCTTGTTCGGTCAATAATAAGACCTGACAAAGTGTCGTCAACCGCATCGTAAATCGCAGCAAAGAAATTTATGTTTGCATAGGCTGTGGAATTCAGTTTTAAAAACTGAATCATGAAAAATTCCTTAAAGGCATTCACAAACTGGTCCAGATTTTTCTGACCGAAGTTTACAAGCACATATGCAAGAATTTCCTTTGGAGAAAGGTAACGCTTTTTTGTATAGGCAAGTTTATCAAGTGATGCCTGTTCCTGATTAATTATATCCTGTTCTGACAAAAAACCACCGCTTTCAACAATTTTTACCAAGCTGCAGTAAAATGCAGCATATATATAAAATATATCAAATTCATTAAAATAATTCAATACCAAATTCGGATATTATATAAGAAAAAAGAAACCGACCGGTATAAAACAGGTCAGTTTGCTTTTGTATTTCCGTTACCGTTTGTGCATGCCTGTTTTGGTACAGCATACGGTTGGGTTATAAACTGCGATTTTTCTTTTTGCTCAGTAATCTTACAAATATAAGACAGACAATCATAATAACGGGAAACAGTACTGAAAATAAAAGACCCTTTGCAATATCGCTGTCTGCTCCTGAAATGAATCCTACGATTGACGGTCCTGCGGTGCAGCCCAAATCTCCTGCCAGCGCAAAGGCGGCAAACATTGCAGTTGATGCATTCGGAATATGCTTTGCCGCTATTGAAAATGCACCCGGCCACATTGGCGCAACGGCTATTCCGCATACGGCACATCCGATTAAGGATATAACGGCATTTCCCGAAAGTGAAGCAAGAAGATAGCCGATGATGCATACAACCGAACCGATTATCAGGATTTTGGTAATATCCGTTTTATCATCTATACGTGAATAAATCACTCTTGACGTACCCATCAGAACGGCAAAGGCACAGGGACCGAGAAGATCGCCCAGTGTTTTGGAAACGCCGAGCCCTGTTTCGGCAAAGGCGGATGCCCATTGGCTCATTGAAAGCTCGCTGGCTCCTGCGCAAATCATCACAACGCCCATCAGCCAGAAAAGCGGATTTTTCAGCATATCGCTGAATTTTCCGCTTCCTTTTTCCTCCTCTATTGTTCTTATGGGAACAACGGAAAACAGAAACGTGTTTATAAACGGAATCAGTGCCCATAAACAGGCAAGTATTCGCCAGTTTTCTATTCCTGCCACACGGAAGAAAAGCGTGGAAAGCAAAACAATTGCCGCACAGCCCCAGCAATAAAATGAGTGAAGCAGTCCCATTGCACCAGCCTTGTTTTTTGTTGGGCAGGCTTCAACAATCGGCGAAATAAGCACTTCATCAAAGCCGCCGCCGATAGCATAAAGAACGCTGCATATTATAAACCCGATATAAGGATTATGAAATAAAAACGGTAAAAAAGCAAGACCTGCCGTGCCGGCAACAGAACAGATATTTGCAATAATCATTCCGGAACGGTAGCCTATTTTTTTTATAAACAAAGGGCAGAGTGCATCAATAAAAATTTCGCTGAAAAAGGTTATGGTTATCAGGACGGTAAGCTGTGTAAGCGAAAAGCCGAACTCATTCGTAAGCCTTACAAAAAGCAGCGGCAGAAAGGTGGTTGTAACTGCCTGTGAAATATACGCCATATAACAGGCAAGCTGTGTGTGTTTAAATGTGAGTTTCATATGTTCCTCCGATATAATAATGTAAAAATTACATATATTCTTTCATTAACTAAGTATCGAAAACACATTATATATTATTCGGTATTTTTTTGCAACTTGAAGATAGGATGAAATAGTGATAAAATAAATATAATATAAAAGTACGAAGGAGAAATGTTATGCAGTGGGAATTTAATTTGCCCGTTAAGCTTGTGTTCGGATGCGGCAAGAGAAAGGAACTGGGAAGCTATATAGATGAAATAGGCGGCAGATGCGGCGTTTTGGTTTGCGGCAAAAGCTTTGAAATAAACGGTATGGCAGAAGAATTTGTTAAACTTTCAAGCGGCAGAATAAAAGCGGTTTTCAGTGATATCCGCCCGAATCCCACAACAGATAATGTGGACCATTGTGTTTCTTTAATAAGAAAAACGGGCGCAGATTTTGCTGTTGCGCTTGGCGGCGGTTCACCGATGGATTGCTGTAAGGCAGCCTGTGCAATTGCTAAGGGAAATGACAGTATCTGTTCTTATCACAGCGGGGGAAAAGCTGTTTCTGCCGAAGAAGCCATTCCAATGATTGCTTTTTCAACAACAAGCGGCACAGCGTCTGAGGTTACAAACATTTCTGTTTTAACGGATGTGGAAAAAAACATAAAAAATCCTATGAATGCTTCTGCCATGTATCCGAAAATTGCAGTGATAGATCCGGAATTGACAGTGAGCGTTCCGCCGCAGATAACAGCATCCACCGGGCTGGATGTTTTAAGCCATGCCATTGAAAGCTATTGGAGCACGCTTAACCAACCCGTATGCACGGCATGTGCGGTTTACAGTGCAAGGCTTGTTTTTGAATGGCTTGAAAAGGCATATAACGAACCCGGCAATATCACTGCGCGCGAAAGAATGGCCGAAGCAAGTATTACTGCGGGTGTTGCCTTCAGTCATCCGCGTACAACGGGAAGCCATGCCTGCTCTTTTCCGCTTACGAACATTTACGGCTTGCCGCATGGGGAGGCCTGTGCTTTTACACTGGATTATTTTATCAGATTCAATGCGGATAATGGAGACGGCGGCAGAATTTCCGCACTTGCCAAAGACTGCGGGTTTGACAGTGCTTATGCCATGGCAGATGAGATTTCAGCCATGAAAAAACGTATGAAAATGAAAACCGGACTTTCTGAAATCGGGTGTACAACAGATGAACAGATAAAAGAACTTACAGAAAAAAGCATGTCCATGCTTATGACAAGAAATCCGGTTGCGTTATCAGAAAAAGATATTTATAATATGTATAATTATTTAAAATAAATTAATAATTAAGTGTTGATTATCATGCGTAAAAAAGTGTAATATATGTTTTGTAAAGGAGATTTATTATGGTTTACGGAGTAATACTTGCCGGCGGTGTCGGTTCACGTATGGGTGGGGAAAAGCCCAAGCAGTATTTAACAGTTAAAAACAAACCTGTTATTATTTATACAATAGAAAAATTTCTTGCGTGCAGTCAGCTTGAAAAAATCATTGTATTGTGCCCGGCAAACTGGGTTGAATACACAAAAAATCTTATTAAAAAGCATATTGCTGGTGCTAAAAACCGTGTTGCGGTTATTGAAGGCGGCACAACAAGAAATGAAACAATTATGAATGCCGTTGATTTGATTGAATTGGACGGTAATCTGAATGAAGATACAATCATTGTTACGCATGATTCCGTGCGCCCGTTTGTAACACACAGAATTATTGCCGAAAATATTGCCGCATGTGAAAAATTCGGTGCATGCGATACGGTTATCCCGGCAACGGATACGATTGTAGAATCTGAAAACGGGCTTAATATAAGCAGTATTCCGAACAGGAATATTATGTATCAGGGTCAGACGCCGCAGTCATTTAAAGCGCTTAAACTGCGGGAGGTTTACAATTCGCTTACAGACGAGGAAAAGAACATTCTTACCGATGCGGCAAAGATATATGTGCTTAAAGGAGAACAGGTAGCACTTGTTTCCGGGGAAACCTTTAATATAAAAATTACGTATCCTTTTGATTTGCGGATTGCAAAATCATTGCTGGAGGATGAAGAATGATAAATACTGTTTACCGCCTTGCGGCGGCACGCCAGTTTGAAATTGCTTTTGAAGATATAGAGCTGTTCGGTGAAAATGCAATTGTAAGACCAACGCATCTTTCAATCTGCAATGCAGATATGCGGTATTATCTGGGCACCAGAGATGCAAAGATAATGGCGGAAAAGCTGCCGATGGCACTGATTCACGAAGGTATCGGCGAGGTTGTTTTTGACCCCAGCGGAAAATATTCCGCAGGTGAAAAGGTTGTTATGATTCCGAATATGGCAGTGGAAGAAAATGATTTTATTGCAGAAAATTATCTGCGTTCTTCAAAATTCTGCGGTTCTTCCATGGATGGCTTTCTGCAGGAATATGTCAGCATTGCGCCGGAAAGGCTGGTGCGGCTGCCAAAAGGTATGAATATGAATGTTGCGGCGTTTACGGAAATTGTTTCCGTATCGGTGCACGCTATTTCACGGTTTGATAAAATTGCACATTCCTGCCGCCGCAGAATAGGTGTGTGGGGCGACGGAAACCTGGGCTATATTACCTCGCTTTTTGTTAAAAAGTTTTTCCCTGAAACAGAAGTATATGTGTTCGGCACATCTTTTGAGAAACTTTCCGATTTTACTTTTGCGGATAAAACATTTCTTGTTAATGATATTCCGGAAGATATGTGGGTGGATCATGCTTTTGAATGTGTGGGCGGAAACGGAAGTCCGATTGCCATTGAGCAGATTATTGCCACGGTTTTGCCTGAAGCAACTGTGTCTATACTGGGTGTTTCCGAATACCCCGTTCCGGTTAACACAAGAATGATTCTCGAAAAAGGGCTTCGCTTTTTCGGTTCTTCAAGAAGCGGCGTAAAGGATTTTGAAAAAACCGTTGAAATGTATGAAAAGTACCCCGAAATTATTGATTATCTGGGAAATATAATAAGTTCGGTAAACACAGTTCGCACAGTGGCAGATATAAAAGATGCTTTTGAAAAGGATACACGCAAGGCGTTCGGGAAAACCATCATGGTTTGGGAAGAATAATTTTGATGAGAAAGGTGAGCAATGCAGAAATTAAAGAATGAAATAAAAAAATTAAAAGTTAAAAATTTTATTATTTTATTTGCAGCAGGCATAATAAATGCGGTGGGTATAACCATGTTTCTTGCGCCGGTTCATTTGTATGACAGCGGCTTTTCAGGAACATCCATGCTTTTGTGGCAGGTTACACCTGATAATTTTTCGCTGTCTTTATTTCTGATTTTGCTTAATGTTCCTTTTTTTATTTACGGTTATCATAAACAGGGGTTAGCCTTTACTGTTTATTCCGTGTTTGCCGTTTGTTCGTATTCTGCGGCATCCTATATATTTACATATGTAATTCCATATGATTTTGCGGCAGCCTCGCCGTTTGCCGGCAGGGATTTGCTGCTTTGCGCCATTTTCGGCGGCATTATTTCCGGTATAGGAAGCGGGCTTACCATTCGGTGCGGCGGTGCAATAGACGGAGTGGAAGTTATGGCGGTTATTTTTTCAAAGAAAATCGGTATAACGGTGGGAACATTTGTGATGATTTATAATGTTGTGCTGTATGCGGTTGTGGGAATTATTCTGCAAAGCTTTATTTTACCGCTTTATTCCGTTATAGCATATGCGGCAGCGATAAAGGTTGTGGATTTCATAGTGGAAGGTCTTGATAAGGCAAAGGCGGCAATGGTTATTACTTCCAGACCGGATGAAATCAGCGCTGCGCTTTCGGAAACGTTTGGTTACGGTGTAACACATATTCCTGCAAAAGGGTATTATAAAAACAGCAGGCAAACGGTTATTTATTTTGCCGTAAACCGTTTTCAGATTGCAAAAATGAAAAATATTATAGAAGAATACGACCCTGATGCATTTGTAACAATAACGGAAGTTTCGGAATTTATGGGCAGTAATATTAAAATAAGAAAAAAGAGCATGAACTGAATTGTTTCAGTTCATGCTCTTTTAAAAGTTAAAATATAAGAATGCTTATAATGCAATTCCGTCTGCCGTCCGGCAGAAATGCACGGAAAAGTCATTTTTGTATTGCGGATATATTTTCAGATATTCTTCTTTCAGAAAACCGGCAATGTTTTCTCTTTTCGCAGGGTCAATAAGCGCTACCGAAGAGCCGTTAAAACCTGCGCCGCTGAAACGGCCTCCGTAAACCCCATCGCAATTCAGCATAATTTCATAAAGTGTTTTCAGTTCGGGCGATCCGGTTTCCCAATTATAAATAGAACTGTGTCCTGATTCAAACATTATTTTTCCGAATTCGCATATATCGCCGTTTTGCCATGCCATTGCGCCTTTTTGAACCCGGTCGAATTCGCCGTAAAAATGTTCGGCACGTTTTCTCCATGCATCGGGCAGTTTGTTTTTATATGCATCAAAGATTTCTTTCGGAACATCGCGCATATAGGAATCCTTAAAACTGCCGTAGGGAATATCGGCAAAGGCACGCAGGGCAAAAGCAGCCGCTTTTGCCTCGTCAACACGTGAATTAAAGGCGGTGTTTGCCAGCTTTCGTTCTTTGCCGGAAAAAATTACGGCAAATTCATAGGGCGGCATGTTATTGCTGGTTGGAATAAGTTTGTATTCATCCGTAAGCGTATCCAGATACAGAAGATGGTCCTTTTTGGAATAAACCTCACAGCTTTGGTCCATTTTTCCAACATTCATTTCAAGATAATCATGTTCGGCATAAAGGGCAAAGTCAATAATCTGCTCCTGTGAAAGTGTAATGTTATTTATTTTTGAAATTGCGCATATATAGGAAATAAGCACTGCTGCCGAAGAGGAAAGCCCGCCGACAGGCAGATCGCCGTAAATATACCCTTTAAGACCTTTATCTATTTTAAACATTCTTTTCAGCGAGACAAAGGCGGCTTTTGCAAAATCACCCCAGTTGTAATTTCTTTGCGGAAGTTCATAAACCGAAAAACGGGTTACGCCTTCAAAATTACCGCTGTATATTTCAACGCTTCCGTCTTCTGCGGGAAGAAATTTTATTTCCACACCGTGGTTTATTGCAAAGCCCGAAATAAGACCGTGCTGATAATCCGAATGGGCGCCTACGGGAGCAATTCTGTAGGGGCAGTAAACAGAAAGCGGATTTTGTGAAGTGCCGAAGGCCTTTTTGAATTCTGCTGTAATATCCATAAAGTTAACTCCTGAAAAAAATCTTTATAAATATTTTACCATAGTTAACATCGTATATCAACTTAATTAACATTCTGTTTAAAAATAATATATAATATATTTAATTGACAATTTGTTATATTAAATATATAATTAAATAGTATAATAATTTATGGTAAGGTGGGATAATAATGGAACAAATTAAGGTTTCTGTTGTTATACCTGTTTATAATTCTGAAAAATATCTGAAAAAATGTTTAAACAGCGTTATTAATCAAACATTAAAAGAAACAGAGATTATTTGTGTTGATGACGGGTCAACCGATGCTTCTGTTAAAATAATGGAAGAATTTGCTGAAAAAGACGGCAGAATTCAAATCATCAGGCAGGCAAATCAGTTTGCCGGGGTTGCACGCAACAACGGTTTGAAATCGGCAAAAGGAAAATATATTGTTTTCTGGGATGCAGATGATTATTTTGAAGCAGATGCGCTGAAAACATTGTATTCCAGATGTGAAAGGGAAAAGGCAGATGTTTGCCTTTGCGCTGTTTCAAGTTTTCATGACGGCAGCGTAAAGAAAAGAATAGACGAATCTTTCTTAAAAAGAAGATTTCTGCCCAAAACAAGAGTTTTTTCGGCAAAAACGCATCCGCAGTATATTTTTAATGTTGCATCAAACGCACCGTGGCAAAGAATGTATTTAACTTCTTTTATTAAAGAAAAGGGAATTGAATTTCAAAATCTTCGCCAGGCAAACGATACGTATTTTGTAATGATGTCTATGTTTTATGCCAAACGTATAACCTACACGGAAAAGGCGCTTGTGAATTACAGAGTAAACAATAAATTCAGTATAACAGGTAAAGCATCGGAAGAACCGCTTTGCGGTTATCAAAGCTTTTCTGCGGTTTACGAAAAGTTGAAGCAGGAAAACCCCGAAGAAAAAATATGGCAAAGCTTTTATAATAAGCTTGTGCCGGGACTTATAAGGGGAATTCTTCTTCAGACAACAGAAAGCGGAATATACACGGTTTACAATAAAATTAAAAATGACGGCATAGAATATTTTGAAATAAACAGGTATACCGATCCGGAATACTATTATTTCAGAAATGAATATGACGATATTATGTTTATTGCAGAGCATGAGGCAAGCGAATATATACTTTATAAATATCATAAGGAAAACAGTGACAAGCTTTTTTATAAAACAAGGGCGGAAAAAACCTTCAGAATACGCATTGCAAGAAGAATCAGCCGTTATGTGAATGCAGACAGCCGCCTTTATGACAGGGTTAAAAAATTACTGCATTTCCGATAGGAGTAGAAATTTTATGAAAAAATATGATTATTTAATAGTTGGCAGCGGTCTTTTCGGCGCAGTGTTTGCATATGAAGCAAAAAAGCACGGAAAAACCTGCCTTGTTATTGAAAAAAGAAATCATATCGGCGGAAATATTTACTGCGAAAATGTAAACGGAATCAATGTTCATAAGTACGGTGCGCATATTTTTCATACAAGCAGCCGGAAAATATGGGATTATGTAAATCAGTTTGCAGAATTTAATCATTATGTTAATTCACCGGTTGCGGTTTATAAGGATGAGCTTTATAATTTGCCTTTCAATATGAATACCTTTTCAAAAATGTGGGGCATAAAAACGCCGGACCAGGCAAAAGAAATTATTGAAAAGCAAAAAGCGCTGTTTAATATTGAAAATCCTCAGAATCTTGAAGAACAGGCCCTTTCTCTTATCGGAAAAGATGTATATGAAAAGCTTATTAAAGGCTACACGGAAAAACAGTGGGGCAGAAGCTGCACGGAACTGCCTGCCTTTATAATAAGAAGGCTTCCTGTAAGATACACGTATGACAATAACTATTTTAATGACCGTTTTCAGGGAATTCCGATTGGCGGCTATAATCAGATTATTGAAAAAATGCTTGGTGAT
This sequence comes from uncultured Oscillospiraceae bacterium, assembly GCA_948471205.1. Taxonomy (GTDB): domain Bacteria; phylum Bacillota; class Clostridia; order Oscillospirales; family Acutalibacteraceae; genus Eubacterium_R. The sequence continues at coordinate 87,568 of CAOKRT010000007.1, read as the reverse complement.
ACAGATGTTTTGCTTGAAACATCGTATAAAGATTATATAAAAAATCACGATATTTCCGGAATGAAAATTGTGTATACAGGCAATATTGATGAATATTTTGATTATCAATTCGGCGCACTTCAATACAGAACCGTGCGTTTTGAAACGGAAATTTTGCCGGATGTTGACAATTATCAGGGAAATGCAGTTGTGAATTATACCGAACGGGAAATTCCGTTTACAAGAATTATTGAGCATAAGCATTTTGAATTCAGTTCTGTGCCGGGAACAGTTATTTCAAGGGAGTATTCATCAGAATGGAAGGTTGGAATAGAACCGTATTATCCGATAAACAATGATGAAAACAATGCGCTTTACAAAAAATATGCTGCCCTTGCGGAAAAAGAGCAGAATGTTATTTTCGGCGGCAGGCTCGGAAGATATCAGTATTACGATATGGATAAGGTTATTGCTGCAGCTCTTGCGGCAACAGAAGAAGAGTTTAAGGAGAGTTGAACTATGGCAAAGGTTTCTATAATAGTTCCCACATACAATGTTGAGCCGTATCTTGTTGAATGTATGGACAGCATTACAAAACAAACACTTAAAGATATTGAAATTATCTGTATTAATGACGGCTCAACAGACGGCAGCTTGGCGATTCTTCAAAGTTATGCCGAAAAAGACAGCCGCATAACCATTGTTGATAAAGAAAACGGCGGCTACGGCATAGGTATGAATATCGGTCTGGACAAAGCAACCGGAGAATATATCGGCATAGTTGAACCGGATGATTTTGTGCCGGTATCCATGTTCGGAGATTTGTATGATATTGCAAAAGAAAACAGCCTTGATTTCGTTAAGGCGGATTTTTACCGCTTTGAGCGTGCCGACAGCGGAGATATGTTTTTAACATATAATCATCTTTCAAAAAAAGAAGAAGATTATAACACTGTATTTAATCCCAGCCAAAATCCGGAAGCAATACGCTGGATTATGAATACATGGAGCGGTATTTACAGGCGTGATTTTCTTAATAAATGGAATATACGCCATAACGAAACCCCCGGCGCTTCTTTTCAGGATAACGGTTTTTGGTTTCAGACTTTTGCTTTTGCAGAACGTGCAATGATTATTGATAAGCCGTATTATATGAACCGAAGAGACAATCCGAATTCATCCGTTAAAAATATGCAGAAAGTTTACTGCATTAATGTGGAATACGATCATATCAAAGATGTGCTTATAAAGCATCCCGAAACATGGGAACGCTTTAAAACATATTATACGTTAAAGCGTTTTCACAACAGTGTTGCAACGCTTCGCAGAATTGACAACAGCGTTAAGCGTGCTTATGTTGAACGGTTCAGCAAGGAAATGAAGCGGGCTATAGAGCTTGGTGAAATGAATGAAGAACTTTTTACTGTTGCAGAAAGAGATAATCTTCATCTGCTTATGAGCCGTCCCAATGTTTATTATGAGCTGAAAGCGCTTAAAATGAATAACGGCAGTATGAATTTTAACAGCAATTTCAAAACCGTAAAAGCAGAGCTTGATAAAATCAAGCGTTCAAATGCATATAAAGTGGGAAAAATGATTATGTATTTCCCGTCCAAATTCAAAAAACTTGCAAAAAAAGTTTACAGAAAGATAAACAAACTTAGAAAAGGATATGTGAAATGAGTGAAATAAAAGTTTCTGTTATACTTCCTGTTTATAATGTTGAAAAATATATCAGGCAGTGTCTGGACAGTATTGTTAATCAAACACTGAAGGATATTCAGATAATCTGCGTTGATGACGGCTCAACAGACAGTTCGCCGGAAATTATAGAGGAATATGCAAGAAAAGACAGCCGGGTTATTGCCATTCATCAGGAAAACGGCGGTGCTGGCGCTGCAAGAAACAACGGACTGCGTCATGCAGCCGGTAAATATCTTTCCTTTCTTGATTCCGATGACTTTTTTGAACTGAATATGCTTGAAGAAGCGTATAATTGTGCCGAACAGTACGGTGCGGATTTTGTTGTGTTTAAATCCAATCAGTATTTTGAAGATTCAGACTGCTATAAGGATGTTAACTGGGTTGTGCGCTATTCGGAACTTCCTCCGTATCAGCCGTTTAACAGAAGGGCGATAACCAGCAATGTTTTTAAAGTATGTGTGGGCTGGGCATGGGATAAGCTTTATAACAGAGAATTTGTTTTAAAAAATCACCTTTTGTTTCAGGAGCAGCGCACAAGCAATGACATGCTGTTTGTTTTTTCTGCAGTGGCCATTGCTGAAAAAATAGCCTATGTAAATAAAACAGAGGTACTTGCGCATCAGAGAAGAGACAGCACGGATTCCCTTTCCAAAACAAAAGAAAAATCATGGGATTGTTTTTATAAAGCGCTTATCGCACTCAGAAACCGCCTTAAAGAAGAGGGGATTTATAAAGAAGTTGAACGTGATTATATTAATTATGCGCTTCATTTTGCTTTGTGGAATCTGAATTCTCTTTCACAGCCTACATATGATAAGCTTTATAAAAAGCTTAATGAGGAATGGTGGAAAGAGCTTGGTATAGACGGCAAAACAAAATCTTATTTCTACAACAAGAAAGAATTTCTGCAGTATGTGAAAATAAGAGGAAAAGTACAATAAAAAAGACGGATTTTTTAATCCGTCTTTTTTATTGTAGTATTTAATTAAGTACTTTAAAATCTACTTTGCCAACCTTGGTTCTCGGAAGTTCATCAATAAATACCACTTCTCTCGGTACAGACCATTTTGAAAGATTCTGTTCACCGAACTGCTTGATTTTATGAATGAGTTCAGCTTCGTCATCATGGGCAAATTTCTTGTTCTTTACAACAAACAGTTTAAGCGTTGTTTTTCCGCCGTTGTCTTTTCCGATAACGCAGCAGTCATATATTTCTGCCATTGCACGGTAAGTTTCTTCAATGAAGGACGGATAAACCAGATAACCGCTGATTTTATAAACTCTTTTAAGACGCTGACGGTAGTAAATATCACCGCGCTCATCAATAAAGCACATATCGCCGGTGTGAAGCCAAACTCTGCCGTCTTCATGTTGAACAAGCATTTTAGCGGTTTCTTCTTCATCGTTCCAGTAACCCTGCATAAGAGTTGGGGCATATACGCAGAGTTCTCCGTCTTCGCCTTCGCATTTTTCTGTTGTGCCCGGTTTAACTGTCATGGTTTCAACATTGTAGCACGGAACACCGATGCAGCCCTGCGGTGCTTCACGGCGCGGATCTGTAAATGTGCATACTGTAACACATTCTGTTAAGCCGTAGCCGGAAACAAAATGAACCTTTGCACCGTTTTCTTTAAGCAATCTATCCATTTTTTCAGTGAGAGAATACGGAACAACATCGCCGCCGGAACCGATAAGCTTCATAGAACTCATATCAATTCCTTTAAGATAGCCGGCTTTATAAACCTTTTCAAAGAAATCCGGTACACCGAAGATATAATTAAGATGATATTTTTTAATTGCACTGCTGCACATTTTTGCATCAAATGTCGGGAACAGTGCCTGTGCCATACCAACACACATGGAAACATGCATGCAAAGGGCAAAGCCAAAGCCGTGGAATACAGGGAGCGCAGACAGCATGCCGTCTGTTTCCGGATCAATTTTCATTTTTAAAACTTCTGTAACAACATCCGGAAGTTCCCATGAAAGGTTATTGATTGCTTCTGATGTAAGCATAACACCCTTTGGATTTCCCGTTGTGCCGCCGGTCATCATAATTGCTGCGGTTGCAAGCGGATCTGTTGCGGTTTCGGGCATTCCGTTTTTGCTGATGTATTCTTCGCCCTCTTTAATAAAGTCTGCGAAATCAATCAGTTTTTTAACATTTGTTGCAGGCGCTGTTTTTCCTTTGATTTTCTTTTTGTATGTAAGATTTGCAGCAATGCCGAATAATGATTTTGGGAAATACTGCGCTGTGCGGCACTTTATAACCGTTAAATCCGGGTTTTCCGCAAATGACTTTTCTGAAACATCAAAACAGAATGCATATTTTGCATCAACAAGATTGATGGTATAATCAGCTTCTGATTTAACAGAAAGCGGATGCAGCATTGCGGCAATTGCTCCGATTTTATTTACAGCATAAATTGCTGCAACACACTGCGGTGTGTTCGGAAGGCAAATAACCACTCTGTCTCCTTTTTTTACACCGTTTGCAACAAGTGCGGCTGCACATTTATCAATCAATTCAGATGTTTCGTTCCAGCTAAGCGTGTTATTATAATAGTAAAGACACGGATTATCTCCTCTTTCTGCAGCAGATTTTTCAAACTGCTGATACATGGTTGTTTTTACATTATATTTTGTTGTGTATTCGATCATTATAAAACTCCGTTCTCAAATTTATCGTATCTATTCTAACGAAAGAATAATTTTGTTTCAAGCAAAGAGTATAAATCTTTATCAATTGTTTATCTTTTATTATAGAACTGTTAATTATTAAGCGGATATTTGACTTTTTTCAGCCTTGTGGTATTATATTACATATATTATTTAAGAAAGAATTATTTTTGTATGGCATTCAGAGTAAAAAAAGACCCGATAAAAAAAATACCGAAAACGCAGTTTATATTTTGGATTATTGTAAGAATTTCAATGATAATATGTGCCGCTTATTCCTTTATAAACGGCGATCTTGTTATGGGATTTGAATCGGTATTCTGCTTCATTTTTACCCATTTATGGGATATGTTTCAGGTTTTCGGAAACGGTTCCTTTATTGAAGAAGTTCCGCCGCTTTCACAGACAATGCTGAATATTATTATATTTGTGGGTATTGTAATCGGTTCCTATTTCGGTGTGTTTGACAGTGTTTTATGGTTTGATAATTTTATGCATGTGCTTTCCGGCTTTGTCTGTGCCTCGTTCGGATATGATTTTGCCTGCATCATTCAGCGCAAGAAAGGGCAATGCGCCGCAACGCTTGCCGCTATTTTTGCACTTATGTTTGCACTTTCCATTGCAGTGAGCTGGGAATTTTATGAATTTCTTATGGATACACTTCACGGCACAAATCTTCAGCTTGCCAAAGAAGGTCCTGAAACCGCTATGTTTGATTTGGCAAAATACCATGGCGAATACGGATATATCGGTTTGGTTGATACAATGGTTGATATGATGATGAACGCAGCAGGCGGAATTATAGGCATGATATTTATGATTGTGCTGCGCAACAAAAACAAACGCAGACAGGGGTAATTATATATTCAGTGAGGTGAAAGGATTTGAGAATATCCACAAAGGGAAGATATGCGCTCAGGCTGATGCTGGATCTTGCAATGCATGATACAGGTGAAAATATATCTATTAAAATGATTTCCGAACGGCAGGGAATCAGCATAAAGTATCTTGAACAGATTATATCCATGCTTAACAGAGCGGGTTTTGTTAAAAGCGAAAGAGGATCGGGAGGCGGCTACCGCCTTGCAAAACGGCCGGAGGAATACACGGTTGGCATGATACTCAGATTAACAGAGGGAAGTTTGGCTCCGGTTGCCTGTGTGGAGGAGGAACAGCTTTGCCCCCGTTTTAACGAATGTGCCACAAATATTGTTTGGGAAAGGCTGAATACAGCAATAAACAGTGTTGTGGACAGTATTACTCTTGCCGATCTTGTTGACGCGCAGAACGGAAAAGGGGAAAATTTTGTTATATAAAAAGATTTGACTTTTTGTTCTTTATATGATATTCTTTCTTTAAGTTAATTCCTATTAAACCAATAGGAATACTGGAACATAAAATGAAGGAGACGGTATTATGTCAGATTATAAATATCATTTTGAAACGCTTCAGCTTCATGCAGGGCAGGAACAGGCAGATTCGGCAACAGACGCAAGGGCTGTGCCGATTTACCAGACAGCGTCTTATGTTTTTCACAGCAGTGACCATGCGCAGGCAAGATTTAATTTAACCGATTCCGGCAATATTTACGGCAGGCTTACCAATTCAACGCAGGATGTATTTGAAAAAAGAATGGCTGCGCTGGAAGGCGGTGTTTCTGCACTTGCGGTTGCTTCCGGTGCAGCGGCGCTTGCATACACATTTCAGGCGCTTGCAAAATCCGGTGATCATATTGTAAGCTCAAAAGCAATATACGGCGGCACATACAATTATCTGGCGCATACCTTTCCGCTGCAGGGTGTAACGGCTTCTTTTGTGGATAATCATAATACGGAGGATTTTGAAAAAGCGATTCAGAAAAACACAAAAGCAATATTTATTGAAACGCTTGGAAATCCGAATTCGGATATTACAGATATTGAAGCGGTTGCCGAAATTGCGCACAGGCACGCCATCCCGCTTGTTGTGGATTCTACATTTACAACGCCTTATCTGCTGCGCCCTATAGAATACGGTGCAGATATTGTTATTCACAGCGCAACAAAATTTATTGGCGGTCACGGCACCACACTGGGCGGTGTAATGATTGACAGCGGACGTTTTGACTGGGAAAAAAGCGGAAAATTTCCGCAGTTTACACAGCCGAATGAAAGTTATCACGGAATCAGTTTTACAGAAGCGGCGGGCAGAGCGGCATTTATTACGTATGTACGTGCAATTCTTTTAAGGGATACCGGTGCGGCAATTTCGCCGTTCAATGCATTTTTGCTTTTACAGGGGCTTGAAACGCTTTCGCTTCGGGTGGAACGCCATATTGAAAATACAAAAAAAGTGCTTTCGTTTTTGTCAAAGCATCCGCAGGTTGAAAAAATAAATCATCCGTCGCTTAATGAAAGAGAAACGGTTTTATACAACAAATATTTTCCGAACGGGGCAGGATCAATATTTACTTTTGATATAAAAGGCGGCGAGGAAGAAGCAAAGAAATTTATAGATCAGCTTAAAATTTTTTCGCTTCTTGCAAATGTTGCCGATTCAAAATCGCTGGTTATTCATCCTAAAACAACAACGCATTCCCAGCTTTCGGAACAGGAGCTTGAGGAACAGAATATTCACAGCAATACGATACGCCTTTCAATAGGAACAGAAAATATAAATGATATAATTTTTGATTTGAAACAGGCCTTTGATTCGGTAAACTAAGAAAGGATAATACCATGGCAATATATAATAATGTAACAGAATTAATAGGAAAAACCCCTATAATGAAGCTGAATAATTTTGCTGAAAAGGAAGCACTGCAGGCAGGTATTTATGCAAAGCTGGAATATTTTAATCCGGCAGGTTCTGCAAAGGACAGAATTGCGTCTGCCATGATAGCGGCCGCAGAGGCAGACGGAACTTTGAAAAAGGGCGCTGCAATCATTGAACCGACATCGGGTAATACCGGCATAGGCTTAGCAAGTGTTGGAACAGCAAAGGGATACAGAGTGATTCTTACCATGCCCGAAACAATGAGTGTTGAAAGACGCAATCTTGTTAAGGCATACGGGGCGGAGGTTGTATTAACAGAAGGCGCACTCGGAATGAGCGGTGCTATAAAAAAGGCACAGGAACTTGCGCGGGAAACAGACGGAGCGGTTATTCTCGGTCAGTTTGATAATATGGCAAATCCGCAGGTGCATTATGAAACAACCGGTCCGGAAATTTGGCAGGATATGAACGGAAAAATAGATGCATTTGTTGCAGGCGCCGGAACAGGCGGCACAATTTCCGGTATCGGAAAATATCTTAAAGAACAAAATTCTGCAATAAAAATCATTGCGGTTGAACCTGCATCATCGCCAGTGCTTTCCCAGGGAAGAAGCGGTGCGCATAAAATTCAGGGAATCGGGGCAGGTTTTATTCCGAAAACGCTGAATACGGAAATTTATGATGAAATCATTACCGTTTCGGATGAGGCGGCTTTTGAAACGGGAAATAAAATAGCCAAAACAGAAGGGATACTTGTCGGTATTTCAAGCGGTGCGGCAGTTTGGGCAGCGGCGAAGCTTGCTCGAACAAAGGAATATAAAGACAAAAACATAGTTGTTCTTTTGCCGGATACAGGGGAAAGATATCTTTCAACAGGCATGTTTAAATAAATACGGTTTTTGCACAAACAAAATCAATTAAAAAAGCGGACAGAATTCATTCTGCCCGCTTTTTTAATAAAACAGAGTTGCCCAAGATAGCATTATGGAATTGAAAAATATGTTTTGCCGTTTTCCAATGTTTTTCCTTTATAGTAAGCAAGTTCGGCAACATTAACAACCTGATAGCCGTTTTGAATCAGTTTCGGTATAACCCATTCAACAGCGTAAGCTGTGGTTGGATAAATATCGTGCATAAGTACAATTCCGCCGTCCTTTGCTTCGTCCAGAATTCTGTAATAAAGCTTATCACCGTCACGGCATTTCCAGTCCTCGGTATCAATATTCCAAAGAATAATCGGTGCACCGCAGTTTGATTTGATAACGTCTGAAAGAAATCCGCCGGTGGGGCGGAATGCCGTCGGTCCGTGCCCGCTGATTGCATTAAGCCGGTCTACGCATTTTGTTATATCGTTAATGGTTACTTCCGAACCGTAATGTAAGTGGTCGTAAGTATGATTGCCAAGCTGAAAGCCTTTTTCAACCATTCTTTTCACGCATTTTTCGTTTGCATCACGGAAGGTTCTGTTTCCTACAATAAAAAAGGTGCAGGAAGCATTGTTTTTCTCAAATGCATCAAGAATTCTGTTTGTGGTTTCTGCATTGGGTCCGTCATCAAATGTAAAGGCAATCATCGGTTTTTCCGGATCAAGGTCTGTTCGTATATAATAAGGTTTTTCAACAACGGAAATTTCACATTCGGCAGAAACGCCGTTGTATGCGGTTGCCTTTATTTTTGCTGTGCCTGTTGCAACAGGGGTAAGTTCGCCTTTGGCATTTACTTTTAAAACCTCTTCATTGTCAGACTGAACCGTTGTTGCTTTTGAGGCGCAGTCCGCAGGGATATTTATAAATATTTTTCCGGCAGCACCCAAAAAAAGTGTGTTTGAAGTGGCGGAAAGGCTGATTTTGTCGGGCGGATTGCCGACCTTAATATCACAGGAAGCCGTGCAGTTGTTGTATGTTGAAACCGTAACAGTTACTTTGCCCGCCGCAACAGCGGTTATTTTTCCGTTTTCATCTATTTTAACTGCATTGTCGCCTGAAAGTTCATAGCTGAAACCCGTATTGAATTCCGAATCGGGAACATAGGGAGAAAGCGTATATTCTTCGCCGACGCCCATTGAAAAAGCACCGTCATCAAGAACAACGCTTTTCGGCGCATCAAAAACATTAACGTCTATTTTTTTTCGTCCGGCGGCAATTTGGGCCGAACCCTTGCTTACGGCTGTAAGCAGGCCGTTTTTATCCACCGTTACAATTTCTTTGTTGTAACTGTGAAATCTTGTTTTGGTTTCTTCCCCGGGAAATTGATAGGTTTGCCCGACACCCATATTAATAGCAGTATCGGAAGCTGAAGTGCCAATCATAAGATTATTAACAATAACCGCAATGAATGATATAAAAATCAGCAGCAGTACAAAAACCAGAGACATCAGTTTGTATGCTGATTTTGATTTCATTAATTTTGCCTCCTAACAATTTCATATTCGCCTCTGTCAGGGCGAAAATATTTGCAGCTTCTGTTTTTCTCCTGCATTAGCTGCACAAATTCATCTTCGTCAAGCTGTAAATCACAATAATATTCATCTGTTATATCGTCGTAAGCATTATACCAACATTTTTCACACAAATTCTCCAAAATTCATCACCTTATATGATTATACTCTTTAAAAATATCATTGTAAATATACAAACTGTAATATTAAATGTAAAATTTTTATGAAAAAAAGAAACTGATATTGTGCAACATTTTTTTACAACATCAGTTTCTTTAAAATTCCGCTTTATAATATTAAATTAATGGTGGAAAAGGCGTATTCCGGTCATGGTCATTGCAATGCCGAAGCTGTTGCAGCAATCAATAACATTGCCGTCCCTTACTGAACCGCCGGGCTGTGCAATATATTTAACGCCGGATTTAACGGCTCTTTCAATATTGTCCTCAAACGGGAAGAACGCGTCAGATCCAAGTGCAACAAGGTCCATTTCTTTATGCCACTGTTTTTTTTCTTCTTTTGTAAACGGAGCAGGTTTTTCTGTAAAAAATCTTTTCCATACATCATTTTCAAAAAGTTCTTCATAATCATCGCTGATATAAAGGTCTATGGCATTGTCTGCATCACATTTGCGTATACCGTCAATAAACGGAAGGTTCAGCACTTTTTCATTTTGGCGAAGCCACCAGTTATCCGCTTTATTTCCGGCAAGACGGGTGCAGTGAATTCGGGACTGCTGGCCTGCGCCCACACCGATTGTCTGCCCGCCCATTGCATAGCAAACAGAATTTGACTGTGTATATTTAAGTGTAATCATAGAAATAAGAAGGTCAATTTTTGCAATTTCGGGAATATCCTTAATTTCTGTCGGCATATTGTCAAAAAGGTCCATAGTGATTTTTGCATCATTTCTTTTCTGTTCAAATTTAATGCCGAACACCTGCTTTGTTTCTGTTTCTTCAGGAACAAAATCAGGGTCAATTTTAATTACAAGATAACCGCCTCTGCGTTTGCTTTTCAGAATTTCAAGCGCTTCGTCCGTATATGACGGGGCAATTATACCGTCGGATACTTCTTTAACAAGAAACTGTGCAACAGATGCATCGCATTCATCTGAAAGGGCGGCAAAATCGCCGAAGGAAGAAACACGGTCACAGCCTCTTGCCCTTACATATGCCTGTGCAATCGGTGAAAGCTCAAGCTCTTCAGAAACAAAGCATGCTTTTCTTTCGTTTTCGGAAAGCGGCTTTGCAACTGCCGCACCGGCTGGAGAAACATGCTTAAAGGATGCGGCACTGGGAAGCCCGGTTGCCTCTTTCAGTTCTTTTACAAGCTGCCAGGAATTGAAAGCGTCCAGAAGATTGATATAGCCCGCACTGCCGTTTAAGATTTCAAACGGCAGCTTTTTGCCGTCCATATGAATTCTTGCCGGATTCTGGTTTGGATTACATCCGTATTTTAAGGTGTATTCTGTCATTTAAAAATCCTCCTCTTATTTGATATGTTATAAATAATATATTTATTTTATAACGGCAGATTGAAAAAAGCAAGGATAAATGATACAATTATTTTAAATTTATAATCGAAAGGGCAAAACGGATGAAGGGAATTCTTGCTGTTAACCATTTTCTTAAATCTGAAAAATACAATGAGCTTCACAAGGCGCTTGCGGATGCAGCAAAGGAAAATGAAACGGATCTGATTGTTAAAACAAATCTGGAGCTGGCCTGTGAAAATCCGAACTGTGATTTTGTTCTTTTCTGGGACAAGGATATAAATCTTGCCCGCAGGCTTGAAAAACAGGGCTTCCGCCTGTTTAACAGTGCAGATGCCATTGAAAAATGCGATGATAAGGCAAGAACCTACATTGAACTTTCAGAAATCGTTCCGCAGCCGAAAACGCTTATTGCGCCGAAAACATACTTTAAAGCTGATTTTACGGATTTTGCCGAAAAGGCTGCCGATATTTTGGGCTTTCCCGTTGTTTTTAAAGAATGCTTCGGTTCTTTCGGCGAACAGGTGTTTCTTTGCAGAAGTATAGAGGATGTTTTAAGCCATATAACGGAAAAACCGTTTATACTTCAGGAATTTATAAAAGAATCGGCAGGGCACGACAGGCGCATTGAAATTGTGGGCGGAAAAGCGGTTGCTGCTATGGAAAGAAACAATGAAAAGGATTTCAGGTCCAACATAACAAACGGTGGAAAAATGAAGCCGTGTATTCCCGACGAAGAGGAATGCAGGCTGGCAGTTTCCGCATGTGCAGCACTGGGACTGGATTTCGGTGGCGTTGATATTTTGAACGGCGGACTTGTTTGCGAAGTAAACAGCAATGCCCACATAATAAATATTACAAAATGCACCGGGATAGACATTGCAGGGGAAATTTTCAGAGAAATAAAAAGAAATTTATGAACGGATTATTGATTTACAGCAGGGAAGAAGCGAAAAGAAATGCTTTTTCAATAAAAAAATATACGGAAAATCTGAATGTAAAGCTGATGCTTGAAGAAGATGCGGATTTTTCTATCAATACGGATTTTGTTATAAACAGAACCAATCATTTTGCCATTGCAAAGAATTTTGAAGAAAGAGGGGTCAGGGTGTTCAATCCTTCCTCTTTAACACAGCTTGCAAACAATAAACAGGCATGTTATGAATTTATGGATAAAAACGGCATTGAAATTATGCCTGTTCATTATGACAAGGTGCCGGCAGTAAAAAAAGCAGTAAACGGCAAGGGCGGCACAGATGTTTTTATGATACAGAAACAGGAACCGTTTCAAGACGGCTTTGTTTATCAGAAGCCTGCTTCGGATTTAGGCAGGGATTTAAGAGTATGGCTTATAGGCGGAAGAATTGTTTGCGCCGGGCTTCGCGAAAGCAAAACAGATTTCAGAGCGAATTTTTGTCTGGGCGGAAAAGCAGAGCTTTATAAGCTGAATGCGGAGGAAGAATTGCTGGTATATAATATTGCATCACTTGTAAATTATGATTATATAGGTATTGATTTTGTTTTTAACGGTGGTAAAATAGTTTTTAATGAAATAGAAGATTCTGTTGGAGCAAGAATGATTTATTCTTTGACGAATATGGATATAATAAAGGAATATTGTGATTATATAAGAAATGAGGTGAAGTATGGTTAAAATTGCGCTTGCAGGAAACCCGAACTGCGGCAAGACAATGCTGTTTAACGCATTAACCGGTTCCAATCAGTATGTGGGAAACTGGGCCGGAGTAACGGTTGAAGCCAAGGAAGGAAGAATGAAAGGCGAAACGGATGTTGTGATTGCCGATTTGCCGGGTATTTACAGCCTTTCGCCGTATACGCCTGAGGAGGTTGTAGCAAGAAATTATCTTGTAAACGAAGAACCGGACGTCATACTGAATATAATAGACGGAACAAATCTGGAAAGAAATCTGTATTTAACAACACAGCTTTGTGAAATCGGCATTCCCGTTATTATGGCAATTAATATGATTGATATTGTGCGCCGCAACGGAGATATAATAAATCCCGAAGAAATAAGCGAGCATTTCGGCTGTGTATGTTTTGAAATATCTGCGCTGAAAGGCACCGGTGTAAAAAAATGTGCCAAAAAAGCTGTTGAACTTGCAAGGTATAATAAGGGCGTGCCGCCTGTTCACCACAGTTTTGACGATCGGGTTGAATCTGCACTTCATTTTATATCGGCCCTTTTGCCGACTGGTACGGATATGCTGCACAAGCGGTATTATGCAACAAAAATTTTTGAAAGGGATAAGCTGATTTCTTCTGATTTTGATGACTGTGAAAGCATCATCAAAGATGTTGAAAAATATTATGATGACGACAGTGAAAGCATTATCGCAGACCAGCGTTATAAATACATAACATCCTGTATAGACGAATGCCGTACAAAAAGCGGCAAAACGCCTGTTTCTGAAAAGATAGACAGCATTGTTACAAACAAATATCTTTCACTTCCGATATTTGCCCTTATCATGTTCGGTGTTTATTATCTTTCCGTTACAACACTCGGCGGTGCATTGTCTGAATTCATAACACAAAATCTGTTCGGTGCAAACGGGCTGGCATCTGCGGCAGAAGGTTTTCTTAATTCTGTAAACTGTGCGCCGTGGCTTACAAGTCTTGTGGCGGACGGAATCATTGCAGGGGTAGGCTCTGTTTTATCATTTGTTCCGCAGATTATAGTGTTGTTTATATTTCTGTCGTTTCTGGAAGACTGCGGCTATATGAGCAGAATTGCTTTTATTATGGATAAACTGTTCAGAAAATTCGGGCTGTCAGGCAAAAGCTTTATTCCGATTCTTGTGGGAACAGGCTGCGGTGTGCCCGGTATTATGAGCAGCCGAACCATCGAAAATGTAAATGAACGCAGAATGACAATTATAACAACCACCTTTATTCCCTGCGGCGCAAAGCTGCCTGTGATTGCACTTATTGCATCTGCGCTTTTCGGCGGTGCATGGTGGGTTGCGCCAAGTGCGTATTTTTTGGGAATTGCGGCAATCATTTCCAGCGGCATTATTCTTAAAAAAACAAAGCTGTTCAGCGGCGATGTTTCACCGTTTGTTATGGAACTGCCAAGCTATCATATGCCAACCTTTAAATCTGTTGCCCGCGCAACATGGGACAGAAGCTGGAGCTATGTAAAAAAAGCAGGCACAATTATTTTAATTGCATCCTGCGGTGTTTGGTTTTTATCCAATTTCGGGTTTTACGGCGGTAAATTCGGCATGGTACAGAGAATGGATAATTCCATTCTGGCATATATCGGCGGAGCAATAGATATTGTATTTGCGCCGCTTGGCTTCGGAAGCTGGCAGGCCGCTGTTGCAACGCTTCTCGGTCTTATTGCCAAGGAAGAAATTGTCGGCGTGTTTGGTGTGCTGTATAGTAATATCGGCGAAGGGTTTAATGCGCTTTCCGGTTATTCTTTTCTTGTATTTAATCTGCTTTGCGCTCCCTGTGTTGCTGCAATGGGTGCAATCAGGCGTGAAATGAACAGCTTTAAATGGACTGCATTTGCAATTTCATATCAGTGTATTTTTGCATATTGTATCTCGCTTGCACTGTATCAGACGGTGTTATTTATTTCAACCGGCAGAATAACCGTGCAAACAGTCTGCGCTGCTGCCGTGATTATGATGTTTATATTTATGCTTTTCAGAAAGCCGGTTAAAAGGATTAAGTAAAACTTAACCGACGGCGTAAAAAATAAGGCTTTCAGTTTGTATGAAATGAGGATAAAATAATGGAAGTAAAAAGACAGTATGGAATAGATTTGCTCAGAATAATATCCATGTATATGATTATTGTTCTTCATATTCTTATGCAGGGCGGAATTTTCGGCACTGTAAAGACGCTCAGCCATCAGTTTGATGTTGCCTGGATATTGGAAGCGCTGTGTATCTGTGCAGTAAATTGCTATGCGCTTATAAGCGGATATGTTTCGGTGAATACAGAAAAACTGCGGCTGCATAAAATAGCTGCGCTCTGGCTTCAGGTAGTATTTTATACCGTGTTGTTTACGGCTGTATTCGGGGCGATTCAATTGGGCGGCAAAGGATACACCTACGAAATTTTGAAAAGAAGCATCTTTCCGGTTTATACAAACCATTACTGGTATTTTTCCTGTTATTTTGCCTTGTTTTTTCTGATTCCGTTTTTGAATAAAATGCTGAATGCGCTGAATAAAAAAGAACTGAAAACACTGTTTCTTATTATTGTAATTCTGTTTTCAACAGTGCCTACAATTTTCCGTGAGGACGCATTTAAACTTTCCAGAGGCTACAGTGTTATCTGGCTGGTATTTCTTTATATTCTCGGCGGCATTACAAAAAAACTGCATACTGTAAAATTGAAAGTATTACCGCTTTTGTTCGGTTATGCCGCATGTTCTGCGGTCGCATTTATTTCTCTTTATGCCATAACAAAAAGCGGCACGGAAAAGATATCAAATCAGCTTTTGTACGGCTACAGCTCACCCACAATACTGCTTGCTGCATATTTTCTTTTTCTTGCGGCAATAAATATAAATATAAAGTTTAAACCGGCAATCAGTATGATAAAGGCATTTTCTCCGCTTTCTTTCAGTGTTTACATAATTCATACAAATTATTGGATATGGAATTTTGTTATGAAAAAGCGTTTTGCCGAATATGCACAGCTAAGTCCTGTAAAGCTTGCGGCAGCAGTGCTTTTAACGGCTTTGGCAATCTATCTTTTCTGCTCGGCAATAGATGTGATAAGGTTTTATATTTTTAAAGCTGTAAGGCTTTCCTCTTGGTTGGAAAAGCTTGAAAATAAAATTTTTAAACGGCAAAATATTAAGGATGAGGTGAAGCCGCCTGAAAAAGTTTAAAATATTTAAAAATGATGCAGCAGGCAGTTACTGCCGCAAATGCTTTAACAGAATAAAAAGGGTCGGTCTGAAGGTTTTCAGGTTTTTAAAAGGTTATACGGTCGCTGTGTTTTCTTCTGCGGACAATAACACATATTCAAAAAAACAGAAAAAACAGTTCAAATATTTTACAGCACTGCTGTTTGTTGCAGTTATTTGTATTTTTATTTCCGTTACTGCAGTGAAAATTCTGAATTCGGGAAGCAGAGAACGCTCTTTTCGCGAAGCAGCGGGCAAGGTTTGCTCGGATATCATTTCAGAATACGGAAGCTGCCGGATAGAAGCATCGGGCGTTATCAATGAAAATGAAAGATGGGCGTTGTCGGGCATTTCGTGTGTGAAGCATATGGATTTTAATGCAGACGGCAGTGATGAACTTTTTGTTGCATACAGCAATGAAGGAACATATTTTATAGAGGTTTGGGGATTTAAGGGCAAAGAATTTATAAATCTGTATAAAGATAAAGTTAATTATCTTGAAGATTTTAAGAACCTTGGCAGGTGGATCACCATTTACAGCCGCGGCAGTAAATGTTATATCGGCAAAATAAAAGAAAACAGCACGGAAGAAATGGATCTTTTCACATTGAAAGGCAATGAATTCAAGGCAGTATCCTCCTGCGGCTTTAATCCGCAGGATATGTCATATTCCGTAAAAGGAAAAATAAATATCAACGATTTTGAAACCATTAAGCTTTCGGGGCTGACTGCTGCAAGGGCAGAATACAATCAGAATAGTGTAAATGATGCAATAAGTGAATTTATAGGAGAAAAATATGTAAATTCAACCGTATTGCAAACGGATGAACAAAAAATGGCAGATGCTTTCTGCAAAGTTATTGAATTGAAAAATCAGAAATACGGTGTACCGACTGTTTCTGTTTCAGACAGCGGCTGTTTTGCAGACGGTGCGGCAGTTGTAAGGCTTATTGATTTTGACGGCGACGGCAAAGAAGAATTATTTGTTATAAGCCGAAACAAAAGTGATTTTAATGATACTGACGCAACACCCCAATATATTATGGATGTCTTTTCCTGGGACGGAACAACGGCAAGAAAGGTGTTTGAAAGCAGGCTTTTGTCATCTTATTTTGATAACAGCCGTTCAGATGTTTTTTATATCCTTCAAAAGAAAAACGGAAAGGTTAATATTTGCAGCAACACATATTCCTATGGCGAAAATCCGGGCAAAACATGGCGTGCAGTCAGCACAATAAATGAAATGACCTCTTCAAACGGTTTTGAAACTACCTTTACTGCAATTATCAACAGTACAAACGGATATAAAACTTACAGGCTGAACGGAAAATCATCTTATAAAAGAGAATTTGAAAAAGAAGGATATGCCGTGGCATATTTCTGTAATGAAGATGATTACAACAAGGATGAATTTGAAGTGGTTTTGCTTAATACCGATGAAAGCGGCAAAAAGGCTATAGAAGCACTTATAACGGAAACACAGGAAACTGTTAAACGTCTTTACAGCGTTAAAGCAAACCAAAATGTAATTGCGTAAAAGAAATGTTTTATCAAACTATTGAAATGCAGGGATTTATTTTATATAATTCCTTTATTATATATGCGGCATAAAAAGGCAGTGAATCTGCCTGATGCATTCAGGAGGACGGATATGGAAAAAATATTGGTACTTGATTTCGGCGGTCAGTATAATCAGCTGATAGCCAGGCGTGTGCGGGACAACGGTGTTTATGCGGAAATTCTGCCGTACACAGTGCCTATGGAAACAATTAAAAAGAATGGTTACAAGGGAATTATATTTACGGGCGGGCCGAATTCTGTTTTTGATATGTCCTCGCCGCATTATGCAAAAGAAATTCTGGATTTGGATATTCCGATACTTGGAATATGCTATGGCTGCCAGTTAATTGCATGGATGGCCGGCGGTGTTGTTGAAACTGCGCCGGTAAGCGAATATGGGAAAATCGAATTAACGGCAAAAAATTCACCGGTTTTTAAGGATGTGCCGGAAAAAAGTATTGTTTGGATGAGCCATACAGACAGAATTGCACAATTGCCGCAGGGGTTTGAAGGAATCGGATTAACCGAAGATTGTCCGTATGCCGCAATGCAGAATACAGATAAAAAGATTTATGCTGTTCAGTTTCATCCCGAAGTAACGCACAGCGAATACGGCAATGCCGTTCTCAGAAATTTTCTTTACGAAGTGTGCCGCTGCCGCGGCGACTGGCAGATGGATAATTTTATTGAAATAACGGTTGAAAAACTCAGAAAGCAGATAGGGGATAAAAATGTAATTCTCGGTCTTTCTGGCGGTGTGGATTCTTCTGTTGCAGCCGGTCTGCTTTCGAAAGCGGTGGGCAAACAGCTTACCTGTGTGTTTGTTGATCACGGTCTTATGCGAAAGGATGAAGGTGATTTTGTTGAAAATACCTTTACGTCTCTTTTTGATATGAATTTTGTACGTGTCAACTGCCGCACACAGTTTTTGGACAAGCTTCGCAATGTAACAGAACCTGAACAGAAACGTAAAATTATCGGAACGGAATTTTTCAATGTTTTCTGGAATGAAATAAGAAAGCAGAATAACAAGGGTTATTTTGCACAGGGCACCATTTATCCCGACTGTATTGAAAGCGGAAAAGGCGATGCCGATGTTATAAAAACACATCACAACCGTGTAAATCTGCCGAAGGATGTTTTCTTTTTGGATGTTATTGAACCGCTTGCGGATTTATTTAAGGATGAAGTGCGCAAAGTAGGCGAAAAGCTTGGAATTCCGAAAGAACTTGTATGGCGCCAGCCGTTTCCCGGTCCGGGGTTGGGTGTAAGAATCATAGGCGAAATTACTGCTGAAAAAATCAGTATACTTCAGAATGCCGATTGGGTTCTGCGTGACGAAATGGCGAAAAACGGTTATGAAAAGGAACTTTCACAGTTTTTCTGTGTGCTTACCGGTGTAAAAACTGTTGGCGTAATGGGTGACCACAGAACATATGAAAACCTTGTTGCCGTAAGGGCCGTAACAACAGACGATTTTATGACTGCCGATTGGGCCAGAATTCCTTATGATATTCTTGCAAGGGTTTCAAACAGAATTACAAATGAAGTAAAAGGCGTTAACAGAGTGGTTTACGACATAACTTCCAAACCACCCGGAACGGTGGAGTGGGAATGATTAGGGGGGTGACATTGTCAGTACAAGCGCAAATCTAATGATGAAAAGGGTACTTTTCCAAAAGATAGTTTATTAAAGTAAGAGGGTAAAATTTATGAAAGTAAAAAAGAAGGTATGGATAAAAATCCTGACATGTTTTGCAACAATTTTAATAGCGATACCTTTACTGTCTTTGTCAGTATTTGCAGATGAAACAAATAATATAAATTCCGATGATTTGGCTGTTGTCGAAAAAATATATAATGCAAATTCGGGAATTTTGAATTGGGATATAGAAAATCCGCTGTCAATTGAAAATATACAGTGGCGTGTTTTTGACAATGAGTATTATCTTACAGAAATAGATTTGAGCGGCACTGATATTGTCGGTGAAATTGATTTGTCGGCCTGTACATACCTTGATGATTACAGCTTTACAAATACAAAAATAAAAAGTATTATATTTCCTACGCATATGAATCATATACCGTTAAGCAGTTTTGAAGGATGCATGAATCTGGAATATATAAATATTCCCGTAGATGTTGAGATGATAGAAAACAGTGCTTTTAAGAACTGTACAAATCTTAGAACAGTTATTATCAACAGCTATGTGGATATTTTATCCAATGCCTTTTCCGGCTGCATTTCCTTGGAATGCGTTACAAATGCGTTCTACATCGATTCAATAGGAAGAAATGCTTTTGAAAATTGCAGCAATTTAGTTTTTTATGATGATGACCCAACAGATTCTTATATAAAAAATTATGCGCAGTCCATGAATTACGGTTTTTCTTCAAACCTGGTTTCTAATGTAACAGGCTATGTATCTATTATGAATGCTGCAAATGAAAAAAATTCACATGGAAAACCGTACAAATTAGGAATTGCATATTTGTATGATGAAAGAGATGTTTTGATAAAAAAACAACAATTAGATGAAGAAGGAAAATTTTTCTTTGAACAGCTTTCCATCGGCAGTAAGTACAGAATTGTGCTTGATGGAGAATTTGCAATAAAAAGAAATAAATATTTTGTTGCATCTAAAACAGATAATTATATATCCACCAAAGAAAAATCAATTCCTTTGATAACATGTGATTTTAATAAGGATGATACCGTTACGGCTGTTGATGCTGAAACAATTTACAGAAATGCAGCAAGCCATGATGAGGATGCGGCATTATATGATTTAGACGGAGATTCCTATGTTACCGTTTCTGATGCAGGAGTAGTTTATGCAACCGTCGGATTTTCGTATGATGACTAAAAACTGTTTGGAATAACAGGAAACCGGCTGAGTAGGAATAACGGATATAACAAAACCGGAAAACAGTATTACACTGTTTTTCCGGCTTTTTGTTTTTATTTTAAATATCACGGTTGACAAAGCGTTTTTTTTATGATATCTTAAAAATATAACTGTACTGCTAATGATAGTACAGTTAAAACGAACTTTCGGATGCATTTTATTTATAATATGTATCGGAACATATGTTTAAAAATAAGGAGGGGGTTAATATGTTTTCTTTAGACACCAAAAGCAAGGATCCGATTTATACACAGCTTGAAAAAAATATAGTAAAATATATTAATTTGGGGATATATGAAAAAAACAGCATGCTCCCGTCTGTAAGATCGCTGGCATGCGAGCTTGGCATTAATCCGAATACAGTTTCAAAGGCATATAAAAATCTGGAAGCAAACGGTGTTATTTATACTGTTGCGGGCAAGGGTGTGTTTGTTAAGGGTGAATCCACGCTTAAAAATATTCACAAAATGGCAGCAGAGGAAATTAAAAATGTGCTTTGCGACGCAAAAAATTCCGGCGTAAGCAAGGATGAAGTAATCGGCATTGTAAATGAAATCTGGGAGGGTTGATATAAGATGATTGAGATTAAAAATTTATCTAAAGCATTTGGTAAAACAAAAGCACTTGATCATATTTCCTTTTCTGTTGCAGACGGTTCCGTTTTTGGTCTTGTAGGTTCAAACGGAGCAGGAAAAAGCACACTGCTTCGCATTATGGCAGGCGTTTTTCAGCCGGATTCGGGTAATGTATATTTAAATGGAGAGGCGCCTTTTGAAAACAACAGAATCAAAGCAAGAACGGCATTTGTTTCCGATTATCCTTATTTCTTTCCGGGTGCAACCGTTGAAAGCATGGCAAGGTATATCAAAACAATGTATCCCGGATGGAGCGACGAACAATATGAATATTTGAAAAGCGTTTTTCCGGTGGAAACCAAAAAGAAAATATCGACCATGAGCAAAGGTATGCAGCGGCAGAGTGCAATTATACTGGCGCTTGCCTATAAGCCGGATTTTATTTTGTTTGATGAAATTTTTGACGGTCTTGACCCTGTTGTGCGCGAGCTTGTAAAGAAAATTCTGATTGAATATGTTACCGAAACAAATGCAACCATTGTTATTGCCAGCCATAATTTAAGAGAGCTTGAGGGTTTTTGCGATCATATAGGGCTTCTTCATCTTGGCGGAATACTGCTTGAGCAAGATATAGACGGCGGTTCCATGGGCGTTTACCGTGTACAGTTTATTTTGGAAAATCCCGAGGATTACGCAAGCATAAAAGAAAAGATAAACATTTTAAAAGAGAGTCATCAGGGAAAAATGACGCAGATTACCGTAAGAGGCGGCGAGGAGGAAATTATGGCGGCAGTGGAAGCAGCAAAGCCTGTTTTTTCCGAAATGCTTCCGCTTACGCTTGAAGAACTGTTTATCAGTGAAATGGAGGCAGCCGGTTATGACATCAACAAATTATTTAAATAATTTTATGAAAGCTTTAAAAATGGCTTTTCGCAAAAATTTTGCGGTTTTTGCAGTTTTTCAGGCTGTGACTGCGCTGTTTTCCGTGTGGATTCTATCTCCGTATTTTAAAAAACTTACGGAAGAACAGATTCATACCAAAGAAATATCGCAAAGTATTTTTATGAATGCATCCGTAATTTGTCTGATACAGGGAATCGTTCTTGCTGTTGTTCTTTTTCGTGAAATTTACAGCAGAAGAGCAGTGGATTTTATGTTTGCACTGCCGGTTAAAAGGGGCACATATTATAATGCAAATGTTGTTTTCGGATTATTGAGCATTGTAATTTCGCATATTATATATATTGCGGCTGTATATTTTACATTTTCTTCAAAAATGAAAATGTTTGATTTCAATTATTATTTAAAGCTAATGGCAGTTTCTCTTACGGTGTCGGCGGCGGCTTTTGCAGTAAGTATATTCAGTGCAGTGCTTTCCGGAAGAGTATGGCATTATATTTTTGTTAACGGCATTGCGATGGTTGTAGTATGCACAGGCGCATTCGGAGCAGTGGGGTATCTGAACACAATTTGGGGATTTCAGATTGAAACGGCAAATGCACTGTATGTTTCGCCGTATGGCATTGCTATACTCGGAGCTAATCATATTGCACTGAAAGCGGTGTTTGCAGTTATGCAAATGGCAATTGCTTATACGGCAGGCCTGTTTATATTTAAACGAAGAAAGGCCGAAGTTGCTGAAAATGCACTTTCGGGGAAATTCATTCCGGCGGTTATTATTACTATGTGCATTTTGTCAGAGATTTTATTGTGCATCAGTGTGGCTGAAGCAAAAATGTATACAAGAATAATTGCCGCAACAATTGTCAGCATTGTAACAGCAGTTGTGCTTTCTGCAATATTTTTCAGAAAACCGTTTGCAAAACCCGTAATAAAATGTTTTGGTTCAGCGGCATTAATTTCGGCTGTTTTGATTATATGTGTTGAAATAGGACCAAGAGAGAAATATATATCCTATATTCCCAAACCGAATGAGATTGATCATGCTATCGTTTACAGCTACGGCAGTTACGGTATGTCAAATATAACAGATTTGTTATACGGTATATCTCCGCTTGATAATCTATATGAGATAGAAAACATTGAGGATGAAGAGGGCAGATATAAATACAGATTTGCATCAGATGAAGCCAAAGAAAAGCTTTTTGCTCTCCACGGAAAAATGGTTTCAGATAAAACAAGGAAAAATGTTTATTCTGACGAATATTACAAAAATGGTTACAGCTCGATAAAAATTGAATATATTTTAAAAAACGGCAGGAAATCCACACGCTTTTATTGTGTAGAAGCAAATGATTTATGCAATGAATTTGCGGATCTTCTTAAAACAGAAGAAGGTATAAACCAAGTTAAGCCGTTTAATATAAAAAAAGAGGATGTTCTTTATTCAAATATGTTTTTGAATTATCCTGAAGCATTTACCCATTCGGGAGAAGAGATGTCTGGCAGTGAGATTTTACTGAATTCTAATGAATATTTCATTCTTTTGGAAAAGATAAAAAAAGATATGCAATGTGTTCCGGCACCGATATTTTTTGAACTGGTAAATGCCAATTTCAATTATTGGCCCGGTTATGATTTTGAACTGGATTATGTGGCAGAAGCCAATTTTTGTGTTTTAACAAATATAGCTTCAAAAGAACAGCGGGTCTTGCTTAAAAATATGACAGCCGATGAAATTGAAGAATATGAAGATAAGTATCTTGAGGAAGTTCCATACACAAGCTGGCTTACAGATTCATTACACTTTGTTATTACAAAAGACAGCCGTGAGTCATTAGCATATCTTGAGGAATTGGGTTATACATGCGATACGAAACTGTTGAAGCAGAGCATTGCAGCCGCATATGATGAGGCGGCAGAAGATAATCTATATCCAAATACAAATATAGAAAAATAAGACTCATTCTAAACAAAAACACCCTTTATGATTTTCATAAAGGGTGTTTTTTCCATATTTATCTAAGCATTGAAAATCCGATATCAATTGCACCGCCGAGGATTCTTGATGTTTTTCTCATTCCAACGGTTTCTGTTATCCACAAAATAATAAGTGCAATTAAAATTGCAATGATAAGCGTTTCTTTTTTCATCATTTATCCTCCGTTGTTAATAATAGTACAGTGGGTGCACAGCGCACAAAAAATTATAAGCATGCAAACCATACAGTATAACTTATTATATACCATTACGAAAATAAATCAAGGGAATATAATATTTTTATACGGATTTTATTGCTTTTTTCCATGCAAAAAAGGAAATAACAGAGCAAAGTGCAGGCTATTTCAACAATATTAAAAATTTATGTTGAAAAATGGAAAGAACTGATTTATAATACTACTGATTTAATATAATGGGGGAATGTTTGAATGTATCAATTTACTCTTTCGGTTTCAAACAGTTATTTATCTGATATAGACTGGGCGCAGGTTGCAACCGTTGTAATTGCAGGTATTGTTATAGTGCTTGGCGTGCTTCTTGTGCTTATCGGCGTTTTCGGCGGATTCGGCAAGCTGGTTTCCGGGCTTGAAAATTCTGCAAAGAAAAGGAAAGCAAGAAAAGAATCCAAAAAGGCAGATAAAAACAATGCCGAATCGGTTATCGCTGTTTTAGACAGTGCAACCAGTAAAACGACAGTAGCAGTACAAAAACCGGCCGCAGCCGTTGCTGCCGATCATGGTGTCAGCGAAGAAGTGGTTGCCGCAATCACAGCCGCAATTGCCGCAAGCGAGGGCAGCAGTAATTTTGTTATCCGTTCTGTTAAAAGAAAAGAAGCCGGCAGCAGAAATCCATGGGCAAGAGCTGCCGTTGCCGATAATACAAGAGCATTTTAATAGGAGGGTATACAGATGGAAATTTTACAGGGCGTATGGGGCGCCATAGTTGATATTTTTGCAAACAGCGGTTATGCATTTTTCTTCACAGAGGGCGGATATAAAAATCTTATCATGTTGCTAATGGCGTTCTTCTTTTTATGGCTTGGTATAAAAAAAGGATTTGAACCGCTTCTTATGATTCCGATTGCCTTTGGTATGCTTCTTGCAAATATACCCGGTGCAAATCTTGCAGTTCAGTATCATGATATGCATAATTTTATAGAACTTGTTGCCCGCGGCAGAGTGTGGGACGAGGTAAATGAAGTATGGGTAACAGGCTTGTCCGCAGGTCTTATGGATTTTCTTTACTTTGGCGTTAAAGCAGGTATTTATCCTCCGCTTATTTTCCTTGGCATCGGTTCTATGACAGACTTTTCTCCTCTTATCGCAAATCCGAAAAGCTTTATTTTGGGTGCGGCCGCACAGTTTGGTATTTTCTTTACCTATATCGGTGCTACGCTGCTTGGCTTTACACCGCAGGAATCGGGCGCAATTGCAATAATCGGCGGTGCAGACGGACCTACGGCTATTTTTGTAACATCTATTTTGGCGCCGGCGCTGCTTGGCACAATTGCCGTTGCCGCATATTCCTATATGGCGCTTGTTCCTGTTATTCAGCCGCCTATAATGCGTGCTTTAACTTCAAAGAAAGAGCGCAGTGTTGTAATGGGCAATCTTCGTCCTGTATCAAAGCTGGAAAAAATTCTGTTCCCGATAATGGTAACAGTAATTGTTGCCCTGCTTCTTCCGGATGCCGGTGCACTTGTGGGTATGCTGATGTTCGGTAACCTGCTTAAGGAAAGCGGCAGAACAGAACGTATTGCAAAGGCTGCACAAAATGAATTGATGAATATTGTTACTATTATGCTTGGTATTTCTGTTGGTGCAACAACAAGTGCACAGTCTTTCCTTACATTGAAAACCATATCTATTATAGGACTTGGACTTGTTGCCTTTGCTGTTGGAACGGCAAGCGGTGTTCTTTTCGGCAAACTGATGTATATTTTCACAAAGGGCAAGGTTAATCCGCTTATTGGTTCGGCAGGTGTATCTGCTGTTCCTATGGCAGCCCGTGTAAGCCAAAAGGAAGGACAGAGGGAAAATCCATCCAACTTCCTGCTTATGCATGCAATGGGACCAAACGTATCCGGTGTTATAGGCTCTGCTGTTGCAGCAGGTGTGCTTTTAACACTTCTTGGTTAATTTACAAATCAAAAGGGTGTCACTCACCGTGGCACCCTTTTTTATCACTTAATTATTTGAACAGGAGATGAAATAGATGGCACTGAATGAAATGCAGCAGCAGGCTGTTGATTGCACACAGGGACCGCTTCTTATTCTTGCCGGTGCAGGTTCGGGAAAAACAACCGTGCTTGTAAACCGTGTGCAGCACATTATTGAAAGCGGGCTGGCCCTGCCATGGCAGGTGCTGGCAATAACCTTCACAAACAAGGCCGCCGGGGAGATAAGGGAACGGCTTGTGCATGCAATAGGAGAAGAAGCGGCAAGTATCTGGGCACACACCTTTCATACCTGCTGCGGCAGAATTTTAAGACGTTACGGCGAAAGATTGGGCTACAGCAGTCATTTTACAATCTATGATACAGATGATCAGAAAAGAGTTATGAAGCATTGCCAGAAATCGCTTGGCATAACAGATAAAATTATTCATCATAAATCTATTTTAAATGAAATCAGCAGGGCAAAGGACAGTTTGATTGATTACAGTGAGTATAAAAAAGAAGCGGTTAATGATTTCAGAAAATCAAAAATAGCAGACTGCTATGAAATGTATCAGAAGGAACTGCTTAAATCCGATGCAATGGATTTTGATGATATGATTTTCAATGCTGTTAAGCTTCTGCAGGAAAATGATGACGTAAGAGAGTTTTATCAGAATCAGTTTAAATATGTTATGGTAGACGAATATCAGGATACCTCGCATGCACAGTATGTTCTTGTTTCCCTGCTTGCAGGCGGTTACAAAAATATTTGCGTTGTGGGGGATGATGACCAAAGTATTTACCGTTTCAGAGGCGCAACCATTGAGAATATTCTTTCCTTTGAACAGCAGTTCAGCAATGCCAAGGTAATAAGGCTTGAACAGAACTACCGCTCAACACAGAATATACTTGACGGGGCAAACGCAGTTATTTCAAACAATAAAAACAGAAAGGGCAAAAGCCTTTGGACTGCCGCCGGCGCAGGCGAAAAAATTGTTTTGAATACTGTAAACAGCGAAGCCGAGGAATCCGTTTTTATTGCAGAAGAAATTCTGAAAAATGTTAAAAACGGAAGAAAAATGAGCGACCATGCTGTTTTATACAGAACAAATGCACAGTCCCGAAATCTTGAAATTACGCTTACAAAAAGCGGCATTCCACATAAAATAATCGGGGGTAACCGTTTCTTTGACCGTAAGGAAATCAAGGATATTATTTCTTATTTTGCTGTTATCAATAATTCTTCGGATAATGTAAGGCTTCAGAGAATTATTAATGTACCAAAACGCGGTATCGGCGATACCATGTTTGCAAATATAATGGAAATTTCAACCGGGCTCGGTATTTCGGCGTTTGAAGTATGCGAAAGAAGCGATGAATTTCAGAAAACGCTTCGTTCTGCAGGAAAATTGCAGGGCTTTGCCGGGATGATAAAGCATTTTCAAAAGCTGCTTGATGAAAAAATCCCGCTTTCGGATTTACTTCAGGAAATCATCAGTGAAACCAAATATTTTGAATATCTTGCTGAAGACCCCGAAACAGAAGAGGACAGAAAGAATAATATAAACGAACTTTCATCTATGTTTATCAGATATCAGGAAGAGGAAGAAGATTTCCAGCTTTCGGATTTTCTGGAAGATGTTGCGCTTGTTTCGGATATTGATTCTTATAATTCGGAAGAGGACTGCGTTGTGCTTATGACGCTTCATGCCGCAAAAGGACTTGAATTTCCTGTTGTATTTATTCCGGGAATGGAAGAAGGTATTTTTCCGGGCAATCAGTCTATTTACAGTGAGGATGATTTGGAAGAGGAACGTCGCCTTGCCTATGTGGGCATTACAAGAGCCAGAGAAAAGATTTATCTTATAAATGCACGGCAGCGAATGCTTTACGGAACCACAAACAGAAACATGGCGTCACGCTTTCTGCGTGAAATTCCTGTTGGCGTAACAGAAGATATAACGGTTGATGTTTATTCGGCCAGAAGCAGTTTTTCATCGGCAAGAACCGGCGGTTCGGGCTTTGGACGGACTGAAACCGTGGCAAACAGAGCCAACTCTTCTGCCGCACATAAATTCGGTCAGGTTGGCGGTGCTTCCGTCAATACAGGTGTTACATACAGTGCCGGAGATACGGTAAGGCATAAAACATTCGGCACAGGACTTGTGCTTTCCTGCACACCTATGGGAAATGACAATTTGCTGGAGGTTGCGTTTGACCGTGCAGGAACAAAAAAGCTTATGGCAAATTTTGCAAAATTAGAAAAACTTTAAACAGAATTAATTTTTATTTTGCCGCCGCGGTATGTATAAATACAATAAAGAAAATGCTTCTCCCTTCGGAGAAGCATTTTTTATTTAGTCTGCATCTGTGCTATCTGTTTTTGCCGAACAGCCGCAGGAGGGTGAATTATCTCTTTCCGGAGGGAAGAATTCATCAACCGGAAAATCGATTGACTGGAAGGTTTCACATGGATTTTGTGTGTTGCAGCAGCATTCTCTTTCAGGAATACAGTAATCATATGCCGGAATCAGCATCTGTACGTCGCGCTCCATCTGAACAATACTGAAAAGACCGAGTGTTACAAGTACAGCTCTTGAAGAGCCTGCGCTTGGAATACTGTCTGAAATATTGTTTAAAATAGACTGCGGGAAGGATGAGCAAATCGGAATGCTGCAGTCACATGCGTCAATCACATCGCATGAAAGAATAACCGGATCCACTGCCTGCACTTTTGCCGTAGGATTTGAATACTGCGGTGCTTCCGGGCAGTCACGGTCTTCATTTATCGGATTGGATGTGAATATTTTCACATTGCCGTCTGAACCGTAAAGTATACACTTTTTGGTAAACTGCGCAAAGCCCACTGCCACCTCCGGTGTGGTGCACGGTGCAGAATAAGTATCGAAGCAAAGGCGGAAATAAAATGTTATATCCACGCTGTAATAGCCCCTGTTAAACGGCACCTCCTCAACATCAATGGAAACGGATGTGATTTCACATTCACGGCATTTAACCGTTACCGCATCGTCTATAAGACGCTGGCTGCGGCAGAAAAATGTAACTCTTAAATCTTCCAGACAATCTTTTGAAACACAACTGTCATAAATTCGCTTTGTGTCAATGCAGACTGCTTCATTTATTTGTCTTTCGCTTGGAATATCAGCCATTAAAAAAACTCCTTTACAGAATATTTGAAGATAACTTCATAACATTCTATGAGGGAGTTTTAATATTGTTAATCAAAAACAGGATACATTCTTCTGAAAATTGAATTTATATGCCTGAAATAACGGAAATCAATGCTGTTAAGCGTGTCCTCGGTGGTTCGGAAGCGCCAGTTTTTATCGGGCACGCCCGGAATATTCATTCTTGCATCGGAACCGAATCCGCACATATCCTGAAAAGAAATTACGGCAACATTGGATGCGCTTTTCCAAACAGCTTCTATGATCTTTCTGCAGCTTTGGCTGTAATATCCGCCGTCGCCCCAGTTATCGCCGCTGAAGCCTGTGTATTCAAGCGCAAATTTTCTTTCCTCTTCGCTTGCTTCCCACAGCCAGCCCAAAATGGTATTATTATCATGTGTGCCAACATAGTTTATGCTGTTGGGCACCGCATTGTGCGGCATATGGCCGGAATCTGCATTCGGGTCAAAGCCAAACTGCACAACCTTCATTCCGGGAAATCCCGTGTCTTCAAGCAGTTTAACAACATCTTCGCCGAAGCTGCCAAGGTCCTCTGCTATAATCGGTGCATCCGGAAAGGTTTCAAATACTTTGGAAAAGAAATCCATTTTCGGACCTTCTTTCCACTCGCCTGTTTTGGCTGTTTCGGAATCTGCAGGCACCTCCCAGTAGCTGGCAAAGGCACGGAAATGGTCTATTCTTACTACGTCATATGTTTTCAGCGCGGTAGCAAGTCTTGAAAGCCACCAGGAATAGCCGTCTTTTTTCATTTTTTTCCAATCATATATGGGATTGCCCCAAAGCTGACCGTCCTCGCTGAAGTAATCAGGCGGAACACCTGCTACCTTTTCGGGTTTCAGTGTTTTTTCGTCTATTAAAAACAGCGGCAGGTTTGCCCACACATCCACGCTGTCCATCGCAACATAGATTGGCATATCACCTATCACTGCAATGCCTTTTGAATTGGCATACTCTTTTATTTCAAACCACTGTCTGAAGAAAATATACTGAACGAATTTCCAGAAAGAAATATCTTTTTCAAGCATGGAAATTTCTTTCATACAGGAATTGCGATGTGAATGCGTTTTGCTCCACTGCCACCATGGCTTGCCGCCCTCGGCATCCTTTACTGCCATGAAAACGGCATAATCGTTCAGCCATGGATTTTCTGTTTCGAAGTTTTGTATTTCTTTTGATATACTCTCTGTAATATTACAGAAGGCTTTTTTCAGCACGGCAAGCCTTTTTTCAGTGGCAAATTCATAATCTGCCGTATACGGCGAACCGTTATAAATATTGGAATGCAAATCTTTATCGGATATCAGACCCATGTCATAAAGTGTTTCGGGGTTGATAAAAAGATAATTGCCGGCAAATGCGCTTGGCGAACAGTAAGGACTGTTTGAATTATCTGTGGGGTTAAACGGCAGCACCTGCCAGTAAGTAAATCCCATATCGCAGATTTTATCTATAAAATCCTTTGTGCTTTTTCCGAAAACACCTACTCCGTAAGGAGA
This sequence comes from uncultured Oscillospiraceae bacterium, assembly GCA_948471205.1. Classification (GTDB taxonomy): domain Bacteria; phylum Bacillota; class Clostridia; order Oscillospirales; family Acutalibacteraceae; genus Eubacterium_R. Next base: position 56,818 of record CAOKRT010000007.1, on the reverse strand, counting down.
GGGCATAGAACTTATGTGAAAAAGAACGCCTGCACCTCTTTTTTTTAGCATGAAATCACCTCAATATGCAGATTTTACCACTTTAAAAGAATAATTGCAATAATTATATTATACACACGTTATATATTAAATATTTAATATAAATTAATAAAATAGTTATTGAATAAACGGCTTGTGTTTGATATAATGAAGCATATTATGGGTTTTTATATTCAGAGGAGAGAAATAATGGAAGAAAGCAAAAGAAAAACGGCTGTTGTAAGTAAAACAGAAATGGAAAAACAGCGTGAATACTGTGAAAAGGCTGCTTCTGTTATTTCAAAAAGATATCAAAAAAAGCCGCTTGCATGTGTTGTTACTTACGGCTGCCAGCAAAATGTGGCAGACAGTGAGCATATAAAAGGCATGCTCAGTCAAATAGGCTACAGCTTTACGGAAGAAAGAACAGAGGCAAAATTAATTATATTCAATACATGCGCCGTAAGGGAGCATGCTGAGGACCGAGTATTCGGAAATGTGGGAATGCTTAAATCCTATAAACGTGAAAATCCGGATGTTATAATAGCTTGCTGCGGATGTATGATGCAGCAGCAGCACATTGCAGATAAAATCAGGCAGAGCTTTCCGTTTGTTGATCTTGTTTTCGGAACCCATGTTGTTTACAGACTGCCGGAACTTCTTTACAGTACGCTTACAAGAAAAAAACGTGTTTTTGAACTTCCCGATATGGACGGCGCAATTGCAGAGGGCGTGCCCGTTCTTCGTGATAACGACAAAAAAGCGTGGATTCCCATTATGTACGGCTGCAACAATTTCTGCTCGTATTGTATTGTGCCTTATGTAAGAGGTCGCGAAAGAAGCAGAGAAGCGGCAGATGTTATTGCCGAAGCGAAAGAACTTATAGAAAGCGGTTACAAGGAAATTACGCTGCTGGGGCAGAATGTTAATTCCTACGGAAAGGATCTGGCGCCCCGTGTGTCTTTTGCACAGCTTTTAAAAAGCATTGCGGAGCTTGACGGTGATTTCAGAATCAGATTTATGACCAGCCACCCGAAAGACTGCACGAAAGAACTTATCGAAACAATGGCAGGCTGTGAAAAAATTGCGAAGCATCTGCATCTTCCGTTCCAAAGCGGAAATGACAGAGTACTTAAAGCAATGAACCGCCATTATGACAGAGCAAAATATCTTGAACTTATTCATTATGCAAAAGAGCTTATGGGCGATGCGCTTTCCATTACTTCGGATGTCATTGTGGGTTTTCCGGGTGAAACATATGAGGAGTTCAGAGATACGCTTTCGCTTGTAAGCGAAGTGAAGTTTACTTCCCTGTTTACATTTATTTATTCCCCGAGAAAGGGAACGCCTGCTGCAGAAATGCCCGATCCGGTATCGGCAGAGGAAAAGGGCAGATGGTTTAAGGAACTTACCGACCTGCAGGAAACAATTTCTGCCGAAAATATGAAAAAGAATGCCGGCCGGCTTTTTAAATGTTTTGTTTACGGCAAGGGCAAATTGGGTGATAATTATATTGCTGCCAGAACAGACGGCAATTTGATTATAGAATTTGAGGGTGACGAAAATCTTATCGGCACTTTTCAGAAAATTAAAGTAACAGAGCCTTTAACTTATGTTTTAAAAGGCGAAATGGAAAGGAATCAATTATGAGTTTAGAATCAGCACTTCGCGAACTTGGAAAAGAAATCCAGGCAGATTCACGCTTCGCAGCGCTTCAGGCTGCTGCCGCTGCAAATGATGCAGACAAATCACTTCAGGAGAAAATGCAGGAGCTTCAGCTTCTTTCTCTCAAATATCAGCAGGAAGCCGGAAAGGCAGACGAAGCAGATAAGGACAGAATTGCAGAGCTTCAGCAGCAGTATCAGAACCTGTATGAAGAGATTATGAAAAACGAAAACATGGAAAAATATTCTGCTGCCGCTGCACAGATGGAGGAAATGGCACAATACATCAGCAAAATGATCGGTTTGTTCTTTGACGGACAGGATCCGGCAACCTGTGAAATTCCGGAAGAAAACTGCACACACAATTGTTCAACCTGCGGCGGATGCCACTGATTGACTGATTAATTTTTATTGAGGAGGAAAAGCAATGGCAAAAGGATTATCGCCTATGATGGCACAGTATTTTGAAATTAAAAGTAAATATCCGGGAATGCTGCTGTTTTTCCGCCTCGGTGATTTTTATGAGATGTTTTTTGACGATGCAAAAACTGCATCCGAGGAGCTGGATCTTGTGCTTACGGGCAAGGAGTGCGGAATGGAAGAGCGGGCACCGATGTGCGGCGTGCCTTTTCATTCGGCAGATAATTATATTGCCAGGCTTGTTGCAAGGGGTTATAAGGTTGCAATATGCGAACAGGTTGAGGACCCTAAGCAGGCGAAAGGACTTGTTAAAAGAGATGTCATAAGAATCATAACACCGGGCACGGTAATTGAAAGCAATATGCTGGATGATACGGTAAATAATTATCTGTGTTCCATATGCAAAGGCGAAAAGGAAACGGGTCTTTGTTTTGCAGATGTTTCCACCTGTGAATTTCATATCACGGTTGTGAACGGCGATGATGTGCAGGAGCAGATAATCAATCAGCTTTCAACATATCAGCCAAAAGAAATAATCGTAAATTCGGCAGCGTTGGATTTTAATGATATTGCCGATTTTACAAAACAGCGTCTTTCTGCAGAATTGCAGCTTTTAGACGATATTAAATTTGATTTTGACGAAGCGGCCAATGTTATTCTTGAAACACTGAAAAAAGAAGAAATTGATTCGCTTTCCATCGGTCACAGCAAAACGGCTGTCGGCGCACTGGGTGCTGTAATTGATTATCTTAAAGAGGTTCAGAAAAAGGATGCGCTTGAAGCGCCGGCAGATATAGACTTTTTTGATAAAGAAGAGTTTATGAAGCTTGATATAAGCGCAAGGCGTAATCTGGAGCTTACAAAATCTATGATGAGCGGTGAAAAAAAGCATTCGCTGTTATGGGTTATAGATAAAACCAAAACCGCTATGGGCAAGCGTATGATAAGAAGCTGGCTTGAAAGACCGCTGATGTCTGTTCAGAAAATCACAAAGCGGCAGAATGCTGTGGGTGAACTTGCAGACAGCCCTGTTATGCGTGATAAAATAAGAACTTCGCTTGCAGGTATAAACGATATGGAAAGACTTATGTCCCGTATTGCATACGGCACGGTTAATGCAAAGGAATTGAAATCCCTGCAGAATACAATAAGCCGCCTGCCGGAAATAAAAGCGGAAATTGCCGGCTGCACATCTGCCCTGTTAAAGGATATTGAAAAGAATATTGATTTGCTCACGGATGTTGAAGCGCTTATAGACAAAGCGATTGATGAAAACCCTCCGTTCACATTAAGAGAGGGCGGAATTATTAAAGAAGGTTTTAACGAAGAAATAGACGGTCTGCGCAAAATTATGAACGACGGTTCGGGTGTGCTTACCGAAATTGAGGCGGCTGAGAGGGAAAAAACGGGCATTCCAAAACTTAAAGTTGGTTATAACAGGGTTTTCGGATACTATATTGAGGTTACGAATTTATATAAAGATCTTGTGCCCGAACATTACATAAGAAAACAGACGCTGACAAACGGTGAAAGATTTATAACACAAGAACTTAAAGAACTTGAAGGAAGAATTCTCGGTGCAAAGGACAGAGTGGTTGCGCTTGAATATGAAGTGTTCTGTTCCGTACGCGAAACCGTAAGTGCAGAGGTGGACAGGCTTCATGCAACAGCAAAGGCGCTTGCAGTGCTTGATGTGCTTGCCGGGCTTGCCGATGTTGCCGTAAACAACAATTATGTGTGTCCGCAGATAAATACAAACGGAATGATTGATATTAAGGACGGCAGACATCCTGTTGTTGAGGCTTTGCTTAACGGAGCACCGTTTGTTCCGAATGATACGGTGCTGGATAAAGAAGAAAACAGATGCGCAATCATTACCGGACCGAATATGGCGGGCAAATCAACTTATATGCGCCAGATTGCCCTGATTGTTCTGCTTTCGCAGATAGGTTCGTTTGTTCCTGCAAAATCTGCCAATATATGTATAGTTGATGCTGTATTTACAAGAGTGGGCGCATCTGACGATTTGGCAACAGGTCAGTCTACATTTATGGTTGAAATGAACGAAGTAGCCTCTATTCTTAAAAATGCAACGGAAAACAGTCTTATTATTCTGGATGAAATAGGAAGGGGTACATCTACCTTTGACGGAATGAGCATTGCCCGTGCGGTGCTTGAATTTGTGTGCAAAAAGAAAACGCTTGGCGCAAAATCGCTTTTTGCAACACATTATCATGAACTTACGGCAATGGAAGGCATGCTGAACGGTGTGAATAACTATTCAATTGCCGTTAAAAAACGCGGCGATGATATCACGTTTCTTCGCAGAATTGTCAAAGGCGGTGCAGATGAAAGCTTTGGTATTGAGGTTGCAAAGCTTGCAGGAGTACCCGATTCTGTTGTTAAACGTGCAAAGGTTATTCTTAAAGAGCTTGAGCAGAATAAGATTGATATAGAATTCAAGGCCGAATCAGCCGTTTTGGAAGAGGAAGAAGACGAGGTTCAGTTTAATTTCTCGGTAAACGGCAGAAATGAAATTATTGAAATACTTAAAACCATTGATGTAAATACATTAACGCCGATTGAAGCTATGCAGACGCTTTATGATTTAAAGAAAAAATCCGCAGAGCTTTAAGCTGGCTAAATTTGAAAAGAGGTGATACAGATGCCTGAAATCAATATTCTTCCGAAAGAGGTGTACAGTCTTATCGCCGCAGGCGAGGTTGTTGAACGCCCGATGAGTATTGTTAAGGAAATGATTGAAAATTCCATAGATGCCGGAGCGAAACACATAACCGTTGAAATTAAAAACGGCGGCACAACCTATATTCGTATTACCGATGACGGCTGCGGAATTTCAAAATCAAATGTAAAAAAGGTGTTTATATCACATGCCACTTCCAAAATCTCCACAGGTGCAGACCTTGATTCCATTATCACACTCGGTTTCAGGGGCGAGGCAATGGCATCCATTGCCGCAGTTGCAAAGGTGGAGCTGATTACAAAAACAGAAGATGAGGAAATCGGTACCAGATATGAAACGGCAGCAGGCGAAGAACTTGATTTTTCCGATGCCGGCTGTCCGCAGGGAACAACCGTTGTTGTAAGGGATATCTTTTTTAATGTGCCTGCAAGAATGAAATTTCTGAAAAAGGATGTAACGGAAGGAAATGCCGTGCAGGGAATTGTTGAAAGAATGGCGGTGTCAAATCCCGGTATATCTTTTCGCTTTATCCGCGAGGGCAGGCAGGTAATGATTACCTCGGGAAACGGAGACCTGAAAAGCACGGTTTATTCCGTTTTTGGCGCAGAACTTTCGGAAACCCTTGTTCATGTGGATTATGCTTATGAAGGAATGCGGGTGTCAGGCTATGTCAGCAGACCGCATCAGTCCAGAAAAAGCCGGGCAATGCAGTTTTTCTTCATAAACGGCAGATTTGTGAAAAGCACAACGGCTATGGCGGCTTTGGAACAGGCATATAAGAATTTAATTATGGCAGGCAGATTTCCGGCATGTGTTCTCAATATAGAAATGGATGCAAAGCTGGTTGACGTTAATGTGCACCCTGCTAAAATTGAAGTACGGTTTGCAAATGAAAAGCCTGTTTTTAATCTGATTTATTACGGTGTGAAAACAGCCGTTGAAACACAGAATACGGTTAAGGAAGCAAAACTGCCGGACGGCAGTATTTCGGAAATATACCAAACTGTATCCGATACTGCCAAAACAGACTTTTTTGTTAAAGAAGAAAAACCTGCACAGCTTAAATTTTCATCTGCTGCACAGAGTCAGTGGAATCTTGCATCCGCTAAAAAGGAAATACAGAAAACGGCAAATGATAAAACGTTGCAGGAAACAGCGGTGTCTGAGCGCAAAACGGTTTCATTTAAACTTGATTTGCAGCGGGAAACGCCCGGCAGAATACCTGCCAAAGAAAAAAGCATACCGGATATTCCGTATGAAGAGGAAATTGCACCGAAACCGGTTATTGTTGATGAAAAAGATGCTGCTCCTGTTTTTAAAGTGGTTGGAGAAGCTTTTAAAACTTACATAATTGCCGAAATAGAAAATGAACTTTATTATATAGATAAGCATGCGGCACATGAAAGAATGAATTATGAAATGCTGAAGGCACAAACACAGATTCATTCACAGATTCTTCTTTCCCCAACTGCGGTCAGGCTTTCGGCAGAGGAATACAGCATGATTTCAGACAATATTCCGCTTCTTGCAAAATGCGGCTTTCAGGTAGAAGATTTCGGAAATACAACGGTTATTGTGCGTGAAACGCCTGCCATGCTTGACGGTGCGGATATAAGCGATTTGATTATTGAAATTGCTGATAAGCTTATTGAAAACAAAACAGATATTGAACCGGATAAAATGGACTGGATTTTTCATTCAACAGCGTGCCGAAGTGCGGTAAAAGGCGGGGATTATACATCTGAAAAGGAAAGGGAACTGTTTGTTGAAAAACTGCTTTCTATGCCTGAAATAAGATATTGTCCGCACGGCAGACCGGTTATGATTAAAATTTCACGTTATGAGCTTGAAAAACAGTTTGGAAGAATACAATGAAAAAAACAAAATTGATTGTTGTTGCAGGACCGACCGCAAGCGGCAAAACAGGGCTTGGAATTGAGATAGCAAAGGCTGTGAACGGAGAAATAATTTCTGCGGATTCCATGCAGGTATATAAAGATATGGGTATTGCAACCGCCGCGCCAACGGAAAAAGAAAGGGCGCAGGTGCCGCATCATTTGGTGGAGTTTTTGGACAGAAACGAAAATTATTCTGTTTCCGATTTCTGCAAATATGCAAAAAAAGCAGTGGATGATATTACAGGCAGAAATAAAGTGCCCGTGATAGTCGGTGGAACGGGTCTGTTTATAGACAGCTTTGTTGACAATATAAAATTCACGCAGGCGCAGACAGATTTTGAACTGCGCGACAGACTAATGAAAATGGATGCCGATGCGCTGTATGCCGAGCTTGTAAGGATAGACCCCGCAGCAGCGGAAAAAATTCATAAAAACAACAAAGCAAGAGTTGCAAGGGCTGTTGAAATTTATTATTCTTCGGGAAAAACAAAAACACAGCAGAATGAAAATTCAAAAACAGAAGAAAGCCCTTATGATGTTTTATATTTTGTAATCGGTTTTAAAAACAGAAATACACTTTATGAAAGAATTAACCGCCGTGTTGATTTCATGTTAGAAAACGGACTTGTGCAGGAAGCTGAAAGATGTCTTGCCGATACAGGCACAACATCTGCCCAGGCCATAGGGCACAAAGAACTGAGACCGTATTTTGAGGGAGAAATCAGCCTTGAACAGGCGCTGGAAGCGCTAAAAAAAGAAACACGGCATTATGCCAAAAGGCAGATTACTTGGTTTAAAAAAAGAAATACTGCTGTGTGGCTGTATGCGGATGAAGAGAATTCCGGCATTGCAGCCTGTGCAGTTGAGAAAAGCAGGGAATTTTTGAAAAATGGTTAAGAACAGAAAAAAACTTTCGGCATTATCACGGCAGAATATTTTTATTGCAGTTATCATTCTGATTATAGTCGGCATTATTTTAGGTGAATGTATAAGCGTTTTGAATATCCGCCTTCAGACCCAGGTGGCGGAAGCGGCAACCGTTTATGATATTATTGAAACAAGAGCGCTGGTTATACGGGATGAAAAAGCTGTGGAAGGGCTTAGCGGAATTGCCATTCCTGCCGCTGCAGACGGTGAAAAAGTTCATACCGGCGGTGAAATTGCAATGATGTTTCCGTCTGCTGAAAATGCCCAAAGATATGCTGAATTTCAGGAACTGGAAGAAAAACATAAATATTATACTGATATGTCGAATACGGCTGTCGGAAGTGTTACGGATATAGAAGTGCTTGAAAAAAATATCCTTTCCAATGTAAACGGTTATATTCGTTCGGCAGGAAGAAACGATTTAAACAGGGCAAATGCTTATGCACTGGATATAAACGACAATTTTACAAGAAGGTCGCTTCTTGTGGGAGAAACAGTTGATTTTTCTTCTGTGATTTCAGATATTGAAAATCAGATTTCTGCAGCAGATGTTTCATCCTGCAAGCCAACAGGCTATGTAAAAGCTGAAAAGGCCGGATATTATTCCAGATACAGCGACGGATGCGAGGGTGTTTTTGATTACAGCAAGGTTAAGGATATGACGGTTGACACGTTCAGCGAATATCTTAAAACAGCCGTTGAAGCAAAAGGCACTGTCCAAAACGGCGGCAAGATTATAAGCAGCTTTGTGTGGTATCTTGCCTGTGTGGTAAGTGCAGAGGATGTTGACGGATTGAGAGACGGCTATAATACGCAGGTGGTTGTTAAATCCACGGATACAGAGCTTAAATGCACGGTTGTGAAAGGTGCGGATGTTGCGCTTAGTGCAGATCAGACATTGCTTTTGCTTTCGTGCAATGAAATGGATAAAGATATTTTGTCAATGCGTCTGGAAGATATTGAAATAAGAGTGAAAAGCTATAACGGCATAAAGGTTGACAGCAGGGCCGTTCATGATAAAGACGGAGAAAAAGGTGTTTATGCACTTGTATCAAACATTGCAAAATGGCGCAGAGCTGAAATTTTGTATACAGGTAACGGATATGTTATTTTAAGTTACAATGATCCCGATATTAAAAACGGAATCAAGCTTTATGATAAAATTATTGTTCGCGGAAGGGATGTTTATGACGGAAAAGTTTTTGCCTGATGAAAACAGGCTTAAAGCGGCAGAGGAAAATTATAAACGTGTGCTGGAAAGTATTAAAGAAAGCGCTGTAAAGGCCGGCAGAAACGAACAGGATGTGCGGCTTATGTGTGTTACCAAAACGGTTGAACCTGTTTACATAAATAAAGTGCTTGAACTGGGGGCAGACCTAATAGGTGAAAACAGGGTGCAGGAATATCTTGGGAAAAGGGATGCTCTTAACCTCAGCGGTGTTGAACGCCATCTTATCGGTCATCTGCAAACCAATAAGGTAAGGCAGATTGTAGGCGAGGTTGATATGATAGAATCCGTGTCCTCGCTGAAGCTGGCAAAAGAAATATCAAAGGTTTCATCTGCCCGCGGAATAGAAACGAAATGCCTTGTTGAAGTAAATATCGGCAAAGAAGAAAGCAAAAGCGGCGTTTATGCCGAAGCACTTGCGGAAACGCTTTATGAGATGGCAGGGCTTAAAGGACTGAAGGTTGAAGGGTTGATGACGATACCTCCGGTCTGTGAAAATGAAAAAGAGGCACGAAGGTATTTTGCCGAAATGAGACAATATTTCATTGACATTAAAGATAAAAAAATAGATAATATAAATATGAATATTCTGTCTATGGGAATGAGCGGTGATTACGAAGCCGCTGTTGCCGAAGGCTCAAATATAGTCAGGGTTGGTTCTGCAATCTTTGGCGCAAGAAAATATTTTTAGGAGGATATGGATATGGGTTTTATGGATAAGTTTGCTGATATTTTTAAGGAAAGACCCGAAGATGATTTTGACGATTTTTATGAAGATAATTCTTCGGATTTTGATATGCCGCCGCGTATGTCAAAGCAAAGCAGCAGGCCGACAACACGCAGTGTAAGGGTTCCGAAAGAGGAAAAAACAGAAAGAATGCACCGTTTCCGTGCAGATTCGGATAAGGTTGTGAATATTCATACCACAGCGCAGGTGCAGGTAGTGCTTGTTAAGCCCGAACAGTTCAGCGATGCTCCGGGCATAGCGGATAATCTTAAATCAAAACGTACGGTTGTGCTGAATCTTGAATCAACAAACCGTGATATTGCAAGGCGTTTGCTTGATTTTTTAAGCGGTGTTGCATATGCGGATGAAGGCTCAATAAAAAGAGTTGCAAACAGTACATATATCATTACTCCTTATAATGTTGATGTACTCGGCGATGACATTCTTGATGAACTTGAACACAACGGAATGTTTATGTGATGTTTTTGGAGGGGAAGAATATGATTACACCAAACCAGATTAAAGAAAAGCAGCTTGCAACAGCGGCTCACGGTTATGATATTGATGAAACCAATGCTTTTCTGGATGAAATAGCAGATTCTTATTCAGCTATTTTTCAGGAGAATAAAGAACTTTACAGAAAAATGGAGATTCTTGCAAACAAAATTGTTGAGTACAGGGAAGAAGAAGATTCCATTAAAGAAGCAATCATTTCTGCGCAGAAGGCAGCAAATGAATTAGAAAAAACAGCAAAAGAAAAGGCAGATAAACTTTCCGCTGAAAGCGACAGCAAGGCTAAAAAAACAGTTGCGGATGCAAAGGCAGAGGCAGAAAAGCTTATTTCCGAAGCACGTGATTATGTTGCAAATCTTACAAAGGAAAAAACCGCTGCCGCAAATGAAATTGCAATGGAAGCAGAAAAGAAAGCCGGCAGCATTTTAAGCAATGCAAAAAATGCCGTTCAGGATATGTTTAAGCAGACCAAGAGCCTTTCCGAAGAGCTTATTGTGAAAGCCAAGGAAGAAAAAGAATATCACGAAGAGCTTGTGTCAAAGCTTAAAGAGGAATCGGAATTGTTTAAAACAAGCCTGGTTTCTTTATATGAAGCACAGCTTGCAAAGCTCAAAGAGATGATGGAATCACCTGTTGAGGCTGCAAAAGCACTTGCCGCAGACAAGATGGCAGATATTGAAAATCAACTGAACAATGTTGATAACTTTGTTGAATCCATAACCGGTTCTGCAGAAACCGAAAAAGAGGATAAGGCAGAGAATGCCCCTGCTGAAAAAGAGGATGTCAAGGAAGAAGAACCTGCCGAAGATACAAAGGTAGAGGAAAAAGCACAGGATACCGATCAGGTACAGGAGCCAGCGGAGGATGCGGCAGAAGAGGAAGAAGCAGAGGATGATTCTGCTTGTGAACCGGAGGCTGATGAAGAAAATACACCGCAGGAAGCACCGGTTATTGCTGTTAAAGATGCAGAGGATATTGAAGACATTTCAGAACAGAGCAATGTGCCGTCTATGATAGATGTTGATGTAAACGATGCAATAGAAGCGTTTGATAAAGATGAAATTACACCTGTTGAAGGACACCCTGTAACGGAGATTACCGAAGAACCGGAAATGGAGCCTGCCGGCGAGCCGGAAAAGGGATATAATGAGGAACTTCCGTTTGAAAGTTTTTTCAATGTTAAGGCAGAGGGCAGAACTACTGAAAAAATAAGTCTTATTCCGCCGGATGATTATGACGAGGATGAGGATGATTTGAAATTCAGAGGTTTCTTCAAAAAGAAAAACAAAAAGCATAATTAATTCTATGCCGGTTTCCGGCACGAAGGAGATTTTCTATAATGGACTATAAAGATACTTTAAACATGATGAAAACTGATTTCCCGATGAGAGCGGCATTGCCTCAGCGCGAACCCGATTTTCTTAAAAAATGGTATGAACATGATCAGTATAAGCAGCTTATGGATATAAATGAAGGCAAGCCGCTGTTTGTGCTTCATGACGGACCGCCATATGCAAACGGACCGATTCATATCGGTCATTCGCTTAATAAAACCCTCAAGGATTTTATTGTAAGATATAAGAATATGACAGGTTTTAAGTCACCTTATGTACCGGGCTGGGATACACACGGGCTTCCTACCGAACTTAAGGCAAGAAAAGCGGCAAACATATCAGCCGAAACAAATATTTCAGATTTGGAACTTCGTAAAATCTGCCGTGAAACAGCGCTCGGTTTTGTAGATTTGCAGCGAGAAGGGTTCAAACGTCTTGGAATCATCGGAGAATGGGATAATCCTTATATCACGCTTACCAATGATTTTGAAGAAGAACAAATTAAAGTTTTCGCCTCCATGGCATCTAAGGGTTATATCTATAAAGGGTTAAAGCCTGTTTACTGGTGTTCAGACTGTAATACTGCGCTTGCAGAGGCAGAAATTGAATACGGCGAGGATCCTTGTCATTCCATTTATGTTAAATTCAATGTAACAGATGATTTGGGCAAACTTACGGCAATGGGTGCAGATCTTTCCAAAACATATTTTGTTATTTGGACAACAACCACATGGACATTGCCTGCAAATGTTGCCATTTGCGTTGGTCCTGATTTTGAGTATTCACTTGTAAAAAGCCAGAATGAATATTATGTTATGGCAACAGATCTTGTTGCTGCCGCTATGGAGGCAAGGGGAACTGAGGATTACGAAATTTGCGGTATAATCAAGGGCTCTGAACTGGAATATATGAAGTGTCAGCATCCGTTTATTGACCGTACATCGCTTGTTATTGTCGGCGACCATGTAACGCTTGAAAGCGGTACCGGCTGTGTTCATACTGCGCCGGGTCACGGTGTAGAAGACTTTGTTGTATGCAAGAATTATCCCGAAATTCCCGTTATTGTTCCTGTGGACGCAGCAGGTCATTTAACAGAGGAGGCTGGTCAGTTTGCCGGTCTTTCAACAGAAGAAGCAAACAAGCCGATTGCCCAGTACCTTGAAAAAACAGGAAATCTTTTTGCACTTCAGAAAATTGTTCACCAGTATCCGCATTGCTGGAGATGTCATAAGCCTGTTATTTTCCGTGCAACATCACAGTGGTTCTGTTCTGTTGATGATTTTAAGGAAGCAGCCGTTAAAGCATCCGAAGATGTGAAATGGTTCCCTGAATGGGGTAAGGACAGACTGCAGTCTATGGTAAGAGAACGTGCCGACTGGTGTATTTCACGCCAAAGAAAATGGGGCGTTCCGATTCCGGTTGTTTATTGCAAAGCATGCGGAAAAGAAATTATTGATAACGATGTTATGATGAAGGTTTCAAAAATCTTCGGAAAAGAAGGTTCAGATGCATGGTATGCTCATGACGCAGAATATTTTCTGCCGGAAGGCTTCAAATGTCCGCACTGCGGCGAAGCAAAGGGATTTGATAAGGAAACCGACATTATGGATGTTTGGTTTGATTCGGGTTCATCACATGCGGCAGTATGTAAAAAAAGAGATTATCTGAAAGTGCCGGCAGATGTTTATCTTGAAGGTGCAGATCAGTACAGAGGCTGGTTCCAGTCTTCGCTTCTCACATCTGTTGCAGGCGGCGGCGGTGCACCGTTTAAGGAAATTGTAACGCACGGCTGGACAGTTGACGGAGAGGGCAAAAAAATGTCCAAATCACTCGGAAACGGTATTGATCCGCAGGATATTATTGATCAGTACGGTGCAGATATTCTTCGCCTTTGGGTTGCTTCATCCGATTACCATGCCGATATACGTATCAGCCCGGAAATTTTAAAGCAGCTTTCGGATAATTACAGAAAAATCAGAAATACGGCCCGTTTCTGCCTTGGAAATCTTTACGATTTCAACCCTGATACAGATATGGTTGAGAATGATAAGCTGGAAGAGCTTGATAAATATGCGCTTATGAAGCTTGATAAGGTAATTGAAACGGCACGCAAGGGATATGAAATTTATGAATATCACACAGCGGCACATTCCATTCATAATTTCTGTGTTGTTGATATGAGTAATTTCTATTTTGATGTTCTGAAAGACAGATTATATACTTCTGTTCCGGCATCGGAAACACGCCGTGCGGCGCAGACAGTGCTTTATAAAATTCTTGATGCACTTACACTGCTTTTAACACCGATTCTTGCTTTCACAGCAGATGAAATCTGGCAGTTTATGCCGCATGATAAATCAAGAAACACGGATTCTCCGCTGTTTAATGAAATTCCGAATGCTGATTTTATTGAAACAGATGAAGCATTTATGGATAAGTGGGAAAAGATTCATGCAGTGCGTGTGGATGTTCAGAAAGCGCTTGAACTTGCAAGAAATGAAAAGAAAATCGGAAAATCACTGGAAGCAAAAATTGTGCTTGGTGCAGACGGTGCATTCTATGATTTCCTGAAAGAAGTTGAAGCGGAACTTCCTGAAATCTTTATTACCTCATCTGTTGAAGTTGTGAAAGAACAGCAGTCCTTTGCCGGCGATGTGGAAGGATTAACGGTTTCTGTTTTCAAAGCAGACGGCGGAAAGTGTGAACGCTGCTGGAAATTCTCAACATCTGTTGGCGAAAATGAAAATCACCCGGAACTTTGTGAACATTGTGCGGCAGTTATTGCTGAAATCGGGGAATAATAAAAATTAAAAAGGGGCAGATAATGATTCTGCCCCTTATTTCTTAAAATGTATCGGAGGGATATTTTTGCACAGAAAAAAGCATATATGGTGCTGTATTATGATAATTCTCATAATGGTGTTTGATCAGATAACAAAATATTTTGCGCAGAAATATCTTTCCGACGGTACGGTGTTTCCGTTTATCAAAGATATTGTGCAGTTTCATTATGCTGAAAACAGCGGAATGGCTTTTTCACTTTTCAGCGGAGCAAGATGGCTTTTTATTTTTATAACCGTTATTGCATGCGGTGCTGCACTGTGGTATCTTTTTTCCGATAAATGCAAATCACTGTGGCTTTACTGGAGTATAGGCGTTATTGTTTCCGGCGGAATCGGAAATCTTATAGACAGAGCCTTTTTTGGATTTGTCATTGATTTTATTGAGCCGGTATTTATTGATTTTGCTGTTTTTAACATTGCTGACTGTGCTGTAACCCTTGGCGCGGCATCCATGTTTCTGTATCTGATTTCCGATATGATGAAAAAGGAGAATGCAGATGGGTGATACATTGATTTTTACAGTTTCTTCCGAAAACAGCAATGTCAGAATAGATAAGTTTATCAGTGAGCAGAACAGCCGCTTTTCACGTTCGGCGGCAGCCAGAATAATTGATGAAGGCGGCGTTTGTGTAAACGGAAAGCAGGTTTCCAAAAATTATAAATGCAGGGAAAATGATAAAATTACGGTTGTCGTTCCGCAGGCAAAGCCGTTGGAGACACGCCCTGAAAATATTCCGCTTGATATTGTTTATGAAGACAGGGATTTGCTGGTGGTCAACAAACCAAAAGGTATGGTGGTTCACCCGGCTGCCGGCAATTACGAAGGCACGCTGGTTAACGCACTTCTTTATCACTGCGGAGATTCGCTAAGCGGCATAAACGGTGTTATAAGACCCGGCATCGTGCACAGAATAGACAAGGATACATCCGGGCTTTTGATTGTTGCCAAAAATGATACGGCGCATATTTCATTGGCAAAACAAATTAAGGAGCATTCCTTTCACCGTGCATATGAATGTGTTGTGCATGGTAATATTACAGTGGAAAACGGAACGGTCAATCAGCCGATAGGCAGACATCCTAAGGACAGGAAGAAGATGGCGGTTACTTACAGAAATTCAAAAAATGCCGTTACACATTATGAAATTTTGAACCGTTTCGGAAATTTCACACATCTCAGATGCACGCTTGAAACTGGAAGAACGCATCAGATAAGAGTGCATATGGCATATATCGGTCATCCTGTTGCGGGCGATGAGGTTTACGGACCGAAAAAGGTGCAGAAGGGTTTAAACGGTCAATGTCTTCATGCAAAACATATCGGTTTTGTTCATCCGAAAACAGGTAAGTGGCTGGAATTTGAAAGCATGCTGCCTGCATATTTTACAAATTTTTTAGAAAAACTTGAAGGCGAAAAGAAAAAATACAGATAAAGAAAGGACCCGGCTATGGACAAAACATTTGAAAATTGGCTTGTTGTTTCGGATATAGACGGAACTCTGAACAATAAAATAAGAAGGCTTCCGAAAAGAAATTATGATGCAATCAAGGAATTTACTGACAGGGGCGGCAATTTTACACTTGCATCGGGCAGGCTTACCTCCAGCCTTAAAAGAAATTACAACAGAATAACACCGAATCAGCCTGCAATTGTTTTAAACGGAGCAGGAATATATGATTTCAGTAAAGAAAAAATGGTTTGGCGTTCTACAATTGGTGAAGCAGGGCAGGATTTTGTGCGCACAGTGCTTTGCGAATACAGCGAAGCATTTAAAAGCCTTGATATCGGCATCTATTTTGATGATTATGTTTATATAGTCAAAAACGGTTTTTTCGGAAAGGGCACCGTTATGATTGATAAGGCACATTATGAGGTAACCAATATAGACGCAGTGCCTAAGGAAGGCTGGATGAAAGTTATTTTCTGGGGGATGCCTCCCACAATAAATTCACTGCGCAGGCTGATTGACCGTTCGGAAATAAGGCATCAGGTTAATTTTATGGCATCTTCGCTTTGCACAATGGAAATGCTTGCAAAAGGTACGCATAAGGGTGTCGGAATTATGCGCCTTGCTGATATTCTGGGCATAGAAAAAAAACACGTTGCCGCAATCGGTGATTATTATAATGACTGGGATATGCTGAAAACAGTGGGACTTCCGGCGTGTGCCGGGCAGGCTCCGAAGCCAATTCATAATATATGCAAATTTGAAGCGTGCCACTGCAATGACGGTTGTGTTGCGGATTTGCTGGAATATATAATGAGCGGCAGAGCCGAAGAAGAAATAAATAGATAAAGGGGTAATCTTAAAATGATTATAGGGGCACATTTAAGCTCGTCAAAGGGCTATACACATATGCTGGAGGAAGCACTGTCAATCGGTGCAAATACGTTTCAGTTTTTCACGCGGAATCCAAGGGGCGGAAAAGCAAAGGATATGGATGAAGATGATATAAAAACCTTTCTGAGCAGAGCAGAGGAGATTCAGTTCGGCACCATTCTTGCACATGCGCCTTATACGCTTAACTGCTGTTCTGCCAAAGCTGAAACCCGGCAGTTTGCGCTCCAGACCTTTGAAGACGATTTGAGAAGAATGGAATATACACCGAATATGCTTTATAATTTTCATCCCGGTTCACATGTGGGACAGGGGGAAGAAACCGGTATAAAGCTTATATGCGAAACACTGAATGCCGTGCTTTTTGAAGATATGACAACAACGGTGCTTCTGGAAACAATGGCAGGAAAAGGTTCTGAAATGGGAAAAACTTTTGAAGAACTTAAAGCAATTATAGACGGTGTTGAACTGAAAGATAAAATGGGTGTGTGCCTTGATACATGCCATGTCAGCGACGGCGGTTATGATATTGTTCATAATCTGGACGGCGTGCTGGAAGAGTTTGACAGGGTAATAGGAATAGACAGACTGAAAGCGCTTCATATAAATGACAGTAAAAATCCAATTGGAGCACATAAAGACCGCCATGAAAAAATAGGGGAAGGCTTTTTGGGAACAGAAACATTTGAAAAAATTGTAAACAATCCTTATCTTAAAGATTTGCCTATGTTTCTTGAAACGCCGAATGACCTTAACGGCTATGCAAAAGAAATTGCTGTGTTAAGAAGTCTGCAGAAATAACAGCATTTTCGGAAAATCCACGCTGCGTGGATATAATCTATCGGTGATTCATTGAAGAAGAACAGCGTTTTGCGTTAAGCTTTGTATGAGGTGATGAAATGGATTCAAAAAAGACAGGCAGTTTTATTGCCGCTTTGAGAAAAGAAAAGAAATGCACACAGGCACAGCTTGCCGAAAAATTGCATGTAAGCAACCGTACCGTATCAAAATGGGAAAACGGAGACGGTTTTCCGGACATTACCATACTGCCGCTGCTTGCCGAAACACTGGGCGTTTCTGTTGACGAACTACTTTCCGGTGAAAAAACAAACAAAAATGCTGTAGATTTTAAGGTGACGGAAGTTGAAAATAAGGATAATCTTCTGAATTTATTTAAAATCGGTTATGTGGTTTCTTTGTTTTTCAGCGCTTTTGCGGCTTTGCTGGGAACAATTACGGAAATTTACTGTATATGGGCATTTCCTGTTTTATTCTACACGCATTGGGAAATCATGTTTGTTGCAGTTTCTCTTGCAGCATGGCTTGCCGGCGGTCTTGTATATGCTGTTGCCGTAACAAGGCTTGGCGTTTCATACAGCAAAAAAGAAATGATTTCCATTGCCGGAAAAAAGGGCATTGTGCTGTCAATCATTCTTTTTCCGTTTCCTCTCTCCTTTATTGCCAGAATTATTGATTTTTCAAGGTGGGGCTTTTATACACCTTTTGTAATGGCGGCTCTAATCTTGATAATAGCTGTTTTTGAGAGGTGGCTGTATGAAAAAGTTAAGTAAAGGAACAAGAATATTGAAATTTGTATTTATAATAGTCGGAACAGCATTTCTTTTATGGTACCTGGCTTCGCTTCTTACAATTACATTTAATGTCGGAAATTTTTTCGGCATGCTCGGTTCGGCAATGCTGATTGCTTTCGGTGTGTTTTACCAAATTCTTTCACCGGGATTAAAAAAAGGCTTTTTTATAGCTATAGCTGTTTTTCTTGCGGTTGTCATTCTGCCGATATCCTTTAATATGGTGAAATATGCAAACTATAAAACGGATGCCGGTGCGCAAACGGTGATTGTGCTTGGATGCAAGGTAAACGGCAGTACGCCAAGCAGATATCTTTATGACCGGTGCAGAAAAGCGGCAAAATATCTTAATGAAAATCCGTCTGCAGTTGCTGTGCTTTCCGGCGGACAAGGATCAGATGAAGCTATCAGCGAAGCACAGTGCATGGAAAATGTGCTCACAGATATGGGTATTGATAAAAGCAGGCTGTTTAAAGAGGAAAACTCCACAAGTACTTCTGAAAATATTTCCTTTTCAAAAAAGGTGATTGAAGAAAATCGGTTTTCAAAAAGTGTGCTTGTTGTTACGAATGAATTTCATCAGTTCAGGGCAAAGCTGAACTGTGATAAAAACGGGCTGGAATTTCATTCTTCCTGCAGCTATTCCTCGCTGCCGACATTTTTGTCTTATTACACAAGAGAAATTCTTGCCATTTCCAAGGAAGTTATTATCGGATAAAAGATAAACAGGTTTTTACAGAAAATATTGCATTTTCATTTCATTCTTGCTATTATATTAAGGTAATGTAAAAGGCTGGGCAGTGTGTGTCTATGTCGCATATTATAACTGATTTTAGGAGGATTTTATGGAAAATAATAAAAGGCCCGAAACAATGGCAAGAATTAATACAAAAGAACTTGCAGATGCCTTTATAGCAGAGCAGGTTGCGGAAATTCAGAAACAGGTTGGCAGTAAAAAGGTGCTGCTTGCACTTTCAGGCGGTGTGGATTCGTCTGTTGTTGCCGCACTTCTTATCAAAGCAATCGGAAAGCAGCTTGTTTGCGTGCATGTAAATCACGGACTCCTTCGTAAGGGAGAACCGGAACAGGTTGTTGAAGTGTTCCGTAATCAGATGGATGCAAATTTGATTTATGTTGATGCGGTAGACAGATTTTTGGACAAGCTTGCAGATGTTTCCGAGCCTGAAAAAAAGCGTAAAATCATAGGTGCTGAATTTATTCGTGTATTTGAAGAGGAAGCAAGAAAGCAGGAAGGCATTGAATTTCTTGCACAGGGCACAATTTATCCGGATATTATTGAAAGCGACGGAGTTAAGGCGCATCATAATGTAGGCGGACTACCGGAAGATTTGCAGTTTGAGCTTGTAGAGCCGCTTAAATTTCTTTATAAGGATGAAGTAAGAGTAGTGGGCAATGCGCTTGGTTTGCCGGATGAAATGGTTTACCGTCAGCCGTTCCCCGGTCCCGGTCTCGGTGTTCGCTGTCTTGGTGCCATTACACGTGATCGTTTGGAATGTGTTCGCGAATCAGATGCAATTCTTCGTGAAGAATTTGCTAAAAACGGTCTTGAAGGCAAGGTTTGGCAGTATTTCACCGCTGTGCCGGAATTCAGATCTGTTGGTGTAAAAGACGGAAAGCGCACATATGCGTATTCTGTTATTATCCGTGCGGTAAATACAACTGATGCTATGACTGCTACTGTAGAAGATATTCCTTTCGCACTTCTTCAGCATATTACAGAAAGAATTACGGCAGAGGTTGATGGTGTAAACAGAGTACTTTATGACCTTACACCTAAGCCATGCGGAACAATTGAGTGGGAATAAGTTGAGAGGTCGAAGAAGCCCAGTGTTTATGCGGGTTTGCGGCATTTCAAGAGGTCTTTTGATAACAAATTGATAACAGTCATATAAGAGCCATTAACTGTGGGATAGAACTCATGGTTAATGGCTTTTTGTTATATTGATTTCGAATAGCATAGCAAATCAATAGTTGCTTTGCCGATATTGACGAGCAGGCAGAGGCAATGTTTTTTCGGGTGGTAAAACAAATGGCAGAGCATGAGGGCGTGACAGAACAGTTAAAGGCTGAAAATCAAATGCTGTGGGTGCAGAGGATGAATAATATTCGCAATAGAGCGTCTGAAGCTGTAAATACTGAAATTGTTTACGCATAAGCTGAACAGCGGCAGAGATAAAAAATCTTTGCCGTTGTTTTTATATCACATTAAGTCTGCGTATCATTTGTAATTTTAATTTCACCAGATACTATTTCTGGAGAGTTTTTAGATGTAATCGTATATGGTATAGCGTCGAAAGGCTCTTTAATAAAAATAATAGAAGGAAAAGCGATTGTTGTATTATGCTTAATGTAATCAAATTTAATTTTTACAATATACTCTTTTCCTTCATCAAAGCAAGAATAACAGAATACATCAGAAAGTTCACTTATAAAATCGTCACTATAATCGGGAGAATATCCCGGGAAAATGGAAGGTGTAGCAATATGATGAGAAAACCGCTGACTTGTTACAATAGATGAATCGTAATCCAAATATGTTGATGTACTACAAATGCCAAAAAGTTTACTCATATCGCAATCATTCAGTAAATAGCCCATTTCATCATTATCAAACTTTGGGAACTCACTTATTGACAACAAACTATTTTTCGGAATTTTAAGAGAAATTTCTATATCTTCATCGATGTCTGTACCAGCGTTTCGAAGAGCAAGCTTCAAACACTTTTTATCTGTAAATGCTTTTTCTACAGGTGCCCATTCCAAAGCTTTTGAAATTGTTTTAAGAAGATCCTGGATGGCATAATATTTATCTTTTTCGGAGTCTGTTCCAGTAATTGATGCACCTCCAACCATATGTGCAATGCTGCTTTGCATTAGATTTCCAAGAGCAAAAAAATCTTCAGTAATATTAATGTCTAATTCTTTTGCAACAGAGCTAATTATTCTTTTACTATCTTCGCCAATTTCCATTGGCTTTTCAAACGAGAAAGATAATTTGGATAGTGTTTCGGATGAATCAACATGCTTTCCTACCTTCATAGAAGAAATATTGCTGTAAAAACTCCGAATTTTATCCAAATACTTAGTCATCGTCATTTCGGTATTTGGAACAAACTTTATTATGGATGCCTCATCGTTGATGTTCTGATTTTGGTCAATGCCGACAATATTCAATTCAGAATGACGCTCCCCCTTAACTTCTGCCACTCTTTTTTCGCTTAAAAAATACTGAGATAAATGAGCAAAAAACAGCGTTTTGAATTCTTCGTCCGATGAATATGTAAAGTAGATACCTCTATCTTTGTACTTTTCACGAAACGCCTGAACCTTCTTATAGCTTTCCTCATTCATTTGAGACGGAGACAGAGGTTTGTCTGAGAAATACATAAATACCTGTTTCCCAGTAGACAGCATAATTTCTACTTCTTCCTCTGTGCCAGATCCGTATTCATCGGTTGGGGTTCCAAAGCGTGTCCACAAAATAGCGACTGCGGCGTCACAATCCTTTACAAATTGCTCATTTAATAACGCCTGAGGTTTTCCACCAGACTGAGCATAAGAGTTTTTATGCCAATGTTTTGTGCGAACGCTAATTCCCAAAGCATCTGAAAACTGAGTATTAAACTGTGATACTGCATCCTCAATTATTCTAATCTCATTTTCAATATCTCCCGGACAAGAAATAAGAATGTCATATTGGACTATATTTTTAGGCATAGTTTCACCTCACTATACAACCATTCGCTGACAAGATACCGCAAGAACTTATCTATTGAGGGCTCGTCAAAAAACATCATAATTTGTTTAAAATATCAATGCGCCTCTGTGCTTTCTCCTCGATCGCTTCCATATATTGCCACATATAGTCCCAATCGGGAATGAAACCCTCATCTGAATATTGTTTGTTTACGTCAATTGAAAATTCACCGTTTTTGTCTTTTTGCGCTGGCAAACTGATTTTCAATGTCTTCAAATTATCGCTCGTCAGTGCATCGTTATAATCAAATTTTTGCGCCATAATTTTTATAACTGTACAGATAAATAAAGCATTGTATCTTGTGAGGTTGTCATTATATAGCAATGAAATAGCTGAACCTGCGCCCCCACGACCGAGAAAATCGTCTTCTTGATAAAATGAAGAACCATCAAGTGGACTAACAGTAATACAATTTCCTTTCTCAAGTTCTTCATCTTCATTTGGTTCAAGATAGGAAATTATTCCGTTATTAATGCTTCCTGACGAAACATAAGGAACATCTCCTTCATTGTATGTCTTTATGCTTCTAGATGCAGGCGAACTGATTCTAAACAATCGAGAAATCTGAAAATCTTTCCAGTCCGAAATATCAACCTTATTCATTAGACTCACCTCTTTCCACATTTATCGCAATGCTATTTTCTCCTTGTTCTGATGATAAGTTACTGAAATAGATTACTT
Source organism: uncultured Oscillospiraceae bacterium (assembly GCA_948471205.1). GTDB lineage: Bacteria > Bacillota > Clostridia > Oscillospirales > Acutalibacteraceae > Eubacterium_R. The sequence goes on along the minus strand of CAOKRT010000007.1, from coordinate 34,155 downwards.
TATTTGCTATGCTTTCCTTTAGAGTTTTGACATCAATTTCCTCTTTGAACATTAGATAATCCAACATAGTCTTAATATAATCTTCTTCATTTACTTCAAATGGGATTTCATCTTTTTGATAGCTTAAACAATCATTTGGCTTTATCCACTTTATACTATCGTCTCCGCTTTGTTTCTTGATAATATCCACCCATTTGTTTTCAATCGTATTCCAGCGGTGCTTGATATCCTGACGGCCTTGATTTTTTACTCTTTCAAGTCCATCTTCTTTAATATAACATGTAAATATTTCTTCGTCGTTCTGTGGAATGCCACTTTCAAAGATAAAAATGGAAGTAGTTATTCCTTCATCAAATGTTTTTTCAGGAAGTTTAATAATCTTCAAGAGCTTATGCTTACTTAATATCCTCGTAACTGCTTTCTGAGATATTTTTTCAAGTTTCTTATCTGGCAGAAGAAATGCTGCAATAGAATGAGGTTCGATATTATCTAAAACATTTTTAACGATTATTTCCGGATGACATTTTCGCTCGTAAGGAGGGTTCATCAACACTTTTGTTATTTTTTTGCTTCTAATCCAATCGCAAGCCTCTTGTGATGTCGAATCCATTTGCTCCAGATTGGTTTTTCCATCCTTATGAATCAGCATATTTGCACATGCTAACGAAAAAACTCGTTTATCAATTTCTATTCCATACAACTGAGAAGACATTATTTCTTTTGCCTTCTTTGTTGTCGGACCACCAGCTTCTTTTATCATATTTGACATGGATTTTGTCAAAAACGCTCCGCTTCCACAAGCTGCGTCAAGTATCTTGTCGTGTTTATAATCAACATTTATAAGCCTATACATTAAGGACGTAACATGATACGGCGTAAATACTTGCCCATTTTCTGACTTTCCTTTATAACGATTAAACTCGTTAAAAAAGATTGACATAACATCCTCGCCATTCCAATTCCTGGAATTGATCAGTTCTGAAATCACTTCAACGTTTGCAATAAAATCATCTATTGCTGTCTGATTATCTGTAATGTTCATCTGTACTTTTGAATATGTTTCAAGCAGTATTTCAAGCTTTTCGTTTTGTTTTTTTGCTTCCTCTAATGATTTCGATAGAGTGTCAAGTATTGTATAATGGAAAAGCGAATACGACATTCCCTTAGTTAATGGGGCACCATATCGCTTTGCAACTAACGCACAAGCTGTAAACACCATTCTGTCATAATAGTCATTTACTCCAAATTTATAATGTAACAAGTTATTGATCTTCATGGTGGTTAGATAGATTTCTTTTGTATCTATTTCAAAGTCATCAAACAGATCAATATAGTACTCTTTAGATTCAAGATTTTTTGTTCCATCAGTTTTTTCCTTCTCGTTTAGAAAAACCTTTGTTTCAATGCCGTTATAAAGGATTCCAATCACTCTGGAGTATTTACTACTGGCAATCTTGACATTTTCCAATAATTCTTTAATGATTGTTTTGTCGCTAATATCCTTATCTGACGCTTTTGTTTCAAGAATAATTGCGACCTTACTGCAATCGTTAGGCAAGTACCATCCATCAGGTTTATGATTACTTCCCTTGCCGGAAAACCCCAATTGTTTAAAAGTCTTTAACTGCCCAGTTCCCTGTTGCACATTCATTTCAGCTTTATCAAATTCAAGAATTTGCTTCGCTCCTTTATGGAAACCGAACCCATCGGTATAACCGTCACGTACTTCATCTTCAGTTAAAACTCGTACAAGTGCCATTACAATGTTCTCCTTTTTATCTGCACTAAATTATTTATACACCAAACATTTGTTGCGCAGTATTATGGTGCTTAAGCAATGTTACTGCCAGAGGTTGTTTTATACAGACAAAACTGATAGCTTCTGCTGGTTTTGTCAGCATTGTTTTTTAGCCGTGCAAACACAGATGTATCAATATTAGCCATTGAGTAGCACCTCTATTAGTTCCATAACCTTTTTGTAAACACGCAGTTTTTTTGCATAAGCAGAAAGATTATTCAGATTCTTTTTATCGTCTTTTACATAATCGTTAAGTGCCTTGTTGAACATTTCATTATCCAACCTCGAGCGATATTTAAAACAATCACATATTGTTCGCTCACGGTCATATACAGACAGCTTAACTCCGTTAAAGCTATCGGTGGTTTTTCCAAGTTCGTACAACTCAGGCTGCATATAATAAGAATGAATGGCAAGTGAATCCACTTTCAGTTTTGTTCTTGACATTGAACGAGGTACAGCTATTGACCATTTTTGTGGTGCAAAATCGCTGTATCCATAGTGAAACAGAGCAGATTCAACACATACTATTCCTTTTGGGATGAGTGTGGAAAGCAGTTGTTCCTCCGAGGAAGCGCCCTGTTCGGCAAGCTGATAATAGCCATGCCGTACACGATCAAGATATCCTGCATTACACATATTCACAACATCAGCAGCACGAATTCCCGCTGCAACAAAATCAGCGGATTTGGCAATGCCGCCATTGTTTATAATAACTTCTTTTGCTCGTTCTCGAAGATTCACTCATTCACCCACTTTCTCAAATAAAATTCACGCACAATAAAAGCGAGGTTGTGTACTGATTTATTATACCTGAGATGCTTAAAAAAATCAATAAATATCGCACACATTTTTTGAAATGTGTGCGTAAAATTAAAATGTCCGCTTGCAAAATCAAAAGTAATGAAGTATAATACAATAAATAAGATCAATCTGGTTGCGATTATTCTTTCTTTGCAACCATCGGTTTTATCGCACCTGATAAGATATTGATAAATTCTCGTCGTACAGGCAGTATAATATGGATTATCAGAATAACACGAAAACTACATCACACGGTTTATAAACAAAAAGCGTTAAGTTGTGGCTTTCGGCAACGAGTGGGAATAAACAAAGAAATAACAGAATGTTATAAATTAACCGCCCGAAGTTGTAGATAATACGGCTTCGGGCGGTTTGTTGTTTTTTATTTGTTTTAAATAGAAATTGTATTATTGGATGATTTTTCGGTTTCCAAAGTACTGTGTTAACATCAGAATCAATGCACTGCAGGCAAGCAAACCGTCTTGGATGCCAAACGGAAGCATGAACATCATTAATGCCATTGTAAGAATACAATTTATTACGGAGAGTGCAAGTCCCCACATTTTATTTTTTAAAAGTCCTATGGCGCCGATGATGCGCATTATGCCGAAGATTGCGCCCATAAATAAAACCATATACAAATTTTCTTGAAAATAGGAAAGTCTGAAAGAAAAATACTGTGTGATATCAAATTTTTCAGCACCCAAAATCAGTGCTAAAGCAGCAAATACAACGCCGCCGATTTCCATAAAACCGCCGTGTATAATCATAAGCCATGCAGCTATTTTATACCGTTTCATTTGTATGCTCCTTTCCGTTATTTGGTTATCATTTTTACTGCTTCCTCCCGGGAAGATACAAAAAACACATCTTTTCCGTTATTGCTTTCATAAATAAAATCTTTTAACGGTTTGCTTGTATAATGTGAATAGTCGCCGTAGATGGCAATTCTTCCGCCATAGTTAACTAATTTTTGCAGAATTTCCCCTGCAAGACCTGTGCTGAGTATAAAGAAATCATCAGCTACCAATTCTTTTGAAATAATTATATTTTTTGTGTCAAAATCATATTTTGCAGACATCAGCAGATCAACAGCAGACTGTGCATTTGTGATGACTGTGTTTTCTGAATCTGCCAAAACATAGCATATGCCGTTGTTTTCAAATTTTTTTAAAATCATAGTTTTTATGCTCCTTTCTGTTTTTTCTAATATTTATTGTTTGTTATAGTAAACACGCATTGCGTTTTGCAAGGTATGAAACAGCGCTGTGAAGCGCAACGTTTCCTTCTCCTGCCGCTTTTGCAATTTGATACGGCGTGCCGGTGCAGTCTCCTGCGGCAAAGCAGCCGTTTATGTTTGTTGCCATATTTCTGTCTACAACAATATGGCCGTTATTTATTTCAAGTCCGTTAAGAAGAATATCGGCAGATACGGATGATTTTAAAAAGAACACACCGTCAACGGAAATTTCTTCTCCGTTTTTCAGTGTTATACCGGACACTCTGCTTTCTCCGTTAACCGACTGCAGTTTTGTTCTGTATTTTAAAATGTTTTCGGTATGAAGACTGCTTTTAAAAACAGGAAAATAGTGTACCGTTTCTGCAAGTCCGGCTAAATATTCAACTTCTTCTTCCATTTCCGCATTATCACATACCACGGCAATGGTTTTGTTTTTATATAGATTTCCGTCACAGGTTGCACAGTAGCTTACACCTTTCCCCAGCAGTTCTTTTTCTCCGCTTACAGTTTTTGTTGTTTCGCTTCCTGTTGCAATGATAACAGCGTCGGCTTCATAATCCTTTCCGCCTGCAAGAAGCATAAAGGATTTTCCCATATTATAAATGCCGGTGATACGCTCATCCATAACGGATATTCCCATGGATGCAATATGCTCGGCATATTTTTCGTTCAGCGCTTTACCGCTGATTTGTGCAAATCCCGGATAGTTATCTATTTTCGGTGATATTTCAATTTTATGGCTCAGATTGCCGCTGCCGAAAAGCAGAAAACTTTTATTCCGTATTTTGGCATTGATTGCCGCTGATAATCCGGCAGGACCGCTGCCTATAATTGCTATATCTGCTTTATTCATAAAAAACCGCCTTATATATAATATATCTATATTATGTGTTACTGTTTTATGCTTTATAATTCGTAATCCACTGCAACAGAGCTTTCCATTACACTGTGCATATACGGTTTAACCTTATTGCAGTGATAGGCGTCGCTCTGATATAAATCAAGAGCCTCTTTGTTTTCGAGGGTTACCTGCAGAATGATATCATAGGATCTGGGAGAAGAAAGAAAATCGGTTCCCACTTCAATATTTTTTATTAAATCAACCTTGCCCTGCATGGACATAAGAATGCTTTTTGCTTCCTGTTTTTTGTTTTCACTGTTATCTTTCAGTTTAAAACAAACAATATGTTTAATCATAACAAACTCCTTTATATCTTTTATTTAGTATTTTCTTAATCAAAAAAGCATAGCCGGAGCTATGCTTTTTAAATAAACCGACATATTATTTTTTATTTTGCAATATCATATGCTCTTGATTCACGGATGATATTTACTTTAATCTGACCCGGATATTCCATTTCAGATTCAATTTTCTTTGCAATTTCATGCGCAATATAAGGCATTTTTTCATCGCTTACAGCATCAGGTTTAACCATAACTCTGACTTCACGTCCGGCCTGAATAGCATATGCTCTCTCAACTCCGTCAAAGCTTGTTGAAATTTCTTCAAGCTGCTGAAGACGTTTGATATAATTTTCAATATTTTCACGTCTTGCACCCGGGCGGGCTGCAGAAACAGCATCAGCGGCCTGAACAAGGCAGGCAACAACGGTTTTGCATTCAATTTCGCCGTGGTGTGCGGCAATTGCGTGAATTATCTTTTCGTTTTCTTTGTACTTGCGTGCGTATTCAACACCAAGTGCAATGTGAGAACCTTCCATTTCCTGATCAAGCGCTTTGCCTATGTCATGAAGAAGACCGGCACGGCGTGCCTGTTTTTCATCTGCGCCGATTTCGGCTGCCATAAGACCTGCAATGTAGCTAACCTCAAGGCTGTGTTTAAGAACACTCTGACCGTAAGAGGTGCGGTACTTTAATTTGCCGAGCAGTTTAACAAGTTCCGGATGAACGGAACCGCAGTTTGCCGAAAGCACAGCCTTTTCGCCTTCCTGCTTAATGGTTGCATTTACTTCTCTTGTTGACTTCTCAAACATTTCTTCAATGCGTGTAGGATGAATTCTTCCGTCCTGAATAAGTCTTTCAAGTGTAAGCCTTGCAATTTCTCTTCTTACAGGGTCAAACGAACTGATTGTGATGGCCTCAGGCGTATCATCAATAATAAGCTCAACGCCTGTGATTGTTTCAAGAGAACGGATATTTCTTCCTTCTCTTCCTATAATTCTGCCCTTCATTTCATCATTCGGAAGAGCTACAACGGAAACAGTAGTTTCTGCTGCGTGGTCTGCGGCACAGCGCTGAATGGCAGTGCCTATAATTTCTCTTGCAATTACATCGCTCTGATCTCTGATCATCTGTTCATGCTCAAGAATTCTTTTGCTTTTTTCAGTGTCTAATTCTTCTTCAAGCGTGCTTAAAAGATAAGACTTAGCCTGCTCCTGCGTAAGACCTGAGATACGCTCAAGCATATCAAACTGGCTTTTCTTGATGCTATCGATTTCCTGTAAATTTTCATCTGCTTCTTTAAGTTTTTTACTTAAATTTTCACTTTTTACTTCAAGGGAATCAGCCTTTTTATCAAGGTATTCTTCCCTCTGGTTAAGGCGGTTTTCCTGCCTTTGAACTTCGCTTCGCCTTTCGCGGATTTCTCTGTCCGCGTCTGAGCGCAGTTTGTGAATTTCGTCTTTTGCTTCAACAAGACTTGCTTTCTTTGTTGATTCAGCTTCAGTTAATGCGTTATTAATTATTCTTGTTGCTTCCTGTGTGGCAGAACCGATTTCTTTTTCGCTTGTTTTCATTCTTACATATGAACCAAGTACAAACCCGAATATGCCGAAAATAACGGCAGCAACAACTGCTATAACAATAACAATTGGAATTTCCATAAATCAATAGCACCTCCTTCTGTATAAAATTCTTTGATTTGAGTTAATACTCTTTGTTGATATTCATCAGAAAAGGTACAGTTTAAATGCAAATTATCTGTATGAAGTTTTCAAAGCAAACGGAAACAGCTTCCGAACAGCCTGAAATAATTTGCTTTGTTAAAAAAATGCCGAAAAACATTTTTCGCAAAAAATTTGTTTTGGCTGATTTGCTTAAACAATATGTAAAACTTCTAAAATATAATACACCTATATCTTGTATATGTCAAGTTTTTACTAAGAATATAGAATATATAGTAGTATATTTTTAATTGACATATCAAAAAATAGTGTTATAATAGAAAATTGAAATAGGTTTAAATTTTTGATGGGAATAAGACTGCGTAAACTTTTTATTGTCAGAGAGCGCTTTGTTTGCTGAAAAAAGCGCATAAAAAGCCGTAAGCCACCGCCCCGGAGAGCCGCTAATAACGGCCGTATGCCTGCGTTAAAGGCATTGAGTGACACAATTTTGTGTAATTCAGGTGGAACCGTGGAATTTATTTTCACCCTGTATTTTACAGGGTGATTTTTTGTTTTTAGGAGGAATATTTATGAAAATAACTTTAAAAGGTGGAGAAATCCGCGAATTTGAAAACGGTATTTCCGTTGCCGATATTGCAAAGGAAATATCAATGGGACTTTACAGAAATGCCTGTTCCTGCAGAATGAACGGAGAGGTAAAGGATTTAAGAACGGTTGTAAACGAGGACTGCACGCTTGAAATTTTAACCTTTGATGATGAAGACGGAAAGCGTACTTTTAATCACACAGCCTCTCATATTATGGCACAGGCGGTTAAAAGACTTTATCCCGATGTTAAGCTTACAATCGGTCCTGCTGTTAACAATGGTTTTTATTATGATTTTGACTGCGGCGATACTTCGTTTACTTCTGATGATCTTGCAAAAATTGAAGCTGAAATGAAAAAAATTGTTAAAGAGGGATTGGAACTTGAAAGGTTCGAACTTGATCCTGAAAAGGCTGCTGCACTTATGCAGGAAAAGGAAGAGCCGTATAAGGTTGAACTGATAAAGGAACATTCCGAAAAGGGAGAGGCAATCAGCTTTTATAAGCAGGGTGAATTTACGGAGCTTTGCGCTGGCCCGCATCTTATGAGTGTTTCGCCTGTTAAAGCGTTTAAGCTTACGCAGACAACAGGCGCTTATTGGCGCGGTGATGCCAAAAATAAAATGCTTTGCCGCGTTTACGGCACGGCTTTTCCGAAGACCTCTATGCTTGAAGCGTATCTTGCCGCAGTAGAAGAAGCCAAGAAAAGAGACCATAATAAGCTTGGCAGAGAACTGGAATTATTTACAACGGTTGACAGTATCGGGCAGGGTCTTCCGATTCTTCTGCCAAAGGGCGCCAAAATTGTGCAGACGCTTCAGCGCTGGGTTGAAGACGAAGAAGCCAAAAGAGGCTGGCAGCTTACAAAAACACCGTTTATGGCGAAATCAGACCTTTACAGAATTTCAGGACACTGGGATCATTATAAAGAGGGAATGTTTGTATTGGGTGATGAAGAAAAGGATAAAGAGGTTTTTGCGCTTCGTCCTATGACATGTCCGTTCCAGTATCAGGCATATCTTAACAAACCCCGTTCTTACAGGGAACTGCCGCTTCGGTATGATGAAACGTCAACGCTTTTCAGAAATGAGGCAAGCGGTGAAATGCACGGTCTTATACGTGTGCGCCAGTTTACAATTTCAGAGGGTCATTTAATGTGTACGCCCGAACAGCTTGAGGATGAATTCAGGGGCTGTCTGGAGCTTTGCGAATATATGCTTAAAACCGTTGGTCTTTATGAAGATGTTTCGTTCCGTTTCAGCCAGTGGGATCCTCAGGATAAAGAAAAATATATCGGTACGGAAGAACAGTGGAATGAAGCACAGAGCGTGATGCAGAAAATTCTGGATGATTTGGGTCTGGAATATAAAATCGGTATCGGCGAAGCGGCATTTTACGGTCCTAAGCTGGATATTCAGATTAAAAATGTTTTCGGCAAGGAAGATACGCTGATCACCATTCAGATAGACCAAATGCTTGCCGAAAAATTCGGCATGGAATATGTGGACCGTGACGGCGTTAAGAAAAATCCGTATATTATTCACAGAACATCCATAGGCTGTTATGAAAGAACGCTGGCTCTTCTTATTGAAAAGTATGCAGGTGCATTTCCGACATGGCTTGCGCCGGTTCAGGTTAAAATGCTTCCGATTGCAGACCGCCATCTGGATAGAATTTATGAAATTAAAAAACAGCTTGAAGCAGCGGGTCTTCGTGTTGAAGTGGATGACAGAAGCGAGAAAATCGGCTTTAAAATTCGTGCCGCACAGCTTGAAAAAGTGCCGTATATGCTGATTGTTGGTGATAAGGATATTGAAAACGGCACCGTTTCCGTTCGTTCAAGAAAACAGGGCGAGCTTGGTGCAATGAGCATTGAAAAGTTTATTGTTGATATTACAGAAGAAATCGAAACAAAGGAATTATAATCACAATACAAAAAATCCATCTCCGAACGGAGATGGATTTTGCTTTTTTAGCCAAATGAATATAAATGGAAAAGTGCTGCTGAAAAATATTAACGCTTGGGATATTCCAGATTATCGGGTAAGCCAAGAATATAATCTGCCGATATTCCATAAAAAAACAAAGCGTTTTTAAATGTCTTGTTGGAAATTCCTGTTTTCCGTTTTCATAAACTGAATAATGTTGTTGTGTAATGTTCAGTATTTTTGCAATATCTGCCTTTGTTTTATCATAATCTTCCTTTAAATCTTTCAATCTGTAATACAACGCCGCCATCTCCTCAAAATATTTTATCATATAAGTAAAATCAGCATTGACATATACAACTTGCAGTTGTATAGTGCTGAATATTCATTATATTATAATAGGGAGATATGTATTATAAATTCTTTAAATAACAAATTAAAATCAGTAGGAAAAAGATTAAAAGCCTGCCGAAAACAAACCGGCTTATCCCAAAGGGCAATTGCTGAAAATGTAAATTTAAGCCGAGCCTATATCAGCAAAATTGAACACGGAAGCCAAACCCCGTTGCTTTCGGTATTTATAAAACTGTTAAATGTGTTTGGCATATCTGCTGATTTTGTGCTGGCGGATGTGCTGGATTGTGCAGACGCATCCTTCAAAATAAATAATCCGGATTTCAGAATGTATCATTTAACAGACAGTCAGATAGAAGCCATTTACGGTGTAATAGATTCCATGCTTGAAAAATAAAAATCCCTGCTTTTGCAGGGATTTCTACATTTTATCTGAAAGGCAAAGTATATAATCGGTGGTAACATGGTAATATTGGGCAAGTGTTATCAGATGCCGTATCGGAAGTTCGTTTGCACCGCGTTCATATCTTGCGTACATTGTTTGGGATGTGTTCAGAATGTCGGCTATATCTGCCTGTGTTTTATCATGATCCTCTCTTAAATCACGGATTCGTTTATTATATGTCAAAATCAACACCTCAAGGGTATTGTAGCAAGTAAATATATTTACTATTCATATTAATAAATATATTTACTAAAATAAAAACCCGCGGTTTGTCATTCCGCAGGTTTTTGCTTTATTGATTTATTTTGCTGTATTTATTCATGAATTCTTCAATTGCCTTTTCATATATTTCCGGATTTGTATAATAACTGCGCGCATGAACAGCGTTGTCAACCGTTATCATACTTTTTTCCGTGCAGCAGGCATCATAAAGAATTTTTTCCATATAAACCGGCACAAAATCATCTGCGCCGCCGTGAATAAACAAGATGGGCTTTTTTGCATTTTTAACAGCTTCCAGCGGCGATGCATCCTTAAAGGAATAACCCGCTATTATTCTGCTGTACAAACTGCAAATATGCAAAACAGGGAAATCCGGCAGATGAAAAGAAGTTTTAAGCTGGTATGAAAATTCCTCCCATGCAGATGTATAGGAACAGTCTGCAATAATTCCTTTAATTGCGCTGTCATCCGCAGTTTTGCTCATCATAAGCACTGTGGCGGCACCCATTGAAACGCCAAGCAGAAAAATATCCAAATCGGGAAAGTGCTGTTTGGCATAATTTACCCATATGTAAGAATCCTTTGATTCATGCGTGCCGTATCCCATATATTTTCCGCCGCTGTTTCCGCACCCGCGATGGTCCGGCATAATCAGAGTGTATCCGTTTTTGTAAAAATAATGAGAAATTAAGGCAAATTCGCCTATGCCCCAGCTTCTGGCGCCGTGGCAGGCCAAAATAAGTCTGCCGTTGCTTTTCTGCGGTACAAGCACCCTTGCAACCAGGCGTTCACCGTCCGGTGCGTTTAAAGCAATTTCTTTTATTGGAAGTGAAAGCAGCTTTTTTTCTGCTGTTATATTTGCTTTGCCGAATTCATCGGGCATATTGTTTCCTGCAATCAGGTCTGTAATAAATTTCGGAATTTTCATTGTTTTGCGCCAAACAAGCTGATTGTAAATGAATGCACACAGTATAAAAAGCAAAAGAATAATAGCCGCCGCTGCAATAAGCACAATAAAAAAGGTGTTCATACTTTATCTCCTTTTGCAGACAAAAACATTCCAGTCTTTCTCTTCATAGTTTTCAATAATTTCAAAGCCGTTTTCTATAAAAGAAGCGGTTACCTCGTCTTTTCGTAAATGAATAATGCCGCCTGTAATATATATTCCGCCGTCTTCAAGGAAATTTCCTACTTCGCTGTTGAATTTTAGAATGATATCAGCCACTATGTTTGCAACAATAATGTTGTATTTGCCGTTAACTTTATCTGAAAGATTTCCCTCTACAGCATTGAAAACAGGCGGTTCAAAACCGTTTTCAGCCGCATTTGCAAGCGCCGTTTTAACAGCCAGCTTGTCTATATCCACACCAAAAGAAGATTTTGCGCCAAGCAAAAGCGAAGCAATGGACAAGATGCCGCTTCCGCAGCCGATATCCAGCACAGTGGAATGTTCATTTATATATTTTTCAAGTGTTTCAAGGCACAGCTTTGTAGTGGGGTGGCTTCCTGTGCCAAATGCAAGCCCCGGCTCAATATTCAGTACCTTTCTGCCGCCTGCGTCATATTCGTTTTCCCAAAGCGGTCGTATCAGCAGTTTTTCGCCAATCGGCATTGCATGAAAATACTGTTTCCAGTTATTCACCCAGTCTTCAGCATTGCAGTCGGCAATTTTTATTTCATGGGAGATGCTTTCGCTGTTAAGCCGTTCGGTTACAAAGGAAGCGGCCTCCATCGGGTTTTCATGGGGATTAATATATACATGAATAATACCCTTTGTTTTGTCTTTCTTCAGAAGTGCTTCATCAATAAAATCATAGTGGGATATTTCCGCTGCATCCTGCTCTAAAGAAGAATAATCTTCAATATAAATTCCGTAAGGCACTGCCATATTTGCAATACTGCCGGCAGTTTCGATATCTTTAACGTTAACGGTGATTGCAATTTCCGCCCATGTTTGTGTAAGATTTTCCATAATTATTCTCCAAGATTTACTTTGTGTTCTGTTGAACGAAGACCGTGGTTATAAAGTTTTCTGTTATCAAGCGCCCACTGTCTATCTGAAAATTTGCCGGCCTCCACTTTATTTGAAGCGCTGTTTATTTCAAAAATTGCGGCATCAAGCGAATCAAGTGCCGAAAGGATATGGGCTTCAAGAAACATAGGGCGCACGGGAGAACCGAATTCCGGTACACCGTGATGACTTAAAATCATATGCTGAAGCAATGTTGTTTTTTCGCTTTTTATTCCAAGCTGCTCTGCCGCCTGTTCAACAAAAAAAGCGCCTTTTACAAGGTGGCCTATCAGTTCGCCTTCCGTGCTGTAGCCTTTTACCAGCCCTGTCTGGCTGAAAGTGAATTCCCAGGTTTTTGCAACATCGTGCAGAATAGCACCCGAAAGCAACAGTTCTTTGTCAATGTTAGGATAAATTCTGCATATTTCTTCGGCCATTCTTACAATGGAAATTGTGTGAAGCATAAGTCCGCCCAGCATTGCATGATGAAGCCTGAAAGCAGCAGGGCAGTTTATGAGCAGTTCTTTTTTTTCATTCAGAATGTGCAGAACAATTTTTTTCAGATCATCATCCTCAAAAGTGTTTACACGTCTAATAAGCATGTCAAAAATCTGTGCTCCGCCGACTTCGCTTGCAGGCACCAAATCTGCCATGTTGTAATCATCGGATGGGGAAGCGGGGCGCATCTGCATAATTCTGAACTGGTCTTTGCCGTTATACTGTTCAATATTTCCTCTTACCTTAACCACCATTTCCGCTTCAAAAAGCCCGTCTCCTTTATAATCCCAAAGCTTTGCGGAAATTTCTCCGTCTTTATCTCCAAGCATCAGGTCAAGATAAACAGAACCGTTTTTAGCATTTTTTTCTTCACATTTTTTCAGTATAACAAAGCCGTCACACAGACCGTTTGGCAAAGTTTTAAAATTCATAGCATTCACCTCGTAATATTTTCAATAATTAATTATATACTATAAATTGTTTTAAATCAAATAAATTAACATTTTGTGCACTTTACTTTTCTTGACAAATGTAATTCTGCTTGATAAACTATATAAGTATTAATATATCCGGAGGCCAAAAATGGGTGTTACTGATAATTTATGTATGAATTGTTTTGAACAGCTTACTGCAGGAAGTATTTGCAGAAACTGCAGATTTGATAACGATTCAATAACCGATTCTCTTTATCTTCCGCGCAAAACCATACTTGCGCAGCGGTATATTGCCGGCAATGTTCTTTCCAAGGAAAGCGATTCAGTAACTTATGCGGGATATGATACTGAGCGCAGGGCAGTGGTAACCATACGCGAATTTCTGCCCGGCGGTATCTGCAACCGCCTTGAAGGTAATAACGATGTTCATGTAAGAGAACGTTTCAGAAAAAAATTTGCCGATTATAAAGAAACTTTTATAAAATTATGGAGAACGCTGAAAGGGCTTAATTCGCTTTCGGCAGTGATTCCCGTGCTTGATATTTTTGAACAGAATGAAACCGCTTATGCAGTTTGTGAAAAAATAGACAGCGTTTCACTGCGTGATTTTCTGATAAGAAGCACAGATAATAATATTATGTGGGATAAGGCAAGGCTTATGTTTATGCCGATTCTTACCACGATTGAAGCATTGCATGAAAACGGAATTATTCACGGCAACATAAACCCTGACAATTTGGTGCTTTGCAGGGACGGAAAGGTGCGCCTTGCCGGATTTTGCATTGGTGAATGCACCAACGCATCAAGTGAACTTGGATTTAATGCAGTGCCGGGATATACGGCACTTGAACAGTATAATAACAATCATAAAATCTGCCCCGCGACAGATATTTATGCTTTTTCGGCATGTATTTACAGGGCGCTGGTAGGCACAAATCCGCCTGAAGCACCCGCAAGGGAAATTAATGATAAACTGATGATACCCAACAGTATTGCAGAAAAAATTCCTGCACATGTTATAAGAGCACTTGGCGGAGGACTGCAGATTTATCCTGAAAACAGAATTCAGAATGTTGACGATTTCAGAGAACTTTTGTCTGCCGCACCGTCTGTTGTTGCAAATTCCGCAACAGCCGCATCTGCCGCAGTAAAAGAAATTAAGGAAGAAAGGAAAGAAGCACAGCCGCCGGAAAAGAAGGATGACGGAAAAAAGAAAATGATTATCATCATTTCCGCCGCCGCAGTTGTTATTATTGCAGCGCTTTGTGTTTTTCTTGCCGTTAAATTCGGGAACGGCGGAAAAGAACCTACCACGGCTCCGTCGGCTACAAATACAGCAAAATATACGGTTCCGGATTTCTGTAAGGCGGGTTATACAGAGGCAGATATTAAAAATCAGGCATCTTGGAATCTTCAGTTTTCCATTACTTTTAAAGAGGAATATTCCAAAGATGTGGAAGCAGGCATTGTTTTTGCACAAAGTGTAGAGGCAAATACGGATGTTGACCAGGGCACTGCGATTATCCTTACCGTAAGCAAGGGAATAGAAACAGTGCCGGTTATAGATGTGGGCGGTCTGAGCAGAGAGGAAGCTGTTAAAAAACTGGAAGAGCTTGGACTGAAAGTAAATGTGGTAACAATATATAACGATAATAATGAGACACCGGATACCGTTCGAAGAAGGGGCGGCATGGCGCCGGCGGCAGGAGAAACTGTTGCCAAAGGCGATGAAGTTATGATTCAGGTATACGGTGAGCAGGTTACGGTAACAGAACCGCCGGCAAATGCGGGTGCTGAAACGCCGCAGTAAAATTAAAAAAATAAAAGCCGGGATATCCCGGCTTTTTTATTTGTAAAATCTGCAATAAATGCAATTTGGTATCTGATGCGGAACAGATAAAGTTTTTATACAAAACAAACATGTTAAAATGTATTCGTCGGATATAATTTTTTTGTTCATTAATTGTTTGCCGAATTTCTGAACATATCCGAAATCGCATCTGCAAGCGGCTTGTTTTCCGGCATGTCAAGATTATAATCTTTTTCAAGAATTTCATCTGCCGCCTGCCTGCACAGCGCCAGCATTTCCGAATCGGTAAGCATATCTGCAATTTTTAAATCGGGCAGACCGTGCTGTCGGTTGCCGAAGAAATCTCCGGGGCCTCTTTGTTTCAAATCTTCGTCTGCAATTTTAAAGCCGTCAGAATAATTTTTCATTATAGCAAGCCTGTTTTGGGCTGTTTCGCTTTTGCTGTCTGAAACAAGAATACAGTAGGACTGTGCTTTTCCTCTGCCAACCCTTCCCCTTAGCTGATGAAGCTGTGAAAGACCGAAACGTTCTGCATTTTCAATAACCATAACCGTTGCGGCAGGCACATCAACACCAACTTCTATAACCGTGGTGGATACAAGAATTTTAATGTCTCCGTTTGAAAAAGCCGTCATTACCTGTTCTTTTTCTTTGGCTTTCATTTTACCGTGCAGAAGTCCAATGTTATATCCTTTAAACGCTGTTTCAGAAAGCATTTCGGCATACTGAACGGCCGGCTTTAAATCTGTTTCGCCTTCTTCAACAAGCGGGCATACAATATATGCCTGTTCATTTCGGGCAATTGCCTTTTTAACAAATTCATATATGCGTTTATGGTAGCGTGAATCAACAACGTCGGTTCGGATTTTTTGTCTGCCGGCAGGTAGTTCATTCAAAACGGAAATATCAAGATCTCCGTAAATCATAAGCGCCAGTGTTCGCGGAATGGGGGTGGCGCTCATAACAAGAGTATGCACGCCGTTTCCTTTCTTGGCAAGGTTTGTGCGCTGGTTTACACCGAAACGGTGCTGTTCGTCTGTTATGACAAGCCCCAAATTTTTAAATTCCACATCATTCTGAATAAGTGCGTGTGTTCCGATTACAAAATCCGTTTCTCCGTTTGCCAGGCGCTTTTTTATTTCTCGTTTTTCCTTTGCTGGTGTGCTTCCCGTTAGTAAATCAATGTGTATATTTGTTTCTGTAAGCAGATTGCTTACCGTATCCATATGCTGTGAAGCCAGTATTTCGGTAGGTGCCATCAAAGCGCACTGAAATCCGTTTTTTACGGCTGAATAAATGGCGCCTGCGGCAACTGCTGTTTTTCCGCTTCCCACATCGCCCTGCACCAAACGGTTCATGGCATAGGCTCCGCCCATGTCCTTTATGCAATCTGAAACGGCATTTGCCTGTGCATTTGTGGGTGTAAACGGCAAAAGTTTATAAAATTCGTTTGTAAAATTCTTTTTAATTTGAATAGAGGTCTGATCTTTCTTTTTGCTTTTCAGCTTCAAAAGACCAAGCTGCAGAATCAGAAGTTCCTCAAAAATCAATCGCCGTTTTGCCTTCTCCAGGTTGTCCGCACTGTCCGGAAAATGAATTTGCCTTATTGCGAAATCTTTTGAAACAAGTGCATATTTCAGCCTGCATTCTGCCTGCAGGGTTTCTTCAAACGGATCAAGATTTTCGAGTGCTGTTTTAATAATTTTGCTTATTGCTTTTGAACTCAGTTTTTCGCTTGCCGGATAAACGGGCACAATACCAATGCTGTTTTCGGCTTTTTCAATTTCCGGGGAATTCATTTCGGCAGAGGTAAGGTTTTTTTCAATTTTTCCGTAAAGTATATATTCGTTATATTGCTTCAGCGATTTTGCAAGATATTTGTTATTAAAAATTGTTACATGAATGATGGTTTCTCCGTCTGTGAAATTGCATTTAAAAAGTGTCAGTCCCTTTCGTATCATATGCTCTTTGACAGGGGTTGCCAATGTAGCCTTTATACATACGGTTTCGCCACTTTGGCACTGACGGACAGTTGTTCTTTGGGAACGGTCCTGATATTTTCGGGGATAATATGAAATCAGCTCACGAACGCAAGAAATGCCGAGTTTTTTAAAAAACTCGGCTCTTTTTTCTCCTACACCTTTGATATATTTTATATCACTGTTAAGGTTAATCATTTTTACTCCACTGAAATTATGAAATAGTAAATCGGCTGACCGCCGTTTACAACGTTTATTTCAACGTCGCTTCCGTATTTTGCACGCAGCTTTTCTTCAACGGCTGCGGCTGTTTCCTCGTCGGCATCTTCACCGTAAATAATGGTAATCAAACTGCTTTGGTTCTTTTTAAATATTTTATCGGCAGATTTGAAGGCAATGTCGGCAATGTCGGTACCGGTAAATTTTATTTTGCCGTTGCAAAGACCCATGATTGCACCCTGTTCAATCGGTGTTCCGTCAATTTCACTGTCGCGGGCAGCAAAAGTAACTTGTGCGGTTGAAACATTTTCAGCCGCTTCCATCATATTCATCTGGTTAGCGTCCGCATCGTCAAATTCATCAAACATAAGCATTGCGGAAATGCCCTGGGGAATGGTTTTTGTTTGCAGAACTCTTACTTCTCTGCCTTCAGCAAGGGGAATAGCCTGTTCTGCCGCCATTATTATGTTTTTATTGTTCGGAAGTACAAACACCGTTTTAGCAGGTGTAGCATTTACGGCATTGAGAATATCATCTGTTGAAGGATTCATTGTCTGACCGCCGCTTACAACAACATCTGCACCGATATCTTTAAATAATTCCGAAAGACCTTCACCGGCGCATACAGCTACAAAACCGTAATCGTTAACGGGGTCTGCTTTCGGGAAAACAGGGGCTTCGCCGTCTTTAACGCCTTCGTCTGCATTTCTGTGCTGATAACGCATATTATCAATTTTAATATTAATTAACTGACCGTATTTAAGTGCCGCCTGAATAACATTGCCCGGCTGGTTGGAATGAACGTGTACTTTGATAATGTCACTGTCGTCCACCACAACAACACAGTCACCAATGGATTCAAGGAAAGCACGAAGCTTTAACGGGTCTTTTTCCTTTGCGTCATCCGCTTTTTCAATAAGAAATTCAGAACAGTAGCCGAATTCTATGTCATCCGATGCAGCGGCAACCGTGCTTTTGCTTGGCATAGCAGCAGGTGTCACGGCACTGCCGTCAAGCGGCTGAACAATAGCTGCGTTGTCAAATACACTTTCAAAGCCCTGAAGAATAAGTACAAGTCCCTGACCGCCTGCATCAACAACGCCGGCTTTCTTTAAAACAGGAAGCTGTTCAGGTGTTTTGGCAAGTGCTTCTTTGGCAGCGATAAGTGCGGCAAGTGCAACCTCCATCGGATCATTAACGTTTTTTGAAAGTTCGGCAGCAGCCTCAGCCGCCATGCGTATAACAGTAAGAATTGTGCCTTCGGTGGGTTTCATAACAGCCTTGTATGCGGCATCAACACCTTCTGCAAATGCTTTTGCAATGGCTTTGCCGTCTGCTTCTTTCAGCCCTTTGAAGGCTTTTGAAAAACCTCTGAATATAAGAGAAAGAATAACACCGCTGTTTCCGCGTGCACCCCTGAGAAGCGCCGATGCGCATCTTGCCGAAGCATCGCCGATTGTGCAGTCATCAGGCAAAACAGCCATTTCCTTTGCAGCTGCGCCGATTGTCATACTCATATTTGTGCCGGTATCTCCGTCGGGAACAGGAAATATATTTAATGCATCTACCGCCTGGCGGCTGTTTGCAATATTGTTTGATGCGGAAATTATTCCGTCCCGAAACATTTTACCTGTAATCATCTGTGAATAATCTCCTTTAGTTTATAGAGTCTACAAAAACATTAACCTTGGATACTTTTAAATCCGTTGCCGTTTCAACGGTGTATCTTACTTTGTTCGTAATACTGTCTGCGATAGCAGCAATATTCACACCGTAGGAAACAGATATATGCAGGTCAATAACCAAAGCACCGTTAATACTTTTTACAATTACACCCTGGCAGGAATTGTCAGATCCTACACGGTTTTTGATAATGGATTTAACACTTTGAAGGGGATTTGAATTTACCATGCCTGTTACGCCGAAGCAGGACTGTGCTGCTTTGCCTACAAGGCTTCCAAAATAGTTGTTTGTAATTTCGATATATCCGTTTGGATTTTCAAATTTAACCATAAACGAACCTCCGTTCATAGATTTAATATATAATTAAGGCTATATATTATAACAATTATAATATATTTTACCTCACTTATCAAGATATATAATTTACTCAGACTTAAAATACCAGTTTTCTATGTTTTTAAAGCAGTCTGTTCCGGTTCCCTGTACATCGCCGTGCATTTCCTTTGAAAAGCAAATCATTCCCTGTCTGTAAAGCAAAGGAATAAACGGCATTTCATCAGAAAAGGCAAGCAGAAAAGCGCCGAGTTCGGCATCTCCGTTTAAATAGTTTTCATATTTTTCGCAGGCAGCGCTTTTTTCAGTGTCTATTCCGAAATGTGCATTTCCGTCTGCTGAAAAGAACGGACGAAAGGACATATCGGGGGTTATTTTAATTTCTCCGATATATAAATCGAACTGCTCTTTAAGAATTCTGCGCTCATATTCTTCATAGGTATCGGCAAATATCATTTTCACTTCAAATCCAATGTCCTCAAGCTGATTCTGCACAAGCTTGGCACATGCTGTGCGGTCGGAATTTGTGTTGTTTACAAGCAAGGATATGGAAAGCTTTGATACGCCGCTTTGTACAATTGCCTGTTTCGCATCTGCCTTGTTTGCTTCGGAGCTGAAAATTTCTGTGGCAGAAAGCTCAAAAGCCGGGTTAAACAGAGATGTTGCCGCACGTGCATAACCGCCGTAGGCGCTTTTAACAAGCATTTCACGGCTGACTGCAAGGGAAACCGCCTTTCGTATATATGCATTTGAAGCAATACCGCTTTTATTGTTTATTCCAATATAAACCAGATTGTTTATATCAACCGGTTTGTAATTTGATTCCATTTTTTTGGATGAATCCCTGCTTAAATCCCGAAAAGCAAAGCTGATATTTCCAATATTAACGGCATTGTCTATTGAGTCGGACGCAGTTATGTTTTCAAGATGAATTGTTGTAAAATGCGGCGTGAATTCGGCATCTGTTACGGCTTTTAAAACCGTTTTCCCGTTTTCATCGGCAAAGAAATATCTGCCGTTTCCCATCGGATAGCTGCTGTTGTCACTGTTTCCGGCAATAATGGGGAAGATAAGAAGATTATGTGCATAATTGTTTGGGTATTTAAGCCGGAATTCAATAACGGTTGATGATGCGGCATTGCACGAAACAATATCACTGAGCGATGATCCCCAATAGCTTGATTTAACGGCTTTTCTGAAAGAATATGTTACATCGTCGGCAGTAATCGGCGAACCGTCGGTAAAAGTAAGTCCCTGTGGAATTGTGACCTCAAGCAGTTTTGAATTTATATATCTGTAACTGGAAGCTAAATTCAGGCTTGCTTTAAAGTTTTCATCAATGTCAAACAGGCTTTCAAAAACAAGCTGTGATAGAATTTGGTTATTCTGACTTTTGCATTCATACGGATTCAGACTGTCCGTCTGGGTATAGCTTAAAACAAAGGAAGAATTGTCTTCCGGAATAGTATGAATATCAGGCATTGCACCTGATTTGACAGCTCCGTAATCCTTTGAAGAACAGGCGGAAAAAACGGCGGATACAAATAAAATGCACAAGAGTGCTGCAAGTATTCTTTTCGTCATTTTTTACCTCCTGAAAATTTCAGTGCTTACTGTTTTTCCGGTTTTGTTATCAATATCAAACAAACAGCCTTCAACCGTGCACGGTCCGTCTTCGTTTTTAAAGCGCACGGGAAGCCCTGTTTTCATTTTTTCAATGGCCAGTTCTGTGCAAACACCAAGCACGGAATGCAAAGGTCCGGTCATTCCTATATCCGTAATATATCCTGTTCCTTTGGGCAATACCTGATTGTCAGAGGTCTGCACATGCGTATGCGTTCCGAATATAGCTGAAACTCTGCCGTCCACATAATATCCCATACCGCGTTTTTCGCTTGTTGCCTCGGCATGAAAATCAATAATGATAATTCTGCAGTTTTCCTTGTTGGCAATTTCAATCAGCTCATCAACCGCATCGAAAGGATTTTGGATAGGATCAAGATAAACAATGCCCTGTAAATTTATTACGGCAATACGGATAAAGCCCTTGTCAATTATCGTTATTCCTCTGCCCGGTGCAGATTTGTGATAATTGGCAGGGCGTATAATATATTCGTTTTCATCAAGAAAAGGGTATATTTCCATTCTTCGCAAGCTGTGGTTTCCAAGGGTAATCACGTCAGCACCGCAGTCAAAAATAAATTTTGCACTCTGCGGAAGAATTCCGTTTCCGACAGCGGAATTTTCTCCGTTTACAATTGTTAGGTCGGCAGAAAATTCTCTTTTCAGCTGCGGCAGTTTCTGCATAAGATATTCACATCCCTGCTTCGAAACAACATCTCCAATAGTAAGTATTCTCAAAACAGCACCAATTTCTATACATAAATTTTATATATTATACAATAATAACAATGCAAAAACAACATTTTAGAAATTGTTTCATTAAATTTAACATTAAATTAAAATTTTTCTTGACAAATTTTAATTATCAGTTATAATAGAAAACGCATTAAAGATATAGAGGTATAGTGTAACGGTAACACTCCGGACTCTGACTCCGTCATTTAAGGTTCGAATCCTTATACCTCTGCCAAAAGAAAAAGACAGGTTTTATACCTGTCTTTTTTATTTTGTAAAATCATATAAAAAGATTCGAACCTTAAATTATAATCAATTGAATCCTTTAGCTGAGCAAGGCAAAGCCCTGCGAATGCCAAGGTTCTGACTTGTAAAGCAAGTTAGGTTCTTATACCTCTGCCAGCAGGCTTGGAACATCTAAATTCCAAGCCTTTTTTCTATGCAAAACAGGCTCAAAAAGTCTAAAATCGCCCTCAATCTGTTGTTGATTTAAGGGTGATGGTTTCTTTGCTTTTTCTATTGAGATTTTCTGAGACCTATAAATCCAAAATCTTCAAAACCGAACAAGAGCGATTGGGATCGTTTAGTTGAGAGACTTTCGAAAGATATTTTTATATTGAAATTGTTACTTAGAATGCTATAATATATTAGCAATTCTACTTATAAGTATTTAATTAAAGTAAAAATTAAGTATTGGCTTTGTGAGGTTTTATATTATGAAAATAGATATATATTCTACTGACAAAAACAGTAAAATGAAGAAAAGTTCTGCTTGTTTTAAATATGATAATGAAACAGAAAGCGATTTAATTAAGCTGTATCCTGATATTTGTTTTCAGAATATTGCAGGCTTTGGAGGTGCTTTTACAGAGTCGGCGGGATATGTATATTCTCAAATGAGAGATAGTGATAAAGAACAATTTTTAAAAATGTATTTTTCCGATAATCGTTATAATTTAGGAAGATTACATATACAAAGCTGTGATTTTTCTCTTGAAAATTATTGTTATCTTGAAGATGAGAACGATATTGAACTGAATTCTTTTTCTTTAGAGCGTGATGAAAAATATATTATTCCTTTAGTTAGGGATGCTCTGCAAATCAATCCAAAGCTGCGTTTTATTGCATCGCCCTGGAGCCCTCCTGCCTTTATGAAAACGAATTATGACATGAATCACGGCGGCAAATTAAAAAAAGAATATTATCAGATGTGGGCAGATATGATTGCAAAATATGTGTGTCTATATCGTAATGATTATGGAATTTATATTGACAGATTAACCGTTCAAAACGAGCCTAATGCGGTACAAACCTGGGACTCCTGTGTTTTTACAGCAGAAGAGGAAGCAGATTTTGCGTGCAATTATTTGCGTAAATCATTGGATAAATTGAAGCTTACTAATGTTAAAATATTATGTTATGACCACAATAAAGATAAAATTATTGAAAGAGCAGAGGATATTTTTGCCTTTGAAAATGCCGCTGATATAATTGATGGTATTGCTTTCCATTGGTATTCCGGTGATCATTTTGAAGCACTTGATTACTTGTCAAAAGCATATCCTGATAAGGAACTTTTCTTTACAGAAGGCTGTGTTGAGTATTCCTGTTATAAAGATAAAAGCAGTTATGAAAATGCACAGAGATATGTTCACGATTTGATAGGTGATTTTGCAAATGGCACGAATGCAATGACGGATTGGAACTTGCTGCTTGATGAGAATGGCGGACCGAATCACGTCGGCAATTTTTGTGAAGCGCCGATAATGTATGATATTGCAGACAAAAAGCTGATTATAAATGATAGTTATTATGCGATAGCGCATTTCAGTCGATTTGTAAAACGAGATGCGAAACGGATTTTGTCATCTTCTTTTGGCGCTGTTGAAACCGCTGCATTTAAAAATACTGACGGTAGCTTAGTTTGTGTGCTTATGAATAAAACGGATAAAGCTGTTGACTATGTGCTGAGGATAGGTGATTTAACAGCGAAACTGAAAATCAATCCTGAAGGTATACAGTCATTGGTTATTTATAATATGTAGTAGAAAAGTAATACATTTCTGTAATGCAACATTCAGCGGCACTTCTGCAGATTGGGAGCGTTTAGGTGTGAGGTTTTCAAGAGATTGTCATAGTATTGCGAAACCAATTATTTTATGATATTCTATACTTGACAAACGAAACAAGGAGTAATAATTATGCTTGAATTTAGATATGATACGCAGTTATTAATTGATGGTGAAAATCTTGATGAAGATGCTATCAACGAATATTTTATTAGTAATTTCAAAGGTGACTGCTTGTTGGCAGTTGGTGATGAGGATTTAATAAAAATACATTTTCATACAAATGAGCCTTGGAAAGTGCTTGAGTATTGTGCATCTTTGGGTGAAATCTATGATGTTGTTGTTGAAGATATGGACAGACAGGAAAGAGGCTTAAAAGGTTAAATATTGTATAAATGATAAAGGTAAGTAACTTAATCTTTACTGTTACCTTTTTGTTTCGTGACTAACGGAGGCTGTGTTTCCGCAACACAACTTATAGCATATTTTATTCTCGGATTCCGGACCAAATAAAAATTTTTAGCTTTATTATGAACAAAGCGAATAACAAGGTTCGCAAATTCTATTTAAAATCTATGAGAGGTTCTTACATTGTTTGTTCCTTTTGATTTAATCATGGCATTATGATACCATACAATAGTAAAGTATTAAGGAGAATAATATGACGATTAATGAATTGATGAAAAAATCTTTGCCGAAAATACCGCCAGAAATTGCAGTGCAAATTGATAAAAACAATTTTATTACATTAACAGAATTTGAAAATAAAAATGAAATTTTATGTAATGAGAACTTGCAAAAAGAGGTTGGTTATAGCAAATTTTCTGACGGAAGTTATATTGTTTCAATGGTGTGCCCTATGCCGAATATTACTGCCGATATGATTAAATGGTGGTTTTGGTGGCATCCTCAGAAAAGTGAAAGGTATCGTGTATGGTTTCCGGGAGAGCATCATTCTGTTTCATATAATAAGCAAAATTCTGCTTACTTTAATCAAACTGTATGTCCTGATTTTGAGCCGAATATTCAGTATCCTACAGAACGAATCGGTAATATAAAGATGCCTTTGAGAATAGATTTTGTTACTCCTGAAGAATTTGGATTTTC
Source organism: uncultured Oscillospiraceae bacterium (assembly GCA_948471205.1). Taxonomy (GTDB): domain Bacteria; phylum Bacillota; class Clostridia; order Oscillospirales; family Acutalibacteraceae; genus Eubacterium_R. Next base: position 9,411 of record CAOKRT010000007.1, on the reverse strand, counting down.
ACCTGATGTCATGAAAGCAAATAATATTCCATTGATTGTTTGCGGTAGTGTTGCTGCCTACAAAGGACTTATATGGCATACAGAAATGGCGCACATTTTTAAGCAAACAGAAAATGGGTTATTTATGATAAGCAGATTTTGGCTGGGCAAAACGCTTAAAAATCCATTACTCAGGAAAATAATTTTGACAGATGAAACGGCAAAAAGTATGGCAGAGCATTGTTGTGTTGAGTACAGAAATCTTGTTGAAATACTGCCATATTTATATAATTGATAGAATTGTTGTTTCAATGATTTAGTTCTTAATATGGTTTGCTATTAAAATTTGAGGTAGGGGTGGTTTAAATTTTGAACCGCTTCTACCTCTTTAATTTGCTTTATTCATTAACCGTTTTTTGCTTTTTCTGATTAGCGTATTCAGCTAACCGTTTTCTGTTTTGCTCAAATACTTCATCTACCATATGGGTATAGATTTTTGCAGTTACTGATATATCACTATGTCCCATAAGTTCTTTTGCAACATTGAGCGGTACGCCCCTACCGCATGGTAGCCGGTGCGGAATATGGCTCAAGGCTCGGTCAAGTATTGTTTTTATAATCTGATTTTCGGTTATACAGGAGAGATTTTAAGGCTTTGTTTTATAGCTGTTGATAGTAATGATTATTTGTGTTATTATTTACGAAATAAAGGAGGAATGGCTATGAATTTGGAAATAAAAGCGTTAATTGCGCAGGCAGACAGAGCCATTAAAGAAGAGCGGTTTGATGATTTAATGGAATTTTATACAGATGATGCAGTATTAATTGTTAAGCCCGGACTTGAGGCAAAAGGCAAACAAGCAATAAAAAATGCGTTTATAAAAATAGCAGAATATTTTAAAAACAGTGTTGTTCCTACACAGGGTAATATGGTTATGATTGAAGCAGGAGATACGGTATTGGTGTTATCTCAAACTCTGCTGGATGCCGAAAACAAAGAATCATCCGATTATTCAATGGACAGAAGAGCAACATATGTTTTCAGAAATATAAACGGAAAGTGGCTTTGTGCTATAGACAACTCTTACGGAACATCTTTGTTAGATTAAGGTTTTATATTATGTTTGAAGATTTTATCAATGCAGTGAAAGCGTTTTTAGAGAATGTTTCTTATATAGAAAGTGTGATTATTGCAGGCTCTTATGCACGGGGAACAAATAAAAAGAATTCCGATTTGATATTGTTATTATCATATCAAATAAAACGGAAATGGTTGCAAATCAGGACTTTGTTCAGCGTTTCGGAGAAGTTTTACGAAAACAGACGGAAAGTTATGGGGCGTGCACCTCTGTTCGCGTATGGTATAAAAACGGACCGGAGGCGGAGTTTGGGATTGTAGAACCCTCATGGATAGAAAGACCTTTAGACAGCGGAATAGCCAAAGTTTTAAGTGACGGTTATAAAATTATTTTGGATAAAAAGAACCATTTTAAAAATTTAGTGCTTTAACAATGAATTAACTTAATGAAACTTATATATTGTTTGTTACCCGGATTTGCAATATCAAGTATTGCAAATCCTTTTTGTATTTAAAGATTACAAAACGGTGGTTTGCAAAATAAACGGTGCTTTTGTTAAAAAACAACAAAAAATATATTTGATTGCAGTTTTATTTTGTTTATGGTATGATGATTATAGGTGTAAAAATATAAATTACAAACAGGGGATTTCGATGAAAAAATGTATCAGCGTGTTAATTTGTATAGCCTTAATCTGTGTGACTCTTTACGGTTGTCAGAAAAACGAAACCGTTCCGCTTGCGTTTACCGGTTCTGATTATACAATTCCCGAACTGGATTTAAGTGTTAAGCCCAAAGCCCTCGATAGTAAATATAACTATTTATATGATCTTACAACGGTTGATGCTTCTAAAAAATATATGGCGCATCCTGATTCTGTTCTTTTGAAAAACGGTAATATTTTAACGATGTATCCTGCCGGTCACGGAAAGGGCGCTGTGCTGAACAAAATAAGCACGGACGGTGGTTTAACATGGTCTGAATCAATTGAAAATACGCCTGAAAGCTGGGAGAATTCTCAGGAAACGCCTACGGTTTATCGTTTGCAGTTTACTGACAATAAAACATCTGATAAGCTTATTATGATTTCAGCGAATCCTAAATGGAAAGGCGCTGAAACAGACGGCGGCTTCAACTGCTCTGTTTCAACAGATGAAGGTCAGTCATGGACAGAATTTGAAACGTTTTATGATATTCACAGTGACTATCCGGTTATACCGATTGTTGCAATGGCAAGCCTTACCCAATTAAAGGAAAACGGAAAATTTGTTGATAAATGGATGGGCTTTTTCCATGATGCGGATTTTTACAATTATAAAACCATACTCACCTTTGACGAGCAGGGAAATCCTTTGTGGAGTACGCCCGAAAAGTATTTTTCGCTGTACCGCGAAACAGAAGAAAAATCAAATATGTGTGAGGTTGAGTGTATAAGATCCGAACAGGGAACAGGTGATGAACTGTGCCTTATATCAAGAAGCAATTCTAAAAAAATGAATTCGCTTGTTTCGTTTTCAGGCGATGAGGGTGTTACGTGGAGTGAACCTGTTGAAGTGCCTGCGGCGCTTAACGGTGAACGCCATAAGGCAGAATGGACGAAAGACGGCAGACTGTTTATCACATTCCGTTCCATTGAAAGAGGCTCTGAAGCAGAGAAGCATGCACCGGAAACCGCAAGAGGCGGATTCACCAGCAAAGGCTGGATTGCATGGGTTGGCACATATGAAGATCTTAAAAGCGGCAGCGAAGGACAATACAGAATTAAACTTGCCCATATTTACGAAAAGGGACAGAAACAGCCGGAATATCTTGCAGGTTCAGATACCGGCTATTGCGGCAATGTTGTGCTTGCGGACGGCACAATTGTAACCTCAACTTACGGCAAGTTCAGCCCAGATGAAAAAATCAACTTCGGAACAGATTACAGAACATATATCTGTTCTAAGCGAATCAATCTGACAGATACAGATGCATTAGTAAACATTCTTAATTCGTAATCTGAAACAATCTTACAATATAATTTCTGTGGATATTCTGAAAGGATGCGTATTGGAAAATATATTGCATTGCAGATGAAAGCTGTTTTTATAGCAGCGTCTTGTCATTTCAGAAAATTCATATATTTATTTGAGAATAGAAAACTGTTTGAAAGGAGGCAAAATATCTAAAAATTAAATATCCGAACACCAACCCTTAACCGACAATATGTCAAGGAGAGTAAAATGAAATGGTTGTTTAATAAGGATAAAAAACAATTTACATTGCTAACAAAAATGATATGCTCGTTTATAGCATTTTTAATGGTGTTCAGTACAGGCATTGTTTCCTGCTATGCAATGGGTGCGGGGGTGCCTGAAAAATTAGAATTGGATAGTGTATTATCCGATTATATTGAAAATATTGTTGACCTTAATGATGTTAAATCAGTAGATACAGAAAAAACCACAGCCGGTGAACTGTATCTGAACATGAAAGATAATTCAACAACGGTTTATACTTTTTCAGAACCCGTTACATATACAGATGAAAACGGAAAATTAAAGTGTAAAGACAATAGAATTAAAAAACAGAAGGATAAAAACGCTGAAAAGGCAGGATACGGTTTTGGGAACGGACAAAATGATTACCGTATCAATTTTTCATCGGATTCGGAAAAAGGAATATTTGTAAAGTACAAAGATATTTCTTTTTCCATTGCTCCGATAAGCGATTGTGAAACAAAGGGCTATATTACGGATGAAAATGAAAACGGCAGAAGTTCTCAGACTTTTGCATATAAAGATATATTCGGAGCCGGAACGGTTTTAAAATATTATCCGCAGATAAACGGTGTAAAAGAAGAAATTGTTCTTGATGATAATATCGGAATAAACCGTTTTCAATCAAGATTAATTGTTGACGGCTGTTATCCGAAAATAAATGAGGACGGCAGTATTTCTCTTATCAGCAGCGAAACAGAAGCCGAAGTACAGCATTTTATTGCACCGTTTGCTTATGACAGTCAGTATACCACGGGCATTTCGGATGAGCATTTTTGTTCTGACTGCCATTATGAAATGGAAAAGATTTCAGACACAGAGTATATTTTATCTGTTATTGTTTCGGAAGAATGGCTGAACAGTGATACTACTGCTTATCCTGTAACGATTGATCCTACAACAAGCAATATCTATAACTATGCGGATGCAGGTATCTATTCGGAAAAATCCGATAATAATTTTGGCAGTGAGCAGACTTGCGGAATCGGATATAGTCAGGAATTCGGATACGGAAGAATTTATACACGTTTCAATATTCCTGCGGATATAAAAAAGTATGCGGTTATTCAAAATGCAGAAATATGGGAAAGCGAATTGACGGGAGATACCACCGCATTATCCGTTACACCGTATATGGTAAAAAACAGTTGGAGCGAAACAGGCATCAAGTGGAACAATATGCCTGAATATGATGCCGAAACGGCGCTTGAAACAAAAATCATTGACGGCGATAGTATGGATGATCCGTATGACAGCAATTTGTACAGCTTTAATATTAAGCCGGCTGTTGAAAAATGGATAAACGGAACTGCAAATTACGGCATTGTTTTTATAAGCGATGCGGAACAGACAAATATAAATTGCTGGAAAAACTTTGCCGCTCAAAACTATATATCTTCTGAGTACAGACCGTTTACGGTTATTAACTATGTAAATGATACAATGGCGCCGAAGCTTTTGAGCGTTACGGGAAATCCGACAGAATGGACCAATGAAGATATTGTTTTAACCGCAAATGCAACAGATGAAGTTTATTCTGTTGTTTCAGGTGTTGCATCCTATAGCTTTGCAGCAAATGATGCGGCATTTACTGCGCAGACTGCAAATACAAAAACAATTACAGCCAACGGCACATATTATGTCCGTGCAAAAGATAACGCAGGGAATACATCAACTGCTGTTGTTGTAAAGGTTGATAAAATTGACAAAGTAAAGCCGACAACGCCTGTTGTAACCGGCTTGCCCACAAGCAGGGTTAAAAACGATATTGTATTAACCGCCGATTCAACGGATGCTCTTTCGGGCATCGTGGCTTACAGTTTCTCAACCGAATCCGGTGTGTTTGACTGGCAGAATGAAAATACAAAAACTGTATCTGAAAATGGTATATACTATGTGTGCGCAAAGGATAATGCGGGTAATATTTCAACAGAAGTGTCTGTTAATGTAGATAAAATTGACAAAACCAAGCCGTCTGATCCGATTATAACCGGAAATGCAACGGATTGGACGAATGAAGATGTTATTTTAACAGCCACGCCAACTGATGAAAATGCCGATATTGCCGAATACAGTTTTTCAACAAGCGTAAATTCTTATTCATGGCAGACAGAACCTTATAAAGCATTTTCAAATAACTGCATTGTTTATATATCATTTAAAGACAGTAACGGCGATATATCCGTTGCAGATCCTGTTGTTATAAACAGCATTGATAAAACTTTACCAACTACTCCGAAAGTATCAGCAGCATATGCGGAAGATAAAGTGATTTTAACAGCATCATCTTCCGATTCACAGTCCGGTTTATCAGAATACAGTTTCTCTGATCAGGAAGGTGTATATAACTGGCAGAAAGAAAATACGGCGGAATTTGCTGAAAATACATATGTTTACATTTATGCAAGAGATTACGCCGGAAATATTTCCGAAGTAAGAGAGAAAAAGATATTTATAGGCGATATTACCGCCCCGACATTTACAGATGTTACAGGCAATGTAACAGAATGGACGAATGAAGATGTTATACTTACGGTAAATGGAGCAGAAGATGCCGAATCAGGGCTGCATCCGGCGGCATACAGCTTCAGCACATCCGAAAATAAGTATAGATGGCAAGCGGAAAACAGCGAGGCAATCACTTCTAATCAGACGGTATATATTCATGTAAGGGATGATGCGGGGAATATTGCATATGTTGACACGGTAACCGTTGACAAAATAGATAAATCAGCACCCACATTCTCCTATACTTATAATCATGATACGGAAAAAGACACAACCACTGTAACCATAACTGCTTCTGACTTGCAGTCAGGTGTTGCGGCATACAGCATAAACGGCGGAAAAACATGGTTTGAAAGTAATGTAATTACCTTTGAAAAGGATATTTACAATTATATTGATATTCGTGTTAAAGATAATGCAGGCAATGTATCTTCTCAAAGAATTCTGAATTTCTATTTTCCGAAATGTTATAGGGAAAACGGAAAAATAGTGCTTTACAGCCCGAATCCTAAGAATAAGGGACCGATATATTACAGAATATCCAAGAAAATATTTACATTATGGCATACTTATTCAGAGCCGTTTACAACAGATAAAGATACTATTTATATTTCCTTTGTTACTCCGCCGAGTGCATTGAATATTTCAATAGAACATGCTGTTACATATCCTGTTTCTTCCATTCCTACAATCAAACCCAATTATGTTGCAGGGAAATATGAAGAAACAAATACGGATGCATCTTTTGCTTACAAAGGCATAAACCTTGATTTTGCAAGAACCTATGATAATGCAAACAATAAATGGTTTTTTGCAGTCAACAGCTCTATAGAGCATAACAGCGCAGTAAACCGTTTAACGGCTGTTTTTCCGAATAATTCCAAGCATGTTTTTCTGCCTAAAACAGCGTATTCCTATTATGATCCGTATAGTGATTATATCATTGATGTAACACGGTTTTCTGATGGCAGTATTTCTTCCTACAGCATTAAGTTTGATGATATTGTATATCAGTATAATTCGCAGGGGCAGTTATGTTCTTTGTCGAACAGAAATGGTGATAAAATAAATATTACGCATAGCGATGCGTGGATAATTGCAGCCGATGAAGCAGGCAGGGAATATGTTTACCGATATGATGAAAATAAAAACATAGTTTCTTTAACCGATCCTGCAGGCGGTGTAATTCGGTATACTTATAATGCGGATAATAAGCTGATTTCTGTTGTTGACCAGGCAGGGGTGTATTTAGATACATACAGCTATGATGACAGCGGTCGCGTTTCTAAAAATAATGATGTTACAATAAAGTATAATGCGTTAAACAGAATTACAAGCCGTGTTTATGACAGCGGTGCTTATGTAAATTATACATACAACGGTAATATTGTAACTGCAAATACTTCTGCTGAGGAAACCTCTGTTGCCAAATATGATGATTTCGGAAATGTTTATTATTCTGAAGAAAACGGCAGTTCCGTAACTTGTACGTATGATGCGAAAAACAGATTGATTAAAGAAGTATATGAAAACGGAAGTACGGTTGTTTACAGCTATCATTCAAATGGTTTATTGCTTAATGAAATCAACAGTAATGGGAATAAAGCATATTATACCTATGATACAGACGGTAATTGTCAAAGAATACAAAATGTTTCGGATGATAAATCAAAATATACATATTATTCTTATGATTCAACAGGAAATGTACTTCTTTCAGCAACATTAAAAGAGGATTATAACGGAACGATTCCTGAACAGTATGATGAAACATTAAATTGCTTTGATTTAACAGAATATCTTTATACAGATGGTTTGATTACTTCTGTTATAGATCATAGAAATAATGAATCATTTTCATATTTGTATGATGCTTATGGAAATAGAACAAAAATCAAAAGATTGAAATCTGACAAATCATCTATTGTTGTTAATTGTACATATGATTTATTAGGAAATTCACTTACTGCTTTTGATAATGAAAACTCTTTTAAGTTTATATATGATTTAGCAGGAAGAAATCTTTTGGAAGATGTGAATAATAAATGTACACGAACAATTTATGATAATCTTGGCAGAGTAACACAAAGAATATCATCAGAGGATTATGATGCATCAAAGGATGGCTTGCCTGAAAACAACACCTATGCAGATTCTGATGCAGGACACAGATATGTATATAACAGTAAAAATCAACTTGAACGTGAAATAAACAGGTTTGATATAACAACGGAATATACCTATAATGATGTTGGTGTAGAAATTCGTGAAGAATTTGATATTTATGAATTTAATTATCTGCCGCACGGTGAACTTTCCAATGTTAAAGCTGCAGGGGAAGAAAAGGTTTCTTATCATTATGATGAAAATTATAATCTTCTGTCTGCGGATTATGCAAATGAAGATAAAATCAGATATACATATAATGAAAACGGCAGAGTTTCTGCTCAATATCATAACAATGCTGAAAATCCGTATGTAACCTTTACATATAATACGGCTAATAAGTTAATTGAAAAGGTAAATACAGACACAGGTTTAAAATATACCTATGAAAAAGACGAAACTGTAAATGTATATAAAATTTCAGATAATTCTCTTGTTCAATCCTATAAAGAGCAGAAAACGGAACCCGATAATTCTGCAGGAACAGAGAGCTTCAAAACAATAACCGAAAATCATTTTGGCACAGTTTATTCCTCTGTCGTAAAGGAAAAATCCATTTCATATACTTCTGATAATAATACGGTTGAATATAGTTATCAGACAGATGACGAAACTGAAGAAAAAATAAAGTCTGCTGTTATAAAAAATAACAATGCAGATGCACTTAAAATTGAATATGAATATTTGGATAAAATAGGTGTCAATAAGCAGTATACCTATAAAAGCGGGGAAAATACATATTCAACAAATCTTGCGGATTTTTATGATGATGCCGGCAGAATATCCTTTCAGGTGTACGGAGATATTCGTACAGATTATGCATATGATAAAAACAGCCAGCTTGTGCGAACAGACAGTCGTTTTTTTGGAAATCCGTATACGGCTGCCTATTCATATGATGAAAGAGGAAACATAACCTCTAAAAAAGTCTATGATTACACAAGCGGAAGCCTTGAAAACGCAGAGCCAAGAGAAACAACTTTGTTTACCTATGCAGATACAGGCTGGAAAGACCGGCTTGTTGCTGTAAACGGCGTAGAATTAACATATGATGCAAACGGCAATGTGCTTACTTATGGAGATAGAAATTATACTTGGAACAGCGGAAGAAATCTTGAAAGTATAACGGACGGAGAGAATACTTATTCCTATACGTATGATGAAAATGGTATAAGAGTATCTAAAACCGTAAACGGAAAAACAACGTATTATAATACGCTTGACGGAGTGATTCTTTCACAGAGTGACGGAACAAATACCATGTACTTTCAGTATGATACCAATAATATACCGTTTGGTTTTATCTTCAATGGAGTTCAGTATTTCTATCTGACAAATCATTCAGGCGATGTACTCGGTATTACAGAAGAGAACGGAAACTTCATTGCACAGTATCTGTATGATGAATGGGGAAACCTACT
>CAOKRT010000006.1 GCA_948471205.1 uncultured Oscillospiraceae bacterium | reverse complement strand
CGTTTCTATTATACTGCGAGGTTATTTTTTCGCCAAAACTCTCGCCTTGCTTCAAACTCGGCGGTTTTATTTTTACTGAAGCTTTCTATTCCTCCCCCGGTAGAACCGGGGGTTATCAACCATTGCTAAACAAAACAAAAGCACCGTGAAATTATTCACGGTGCTTTTTCTGTTATTTCTGTGGAACAATTTTATCCATTCCGCCCATATACATACGAAGGGCTTCCGGAATCAGAACCGATCCGTCTGCCTGCAGATTGTTCTCAAGAAATGCAATAAGCATTCTCGGCGGCGCCGCAACGGTGTTGTTAAGTGTATGCGCAAGATAATTTCCGTTTTCTCCTTTTGCTCTGATTTTCAAACGTCTTGCCTGTGCGTCTGAAAGATTTGAACAGGATCCTACTTCAAAATATTTTTTCTGACGGGGAGACCATGCTTCAACATCTATTGATTTTACCTTTAAATCTGCAAGGTCGCCGGAACAGCATTCCAGTGTGCGCACAGGTATATCAAGAGACCTGAACAAATCTACGGTATTCTGCCAAAGCCTGTCAAACCACATTTTTGATTCCTCCGGCTTACAAACAACAATCATTTCCTGCTTCTCAAACTGATGAATTCTGTAAACCCCTCTTTCCTCTATTCCGTGTGCGCCTTTTTCTTTTCTGAAGCACGGAGAATATGAGGTTAATGTTTTCGGAAGTTCTGCTTCAGGCGTAATTGTATCTATAAACTTTCCGATCATGGAATGCTCCGAGGTTCCGATAAGATAAAGATCCTCACCTTCTATTTTATACATCATGGCATCCATTTCGGCAAAACTCATTACACCCTCAACCACAGCAGAACGAATCATATAAGGCGGTATGCAATATGTGAAACCTCTGTTTATCATAAAATCACGCGCATAAGAAAGCACCGCCGAATGAAGCCTTGCAATATCTCCCATAAGATAATAAAATCCATTGCCCGCAACTCTACCGGCTGCATCTAAATCAATTCCGTTGAATCTTTCCATAATATCTGTATGATACGGAATTTCATATTCAGGCACAATCGGCTCGCCGAATTTTTCAATTTCTACATTTTCACTGTCGTCTTTTCCAATCGGTACACTTTCATCAATGATGTTCGGAATGGTCATCATAATAGATGTTACTTTTTCATTAAGCTCTGTTTCCTTTGCAGAAAGCGCTTCAAGTTCTTCTGCCTGTTCTTTAACTTTTGCACGAAGTGCCATTCCCTCTTCTTTTTTGCCCTGCGCCATAAGATTTCCTATCTCTTTTGAAATCTTGTTTCTGTTTGCACGAAGCTCATCTGCTTTCTTTTGTGTTTCACGTTTTTCTTCATCCAGTGCAATTACTTCGTCAACCAGCGGCAGCTTGCTGTCCTGAAACTTCTTTTTTATATTTTCTTTTACTGTTTCCGGGTTTTCCCTGACAAATCTTATATCAAGCATGTTTATTCTCCTAATTTATTTGCTATATTTTTTAAATCTTCCTGTGAATAGAATTCTATTTCCAGTGTGCCCTTTCCTTTTCCGTTATATACTTTAACCCTTCTGCCAAGCACCTCTGATAATGTCAATTCCACTTCATCATAAAAACTGTCACGTCTTTTATACCGTTTCTGAAGCGGTGTGCCGCCCTTGTCCTGAATTTTCGCCAGGCGTTCAACATCACGCACCGTCAGCTTGTTTTTGATTATGTTCTGCGCGGTTTCATAAATTATATCTTCACTATCCAGCGCCAGCAAGGCTCTTGCATGTCCGGCAGATATACTTCCGTTTCGAGTCATGTCTCTTACATTTTCGGGAAGCCGCAGAAGTCTGAGGCTGTTTGCAATAGCCGGACGCGATTTTCCCACACTTGCAGCTATATCCTCCTGCGTAAATCCGCATTTGTCAATCAGCGCCTGAAGACCCTCCGCTTCTTCAATGGGATTAAGGTCTTCTCGCTGTAAATTTTCAATGATTGCTATTTCCATTGTTTCCGTATCGGTTAATTCCTTAACCACAACGGGAACTTCGCGCAGTCCTGCCATTCGGCTTGCACGCCAGCGCCGTTCTCCTGCCACAAGCTGATAACCGCCGTCTGTCAGCGGTCTTACAAGCAGCGGCTGCAACACACCGTGCTGTTTAATGCTTTCCGCTAATTCTGAAAGCGCTGTTTCGTCAAATGTTTTTCTGGGCTGTTCTTTGTTCGGAATAATTTCACTTATTGGCAGCGTATTTGTTGCAACCATATCCTCGGTTGTGTTTTCAAGCAGTAATGCTCCAAGACCTTTCCCCAGCCCCGATTGTTTTCTTGCCATATCACACCTCTTACTTTAAATTTTCCATTTCTTCTGTTTTTTTAAGAATTCATCTGCAAACTTCTTATACGCAAAGCTTGGCTTTGAATATTTTTCATAATAAATAACAGGCAGTCCAAAGCTTGGTGCTTCGGCAAGCTTTACACTTCGCGGAATCATTGTATTGTACGCTTTATTCGGAAAATATTTATTTACCTCATCAATTACCTGCTGTGTAAGCTTCAGTCTGCTGTCATACATGGTATAAACAACACCTTCAAGCTCAAGATGTTCATTATAATACTGCTTAACTGTTCTTACCGTGCTTAAAAGCTGGCTTAATCCTTCAAGTGCATAATATTCACATTGAAGCGGCACAATTAAAGTGTCGGATGCCGTTAACGCATTCAAACTAAGCAGTCCCAAACTCGGCGGACAGTCAATAACAATGTAATCAAAATCTGCCACAAGCGGAGCAAGCGCTTTTTTTAAAGCAGTATATCTGTCTTCCGCTTCGGCAAGTTCCAGCTCAGCGCCTGCGAGATTCATGGTTGCCGGCAGAATGTATAGATTCTTAAACTGCGTTTGCGTTACTATATCTTTTGCCGGTATTTTATTTATTAATATATCATAGGTGGAATTTGCTATAACGGATTTATCAACACCAACACCGCTTGTTGTATTTCCCTGCGGGTCAGCATCCACAAGCAAGGTTTTTTTTCCTCTATCGCCAAGTGCCGCTGCAAAGTTTACACAGGTTGTTGTTTTTCCGACTCCGCCCTTCTGATTAAATATCGCTACGGTTTTTCCCATATATGCACCTCCGTCTTAGTCATTATACAATATTGAAATACGATATTCAATATCAAACATTATGTTTCACGTGAAACACATCATATTTTTTTATAAAATTGTGGTTGTATAATTAAATGCAACTATATATAGATGTTTCACGTGAAACATAACAAAAGAGAAAAAAGAAGAACAATTGCTTGATGAAACATTGTTTCAATGAAAATCTATATATTGTGTTTATGTTTCATATGGAACACAAGAGAAATAAAAAGCAGAATAGCCTGCCGGTCGGCAGGCTATTCCACGTGATGAAAAGAGGAGAATATGTTAAAACGGTTTCCCGTTTTAAGCAGAATCAGACGCTTTTTGTTGTAAAAGCGTATTTTGCCCGTCATTTTGGGCGTTCTTAGGTATTTTTACATAAAACTCTATATAATCGTCAGTTTCTGTTTTATTTGTTTCGGCCGGAATACCGGACTGAATCATTGTATTAATGGCTTTATTCACTGTATTAACAAAAATTCTGACATCTCTGAATATTTTAACTACATTTTTCGGTTTCTTTTCTTTCGGTCTGGTCAGCGATGCAATAAATGCTTCTGTTTGTTCAACATTAAGCTGTCTGTCCTTAACTGTATTAAGAACCGTCCACATTTGCTTTTCATTTTCACATTTCAGCAATGCACGTGCATGACGTTCTGTAAGATTTTCCTTTTCAATAAAATATCTTACATCAATCGGCAAGCGAAGAATCCGCAACTTATTTGAAAGCGCACTCTGGCTTTTTCCAAGCCTTTTGGAAATCTGCTCCTGCGTAAGATTAAAATGACTTTGCATATGAGCAATCGCCTGGGCCTCTTCAAAAAAACTTAAATCTGCACGCTGAATGTTTTCCAGTATGGAATAAATTGCGCTTTCTTCATAATCACAGTCAACGACCAAACACGGAACCGTTTGCATGTTTGCAAGTATAGACGCACGGAGTCTTCTCTCTCCGGCAATGATTTCAAAATAATCACTGTTATTAATACGCCTCGCCAGAAGCGGCTGCAAAACGCCGTTTTCTTTTATAGAATCTGCCAGACTGAGCAAATCTTCGGATTTGAACTGTTTTCTTGGCTGATAAGGATTGGGCAATAGCTTTTCAGTCGGTATTCTTATTACTTCCTCGGGCATCTTGTCCTCAACTCCTTGTTTAAATAATACCATAAAGTTTAACAGAAAAAAAGGATTTCTTAACACAAGAAATCCTTTTTAATCGACATAATATTGTTAAATCAGAGTGGTGCACCTGCTATTTTCTTTGCCTTTCTGGGGTATTTTGGCGAAGTTTGCGATACTTTCCTTATAATAATTAAATTTCTGCTGTCTCCGTTTGAAAGTTTAAATGAAACAACATCTTCTATTTTACCGCCAAGTATATTTATCGCATTTTTTCCTGTTTCTGTTTCATCATCTGCACCTTTCATAGAAACATATAAACCGCCTGTTTTAACAAAAGGCAAACAGTATTCAGCCAAAACATTCAGCGGCGCAACAGCACGTGTAAATGCATAGTCATATGCTTCTCTGAATTCAGGATTATTTCCGAAATCCTCTGCTCTTCCGTGAACAGTTGTTCCGAAGAGTGCCGTGTTTTCAAGAACATCGTCAATAAATTTCAATTTCTTTTGAATGGAATCAAGAAACGTAACATCAAAATCTTCCCTGGCAATCAGCAAAGGAAGACCCGGAAAGCCTGCGCCGCATCCAACGTCTATTATTTTTGCCCCATGTTCAGGTGAAATATAAGCAAGCGGCGTTATACTGTCTATAAAATGTTTTAAAACAATTTCATCCGGTTCGGTTATAGCCGTTAAATTTACATTTTTATTCCAAGAAACAAGTCTTTGTGCAAGCAGGTCAAAACGTTTAAGTGCTTTTGCATCCAAATTGATACCAAGCCTGCAGGCTTCACTGTTTAAAAATTCAATGTTAATCATAATGTCTCCAAAATTATATTAAGCGCAGTAATATCGGCAGGGTTAACGCCGCTGATACGGCTGGCCTGTCCCAAATTCTGAGGGCGAATTTTAGAAAGCTTTTCAACAGCCTCCAGACGTAAGCCTTTCAGGGATGCATAATCTATATCTTCCGGTATTTTTTTACATTCAATACGGCGCATTTCTTTTATCTGCTGTTCCTGACGAACAATATATCCTTCATATTTTACAGCAATTTCCACCTGCTCAAAAACCTCAAAGGGATAATCCGGCCGTGTAACATCCACACTTTCCAAATCTTTATATGTAACCTGCGGTCTTTTCAGCAGTTCAACAATTTTGCATCCCTTCTTTAAGGGCGCTGTTGAACATTTTTCCAAAATATTCTGCAGTTCATCCGATATATGCAGCGATGTGTTTGTTATCCTTTGCAGTTCATCCGAAACCATGCGCTGTTTTTCAATGAATTTTTTGTATCTTGCTTCGCTGATAAGTCCGATTTCATATCCAATCGGTGTAAGGCGAACATCAGCATTGTCCTGTCTTAACACAAGCCTGTATTCACTTCTGCTTGTCATCATTCTGTATGGGTCCGAACAGCCTTTTGTAACAAGATCATCTATCAGTGTTCCGATATAGGAGCCGCCTCTGTCAAGAACAAGCGGACTTTTTCCTTTGATTTTAAGTGCAGCATTTATACCTGCAACCAAACCCTGCGCCGCTGCTTCTTCATATCCGCTTGAACCGTTGAACTGACCTGCACCGTAAAGCCCTTCTATATCATTAAATTCCAATGTTGCCTTCAGCGCAGTCGGATCAACACAATCATATTCAATTGCATAAGCCGTTCTCATAACCTGCGCATTTTCAAGGCCGGGAATTGTATGAATAAAAGCAATTTGCACCTCTTCCGGCAAAGAAGAAGACAGCCCCTGAAGATACATTTCTTCTGTTTCAAGTCCGCACGGTTCAATAAACAACTGATGTCTTTCTTTATCGGCAAACCTTACAATTTTATCTTCAAAGCTTGGACAGTAACGGGGTCCTTTTCCCTCAATCTTTCCGCTGTACATAGGCGAACGGTGCAGATTTTCAAGAATAACCTGTTTTGTTTTTTCATTTGTATATGTTATATGACAGCAAACTTTATTTTCAGGCGGGGTTTCCGTATCAAAACTGAAAGGAACTGTGTGTTCATCGCCTGTCTGCACCTCGGTTTTGGAAAAATCAATGCTTTTTCTGTTCACTCTTCCCGGTGTGCCGGTTTTAAACCGTCTGAGCGGAATATTAAGTTTTTTCAGACTTTCAGAAAGCTGTGCCGCCGGAAACATACCGTCCGGTCCGCTTTCATACGATACTTCGCCGATATAAACTCTTCCGCCAAGAAACGTTCCGGTTGCTAAAATAACAGCTTTTGATGTAAATACCGCATTCAGTCTTGTTTTAACCTTCCACAAACTGTTTTCTGTTTTTAAAATATCCGTTATCTCTGCCTGCCGTACTTCCAGGTTTGGCTCAAGCTCAAGAACATGCTTCATTCCCTTAGAATATTCACGCCGGTCAATCTGGGCACGAAGCGAATGAACAGCAGGACCTTTTCCAAGGTTCAGCATTCTGCTCTGAAGGCTGTACTTATCTGCCGCCTTTCCCATTTCTCCGCCAAGCGCATCAATTTCTCTTACAAGATGCCCCTTGGATGTACCGCCGATGGAAGGATTGCACGGCATATTTCCAATCCAGTCAAGATTAATTGTAAAAACAGCCGTTTTACAGCCAAGACGCGCGGAAGCAAGCCCGGCTTCAATTCCTGCATGCCCGGCACCGATAACAATAACATCATAATTTCCCGAAAAATATTCCATAATTATTTACCCACACAGAATTTGCTGAAAATGTTATTAACAACTTCAACATTCGCCTTTTTTCCTGTTAAAGAAAGCAATTCATCAATTGCCGAATCTATCAAAACATTCACCGCATCTCTTGTAACACCCATAACAAGGGAAGATACCGCATCAAAAATATAATCCATTGCCTTGCGGCAGCACTGCTTCTGCCTTTGATTGGCAAGTATTGGAGAAGATGCATCAAAATCAGAACTTCCGAAAAGCTCCTTGATTTGATTTTCAATTTCCGCTGTGCATTTGCTGTTTTTTGCACTGATAAAAACATAATGTTCAAACGCACCCGTAATTAAATCCACATCCGCTCTTTGAACAAGGTCTGTTTTATTGATAATTGCAACTGCCTTTTTTCCTCTGCACAGTTCAATAAGATGAATATCCTCTTTGTTCAGAATACGGCTGCTGTCAAACACAGGCAAAATAAGTGAAGCACTTTCAATTTTTCCGTATGCACGGTCAATTCCGATAGCCTCAACCTTATCGGCGGATTTCCGAAGCCCCGCCGTATCGCTCAGATGCAGAACAAGACTGCCAAGCCGAACGCTTTCTTCCACAATATCTCTTGTTGTTCCTTCAATATTTGTAACAATACTTTTATCTGTTCCGGAAAGCAAATTCATAAGTGTTGATTTGCCGGCATTGGGACGCCCGGCTATCGCCGTATCAATTCCCTGAATCATCGCTCTGCCGTTTTCATAATTTTCAACAAGCTCTTTTAAAGCCTTTGCCGCAGAAGATAAAGACTTTTCAAGCTCCTCATCCTCAAGATCGGGAATTTCTTCATCAGGATAATCAACCCATGCTGCCATATTGGCCGAACAGTCGGTAAGAATTTGCAGAATACTGTTTATTTTATTGCTCAAAGAACCCTGAAGCGCATTGAATGAAGCAAGCGCTGCCGTTTCACCCTCTGCCGATATTAAATCTGCCACACTTTCCGCCTGGGTTAAATCCATTTTTCCGTTTAAAAATGCACGTTTTGTAAATTCACCTGCTTCTGCAGGCACCGCACCGGCGTTAAAAACTGCTTCAAGTGTTTTTTCAACAATAAAAATTCCGCCGTGAACCGAAAGTTCACAAACGTCCTCACCTGTATAACTTTTCGGAGCACGAAAAACAAGCGCAACCGCATTATCAAGGGGTTTGCCCTGCTCCATTATGCTGCCGTACTTTGCTCTGTAGCCTTTTAATTCAGAAAGAGAAGAACCGTCTGCAGCAAAAAAAACCTTGTCTGCAATTTCAACTGCATTTTCACCGCTTATTCTGATAACGCCTATTCCTCCTGCGGCATTTCCTGTTGCCACGGCTGCAATGGTTTTTTCCATAATTCTCTCCTTCCACGTTCAAAAAACGGCGGAAAGATTCCGCCGCTTTTATTCTTTTATACAAAAACTGTTTTAAATCGTTTCAATCAGTCTTTCTTAACCTCAATTTTACCGAATTTCGGCAAATCAGCACGGTCTGCTTTATGCGCAGCGTTTTTTAGTGCTGCTGCATTCTGTGAACTGCTTCTGCGGTTTCTTCCGCCGTTAACAGACTGAATGACAACCTTTCTGTCCTGACCGTAACCAACAGATAATGATTCAACACCTTCAATTTCCTGAACGGTTGTATGAATAATTCTTCTTTCATACGGATTCATAGGCTCAAAGGTATATCTTCTGCCGGTTCTCAAAACATAATTTGCATTTTTTATGGCAAGATTTTTAAGAGTATCCATTCTCTTTTCTCTGTAATTGCCAACATTAATTGTTACTCTTACATATTTATCACAGCTTTTCTTAACTGCAAGACTTGTAAGATACTGAAGTGAATCCAGCGTTTCACCGCGGCGTCCGATAATAATGCCGTAATCATCACAGCTTATTTCCATCTGAAGCACACCGTCAACAACGGCAGCACTGATTTCTGCATCTTCGATTTTAAGACCGCTAAGCATATTTTTAAGATAACCGACTGCTATATTCTTATCAATATCAGCATCTGTAATTTTCACTTCTGAATTCTCAGCTTTTTCCACAGAAGCCTCTGCTTTTTGTGATGCAGCTTTTTTAACAGCTTCCTTTTTTACCGGCTCTTTCTTCGGCTGAGCTTTCTTTTCTGCCTTTTTTTCAACACGCTTTGCAGGCGCATTCTTTCTTTGCTTCGGCTTTTCTTCTTTTCTTCCGTCATCGTACCATGCTTTAACCTTCGCATCTTTTTTGCCGAATCCAAGAAAACCCTTGGCAGGCATTACAACAACTTCTACATTTATATCAGCTAAAGCCGGAGCATTCAGACCGGTTTTTGCTGCAACGGTAGCTTCTGCAACCGTTTTTCCGGTTCCGATAAATTCCTTTATCATACAATCCTCCGATTATTTAATTTTCTTGATATTTTCCTCTCTTGAGCGGCGGTATATCGTATTCTCAACCATAAGCTTTGCCTGACTCTTTTTCGGAGGGAAAAACTTTGCAATAAACAACTGCTGAATTATTGCAATTAAGTTTGAAATAATCCAGTAAAAACCAACGGCTGCAGGCACCTTAAATGCAATATAAAATGAAAATAACGGCATCATAAGCATCATTATCATCATCTGGCTCATCTGCTGTGCGGCGGCAGGGTTGTTTTTCTTTTGAATCAATGAAGAAATAATGGTTGAACCAAGCGAGGTTATAAGCGATAAAATAGGAACAATCACAATGATTCCGTCTTTCCAGTGCGGAATCGCTGTCATATCAAGGCTTCCTATATTAAGACCGGCGCGAAATGCATCTATATCGGCAATTCTGTCGGCAGTAAACAATTCCGGAAGCTGGGCTGCAACAGTATCTCTGAGCGCCTCCCAGTTTTCAAGAATTCCGAGCTGAAGGTAATTGCCCGAATAGTTAACACCCTCCAAAAGCTTTGTAAGAACATCTGTGCTGTCGCCTATATTTCCCATTCCGATTACATAAGAAAGCGGATAGTAGATAATTCCCACAATTCCCATAAGAAAAAGCATCTGAAAAACCATCGGTCCGCATCCCATTTGCATAGGGTTATGACCTTCACGGGCATAAAGCGCCTGCATTTCTTCATTAAGCTTCGCCTGTGCCCTCTGGCGTTCTCTTGCATCGCTGATTCCGCGAACATTATATTTCTTCTGAATTTTCTGAATTTTTGGCTGCAGTCTTGCACTTTTGGAGGTTGTTTTCTGCTGATGAATATTTATAGGCAGAAGCACCAATCGTGTAAGAACAGTAAATAAAACAATCGCAATAAAATACTCATTGCTCAGCAGCTCAAGCAAAATGTGCATACACTTTCCGAACAGCCAGTAAAGCGGCATAAATATAGTGCCGAACAGGCCGCCGTCTGCAGACATTGCAAGTAAATTAGGATTAAACATAATCATTTGTTTTCCTCATTTTTAATCTTTTTTGGGGGAACCGGGTCGTAACCGCCTTTGAAAAAGGGGTTGCACCTTAAAATTCGCTTTGCGGCAAGAAACGTGCCTTTAAAAATACCGTGTATCTCTATTGCCTCAACAGCATACTGAGAACAGGTTGGCACATAGCGGCAGGCACCGTTAGAAAAACGGGGGCTGATTGTGAGCTGATATGTGCGGATAAGAAATATCAACAGCTTTTTCAGAAGGCTTTTCATTTGATAACCCCCAAGAAAGCAAGCTGCTTTTCCATATCTGCCAAAACGCTCTGCATTTTAACCTCTGTTGTCTTAGTGCGTGCAACAAACACAATATCACAGCCTGAAGAAATGCGGTTTTCAAGTTCTGAAAACGCGGCTCTGATCACTCTTCGCGCTCTGTTTCGCTGCACTGCCTTTCCTATTTTTTTCCCGCTTGTTATACCCACTCTGACATGTCCGCTCCGGTTCTTCATTACATATGTAACAAGACATGGCGAGGCGGCACTTTTTCCACGGTAATATAAACGGCGAAAATCCTTGTTTTCCTTTAAGGTATTGCTTTTCACGATTTCGTTTCCCTTAGACAGAAACGGCAAGTACTGCTTTCTGCCCATTTATTTGTTTTAAACTGCGGAAACACACAAAATTTTCTGTGTTTGTTCCTAATTAATAAGAAAGCTGCTTTCTGCCCTTTGCGCGGCGTCTTGCCAAAACTTTTCTTCCGCTTCTTGTTGACATTCTCTTTCTGAAGCCATGCTCCTTCTGTGCGTGTCTTTTCTTTGGCTGAAATGTTCTTTTCATTAAATTCACTACCTTTCACAGACTAAACTTGTCTTAATCTTTATATTCTCTGTGCGGCATAGCACAGGCTTATACCAATAGCGATAAACATTATATTATATAATTCGCCACCTTGTCAACATAAAATTAATAAATCTTGTTTTTTTTAATTATATATATTATAATAATACTACATATTGGGGATAACTTTTCCGTAAACACTAATTTTTAACTGTGAGGTACGAATTATGATTGGCATTATCGGCGCAATGGATGTTGAAGTTAATACATTAAAAAAGAAAATCATTCATCCTGTTTCAACAAATCTTGCCGGCTGCTGCTTTGTCTGCGGCTATATTGATGATGTAATGGTATGCGTTGCACAGTGCAATCCGGGCAAGGTAAACGCCGCTGTCTGCACACAGGCAATGATAGATAATTTTGATACGGATAAAATTATAAATATCGGCGTGGGCTGTTCTCTTTCCGATGATGTGGTCATAAAAAACATTGTTATTGCAGATGACGTGTGTGAATATGATATTGATATTACCGCACTCGGCGAACCAAGGGGATATATAAACGGGCTTAATAAAATAAAAATAGAAACAAACCGGGAAATATCCGATAAGCTTGCAAGAATTGCTATTCTTTCCGGAGAAAAAATCCGCCGCGGCACCATTGCAAGCGGTGATACCTTTATTGCCGAAAGCTCGCTGAAATCCTTTTTGAAAAACCATTTCGGCGCCATATGCGGTGAAATGGAGGGTGCGGCAATCGGCCATGTATGCGAAGCAAACGGTATTCCTTTTGCCGTTCTTCGCTCTGTAAGCGACGGCGGCGACGAAAATGCCCAAATTGATTATCCTGCATTCAAAAAAATCGCCGCGGAAAAATCCACAGCGATCATTTTAAAATATATTTCTGCCGAAAAAACACAGCTTGAACTATTATTCTGAAATCAGATTTTCCATAAGATATTGTTCAGCTTCTCTGATAATTGTGTGAAGCTCTGATTTATTTATAAAATCCGCACCGGTTCTGGATTTATCCTCAATAAAAACAAAACGGGCATCCAGAAGGGATATTGCGGCAGATGCAAGCTCGTGTCCGATTGTATAATCCAGGCTGAACATCTCAGACGGCAGCTTGCCCGATTTGGCAAGTGTAAGTGCGCCGCGGTATAGACACAGCATATAATAATCGTGAAGATAGCGAATAACATCTGTTCCTTCAGATGATGCTACTGCGGTTTCAAGCAAAATTTTCATTCCCTGTGAAACCGAGCTGATGGAAGAACCCTCATTTTCTTCTGTTGTGATTTTATAAAGATAATCCTCGTCTATTCCGTACCGGCTTTCCGAAACACCAAGCAGATAATCTGTGGTAACCCCGTAATAATCACTGCATTTGATAATAAAGTCCAGTCCGCATTCTCTTATTCCTTTTTCATAATGGCTTAAGAGCGCCTGGCTTATTCCCAAATCGGCTGCAGCCTTTTTCTGACTGCTTCCTCTTTCTTTTCTCAACTGTGATAATACTGCGGCAAATTTGGAATTTCTTTCCCTGTTTCCTACCATTTTTACATATCCTTTTTTCTCTTTTTTATACATTCAGTATTATACACTTTGTAGTCGCATAAGTAAATGAAAACTTTGTTTTGTAAATAAATTGTAATTATTGGCTTAATACGGAGGTTTAAAAATGAAAACATACACAATTTATCTTTTTCGCCATGGATTAACAAAAGGAAATCTAAACGCACAGTATATTGGGCATACAGATTTACCGCTTACTACAGATAGTATATCTTCACTAAGAAGCATAAAAGCACATCATCATTATCCTCAGGTGCAGGCAGTATTTGTTTCCCCTTTAAAAAGATGTATTGAAAGCGCCGATATCATGTTTCCGAATCAAAACCCAATTGTAATAAATGATTTGATTGAATATAACTTCGGTGAATTTGAAGGCTGTACGGCAGAAGATTTAAAAGATAATGAAGATTTTAAAACATGGATTCGCGGTGATATGCATGCAAAAACGCCTTACGGCGAAAGCAATGCGGAATTTTTTGCAAGGGTTTGTTCTGCTTTTGAAAAAATTGTGCAGGGCATGATAAAAAGCGGTACGGAAACTGCCGCTATCGTCGGTCATGCAGGCGTTCTTATGGCAATCCTTTCCTGCTACGGCATACCGGAAGCCCCAATGGCACACTGGCAGATGGAAGCGGGCTATGGCTTTAAGCTGCGCATCACACCTTCTCTGTGGATGCAGGCAAATAAGCTTGAAGTTGCAGATACCTCTCCTATTTCAGCAAAAAAATAAATTGTTTTTTTGAACATATAACAGGAGCAATATATGAAAATAACGAAATCTGTTTTTTCCTGCCAAAGAGATACTTTAACAATAAGGGGAACAGAGTACAGACCGCAGGGAAATCATCTTCCGATTGCAATTGTCTGCCACGGATTTATGGCTTTTCAGGCAACCGTTAAACAGTATGCTAAAATTCTTGCTTCAGCCGGATACTTAACCTATACCTTTGATTTCTGCGGCGGAAGCTTACTGAAAGGAAAAAGTGACGGTTCAACAAATGAAATGTCTGTTCTTACAGAAGTAAAAGACCTTGCATGTGTTGTTGAATACGCACTTTCAAAAAATTATTCCCGAAAAAGCGGCATAACGCTAATGGGCTGTAGCCAAGGCGGATTTGTCTGCTCTTTACTGGCGGCAAAAGAAACATATGATATATCAAAACTGATTTTGTTTTATCCTGCCTTCTGTATTCCCGATGATGCACGCAAAGGCAAAATGATGCTTGCAAAATTTAATCCGTCCAATCCACCCAAAACAATTTGGTGCGGTCCCATGAAACTTGGAAAATGTTATGTTGAAGACGTTATAAATATTGATTTTTGCAATGAAATCAAACATTACAAAAATAGTGTTCTTTTGCTTCACGGAACAAAAGACAGTGTGGTGGACCCGAATTATTCCATGAAAGCGTTTGAAGTATATAAAAATTCAAATCCCAAAAGAAATATCTGTTTTAAATTAATAAAAAACGGCGGGCACAGTTTTGTCGGAAGACCGAATTCTGCGGCAAAAAAAGAACTGAAAAACTTTATTTCTTTTCTCTGATAAATAGAATCTGTTACATAAATAAAAACCCCGATTAGACGGGGTTTTTATTTGTCTTTAGATTGTGCTGTTTTTTATACATGCTTCCATCCTGTGGAAATGATATTTTTATTTGCCGCTATCACTGCAATGATACTTTCAATCAGTTCATGATTTTTGTTTTTTGCCGAAATTTCCGCTCTTACCTTAACATTTCCGCTGTCCAAATCTGTGGTCTGGAGCTTTCTTAACAAAACATCATTTGTATTTCTTATCTGTTCTATCATATCCGCCTTAATTTTCGGTGCATTTTCTTCGGCACATACAACAGAAACACTGTAATAGGTTTCCGTTTTGCTTGGCTTTGTTTTATCATATTCGCTTTTCTTTTTTATTGCCTCTGTTATCGGATGAATAACAAGATGTGAAATAAGAATAGCTGCTGCAACAAGCACGGCATACCAGAATTTATCAAGACAGCAAAGTGTACCAACCGCGGCTGATGCCCATATTGTTGCGGCAGTGTTGATTCCTTTTACTTTTGTACCGTCACTTAAAATTACGCCGGCGCCCAAAAAGCCGATTCCTGAAACAATCTGCGCGGCAATTCTGGTAACATCAACATTTGCACCGCCGGCAATATAAGAAAATGAAGTAAATGCAAATGCACCCACACAAACAATAATATTGGTTACGATTCCCGCATAATGTTTTGTCAGTTCCCGCTCGGTACCAATAATTGCACCAAGAAGAACCGATAACAGCATTCTGATTGTAAATCCCAAAAATGTTGTAATTGCAGGCATAAAATAAAAACCCCTTTTAATTTTGTTATATAATAAACGGAAATCCGAACCTAAGTTCGGATTTCTTTTTTATTAATAATCGCTGATTGCTGAAAAATTCGGTCTGTTTTCTGCCAAGACAATACTTGTTTTTCCGTATATCTTCTTCTGCAGAATCTGCGAAGCAAGCGGGCAGTCCACTTTCCATATCCATGCGCCGTAATATGTGCCGCCCTTGCAGGTGGTAATTGCCGAACCGTCTGTGTCTGTTTCATTTGTAGGAACGGTATATGTAACCGTTTTATATGCAATCCAGCCGTGTGACAGTGCATACTGGCCTATTGAAATAATTTCTGATTTTGAATAACCTGTTTTTACATAAGGAAGAAGTGTTGTAACAACTTCAGCCAGCTTAAATGCCGAAGCGCCTTTAATCTGTTTGAATAGCTGAAGAAGCACGGTTTTCTGCCTGTCTGCACGAACATTATCTGAATCAAGATGTCTGATTCTGCAGTAAGCAAGCGCCTGCTCTCCGTTCAGAAGAAGTTCGCCTGCCGAACCGTCTATTTTTACTCCGCCGTATGTTCCGGGATGATTGTTTATTTCTTTTATTTCCGCATTTGTCATAGTAATATTTACTCCGCCCAAAGAATCAATAATTTTCTGGAAGCTTGAGAAATTTACAATAACATAGTTATCTATATTTACTTTAAACATTCTTTCAACAGCGTTGATATAGCAGTTAACACCGCCGTAAGACATGGCACTGTTTATTTTATCCCATCTGCCTGTTGTTTCATCACCAATGGTTGTTTCATAGTAAACATAAGCATCACGAAGAATAGAAGTTAACACAATTTCGCCTGTGCTTGTATTAACACTGGCAATAATGGCAGAATCGGCTCTTGTGCCCTTGTCTGTAATATTTTCTCCTCTTGTATCTTCGCCTATAAGCATAACATTTATAACATTGCTTGATCTTACAGGTTCACCGTTGTAATACCATTTTTTTACCATATCACGGTAAGAGGAAACATTTGCTCTTGAATCCTCCGTAATTGTAATAAAGGATTCTGAAAATTCGTCCATTCCCTTCCATTCATCAATTGTGGAATTATCCTGATCTCTGTTCGGGTCGTTATTTGTAATTGTATTAAGCGTATTATTAACAAACCAAAAGCCGTATGCTGCTGTTCCGGCAATTGCCGCAAAAAGCAAAACGATTACAGAAATAAATATTTTTCCTTTTGGTGTTTTATGCCATTTTTTCTTATTTTTCTTTTTTGATCTGCTTTGTCTGTTCAATGTTTCATTTTCATAACCGCCAAGTTCAAATAAATCACTGTTGTCATTTGCTTCCGGCAGTGTTGAATCCCTATTATCCAAAATATTTTCAAAATCAAAGCCTGCCGGCGGCTGTTCAAAAACAGCGGTATTATCCTCTGCCGCTTCTTCGGAAATTGTTTCCTGCTTTGCCGGCTTCTCTTCTTTCACTTCTGCAATATTTTCCTTTTTATCTTCAGAAACAGTTTCATCCTTTTTTTCCTCGGCTGCAGCCGGTTTCTTTTCTTCTGCCGGTTTTTCCGGCACTGCTTCTTTCTTATCTTCCTTAACTTTTTCAGCTTTTTCTTCAACAGGCTTGTCTGCCTTAATATTTTCATTTTTCTTGGCTTTGTCAATTTCATCCACTTTGGCCTTCATATCCTCGCCAACATTTTTGCTTATTATTTCATTAAGAATATCATCTAAATCAAAAGAACGGTCACTCATTGGTGAACAACTCCCCTCAAAAATTTTTCATACACAAAAGCATTATATATCAAAACAGCATATATTTCAATAAATAAATTGTAAATAAAATAATGGAAAATGAATCATAAATTTTTTTGTAAAAGCGGCATGCTTTCATCCGCTTTTTGCTGCATACATTTTTTTATTCATCAAATACAAAAACATGTAAATTTGATTACAAAAAAAGCGGTGATTTCTCACCGCTTTTTTACTTATTCGTTATTGTCTTCCGGCTGATTTTCTGCTTGCGTATTTTCAGAATCCTGTACTTCTTCAGTTTCCTCTTCAAATCTGTCCACAACAGAAATGGTGGCAACCTTTTCTCCGTCATTCACTCTCATTACCTTAACACCCTTGCTTGGTCTCTGGAATGTTGAAATCTGGTCAACATGTGTTCTGATAACAATACCGTCGCTTGTAATCATAATAACATCTTCCTTGTCTGTTACCGGCGCAATCATTGCAACCTTGCCGTACTGCGCTGTGCGGTAATTGATAAGTCCCTTGCCGCCGCGGCTCTGCACTCTGTAATCATCAAAACTGCTCTTTCTGCCGAAGCCGGTTTCAGAAACCGTAAGCAATGTATAGCCTTCAAGCGATGCGGCAAAGCCAACAACATAATCATCCTCTGAAAGTGTTATTGCCCTCACGCCTCTTGCTGTTCTTCCAATAAGTCTTGCATCCGATTCATTAAAGCAAATACACATTCCATCATGCGTAGCAACAACAAGCTTTCTTTCGCCGTCTGTGATTTCAACATATGCAAGTTCATCACCTTCATCCAGGTTAATTGCAATAATACCGCTTTGGCGGATATGCTGATATTCATTAATATCTGTTCTTTTGATTACACCCTTTTTCGTAACCATACACAAATACTTTCTGCTTTCATCCTCCGGAATTTTAACCATTGCCGAAACGGTTTCTTCCTTTTCAAGCGGAAGCAGATTAACAACATTCATACCTTTTCCCGTTCTTGAAGAAGCAGGAATTTCATATGCTTTTTTTCTGAAAACCTTTCCCTTATTTGTGAAGATAAAGATAACATCATGTGAAGAACAGGAAAACATTGTTTTTGCAACATCCTCTTCTCTTCTACTCATACCCATTATTCCTCGGCCGCCTCTGTTCTGTGCCTTGTAGGTATCAACCGTCATGCGTTTCATATAACCCATATTTGTAAGTGTAAGAATGGATTCTTCAACGGGAATTAAATCTTCATCTTCAACAGAACCTATAACAGCGCTTATCTCTGTTCTTCTTTCATCTCCGAATTTATCA
Source organism: uncultured Oscillospiraceae bacterium (assembly GCA_948471205.1). Lineage (GTDB taxonomy): Bacteria > Bacillota > Clostridia > Oscillospirales > Acutalibacteraceae > Eubacterium_R. Next base: position 90,839 of record CAOKRT010000006.1, on the reverse strand, counting down.
ACAATTTCTGCAGATTCTTCTTTGATTATTTGAAAAACTCTTTCTTCATGGGCAAGAATATCCATAAAATCTTCAATTTTTGCTTTAAGTTCGCTGATTTCATTGTTTATTTTTTCAATTTCCAATCCGGCAAGCTGACCAAGTTGGAAATTAACAATGGCTGTTGCTTGTGGGTCATCAAAACCGAATTTCTCAATAATTGCCTGCTTGGCTTCTGATTTTCCGCCTTTGCATGCACGGATTGTTGCAATGATTTCATCAACAATATCAATTGCTTTGGCAAGACCGTCTAAAATATGCTTTCTGTCCTGCGCTTTTTTCAAATCAAATTTTGTTCTGCGTGTGATAATTTCTTCTCTGAACTTAATGTAATTGGTAAGCATTTCTTTAAGAGAAAGACATTTCGGCACGCCGTCAACAAGCGCAAGCATAATAACACCGAAGGTAACCTGCATCTGTGTCATTTTAAACAGATTGTTTAAAACCACCTGTGCATTTGCATCTCTTTTTACTGTTATTTCAATATGCATTCCCTTACGGTTTGAAAAGTCCTTAATATCAGCAATTCCTTCAAGACGCTTGTCCTTGGCAAGCTCGGCAATTTTGGATATAAGCTCCGCCTTTTTTACCTGATAAGGAAGTTCTGTAACAATAATTTTATATCTGTCTCCCTTATCTTCAACAATTTCTGCTCTTGCGCGAAGATATATTTTTCCTCTTCCCGTTGAATATGCTTCTTTTATACCTTTTGTGCCCATAATAATTCCCGCTGTCGGAAAATCAGGACCCTTTATGTACTGCATTAATTCCGGAACATCACAATCCGGATGATCAATAAGATAATTAACACCTTCCGAAACCTCTTTCATATTGTGAGGCGGAATATTTGTTGCCATACCAACAGCAATACCGGAAGAACCGTTTACAAGCAGATTCGGAAATCTTGACGGCAAAACAGTGGGTTCTTTTAAACGGTCATCATAGTTCGGTGCAAAATCCACTGTGTCCTTATCAATATCAGCAAGCATTTTCATGCTTATTTTACTCATTCTTGATTCTGTATATCTGTATGCGGCAGCAGGATCCCCGTCTACTGTTCCGAAGTTTCCGTGTCCGTCCACAAGCATATATCTCATAGAAAAGGTTTGCGCAAGACGCACCATCGCATCATAAACAGATGCATCACCGTGCGGATGATATCTTCCCAAAACAGAACCCACTGTATCTGCACATTTTCTGTAAGCTTTATCGGGATAAAGATTATTTTCAAACATTGTGTAAAGAATTCGCCTGTGAACAGGTTTCAAACCGTCTCTTACATCGGGAAGAGCACGGCTCACAATAACAGTCATTGAATAATCAAGAAATGCTTTTCTTATTTCATCACTTATTTCAACATTAACAATTTTCTGATTGTCATATCTAATTATTTCTTCAGCCATTTTAATCTCCTTGGGAGTTATTTTGTTAAAAAATTAAAATCAAATATCCAAATTCTGAACGAATTTAGCATTCTTAACTATAAAATCACGGCGCGGTTCAACATTATCTCCCATAAGTATAGAAAAGTTTTCGCTCGCCTTTTGCGCATCGTCAATCGTTACTCTGAGCATTGTGCGGAATTCAGGGTCCATGGTTGTTTCCCAAAGCTGTGTCGGGTCCATTTCACCAAGACCTTTATAGCGCTGAATATCGCACTGTCCGCCCATTTCTTCAATATATTTATCTCTTTCTTCATCAGAATAAGCATAAACACTTTTTTTGCCCTTGCTTAATTTGAAAAGCGGGGGCTGTGCAAGATAAATAAATCCGCCCTCTACAAGAGGTTTCATATAACGGAAGAAAAATGTTAAAAGAAGCGTTCTGATATGTGCACCGTCCACATCGGCATCGGCCATAATAACGATTTTATGATATCTTAATTTATTTATATCAAAATCTTCGCCTATTCCTGTGCCCAAAGCCGTAACAACCGGCATAAGTTTTTCATTTCCGTAAACCTTATCAAGTCTTGCTTTTTCAACATTAAGCATTTTTCCCCACAGAGGAAGAATTGCCTGGTGCACTCTGTCTCTTCCGTCTTTTGCGGAACCGCCTGCAGAATCTCCCTCTACGATATATATTTCGCAGAGTTCAGGCTCATTGGAAGAACAGTCGGCAAGTTTTCCCGGCAGCTTTGTGCTTTCAAGTCCTGATTTACTTCTTGCAGAATCCCTTGCTTTTCTTGCAGCCTCTCTTGCTCTTGATGCATCCAGTGATTTATTAAGAATTACTCTTGCCGCTGCAGGATTTTCTTCAAAATAAGTCATCAATTTTTCATAAACCATGGATGAAACAAGTCCTGTTATATCCGTATTTCCGAGTTTTCCTTTTGTCTGTCCTTCAAACTGTGCTTCTGTAAGCTTCACGCTGATTACTGCGGTTATACCTTCTCTTACATCCTCTCCGCTTAATTTTTTATCACTGTCTTTCAGAATACCGAATTTTTTTCCGTAATCGTTGAAAACTCTTGTAAGCGCTGTTTTAAATCCTGTTTCATGTGTTCCGCCGTCCACTGTATTAATATTATTTGCAAAGGACAGCATTGTTTCATTATAAGAATCTGTATAACAGATTGCTACTTCGGCGCTTCTGTCATCTTTTGTTGCCGAAAGATGTATAATATCTTCCTGAATAGGATTAAGTCCTCTGCTTGTATTTATATATTCAACGAAGGATTTAATACCGCCTTCATAGCAGAATTCTTCACTGATTTGTTCTTCCCCAGTGATTTCTCTTTTATCTGAAAGTGTAATTGAAAGACCGGCATTCAAAAATGCCTGCTCACGAAGTCTTCTTGCAAGCACTTCATAATCATAAACCGTTGTTTCACTGAAAACTTCGCTGTCTGCCTTAAATCTTATAAGTGTTCCGTGTCCGTCTGCATCACCTATAATATGTAAATCATCAACAGGCACACCTCTTTCAAAGCGCTGTGCATAAATATGTCCGTTTTGTGTAACCTCAACCTCAAGCCATTCGGAAAGTGCATTTACAACAGAAGAACCAACACCGTGAAGTCCGCCCGAAACTTTATAACCGCTGCCGCCGAATTTTCCGCCGGCATGAAGCACTGTAAGAACAACCGTAACAGCCGGCAGTCCTGTTTTTTCATTAATTCCGGTCGGTATACCTCGTCCGTTATCACGAACAGCAATAATATTATCCGGCAATATATCACATTCAATATGCGTACACACGCCGGCAAGCGCTTCGTCTATTGAATTATCAACAATTTCATAAACAAGATGATGAAGACCGCGCGGTCCTGTTGATCCGATATACATTCCCGGTCTTTTCCGTACAGCTTCAAGACCTTCAAGAACCTGAATATCCTTTGCGGAATATTCTTCGGTTACAACTGTATCTATATCCTCTTCTTCAAGAACTGTTTTATTTTCTTCACTCATAATTTAAACTCCTGTCTTGTTCTTTTAAGTAATGTGCCTGTATTAAGAGGGCTTACATAAATTTTTTCGTCTGTTACCACAAAACTTTTCGGAAGTTCGTAGTTAACATAAATGATTTTATTTTCTTTTTCGGCTTTTTCAAGATAATCTCTTGTTGCTTTATTTACGGTTGATGTATCCATATCAAAAATACCAACAACCTGTTTGCTGTTTATAACCGTATCTTCACCCAAATGCAGATACATTTAATCACCCGTTATTTTTCCGTTTTCTATATGAATTGTTTTTCCTTTTTTCAATCGTAAAATCGTATTTTTATCACAGCATGTAATAAAAACCTGCCAATTTTTTATATGATTTAAAATATAATCCTGCCGTTTTTCATCCAGTTCGCTCATAACATCATCAAGCAAGGCAACAGGCATAATTTCCGTCATTTCACAAAGAAGGCTTGCTTCTGCCAGTTTTAATGCAATAACACAGCTTCTCTGCTGTCCCTGACTTCCGTAAATTTTCGCTTCACTGCCGTTGATATAAATTTCAATATCATCCCTGTGAGGACCTGTTCCTGTTATTTTATTGAAAAAATCATCCTTTTTCTTTTCTTCAAGTTTCAAAAGCAATTCTGTTTCTATTTCAGAAACACTGAGCCCCTTATAATCAAAACTGCCTTTTAATACTAAATCAATTTCTTCCGTTCCCGATGATATGCCGCAGAAAATGTCTTTTGCATAAGGAATAAGCGCTTCTATATATTTCTGCCTTTGGTAAATAATTTTTGCTCCTGCTTTCGCAAAATTCACATTCCAAACATAAAGAATATCATCAAGACCGCCGAATTGCTGAATATCTTTCAGAATAATATTTCTTTGGGCAAGACATCTGTTGTATTCTTTTAAAACATTTCTGTAATTGGAATTAAGCTGGCAAAGTGCATTATCAATAAATTTTCTTCTTTCTGCAGGTCCATCTTTTATCATAGAAAGATGAACAGGACTGAAAATAACAGCTTTTATATTTTCACCAAGCAAAGCAGGTGTTGATTTTTTTATACCGTTCAAAACTGCTATTCTTTTTCCTTTTATGGTAATTTCCGCATTCTGTTCTCTTTTACAGCTATAAAAATCAGCTTTTAATTTTGAAAAATCACAGCCTTTTTTTATTAAATTGCTGTCTTTCACACCGCGGAAAGATTTTGAACCTGTAAAAAGATATACCGCCTCAAGTAAATTTGTTTTTCCCTGGGCATTTTCTCCGTAAATTATATTGATATCATCAAAAGAAACAGACAAATTATCTATATTTCTGTAATTTTGTATTTCTATATGATTAATCTTCATTAATAACTTTTAAATCAATATTTCTGACAGATACAACATCGCCGTTTCTTATTTTCTTTCCTCTTGCCGTGCATCTTTCACCATTTACTTTAATAATGCTTTCCTCAATCATCATTTTTGCAAAACTTCCGCTTTCGGCAATTCCTGAAAATTTAAGCAAACTGTCAAGCTTTATATAATCTGTTTTAATTTTTATTATTTCTTCGTGCCTTTCGGCAATTTTTAATTTAAATTTCACTTTTTAACCTCATAGGAAGAACCAAGAATAAGAAACTTTCGTCGTTTAACGGCAATACTTTAACCGGGCTTACCGGACCTCCGAGTTCTATTCTTACTTCATCCGTATCTGCTGCATTAAGCGCATCAAGCATATATTTTGAATTAAAGCCGATTTCCACTCTTTCCCCTTTTATTTCTGCTTTTGTATAGTCTACAACTCTTCCTCTTGCAGAAACGGTAGAAACTCTCATTTCATTTTTATCAAAAAGGCATCTTATAGGATTTTTTGCATTGTTTTCAACAACCGGTATCGCTCTTTCAATACATAAAACAGCCTCTCTTGTATTTACAACCACTGTTGTTGAACTGTTTTTCGGAACAGCAGCATTATAATCAAGAAAATCTCCGTCAAGAAGACGGCTTATAATACTGTAATCCCCTATTTCAAAAATAATATGGCGTTTTCCTACACTGATTGAAATTTTTTCTTCTTCGTCCACACCGGTAATTTTAATTAATTCTCTGATTGTTTTTTTAGGAACAATAAAAGAAAAATCTTCTCCTTCATAATTGATTTTTTCTGTAGAAATAGCAAGTCTGTATCCGTCCACACCAATTAATCTGAGTTGATTCAAGGTCATTTCAAATTTAAGGCCAGTATGAACAGGTTTTGCATTTTCATTTTCGGCAACAGCAAAAAGCGTTTGCATAACCATTTTATGAAGAAGTTTTTTTTCAATAAACAAAGGATATCCGCCGGAAACACTTGGAAGCTCCGGATAATCATCTGCATCTATTCCTGTAATATTATACTGTGCAGCACCTGAAATAATAGAAACGGAATTTCCGCTTGTTTCAAAAGTAACAACGTCTGCTGCAAGTTTACGAATAATATCACACATTATTTTTGCATTTATAACAATAGAACCCGGCTCCGTTACCGTTGCATTCAGTGTGGTTGTTATTCCGAATTCAAAATCATATCCTGTTAAACTGAGTATTTCTGTTCCGCATTCAATTAAAATACCTTCAATTGTCGGAATTGTTACTTTCTGGCTTACTGCTTTTATTACATTGGAGCAGGCTTCATTTAATTTTTTCGTATTGCAGGTAAATTTCATAATGTTCCTCCGTTCAAGAAAATGAAAAATTTTCATTCATTATTATTATGATAGTTATAGTAGTAATAGTAAGGGGTGTTCAAATTGTTCAAAACTGATAAATCGCTTTATTTTACGCTGTTTTTTTATCCTTTTTTATAAACACGCAAATGTTTATAATTTTATCAAAATGTTTATAAATTTTATTTTGAACAGTTCCATTAGAAACTTTATTGTTAATAACTGATAATTTGTTTAAAACTTAATAATTATCTTCTTTGATATTATTAATCATATCTTCAACTTTTCTTGCAAGTTTTGAATTTTTTTCCATGCTTTCCGTTAGCTGATTGATATTATAAATAATAGTAGAATGATTCAAACCGAAATTTTCTCCGATCATTTCGTAGCTGCAGTTTGTTATTTCTCTTATAACATAAATTGCAATTTTTCTTGCATTAACAATATTTGCCCTGCGCTTTTTACTGTAAAGGTCATCAACGGAAACACCTTCCGTTCTGCTTACTTCTTCCACTATTTTCTGAATGGTAACGGGAATAGGCTGTGTATCTGTTGTAACATCTTTAATTACCCTTTGTGCAAGTGGAATAGAAGGTGTTGTTCCGGAAAGCTTGCTCATGGCATAAATTTTTTTCGTTGTGCCTTCAAGCTGTCTGATATTTGTTTTTATTTTTTCAGCTATGTATTCTACAACGGAATTGGGAATTTCAAAATTAAGAAGCTGTGCTTTTCTTTTTATGATAGCGCATCTTGTTTCATATTCCGGTGACTGAATATCGGCAAGAAGTCCCTGTTCAAAACGGGTGCATAGCCTGTCCGTTAAGCTTTTTATTTCTTTCGGCGGGCGGTCTGATGTCAACACAATCTGTTTTCCGTTTTCAATAAGAGAATTGAAAGTATGGAAAAATTCCTCTTCTGTTCTGTCTTTTCCGCCGATAAGCTGAATATCGTCAATTAAAAGAACATCAATATTTCTGAATTTGTCATGAAATTCATCAACCGTTTTATTTCCGAGCGCTGCAATAAATTCATTAACAAAATCTTCAGAACGAACGTAAAGAATTCTCATTGCAGGATAATTTTTTCTTATTTCAAAGCAAACGGCATTTAAAATATGGGTTTTTCCCAGCCCGGATTTACCGTAAATAAAAAGAGGGTTGTAATTATTATAGGAATTTTCATTTTTCATTGTGCCGCCGGGATTATCGGCAACAGCCATTGCTGCACGGTAAGCAAATCTGTTTGATGGTCCTTCAATAAAAGTATCAAAGGTAAACTGCTCTATTGGCAGATTATCGGATTTTTCAATATTATTTTTAACATTTTTTGCTGTTTCAAGATCCCTTTTCAAATCTGATTGCGTATTATCAAAAATAGACTTTTGTTCATCTGGGCAATCATAATTTATATTTACACTGAAGCCCATCACATTTTCAAATGCTTCATTGAGAAGAGAATCATATGTATCAATAACAATTTTTCTTTTGAAAGAACTTGGTAAAAATAAAGTAAAAGTATTGTTTTCAAATCCTGTAACAGTGATTTCCGAAAGCCATAATTTAAAAGCATTTGAAGAAGTTTTTGTTTTGCAGTATTTTAAAACTTCTTCACATACATCGTTATATGTATCCATTATTTCTCCTTTATTTTAATCATTTTTAACAAAAAATATTTTAATTGTGGAAAAATCCAGCATATGTTTTATTATATCATTGTTTTAAATTATATTCAATACTTATTTATAAATATTATATAGATATATAATATATAATTAATATAATATTAAAATTATATATATAAAATCATCTTGTTTTGATTTTATAACTAATGTATAATGTTATTGAATTTTAAGAAGGTGATATTATTATGCGTTTATTTAAAAACCGCGGCGATATATATATTCCGTCTACAAAATTAAAATCGGATTTGGAACAAAAAATACTTTTCGGCGTTCTTTCTTTCATTGTATCTTTTACTTTGGTTTTTGTGCTGATTGTTGGCATAAAATATGATTTTTCTTTTAAAAGTTTTTTTAAACCGAAAAATCTGAATAATACAGAAATTTCAGAAACAAAAAATCTTCCGTCCGTAAAAGGAAAAAATAATTTTCTGTTTATTTTGAAAAATGAAGATATGCAGGAAATTTATGTATTAACGCTTATTCAGGTAGATATGGATAATCTTTCTTATAAAGTTTGCTCTTTTAAAGGAGATACGGAAGTGGAAGGCGTAACGATTAATGATATTTACAAAAAAGGAAATGCCGGAAATGCAGTTCAGGCAGTAAGCACACTTTTTTCAATAGAAATTGATTATTTTATAGATCAGAATGTTAAACAGTATGAAGATATGTTTGATTACATGGGTGATATAAATTATACGTTAACTGAAGACATAAAATATAAAGATAATTCATATTATGGTTTTAATATTAAATTAAATAACGGAAATCAGAATATAAACGGCAGCAAGGCATCAAAATTAATTCGTTATTATATGATTCAGGAAAATTATGATAAAGTAAATGAAATTTTTTATACGGCACTTACACAGCAGATAAATCCGGAAAATTACAGAATTAAGGAAAAGCATTTTTCACGGCTGATTGATAATTCTGTAACAAATATTACGATTCGTGATTTTAATGAAGGAATCGATACAATGACGGTTTTATCTGATGAAACAACGGGACCGAATGTTTACGGTGTAAGTCCTGTTTATGAAAATCATTCCATTTTGTCTTCATCTGTAGATGATATAAGAGGATATTTTGTAAAATAAAATAATTTCAGAAAAGAGATAAAAATGATTACAGAAGAAAATAAAAGAAAAATAGAAAAGGCAGTAAGAGAAATTCTTATTGCGGTAGGAGAAAATCCCGAAAGGGCAGGTCTTTTGGAAACACCGAAAAGAGTTGCAAATATGTATGAAGAAATATTTGCAGGATTAAGTGAAAATCCCGAAAAACATCTTAAATTTTTTGATGAAAGTTCAAATGATGATATGGTAATTGTAAGGGATATTCCTTTTTCCTCTATGTGTGAGCATCACTTGCTTCCGTTTGTGGGAAAAGCACATATAGCGTATATACCAAGTAATAATAAAATTATAGGATTATCAAAGCTTGCAAGAATTGTTGATAATTTTGCAAAAAAACCACAGGTGCAGGAAAGATTAACACATGATATTGCAGATTTTCTTGAAAAAAATATGCAGCCAAAAGGTGTTGCTGTTATTCTTGAAGCGGAGCATATGTGCATGACAATCAGAGGGGCAAAGGCTCCAGGAAGTAAAACACAGACTTCGGCACTAAGAGGCATTATGAGATCAGATATGAGAACAAGGGCAGAAGTGCTGGCGCTTCTTGATAAATAAAGGAAAAAATATGATTTGGAATTGCGGAAAATATAAAATAGAATACGGAAAAAAAATTCTGATTATGGGAATCGTAAATGTTACGCCGGATTCATTTTCAGATGGCGGCGACAATTTTGACGCAAAAAATGCAGTAAAAACAGCCGTTTTAATGGAAAAACAGGGAGCTGATATAATAGATATCGGTGCGCAGTCAACACGTCCGGGTCATATTCCCGTTTCTGCAGAAGAAGAATGGGCAAGATTAAAACCTGTTCTGACAGCTTTAAACGGCAAAATAAGCATTCCTGTATCGGTTGATACATATTATCCTTATGTAGCTGAAAAAGCATTAGAAAACGGTGTAAACATCATTAATGATGTTTCCGGTGTTATATCACCTGAAATGTCAGAAATCGTCAAAAAGAGCGGTGCTGGGTGGATTATAATGCATAACGGTGACGGCGGCGCAGAAGAAGTGCGAAAATTTTTTGATTTTTCTTTAAATGAAATAAAAAAACAGAAAATAAATGAAAAACAAATCTGTTTTGATATGGGAATCGGTTTCGGAAAAACAAGAAAGCAGGATATGCAGTTAATCAGTAATATAAGTCTTTATAAAAAAGCCGGTTTTCCGCTTCTTCTCGGAACAAGCAGAAAACGTGTCATTAAAGAAGGAACAGGTCAGGAAAATCCGAAAATGCGCATTTATGGAAATATAGCTGCAGATACGGTTGCTGTTTTCGGCGGAACAGATATTATCAGGCTTCATGATGTGGAAAATGAAATACAGGGAATAAGAATGGCAGAAGCTTTAAAAAACGAAAGGGTTTAATAAATATTATGGATAAAATTTTAATAAAAGGCTTAAAGCTTTTTGCATATCACGGCGTTAATCCCGAAGAAAAAGAACAGGGACAGAATTTTATTTTTGATATTGCAATTTCCGTTGACATAAGCAAAGCATGTTTCAGTGATAATGTAAATGATACAGTCAGTTATGCAAAGGTTGTTAAAACAGTACGCAGAGTATTTACTGCAGAAAAATATGATTTGCTGGAACGCTGTGCACAGGTTGTGGCAGATGCAGTGTTTAACGAATATCCTGCAGTTATGCAAATAGATTTAACCTTAAAAAAACCGCAGGCACCGGTTTCGGCAGAATTTGAATATATGGGTGTGCAGATTTCACGCAGCAGGAGTTAATTTATGAAATACATTTTAGGTATCGGTACCAATATAGGAAACAGAAAAGAAAATATTGAAAATTGCATTGAAGCCATTAATCTGACTCCGTATACAGATGTTTTGATACGGTCTGGAATTTATGAAACAGAGCCTGTAGGTTATGCAAGACAGCAGAATTTTTATAATTGCAATGTGCTTGTTGAAAGTCAGCTTGAACCGAATGAAATGCTTGGTTTGTGCCTTGGAATAGAAAGTGCGTTCGGAAGAAAAAGAGGAATAAAAAACGGACCAAGAATTCTTGATGTGGATCTGCTTATGGCAGAAGATTTTAATACACATACAAAAAATCTTACGGTTCCGCATCCTCGTATGTTTGAAAGGCGGTTTGTTTTGCAGCCATTGCTTGATATATTTGAAGACGGAAATGCATTCGGAACAGAATTTAAACATTTTATTGATAAAATAGAAGGACAGGAAGTTATTAAAAAAGAAGAAAAAATTGATTACGAAATTATATAAAAATGAAAAACGGACGGCAACACCGTCCGTTTTGTTTTTTACATCAAGGAAGAAACAGTATCAACAAAATCAGAAACCTTGTTTACAGCTTTCTGCATTGTTTTTCTTGTGTTTTTACTGTTTTGACCCATGGATGCACTTGCTGCTGCAACGGCAGAACCAACTGCCATGGCAACACCAACGCCTTTTATGATGTTTACCGTTTTCTTTTTCATAATTTTCTCCTCAATTCAAAAATTTTATCACGGTTTTCCGTGCTGTAATATTGTTTGTAAAGAAGAAAAAAATAAAACTATTAATAAATGTTATTCAATAATATTTTTAGTAAAAAATTTTAAAAAATAAAAAAAGGCTGTGAAAACCACAGCCTTTTTTATTATTATCAGTCGTTTGCTTTGCCGATTGAACCGAAGAGTTCCATTTTTTCCTTAACGGTTGCTCTGATTGCTTCAGCGCCCGGTGCAAGAAGTTTACGCGGGTCAAATCCTTTGCCCTGTAAATCCTTTCCTTCTTCAATATATTTGCGTGTTGCTTCCTGGAATGAAAGCTGACATTCTGTGTTTACATTGATTTTTGAAACGCCAAGGTCAATTGCTTTTTTTATCATATCCTCAGGAATACCTGTGCCGCCGTGAAGAACAAGAGGCATAATACCTGTTTTCTGCTGAATAGCGTCAAGTGTATCAAATGAAAGACCTGCCCAGTTTTCAGGATATTTGCCGTGAATATTACCGATACCTGCTGCAAGCATATCAACACCAAGATCAGCAACCATTTTGCATTCTGCAGGGTCTGCGCATTCACCTGTGCCGATAACACCGTCTTCCTCGCCGCCGATAGATCCAACCTCAGCTTCTATTGAAAGTCCAAGTGCGTGTGCAACATTAACAAGCTCTGTTGTTTTAGCAACATTTTCATCAATTGGATAATGGGAACCGTCAAACATAATTGAAGTAAATCCTGCTTTAATACATTTATAGCAGCCCTCGTATGAACCATGGTCAAGATGAAGTGCAACAGGAACTGTAATTCCAAGTTCCTCATCCATTGCTTTAACCATAGCAGCTACTGTTTTAAAGCCTGTCATATATTTGCCTGCGCCTTCTGAAACACCAAGAATAACAGGGCTGTTCAATTCCTGTGCAGTTAAAAGAACGGATTTTGTCCATTCAAGGTTATTGATGTTGAACTGGCCGACAGCATAATGACCTGCTTTTGCTTTTTTCAGCATTTCGGTTGCAGAAACTAACATAATTATTATCTCCTTAATTTTAATTATAATGTTACGATAAATATTATACAGCATTGTTAAAAAAATAGCAATAATATTGTTGGCATGGCTAATAGAAAAATGCACAAAGAAAGTATTTCTTTTTGGTTAATTTGATAAAAAATGCCTTCCTTTTAAAGGAAGGCAAAAAGAGGATATATAATATTTTGCAATTGCTTAAAATGTGCAGATCATTAAAAGCAATTAAAATATTTATTTTGATAATTTTAAAACTTTGTTCAGCGGCTTGTAAATAAGAATGGCGATGACTGCGCTGATAAGCCCCTTAACAATTGTAAAAGGAACATTAAAAACAAGCAACGCTTCAAAAATGCTTTTAGTTGAAGGTCTTAAAACTTGGTACATGCCCAAAATTGCCTGTTCGGGAAAGCCCACCACGTTGTAATAAAGCGGATAAATTAAAAAATAATTGCTTGGAAGAGAGATAAGTCCCATTACAACGGAACCGGCAATACTTCCGATAACAGCACCTTTAAAGCCGGGAAATTTTTTATGAATAAAACCGGCGGTTAAAGCAAGTGCGGAACCGATTATGAAATTTGAAAGTTCGCCCACAAAGCCGCTGTTGCTTACAAGCATATGTATAATGTTTCTTACAAGGCAAATAATAACGCCGGAAACGGGACCTAAGGTTATTGCACCTATAAGCTGGGGCAAATCCGAAAAATCAAGTTTGATAAATTCGGGCATAATCGGAATGGAAACTTCAAGATACTGAAGAATGGTTCCGATTGCTGTAAGCATTGCAATGGTTGTTAGTTTGGTTACGTTTACTTTTTTGTTTGTTTTCATTTCCTTTTCTCCTTTTTGGGCAAAAGAGAAGCCCTTGGTATTTTATATACCAAGGGCGTAAATGTTCTGACATAAAGGCATAATAATAGTATTTGCCTTAAACATTTTCTCTCATCCGGACTTTAACCGTCGGTATCGGAATTTCACCGATTCAGCTGTAATTTTCAATTACAGGTCGCAGACTTTACTGCCGGTGGGGAATTTCACCCCGCCCTGAAAATATTTTGTAATAGTATTATATGTCTGAAATATTAATTTGTCAACCACTTTTTAAATTTAATATTTAGGTATCCATGTGTCCATGCTTACCTGTTCTTTTTGGTTAACAGGGCTGTATTTGTCCTGATAATAATTTTCAAGCTGTGAAGTAAAGCTTCCGTCCGGCGAAACCGTAATCATGGTGCATCCGCGCTGCGCGCCGTATTTCATAATTCCGAAATAAGCAAGGTAATCTATGGAATATCCGTATGTAAGGCGAATGCCTTTATAGTCAACGGAAAAGTTATTCATGTGGTCGTGTCCGCAGAAAAAGCCCTGTGTAGAACCTGCTTCAAGCGCAGCATCAAAAAGTCCGCAGTTTTCATCCGGGCAGAATATGGCGTCGTTTTTCTCGCCCACCTTGCCGTATAAATATTTTACATTTTCGGTATCTTTACAGCCATTATTAACATATTCCTGCCATGCATCTTTGAATTCTATAAGCGGAATATGGAAAAATGCAAGAGATTTTGGTGTTTCTCCGCCGTTTTCCTGCGTTAAGGCATCAATCTGCTTTGTGTACCATTCCACCTGATTGTCGTGAATACGGTCATATTTCATAATAATTCCGTCTATAATTCCAGTGCCCTGATAAGACTGTGAATCCATAACAATTAGGCTTTGTGTGATTTTTCCAAGCGTATTTTTTATATTGATTATGTAATTTCCTTCACCGTCAACATCTTCCGGACCGGCCTGAAGCAGACAGTGCTTGAATTCACCGCTTGTATAAAAATCACAAATCTGTTTTCTTGTATAAAACGAATAAGATTCTGTATCATGATTTCCGAAAGCCGGTGCCCAGTATACACCAAGCTGTTCCATCAGCTCGGCAAACAGTTTTGCAGAATTTTTATTGTTGAAAGTGCCTGACTGAAAAGGAACAGGGTATGCTATATCCCCCGTAACAACAACCAAATCGGGCTTTTCGGCAGCAATCATAGAAGCAACGGAATTAAGCGCCATTGTATCTTTTTTTATGCTCAGAAAGCCGCCGCCAATATGAACATCTGTAAGCTGCATAATTTTGAAATCATTATCTGTTGTAAAGGTATAATAACCGTCATTTCCGATTTCGGGAGCAAGCTGATTTTCATATTCAACCGTTTTAACGGATTTGATAAAATTCTGATTGGATTTTATGCCCACAAAGCTCACAGCAGCGCAAATACAAAGCGCCAGCATAATAACTCCAATCAATGATGCAAACACAATAAGCACTGTTTTTCCTCTCTTTTTTGTTTTAACTGTCATAAAAATACCCCTTTCATTATTATAAAAAATCAGGCACACTTAAACGCCGCCTAATCGTTTATAAGAAATTTTGCCTGTTCAAAAACAGATTTTGCCGAATTGATAAGAATGATAATTCCGATTATAATGCCGAAAATACCGTCTGCAGCATAGTTGATTTTCTGAACCAGGAAAAAGCCCATAACTGCCGTTACAGTTATGCCGAAATCAAGAAAACTGTCCAAAATAAGCGCCTTGTAAACAGGAGACGGAGACCTTCTGTTGCTGATAATATATACCATTCCCATAACAAGCTTTACAAACGCTGTAAGCACAATCAGAATTGCATACTTAAAAGAATATGATACAAGAACCGGATATATAAATCTTTCAAGCCCGGTATATACACAGTAAGCGCCTGTAACGGCAACAATACTTCCGATAACAAAAGAGCATAATGCCTGAACTCTTTTGTTTTTTCTTGTGCCGGAATTGGATTTTAAAATAAAAATAAATCCGAAAAGTGCAATAAGACAGGAAAATGTGTCGCCTAAATTGTTAACGGAATCACAGTAAACGGCAAGTGAATTTGAACTTATGCCGACATAGAGCTTTACCAAAAACAGAAAAAAATTGCATAATATGCCGAATGCGGCAATTTTTACTCCTCTTTTACCCATAAAAACTCCTTAAAAAACATTATATTTGAATTATAGCATAAATTTTACAGTATTTCATTATTAATTTTGTTTTAATGAAAAAAGAAATTATGCAGATAATAAAAATAAAATAAAAAGGGTGATTTTATGGAATTTTTAAATATTGTTATTCTTGGCTTGGTTTCTTTTCTGGTTTTATTTATTCTATCACGAATTATGGGGTACAGAGCAATTTCGGAACTGTCTTTTTTTGATTATGTTGTCGGAATCACAATCGGTTCTATTGCCGCAGAAATGTCTACAAATATAGATCTTGAATGGTGGAAAGGTGTAACAGCAATGGTTATTTATGCTGTGCTCGATATTATTTTCACTGTTATATCGCAGAAAAGCGCTGCGGCCAGGCAGATTATATCGGGCAGTCCGATTGTGCTTATATATAAAGGAAAAATATATAAAAGAAATTTAAGAAAAGCACGCATAGAATTGAACGATCTGTTAACATCTGCAAGGGCAGCCGGATATTTTAATATAAGCGATGTTAATTATGCAATTATGGAAACAACAGGTAAAATCAGCTTTTTGCCTGTGCCTCTTAAAAGACCGCTTAATCCGAAAGATTTTAATTTTGCGCCTGAAAACGAAGGTCTTACAGTAAATGTGATTATGGACGGAAAAATAATGGAGGATGATTTGGCAGATGCGGGAATTGACCGAAGCACGCTGATAAACCGTGTACACAGCCAGGAAAAAGAGGTAAAAAATATATTTTTGGGCATAATGGATTCAAATGGGGTATTGACATTGTTTGATAAATAGTATATAATGCTCATATGAACACTTGTTCATATGAGAGGTGAAGAAAATGATGAATGAAGAGTTAATTTATGACCTTGCGGATTTATTTAAAATATTTTCTGATTCCACAAGGGTTAAAGTACTCTGTTCTCTTTTTGAGAGCGAACGAAATGTAACCGAAATTACAGCGGCTACAGGTGTAAGTCAAACCGCAGTTTCGCATCAGCTAAGAATATTAAAGCAAAATCATCTTGTTAAATATAAACGCGATGGAAAACAGGTTGTTTATTCTTTGGCTGATGATCATGTTAAAACAATTATAAACTGCGGTATAGAACATATAGAGGAGTGACATGTATGGAAAATAAACACAAACATAATCATAATCATAAGAGCGGCTGTTCCTGCTGTGAACATGGGCACAGTCATAATCACCGGCATGATGACGGCTGCGGCTGCGGTCATGATCATGAGCACGGCGGGGAAGTAAATAAGGGAGAATTTCTGTTTAAAATCATATGCGGCGGCGTTTTTCTTGTGCTTGGCTACATACTTCATGAATTTACGGAAATAAACGGTTATATTCCGCTTATCTGTTTTGGTATATCTTATTTGATAATAGGCTTCAATATTATAAAAGAAGCGGTTGAAGGAATTCTTCACGGCAATATATTCAATGAAAATTTTCTTATGGCTATTGCATCGCTGGGTGCTTTTGTAATCGGTGAATATACAGAAGGGTGCGCAGTGGTTCTTCTTTATACAATCGGCGAATTTCTTCAGGATATGGCAGTCGGAAAAAGCCGTAAATCCATTTCCGATATGATTGAAATGAAGCCGCAGGCTGTAACGGTGCTCAGAAACGGAAAAACACAGGATGTTAAGCCGGAAGATGTGCTTGCCGGCGAGGAATTCATAGTAAACGCAGGGCAGAAAATTGATTTGGACGGTGTTATTGTTAAAGGCAGTGCGGAAATTGATATGTCGGCACTTACAGGTGAAAGTATACCTGTTTCCATGTCTGAGGGCAGCGAAGTTCTTTCCGGGTCTGTTAATTTGGACGGAACACTGACAATCAGAGCAACAAAGCCGTACAGCGAATCAACCGTTGCAAGAATTCTTGAAATGATTGAGGGTTCAAATAAAAAAAGCAGTGCAGAAAAATTTATAAGCCGTTTTGCAAAAATTTATACTCCGATTGTATGTCTTGCGGCACTGCTCATTATTGTTGTTCCCCCGCTTTTCTTTGGCGGCGATTGGAGCGAATGGGCATACAGAGGGCTGTCCGCACTTGTTGTATCATGCCCGTGTGCAATTGTTATTTCCATTCCGCTCGGATTTTTTGCCGGACTGGGTGCTTCATCAAAGCAGGGCATTCTTATAAAGGGAAGCAGTTATCTGGAAATGCTTGCAAAATGCAATGTTGGCGTGTTTGACAAAACAGGAACAATTACAAGCGGAAAATTTGAATTTGTAAACTGCGAATGTGTAAACTGCCATTGCAATAATACTGTTGAACACAGAGAATTGCTTGGGCTTATTGCAGCTTGTGAAAGATATTCAAATCATCCGATTGCAAAGTCTGTAAGTCTTGCTTTCGGGCATCTGGCAGACGAATTTGAGGTAACGGATTCAAAAAACTATGCAGGAATGGGAGTTTCGGCAGTTATCAACGGAAAAACATATTTTGCAGGAAATGAAAAACTGATGACAATGGCAGGTGTTGATTTCAGGGAAACAAAATTAATCGGAACAGCCATTTATTTGTGCAGTGAAACAGAATTTCTTGGAGATATTGTGTTTGCCGATGTTATTAAAACAGACAGCAAAGCCGCAATTTCAGAGATGAAAAAACTCGGAATAAACAAAACAGTTATGCTTACGGGAGATAAAGAACCCATAGCAAACGATATTTCACAAAAGGCAGGCATAGACAGCTATTACGCACGCTTGCTTCCGGATGAAAAAGTTGAAAAGGTTCGCGAATTAAAAAAACAGGACGGTGCGGTCGTTCTTTATACCGGTGACGGAATAAATGATGCACCGGTGCTTGCAGAAGCTGATTTAGGTGTTGCAATGGGCGGAATAGGCGCAGATGCCGCCATTGAAGCCGCAGATGTTGTTATTATGGGCGACAGCCTGTCCAAGATTCCTGCAGGCAGAAAAATTGCACGGAAAACCATGCGTATTGTAAAACAGAATATCGTATTCAGTATCGGAATTAAAGTTCTGATTATAATTGGCTGCGCAGTCGGAATTTTCGATGAAAATGCAATGTGGCTTGCTGTTTTTGGTGATGTGGGCGTTTGCCTGATTGCCGTGGCAAACTCATTAAGGGCATTGTATTACAGAAAAAAGAAATAAAATATTGCAATATTCAGCAAAACATTTCTGTTTATAAAAACAAAAAGCTCCCCGAAGGGAGCTTTTTTATTGTGCATATTCAAATATATTATTTTGAATTTTTGATTGCAGCCTGTGCAGCAGCAAGGCGGGCAATCGGAACACGGAACGGTGAGCATGATACATAATCAAGACCGATTTCGTGGCAGAATTCAACAGAGCTTGGGTCGCCGCCGTGCTCACCGCAGATACCGCAGTGAAGGCTTGCGCGGGTAGCCTTACCCTTTTCAACAGCCATCTTCATAAGTGAGCCTACACCAACAGTGTCAAGCTTAGCAAACGGATCGTTCTCAAAAATCTTTGCATCATAGTAAGCATTAAGGAACTTACCTGCATCATCACGGCTGAAGCCGTATGTCATCTGTGTAAGGTCGTTTGTACCAAAGCAGAAGAATTCAGCCTCTGTTGCAATTTCGTCTGCTGTAAGAGCAGCACGCGGAATTTCAATCATAGTACCAACTTCGTATTTCATATCAATGCCGGCTGCTGCAATTTCTGCATCTGCAGTTTCAACAACAACAGTCTTAACATATTTAAGTTCTTTTGTATCGCAGGCAAGAGGAATCATGATTTCCGGACAAACATTCCAGTCAGCATGCTCTTTCTGTACCTCGATAGCAGCGCGGATAACAGCTTTTGTCTGCATTTTTGCAATTTCAGGATATGTTACTGCAAGACGAAGTCCACGATGACCCATCATCGGGTTGAATTCGTGAAGAGAAGCGATAAGCGCTTTGATGTCTTCTACAGATTTGCCCTGTGAATCAGCAAGCTTCTTAATATCTTCTTCTTCGGTAGGAACAAATTCATGAAGAGGAGGATCAAGGAAACGGATAGTTACAGGACAGCCTTCAAGTGCTTCATAAAGAGCCTTGAAATCGCTCTGCTGATACGGAAGAATCTTTTCAAGAGCAGCTTCTCTTTCTTCAACAGTGTCTGAACAAATCATTTCACGGAAAGCAGCAATTCTGTCTTCCTCGAAGAACATATGCTCTGTACGGCAAAGACCAATACCTTCAGCGCCAAGCTCTCTTGCTTTTTTAGCATCAGAAGGAGTATCTGCATTTGTGCGAACCTTTAATGTTCTGAATTCGTCAGCCCAGCCCATAATTCTACCGAATGTACCTGCGATTGTGGCATCAACAGTAGGAATAAGACCGTCATAAATATTACCGGTTGAACCGTCAATTGAAAGATAATCACCCTCGTGGTATTCTTTGCCTGCAAGTGTGAATTTCTTGTTTTCTTCATCCATGTTGATATCGCCGCAGCCTGAAACGCAGCAAGTACCCATTCCGCGGGCAACAACAGCAGCGTGTGATGTCATACCACCGCGAACGGTAAGGATACCCTGAGCAGCTTTCATACCGGTAATATCTTCAGGTGATGTTTCAAGACGAACAAGAACAACCTTCTCGCCTCTATCGTTCCATTCAACAGCATCGTCAGCAGTGAATACAATTTTACCGCATGCAGCACCCGGAGAAGCGCCGAGACCCTTGCCGACAGGTGTTGCAGCCTTGATAGCAGCAGCATCAAACTGTGGGTGAAGAAGTGTGTCAAGGTTACGCGGGTCAATCATTTCAACAGCTTCCTGCGGTGTTCTCATGCCTTCATCAACAAGATCGCAGGCAATCTGTAATGCAGCCTGAGCAGTTCTCTTGCCGTTACGTGTCTGAAGCATAAAGAGTTTACCGTGTTCAACAGTAAATTCCATATCCTGCATATCTTTGTAGTGATCTTCAAGAAGTGCACAAACCTTTGTGAATTCTGCAAATGCTTCCGGGAACTTCTGTTCCATTTCTGAAATGTGCATTGGTGTACGAACGCCGGCAACAACATCTTCGCCCTGTGCGTTTGTTAAGAATTCACCGAAAAGACCTTTTGTGCCTGTTGCAGGGTCACGTGTGAAAGCAACACCTGTTCCGCAGTCATCACCCATATTGCCGAATGCCATTGACTGAACGTTAACGGCAGTACCCCATGAGTAAGGAATATCGTTGTCACGGCGGTAAACGTTTGCACGCGGGTTGTCCCATGAACGGAATACAGCCATAACAGCGCCCATAAGCTGTTCTTTAGGATCAGCAGGGAAATCAGAACCGATTTTCTCTTTATATTCTGCCTTGAACTGGGCAGCAAGCTCTTTAAGGTCTTCAGCAGTAAGCTCAACGTCAAGTTTAACGCCTTTTTCTTCCTTCATTTTGTCGATAAGCTCTTCAAAATACTTTTTGCCTACTTCCATAACAACGTCTGAATACATCTGAATAAATCTTCTGTAACAGTCCCAAGCCCATCTTGGATTGCCTGATTTTTCGGCAATTGCATTAACAACATCTTCGTTAAGACCAAGGTTAAGAATGGTGTCCATCATGCCGGGCATGGAAGCACGTGCGCCGGAACGAACGGAAACAAGAAGAGGATTTTCCATATCACCGAACTTCTTGCCTGTGATTTCCTCCATTTTTACAATGTACTCTTCAATTTCAGCCATGATATCGTCATTGATTTTGCGGCCGTCTTCATAATACTGAGTACAAGCTTCTGTTGTGATTGTGAATCCCTGTGGTACCGGAAGACCGATATTGGTCATTTCAGCAAGGTTTGCACCCTTACCGCCGAGAAGCTCTCTCATTCCGGCATTACCCTCTGAGAAAAGGTAACAATATTTCTTTGCCATGTTGGGAATACCTCCTAAATTTTATATTTTATTATTATACACTTATAAACAGCAGGGCTGTTTCATTGTATATTGTGATAGCATTATATCATACATATTTTAAAAATACAAATAAATTTTGAAAAAAATAGAAAAAATGGAAATTGCAATTGAAATCTGAACAGTTTTCGTGCATAATATTATAAGTGGTAATTTACCGAATGCAAAATAATATGTTTCAAGGAGATAGTAAGGAATGAAATGTGCAATAATTCTTGCCGGCGGCAAAGGAACAAGAATGAAATCAGAAGCACCGAAGGTTATGTGCGAAGTGCTGTTCAAGCCAATGCTTCACTATGTTTTAAGAGCCGTTAAAGAGGCCGGCTGCGAAAAAATCTGTGTTGTTACAGGTTATAAGCATGAAATTGTGGAAGCGTATCTTGAGGATGGTATAGAAACAGCTTATCAGAATCCGCAGCTCGGTACCGGTCATGCTGTTATGATGGCCCGTGATTTTGTTGAAAAGCATAAAGATGATGAAATACTGATTCTTAACGGCGACGGACCTATGATGACAGCCGAAACAATTAACAAGGTATATGAATATCATATGGAAAATAAAAATTCCATAACGCTTACATCTGCGCTTGTGGATGATACAAACGGAATAGGTCACATTAAAAGAGATGAAAACGGCACATTGCTGCGCATTGTTGAGCATAAAGACGCTACGGACGAGGAAAAGAAAATCAACGAATCCAATGCAGGCATGTATTGGTTTAACGGTGCAGATTTGCTTTATGCGCTTTCCAATATCAATAATCAGAATGCCCAGAATGAATATTATTTGACGGACAGCCTTGAAATTCTCATTAACAAAGGCAAAAACGCAGGTGCGTATATCTGTGAAAACAGCGAGGTTATTCTTGGCGCTAACGACAGAAAACAGCTTAATGAGCTTAATACGATTATGAGAAGAAACATAAACACTGCGCATATGGTAAACGGTGTTGATATTCCGTGTACAGACGGTGTTATGATCGGAATGGATGTTAAAATCGGCGCATGCACAACCATACTTCCGAATACAATTATTCTCGGAAACACGGTTATCGGCAGGGACTGCATTATCGGTCCGAATACGTATATTAAAGACGGTGTTATCGGTGATAACGCTGTGCTTGATAATGTGAAGCTTACGGACAGTGAAGTTGAGGACGGCGTAGATTGCGGACCGTTTGTTCAGGTAAGAGCCGGCAGCAAACTTTGCAAAGGTGTTCACATAGGAGATTTTGTTGAAGTTAAAAACTCTGTTGTCGGTGCGGGCACAAAAAGTGCGCATCTTACGTATATCGGCGATTCTGATGTCGGTGAAAATGTCAATTTCGGCTGCGGTACGGTTACAGTTAATTATGACGGAAAAAACAAAAGCCGCTGCAAAATCGGAAATCATGCGTTTTTAGGCTGCAACACCAATTTGATTGCGCCTGTTGAAATCGGCGATTATGCTTTCACTGCCGCCGGTTCAACCATTACAGAGGATGTGCCCGAAAATGCACTTGCCGTTGCAAGGGCAAAACAGCAGAACAAGGAAGGTTGGGTAACAGAAAAGAAGCCTTATAAAGATATGAAATAATCTTTCTGAAACATAAACATATATAAAAAACGGTGCAGCTCAAACAGGGCTGCACCGTTTTTTTATGCGAAAAACCAAAATTTTGCAGGCTTTTCTTAAAATGCAACAGTAATTTCATTGTTTCCGGAATCGGTAAACAGTTTCAGGATATAGGTGTATCTGCTTAACGCTTCAAGCTTGTATCTGCCGTTTGTTTTTATTTGCACGGGTTTTTTATGACAAAAAATTTCTGTGGGCACTTCAAATGAATCTGTTTGTTTAAATGAAAGGTAAAAAAGCTGTCGTTTTTTATCGTAATAATACTGATTTATTTCTCCGCACACGGCAACAGGATGCGGGCGGCACAGCATTTCCATAATCGGTCTGTCAATCAGTTCCCGCCCGAAGCTCCAGTATGTACTGCTCCATTTAAAACTGTCGAAAAGATTTAATATAAATTCACCGTGTTCAAGCCATTCGGTATCTGTTCTGCCGCCTCCCCATTCTCCAACAAGCACAGGGGTGTCAAATAATGCCTGCTCCGCTTTTCTTTTGCTGAAGATGGCGTTGATTCTGCCGTTGTCTGCATATTTGTAAAGCGGTGTATCCACCATAAAGTCATATGCGTGCGGTGCAAATGCCTGATTTGGCTCACGGCTGTTATTCACCTGTGCCGGCGGAGCCGAAAACGGAATTCCTATATTTGAATAATAGCAGTTTTCCCTGAAAATAATTCCGTTTTGCGTTTCTTCTCTTATAGCGGCGGAAACCTTGTTTATAAAGGGAAAATATCTTTCCTCATCAAATTTTTTTACAAGTTCGGTGCAAGGTTCGGTTATTTCATTTATAAATTCGCCGCTGAACTGACTTAGCACGTTTTTTACAGGATTTTTTGTAAAAAGAGATTGAGCCAAATTCTTTTTATTCAGATTTTTGCTTTTAATGCTTGTAATAACGGCTGATTTAACAAGCCGGTTAAATATTTTTTCGCCGTCGGTGCCGGGAAAAGGCTCGTTTAAAATATCAAATCCTAAAACGGCTGGGTGATCTCCGAATTTTCGGGCAAGCAACCGCCATAAATCACAAAATCTGTCCTGCAGTCCGCGGTCGTATACCTTGGTATTGTTCCAAAAATTATCAAATGCATTTTGAACTGCCTTGTCTTTAAAATAACCTGCAGCCCATAACAGAAGATGGCGTTTGTACCGTTTGCCGTTTGTAACACATGCCCAGTACGGTGCGCCGTTTCCGTATCCCGTGTCATCCGCGTTAAAGGTTTTATTGATGAATGCACCGAATAAATCCTGATGCATATCCAAAATAACATAGATGCTGTTTTTTTCGCATAAATCAAGAAAATCCTGTATTTCATTCAGCACATCTTTGTTATAACGGTTCGGTTCCGGTTCAAGATACTGCCAGTTAAGAATATATCTTATGGTGTTTAAGCCGTGTTCTTTCAGATAGGAAAGAAGATACGGCATAGTATCCGCATAATTGGCAGCAACCTGTGATACAGGAAGAATTTTTGAACCGAAATTTACGCCGTAAAAAATGCGTTCCCTTGCGTATTCATCTACAAAACGTGTTGATAAGGTTTTTATAGTATCCATAATATTCAGTTAATTGCTTAACTCCTCCAACTCACAAATAAGTGTTTTTGTGCCGTCCTGCTGGGTTACCAGCTTTCTTATGTCGCGCACCAGTGCGGTTCTGGCGCCTTTTGCTTTTATTCTGTATGTAATTTCTGATTTCCCGCCTTTTGAAACCTGTTTCTTTATTTCATTTTCCAGCAATGCGGTATTTTCCGTAAGTCTGCCCAAATCATTGCCGAATCTTTCTTCAAATTCATCTCTTGAATATCCGATCAGCCTTACAAAATCACCGCTTATATAATCTGCGGAAAACGGTTTTTCAAGACTTGCAAAAAACATTGCGCCTGCAAGATTTTCAAGCAGATTTATCAGTTTTTCATTTGCTGCATCGGCCTTTTCTTCCGCCTGTTTAATTCTTGTAATATCCGTGAAAACTGCCTGAAACACAGGGCTTCCGTCTGCTTCGTATTTCTGAACGGCGGCGCTGCAGCTGCACCATATAAATTTGTTTCTGTGTGTCATTACCCTGTATTCAAGGTTGAAATCCTCGCCTGTTGCCATTGCTTTGCCTATTGCCTGAAAAACAAGCGTTTTATCCTCGCTGTGAATAAGCTCATCCAGTCTGTATTCTCTTTTGCGGTAGCTTTCCTTTGTGGTTCCGAAAAGACGGCAGCAGGCTTCGTTCATATAAAGCGCATCAAAATGCATTTCGGTTGTAACTCTGAAAATGCATACGCCGCCTGCAACAAGGTCAATCAGGCTGTTTGCCGCAGTTGCCTGCTGCTTTAGTTTTTCGCTTTTTTCACGGCTTTTGGATACATCGGCAAAAACAAGCCGGCAAAGTGAAGAATTTTCGCAGTTTTTTGCTGTGCAGTGAATAAAAACCGGTTCGTTTTTATTGTTTAATATATCAAAATCCATATAAACATATTTAGTGTCTTTTTTACAGATTTTTTTAAAAACATATTCCCTGTCAACGGGTTTCAGAATATCTCTTAAAAATAATTTGCCCTGTTTTATTTTGGATGGGTGAATTCCTGCAAAATCCGAAAAATGGCTGTCACAGTCAATTATTTTAAAATCCTGCGCTTTGTCAACCGAGCAGTTTAAAAATTCCACCTCATAAAGATTTACGGCAATATCGTTGTTTTCTGTCACAATCAGTCAAAAACTCCCCTCTGTTTTATTAAATTGCGGTATAAAATAAATATCCGTCATTATAATCTTTATGTACAGTATATCACATTATCAAATAAAATGGGAAAGTTAACTTCTTTTTTACAAAATATTGATTAAAATTTCAGAATTTCTATATGCAAAATAAATTCTTTGTGATATTATATAAACATTAGTATTTTAATGCTTATTAAAATAAAGGAGAATAAATAAATGGCAAAAGTATTTCGTGTTTATGTTGAAAAGAAAACAGGAAACGATATTGAGGCATGCCGCATTCTTGAAGACCTTAAAACGAATGTGGGCATAAAAGGAATTGAAAAGCTCAGGATAATCAACCGTTATGATGCACAGGGTGTTTCGGAATCTGAATTTTCCCGTGCCGTAAATGAAATTCTTTCAGAGCCTAATCTTGATAATATTTATGATAAAATGGATATTCCGTCAGACTGGAGATATTTTGCAACAGAATTTCTTCCGGGTCAGTATGACCAAAGGGCAGACAGTGCCGCACAGTGCATTCAGCTTCTTACGGCAGGCGACCGCCCGGTTGTGGCAAGTGCAAAGGTTATTGCCGTTAAAGGTGATATCAGTGATGAAGATTTTAATAAAATTAAAGCATACATAATTAACCCTGTTGAATCAAGAGAAGCGTCAATGGCGCTGCCGGAAACGCTGGATATATCTGCTGATATCCCTGCCGATATCGTTCGTATAAACGGTTTTATCGGAAAAACAGATGATGAAATAGCGGCATATCATGCAGAAATGGGCTTCGCTATGAGTGTTGCCGATTTATGCTGGGTGCGTGATTATTTTAAAACCGAAAACAGAGATCCGAGTCTTACGGAAGTTAAGGTAATAGATACTTATTGGAGCGATCATTGCCGCCACACCACCTTCAGCACAAAACTTGACAGTATTGAAATTGAAGAAGGCAGATATAAAAAGGCTGTTGAAGAGGCACTTAATCAGTATTTTGAAATCAGAAAAGAAGTATACGGCAGCCGTGAAAAAGATGTTTGCCTTATGGATATGGCATGTATCGGCACAAAGGTGCTTAAAAAGCGCGGATTTGTAACAAATCTGGATGAAAGCGAAGAAATCAATGCATGCTCAATAGAAGTTCCTGTTGTTATAGACGGACAAACAGAGCAGTGGCTTGTTCAGTTTAAAAACGAAACGCATAACCATCCCACGGAAATTGAACCTTTCGGCGGTGCGGCAACCTGTCTCGGCGGCGCAATCCGTGATCCGCTTTCGGGCAGAGCATATGTTTATCAGGCAATGCGTGTAACCGGCTCGGGCGACCCTACAACGCCGTTTGAGGAAACGCTTGATGCAAAGCTTCCTCAGAAGAAGATTACAACAGGCGCTGCACAGGGCTATTCCAGCTACGGAAACCAGATTGGTTTGGCAACCGGTCAGGTTACGGAGCTTTATGATGACGGCTATGTGGCAAAGCGTATGGAAATCGGCGCTGTTATCGGTGCATCTCCAAAAGAAAACGTAATACGTGAAGTTCCGGATGACGGTGATATTATTGTGCTTCTCGGCGGTCGTACAGGCCGTGACGGCTGCGGCGGTGCAACAGGATCGTCAAAGGCGCACAACAGTTCATCCATCGAAACCTGCGGTGCAGAAGTGCAGAAGGGAAATCCGCCCACTGAAAGAAAAATTCAAAGATTATTCCGTAATCCCGCTGTATCAAAAATGATTAAAAGATGCAACGATTTCGGTGCGGGCGGTGTATCGGTTGCTATCGGTGAACTTGCAGACGGACTCAATATAGACCTTGATAAAGTTCCTAAGAAATATGACGGGCTTGACGGTACAGAGCTTGCTATTTCCGAATCACAGGAAAGAATGGCAGTTGTGCTGGATAAAAATGATGTTGATAAATTTATTGCACTTTCCAATCAGGAAAATCTTGAAGCAACGCCTGTTGCTGTTGTAACAGATACAAACCGCCTTGTTATGACATGGCGCGGCGATAAAATTGTGGATATAAGTCGTGATTTTCTTAATACCAACGGCGTAACACAGCATGCAGATGCGGTAATCAGCGCTGTTGATGAAAAAGAAAACTACAGAAATGCCGTGCCTGCCGAACTGCAGAATCAGTCAAATGCGCAGGCGCTTAAAGCAAATCTTTCAAGACTGGAGGTATGCAGCCAAAAGGGACTTGTTGAAAGATTTGATTCATCCATCGGCGCAGCAACTGTTCTTATGCCGTATGCAGGCAAATATCAGCTTACCCCCGAAGAAGCAATGGTTGCAAAAATTCCGCTTCTCGACGGCGAAACCGATACGGCAACGGTTATGTCTTACGGTTTCATTCCAAAGCTTTCCCGCTGGAGTCCGTTCCATTCCTCTGCTTTTGCCGTAACGGAATCTCTTGCAAAGCTTGCTTGTGTGGGCTGTAATCCAAGCGAAGCAAGGCTTACATTCCAGGAATATTTTGAAAGATTAAACAGTGATCCGAAGCGATGGGGAAAGCCGGCTGCTGCTCTTCTCGGTGCAATTTCTGCCCAGGTTGGCTACGGCACACCGTCTATCGGCGGAAAAGACAGTATGAGCGGCTCTTTCAATGAGTTGGATGTTCCGCCTACGCTTGTTTCCTTTGCAGTAGGTATGAGTGAAGCGTCAAAAACTGTTTCTGCGCAGTTTAAACGTGCGGGTTCAAAGGTTGTTATGGCGCCGCTTCCCGTTAATGAAGAAACAGGAATGCCTGACTATGAAAAAGCAATGACATTTATGATGCATATTTATGAAGGTGTAAGAAACGGCAGTATTCTTTCGGCAAGTGTGGTTAAGGAAGGCGGTTCGGCTGCCTGCGTGTGCAAAATGGCATTCGGTGATAAAATGGGCTTTACTTTTGCACAGAATCTTAGCAAAGAAACACTTTTTGCTGCAAAACAGGGCGATATTGTTGCAGAACTTGCAGCAGGCACAGAACTTGAGAATGCTGTTGAACTCGGCACAGTAAACGATAACGGCGTGTTTATTATAGACGGCGAGGTTCTTACGGCAGATGAGCTTATTGAAGCATGGGCAGGAAAGCTGGAAAGCGTATTTCCTACCGACAGCAGAACGCAGGCGGCAATGCCTTACGATGTTCCTCTTTATAAAGAGCGTTCCATCTTCATTGCCAAAAATAAGGTTGCAAAGCCAAAAGTGTTCATTCCTGCATTCCCGGGCACAAACTGCGAGGTTGATTCTGCAAGGGCATTTGAAAAAGCCGGCGCAGAAACAGAAATTCTTGTTGTTAATAACCTTTCCTCATCTGCAATTAATGAAACAATTGATAAAATGGTAAAATCCATAGAAGAAAGCCAGATTATTATGCTTCCCGGCGGATTTTCGGGCGGTGATGAACCGGAAGGTTCAGGTAAATTCATTGCAACCACTTTCCGCAATCCAAAGGTGCGTGAAGCGGTTTCCAAGCTTCTTAACTGCAGAGACGGACTTATGCTCGGTATATGCAACGGCTTCCAGGCGCTTATAAAACTCGGTCTTGTTCCGTACGGCGAAATTGTTGAAATCAAGCCGGATGATCCTACGCTTACATTCAATACAATCGGCAGGCATATATCTTCCATGGCATATACCCGTGTTGCAAGCACAAAATCACCATGGCTTGCCGGTGTGGAAGCAGGCGATATGTTTGCAATTCCGATTTCACACGGTGAAGGCAGATTTGTTGCAAATAACGAAGTAATGAAAAAACTGATTGAAAACGGTCAGGTTGCAACACAGTATGTGGATCCGAACGGAAATCCTGTGGCTGATATGCCGTTTAATCCAAACGGTTCCGTTTGCGCAGTAGAGGGTATTACTTCACCGGACGGCAGAGTATTCGGTAAAATGGGTCACAGCGAAAGAAAGGGAACAAACCTTTATGCAAATGTTCCTTTTGAAAAGGATATGAAAATATTTGAAAGCGGCGTAAAATATTTTAAATAATAAATATAACGGTGAAAGGGGAAACCCTTTCACATATTTTGGAGGACAGAAAATATGAAATATGCAGTTGTTCTTTACGATGGCATGGCAGATTATCCCGTGCCTGCGCTTGGCGGCAAAACACCGATGATGGCTGCCGTTAAGCCGAATATGGATTACCTTGCACAGCGTGCAGAGGTGGGTTTAATCCGCACGGTTGCTGAGGGCTTAAACCCCGGTTCTGATGTTGCCAATATGAGTGTTATGGGCTTTGATCCCATGAAGTATTATACAGGCAGAAGTCCGCTTGAAGCGGCTTCCATAGGAATTGATATGCTCCCTACGGATGTTTCGTTAAGGTGTAATCTTGTTACGCTTTCTGAGGATGATAAGCCTTATGAGGAAAAAACCATTGAAGATTATTGTGCGGATGATATTTCAACGGAAGAGGCAGAGGAAATTATTAAAACGGTTGAAGAAAAGCTTGGCAATGATATTTTTAAATTTTATGCCGGTGTTTCCTACCGTCACTGCCTTATTTGGTCAAACGGAACAACGGATCTTGGCAAAATGACTCCGCCTCACGATATTACGGGAAAAGTGATTACAAAATATCTTTCCGAAAGCGAGCATGCAAAACCGCTTATTGAAATGATGAAGAAATCTTATGAAATTCTTAAAAACCATCCGGTAAACATTTCCAGAAAGGCGCAGGGAAAGCGGCCTGCAAATTCAATCTGGCTTTGGGGCGAGGGCACACGGCCGGCATTCAGTTCTTTTGAAGCAGTAACCGGACTGAAAGGCGGTGTTGTTTCCGCTGTGGATCTTATTAAGGGAATCGGCGGTTGTGCAAAAATGGAGGTTGCCGAGGTTCCGGGTGCTACAGGATATATTGATACGAATTTTGAAGGAAAGGCAAACGCTGCTCTTGATATTCTTGAAAGAAACGATCTTGTATATATCCATTTTGAAGCGCCTGATGAATGCGGACATAGAAACGAGCCGGAGAACAAAGTGAAGTCTATTGAAATGATAGATGAGAGGGTATTGCCGATATTGTTTGAAGGTCTTAAAAAATATGATGATTATAAAATTATGATTCTTCCGGACCATCCGACTCCGATAGTTACAAGAACACATGCGTCGGACCCGGTTCCTTATCTTATTTATCATAAAAATAAGGAGATAGAGGGTGTGGAAACAATTAACGAAGAAACTGCCGGGGAAACAGGAAACTTTATTGATTTCGGACCGGGTATTATGCTTCATTTTATAAAAGATTAAAGAAAGGTGATATATTATGCGTTTAGATACAATTTGTGTTCAGGGTGCATATAAGCCGAAAAGCGGCGAGCCGAGAGTGATTCCGATTGTGCAGAGCACAACTTTTAAATATGATTCCAGTGAAGCAATGGGCGATTTGTTTGATTTAAAGGCTTCGGGTTATTTTTATTCACGTCTTCAAAACCCAACCTGCGATTATGCTGCGGCAAAAATTGCACTTTTGGAGGGCGGTGTGGCAGGTATGCTCACGTCATCGGGTCAGGCTGCGAATTTTTATGCTGTGCTCAATATTGCGCAGGCAGGCGATCATATTGTTTCCAGTTCTGCAATTTACGGCGGTACATTCAATCTTTTTAATGTTACTTTAAGAAAGCTGGGTCTTGATTTTACCTTTGTTTCTCCGCATGCATCGGCAGATGAAATTCAGGCAGCAATAAAGCCGAATACAAAGTGCATTTTCGGGGAGACTATTTCCAATCCCAGTTTGGATGTACTGGATATTGAACTTTTTGCAGATGTTGCACATAAAAACGGCATTCCGCTTATTATAGACAATACATTTGCAACACCGGTAAACTGCCGTCCGTTTGATTTCGGATGCGATATTGTTACGCATGCTACAACAAAATATATGGAAGGTCATGCAACCACAATCGGCGGCGCAATTGTAGACAGCGGCAAATTCAATTGGGAGCAGAACGATAAATTTCCGGGGCTTACAACACCGGACGAAAGCTACCATGGGCTGACTTATGCAAAAGATTTCGGCGAAGCTGCTTATATTACAAAAGCAACGGTTCAGCTTATGAGAGATCTTGGCTCCATTCCGGCGGCGCATAATGCATTTCTTCTGAATGTGGGGCTTGAATCGCTTCATTTAAGAATGGCACGTCACTGTGAAAATGCAAAAAAAGTGGCAGAATATCTTAAAAACAATGAAAAAATCACTTGGGTTAAATGCCCGATGCTTGAAAGCGACGAGCAGTATGAAATTGCAAAAAAATATATGCCAAACGGTACCTGCGGCGTAGTTTCCTTTGGAATTAAGGGCGGCAGGGAAGCCGGCATTCAGTTTATGGACAGTTTGAAGCTTGCGGCAATTGTTACACATGTTGCCGATGCACGCACATGCTGTCTGCATCCTGCGTCCTCCACACACCGTCAGCTTACGGATGCAGAGCTTGCCGAAGCAGGGGTTACGCCTGATTTAATCCGTTTTTCCTGCGGTATTGAAGCGGCAGAGGATATTATAGAGGATATTCAGCAGGCACTTGATCAGATTTAAAAGAAAAATATGTATAAAGAAAAGGAGGGCATTTGCCCTCCTTTCCTTTTATTTGTGTAACAATATAATAGTATATGATTTTGCTTATTCCAGATTGCCGGTTAAAAGCATGATGGATGAAAGCGCGGCAACAGGCGCAGTTTGTGTTCGAAGTATTCTTTTTCCAAGCGTTGCATTGATTCCGCCTTTTTTGAGCACGGTTTCAACTTCTTCTTTTTCGAAACCGCCTTCCGGTCCTATAAAAACAGCTATTGTTTCGGCGTTTTCGGTTTCGATGATATTTTTAAGGCTTTTTCCGCCGCCCTCATAAAAAAGAATAATTAAATCTGCACAACATGTTTCAACTGCCTGTTTAAAGCCGGTCATTGCCTTTATTTCAGGCACAATTCCGCGTCCGCTCTGCTGTGCCGCTTCAAGCGCTATTTTATTGTATCTTATTTTCTTTTTTGCCGCCTGTTTTTCATCAGGGCGGCTTATACTGCGTTTCGTAAGTACGGGTGTAATGCTGTGCACGCCAAGTTCAACGCATTTCTGAATAATATCTTCCATTTTATCGCCCTTAGGCACGCCCTGATAAAGGGATACCTTAATGTTTGGCTCGCTGTCAGAAGCCTGCCGGTAACAAACAGAAAGCGTTACACTGCTTTTTGTAATATCTTCAATCATACAGCCGTAATCCGTGCCGTTTCCGTTGCATACGGTTATCATATCGCCCGTTTTCATTCTGAGGCTTTTTGAAATATGGCGGCTTTGTTCCTCGTTAAGAACAATTTTGTCATCAAATTCATAATCAATAAATAATTTCTGCATAATAAAATCCTGCTTATTTTAAATTATTTCGTGCCCAGTGGAAAAGATACTGCTGGGCAATTCCTTCGTATCCTTTGAAGCACTCCGGCAGACCGTCAGGGTAAAAATCCAGCACCCGCTTCATCCAAACGTCAACAGGAAAGCATTCTGTAAACCGGAAACCGAAAAGCAAAGCACAGTTTGCCACTTTTATTCCAACGCCGTAAATGTCCAGCAAAGCTGTTCTTGCCTGTTCCAATGGCATATTTTTAATTTCATAAAGGTTAATTTTGCCGCTTACTGTGTCATCAGCAAGCTTTTTTAAATATTTTCCTCTGTATCCTGTGCCCAGGGCTTCAAAATCAGAAACAGATAAACGGCTGAGTGTTTCTGCATCGGGAAAAGAATACCATCCGTCACAGATTTCTTTCCCATATGTACAGCAAAGTTTTTTAATAATGCCCTTAATGCGCTTTATATTGTTCTGCTGGCTTATTACAAAAGAGACAAGCGCTTCCCACGGGTCCTGATTCAAAATACGTATACCGTAATATGCATCAATCGTAGAAGAAACAAGGCTGTCTTCCTTAAGTTTGCTGCATATGTTTTCGTAATCTCTGTTTAAATCAAAATAATGCTTCCATACTTTTTCAAAATCAGCCGCTGTGGTTTTTAAAATAAAATCGCCGGCGTCGTTTTGCCTGATATTTAAAAATTTTCCGTATGCGGCTCCGCTCCAGGAACCGTCTTTTTGTTTTTCCCATCTGAAAGCCTGTCCGCAGTCAAGCGTAAGTGCAAGATTCAGACATTTTATGTCCTTTAAAATAATACTGTTTTTATCTTCGGTCATTATCATTGTCAGTATAATTTCCTTTTTATTTTCTATCTGAATTATAACATATTTTGTGTCAATAGTGAATATTAAAAATAGCAAAATAGCTAAAACATTTTGTAATAATTTGTAACTTTACAAATTGTTGAAAACTCTGTGTAAACTATTCAAAACTTGAAAAATTATCTTTTAAAATACTTTTGAACAGTAAAAAATGGCTGAATATGCGATGTTTGAAAGGGGTTTTTAACATTTTCAACAAAGTTTTGAACAATTTTAAACTGTAAAAGTTGATATACAAATTGTTATTTTATACGCCTGTCAAGATAAATTTTGTGGCAAAAATAGCTAAAAATCATTTTTAAAAACATGAATATTTTACAAAGGAAAATCCAACACTATTTGTATAATTTTGAAAGGATTAGGCAAACGATGATAAAGGGTGTAAACAGACAGGTGTTGGAAATTACCAACACGGAAAATCCGTATTTTGAAAGAATAATTTTTTTTGTAAAGCCTGAATACACAGCGGCAGACAGGGCAAAATTAAAAAAAGAAGCGGAAAACTTTGCTTTAAAAGCACATAAGCCGCCGAAAAGCAGAAAAACAAGAAAAGAAATCCGCTATATAATTGCACAGGCAATTCTTTGTCTTGGCGCAGGCGCGGCGATTACCTTTCTGCTTAATGTTATAGTTTAATTGTTTAATTTGATAAAAGGAGAGATTGGTATGACAGTTTATAAAGCCTTCCGGAATTTTTATATTTTTCTGCTTGTTGTTGCAATCGCTGCAGGCGGTACAATGGCAGGAATCGCAGGATATGAGCTTTATTATAAGGAAAACGCAGTTTATGCGGTTTCACGATACGGTTCAAGTGGTGATGAGGTCAGAAGAATTCAGAAAAAGCTTCAGGAGCTTGGCTATTATAAAGACAATGTAGACGGTATTTTCGGTTCAAACACACAAAAGGCCGTTAAAAGTTTCCAAAGAAATGTAGGCTTAACGGCAGACGGTATTGTAGGTCAGGCAACGCTGCTTTATCTCGGTCTGAGCGGCGGCAGTTCATCAGGCTCCGGTGCATACAGTGATGCGGATGTCCAGCTTCTCGGAAAGGTTATTTCGGCAGAAGCAAGGGGAGAAAGCTATGAAGGGCAGGTTGCGGTAGGTGCAGTAATACTCAACAGAGTTGCACACAGTTCCTTTCCCGATTCAATAAGCGGTGTTGTTTATCAGAACGGTGCTTTTTCCTGTGTAAACGACAGCAACTGGTATCAGCCTATTTCTGATACTTCCAGAAAGGCCGCCAAAGATGCGCTGAACGGATGGGACCCGACCGGAGGCGCCATATATTATTTCAATCCGGCAAAAACCAATGATAAATTTATGCATTCCCGGCCTGTAACAAAGGTGATCGGCAGTCATAAATTCTGCAAATAATTTTGTGTTTGAAAAGAAGGAATAAAAAAACGGGAGAATTTATTTCTCCCGTTTTTTTTATTTTGTAAAGAAAGTAACAAAAGCTTTATATGCCATATAAACATCAATTTTGCTTACAATTTCATATGGTGCATGCATAGAAAGCACAGGCACGCCTACATCAATTGTATCTATATCCAGGTTTGCAACATACATGGCAACCGTACCGCCGCCGCCTGCGTCAACTTTTCCAAGCTCACCGCTCTGCCATAAAACATGGTTGCTTTCAAGAAGGTTTTTAACCCAGCTTACATATTCTGCGCTGGCATCACTTGTGCCGCTTTTTCCCCTTGAACCGGTGTACTTTGTTACGCAAACACCGCCGTTTATAACACTTGCATTGTTTTTTTCAAAAACAGAAGCCCATGTCGGGTCATATGCTGCATTCACATCAGCAGAAAGGCACTTGCTGTTTTTGAACACATCTCTGCCTTCAAAGCCTTCAAGGCGTGCAAGGTCTTCTATAAAATATTTCATATAGGAGGAATTCAGTCCGGTGTTTCCGTCACTTCCGATTTCTTCTTTATCGGTCAGCACGGTTATTGCCGTATATTCCGGTATTTCATTTATATTTAAAATGGCTTCAAAAGCAGGATATGCACAAACTCTGTCGTCATGTCCGTATCCGCCGATAAGGCTTCTGTCAAAGCCTATGTCGTCAACTGTGAAAGCAGGAACAAGCTCAAGTTCTGCCGATGTGAAATCACGTTCAACAATTCCGTATTTTTCATAAAGCAGATTCAGAATATTCAGCTTCACACGTTCGCTTTCCGAATCATCTCTGAACGGGCGTGAACCGATAAGCACATTCAGTTCTTCGCCCTTAACAAGCTCGTTTGGTTTTCTTGTATATTGCTCGGCTGCAAGGTGCGGCAGTATATCGGTAATGCAAAATTTGGGTTCTCCGTCTTTTTCGCCGATGGTGATATCAATAAACGAACCGTCGTTTTTGCATATTCTTCCGTGCAGGGAAAGCGGAACGGCTACCCACTGGTATTTTTTTACACCGCCGTAATAATGGGTTTTGAAATAAGCAATGGAACTGTCCTCAAAAACAGGGTTCTGTTTTAAGTCAATGCGCGGTGAATCAATGTGGGCGGCGGATATTCTCACACCCTCATTAATCGGCTTTTTGCCTTTTACGCACAGGATAATGGCTTTTCCTCTGTTCATCAGATAAACCTTATCTCCGGTATTCAGCGGTTTGCCGAAAGCATCAAACGGAAGAAAACCTGCTTTTTTTGCGGTTTCTTCTGCCCAGCAGGCAACTTCACGTTCTGTTTTGCAGGAAAAAAGAAAATCTTTGTAACCATCGCAGAATCGGTCGCAGGTATTCAGTTCATCTTCCGTTAAAAAATCGATACCGTTTTCCTTTTTGTAAAAAAGCTTTTCTTTAAGCTCTTTTGCTTTTTTTTCGCTCATAGTATTTCCTCCAGAATTGTATTAATTTGTGTTTTTATATCGCTGCCGTCATTCATAATAATAAAATCGGAATTTGCTTTGTAATATTCTTCGCTTTTTTGCGCACGCATTCTTGCCTGCGCCTGTTCGGCTGAAATATTATCCCTATGCATAATTCTTTTTTTTCGTATTTCAGCACAAGCTATAACAGCAATTGTTTTATAACACATTTCGTTTCCCCTGCATTCAAAAAGCAGCGGCGCATCAAGAATACTGGGAAATTCGGCATCTTTTCGGCATAATTCAAGAATTGCCGGGTGCAGAATCGCATTAAGCTGCGCTGTTTTTTCGGCAGAACAAAAGGCTCTGTCGGCAAGAAGCTGTCTGTTTAAAATGCCGTTTTCTATAATATCATTTCCAAATTCATCTGCTAATACAGACAGATAAGGTGAATTTTTTTCGCATACTTTTCTTGCATAAATATCTGTGTCCAGAATATGAAATCCAAGTTCGGCAAGATATTTGCCAACATGTCCTTTACCGGCACCTGTCGGTCCTGTCAAGCCGATGGTGAAAGGTTTTTCAAGGTCAATAATGCAGAAAGCAGCGGCACGAATCAGTCTGTTGTAAACTGCCATTCCTACTCCGTTTTTGTTCGGAATTCTTGCATAAACTTTTTTTGCACCTCGTTCATCAAGCTGTCTTAACGCATCAAACAATTCCTTTGCCTGTGACGCATCGTCGCTTTTTCTGCCGAAAGTTACTTTCGGTATAGTGATATTATCTTCTTCAAAGCAAAGTGCAAAAGCGTCCTTTTTAGCATTGACAAAGCGCTCGTATTTTTCCCCTGAAGCATGAACAAGCATAATTTTGGCTTTGGGTGCGTAATGCTTGTATTTCATACCGGGAGATGCCGCTGTTTCATTGTTTTTCATACCCTCAAGCACAGCAGAATCTATTTCAACTCTGCCTATTACAGCTTCAAGCATTTCTTTGGTAACGGCACCGGGTCTTAAAATAGTGGGAACATCCGATGCAAGTGTGATAACGGTGGATTCAATGCCGAAATCGCAGTCTTCACCGTTGATTACAGCGTCAATTTTTCCTTCCATATCGTCAATAACATGTTTTGCTTTTGTGGGGCTGGGAAGCCCGCTGGTGTTTGCGCTTGGTGCGGCAATCGGTGTTCCTGCTGCTTTAATCAGTGCCCGCGCTGTTTCATTCTGCGGCATACGAACTGCCACGGTTTTCAATCCGCCGCTTACCGTATTTCCGATTTTATCGCTTTTTGGCAGAATAATGGTTAATGGTGCCGGAAAAAAATAATCAATCAGTGCCTTTGCAGCAGGCGTTACCTCTTTCACAAGCGGAAAAATATCGTTTTTTTCCGCAATGTGAACAATCAGCGGATTATCGCTTGGTCTTCCCTTTGCTATATATATTTTTTTAACCGACTCGTCATTCAGTGCATCTGCGCCCAGACCGTAAACCGTTTCTGTCGGAAAAGCAACCAAACCGCCGTTTTTCAGTATTTCACCTGCAAGGGCAATATCATATTCACTTGTAGATAAAATCTTTGTTTCCATAAAAAGTCCTTTTATTATCCGTTTATCGTTTGCATTGAATGGTGTGCGGTGCGGTATTGTATCCTATCAAAGAATAATGATTGTTTTTTCGTTAAGTAATACATAATGCTCTCCGCAGCAGCGGAAGGTTTTATCATTTTGTAAAACTGAAAACAATTAACCCTCGCTTGCTTTCAGTTTTTCAGCAGTATCTGCAGTAATAAGTGCATCAATCAGTTCATCAATATCGCCGTTCAGCATCTGCTCTATTTTATATAATGTAAGTCCGATTCTGTGGTCTGAAATTCTGCCCTGGGGATAATTGTACGTGCGTATTCTTTCGCTTCTGTCTCCTGTGCCTACCTGTGCTTTGCGTTCACCGGCAATTTCAGCGTCATGCTTGGCCTTTTCCGCATCGTAAAGTCTTGAACGAAGCACCTTCATAGCCTTTTCCTTATTTTTATGCTGGCTTCTTTCATCCTGGCATTCCACAACCGTGCCCGTGGGCAGATGCGTGATTCTGATAGCAGAAGAGGTTTTGTTGATATGCTGACCGCCGGCTCCGCTTGAACGGAAGGTATCTATCTGCAAATCCTTTTCATTCAGTTCAAAATCAATATCCTCTGCCTCCGGCAAAACGGCAACTGTAACGGTTGAAGTGTGTATACGCCCCTGGCTTTCGGTTTCGGGCACACGCTGTACTCTGTGAACACCGCTTTCAAATTTAAATCGGCTGTAGGCGCCGTCACCTTCCACAGAAAAACTGATTTCCTTATATCCTCCCAGTCCGGTTTCATTTGCATTCAGAATCTCGGTTTTAAATCCTTTTGTTTCGGCATACATGGAATACATACGGTAAAGCACACCGGCAAAAAGTGCACTTTCTTCCCCGCCTGCACCGCCTCTTATTTCTATTATAACGTTTCTGTCGTCATTCGGGTCTCTCGGAAGAAGCAAAATTTTAAGTTCTTCGGCAATTCTTTCAATATCTGCTTTGCTTTGCTCAAATTCTTCTTTCACCATTTCAGCAAAATCGGCATCCATTCCGCCCTCATCCAGCATGGCGCGGCTTTCCTCATTTGTTTCCTTTGCCGTTTTATATTCGCGGAATTTTTCAACAACAGGAGAAAGCTGCTTCATTTCTTTCATCAGTTTTGTATACTGCTCCTGATCCGTAACAATTTCAGGGCGGCACACCATTTCATTTACTTCTTCAAATCTTTTTTCAACTTCAAGTAATTTATCAAACATTTTTAACACCTTTTATATTTTTTTCTGCCTTAATTCTCGGCACCATTACTTCTCTGCCGCATTTGGTGCATTTGATTTTATAGTCTACTCCAAGGCGAAGCAGTTCAAATTCCCTGCAGCCGCAGGGGTGAGGCTTTTTCATAATAATAATATCGTGAAGCTTTAAATCCATAATATCACCGTTTTTGTTAATATGCTATATTGTAGCACAATTATGGCCGGTTTACAACATAATTGCTTTGATAAACGCATATAAATAGTTGTAAAACGAAATGTATTTAAAGAGAGTGATGTTATGATTTTTTACCCGGAAGGGCAGAACGAAGCCTTGCAGAGAAAGTTTGATTCTCTTGACGAGGTTAAAACAGCTATGATGAACGGAACGGTTATTGAATCACGTGTTCTTCTTTGTGACAGTGAGCATAATCTGCATGTTGATCTGGGAATTATAAGAGGTGTAATTCCGCGTGAAGAGGGCGCCGTGGGCATAGATGACGGCACAACAAGGGATATTGCGCTGATTTCAAAGGTAAACAAATATGTGTGTTTTACAATTTTAGGTTTTCAGCGGGATGATTTCGGAAATATCAGCGCCATTCTTTCCCGAAAGGCCGTTCAGCTTGGCTGCAAAAGAAATTTTATTGATAAACTGAATGTGGGCGATATTATAAATGCAAGGGTAACACATCTTGAAAAATTCGGTGCCTTTATTGATATCGGTGCAGGAATAAATGCGCTTATTCCGATAGATATGCTTTCTGTTTCAAGAATAAATCATCCAAGGGAAAGATTGGTTGAAGGTGAAAATATTAAGGTGGTTCTCAGAAAGAAAGAACCTGAAAAATTAACATTTTCACTTAAAGAACTGCTTGGTACGTGGAAAGAAAATGCCATGCTTTTTTCACCCGGTGAAACGGTAACGGGCATTGTAAGAAGCATAGAGCCGTATGGCGTGTTTGTTGAGCTTATGCCGAATCTGGCAGGTTTGGCAGAACCGTGCGATTATCTTTTTGAAGGACAGCAGGTAGCCGTATATATAAAATCTGTTCTTCCTGATAAAATGAAAATCAAACTTGTTATTGTGGAAGCATTCGGAGAAGCTCAAATGAACGGTGAACTTACATATTTTATTCATTCGGACCATATTGACCGTTTTGATTATTCAACTGCGAATGCGCCCAAGGAAATTTCAACTGTTTTCAAAGAAGAAATATTCAATTAACAAACCTTTTATCTTGATTTTGCTGATATTTGTGATAATATTAAATTAACCTGTCAGGAAAAGAGGATGTTTATGGACGCTTTCAGACCTGTTTTGAAAATTGTTTGGGAACGAACAAGGCGAATTGACGCAAAAAGAATGAAAACCGAAAAATATCCGGGCGGAATTAAGGAGTTTAAGGATATTCCTTATGCAGAAGATTCCGATGTTTACCATTTGCTGGATATTTATATGCCGGAAAACGCAGGAACAAGCCTGCCTGTTCTGATAGATATTCACGGCGGCGGCTGGATGTA
Organism: uncultured Oscillospiraceae bacterium; assembly: GCA_948471205.1. Taxonomy (GTDB): domain Bacteria; phylum Bacillota; class Clostridia; order Oscillospirales; family Acutalibacteraceae; genus Eubacterium_R. Next base: position 49,824 of record CAOKRT010000006.1, on the reverse strand, counting down.
CGGCACAAAGGAAATCAACAAGTGCTATTGCCACAGGCTTGCTCAGCAGGGTTTTATTGTTGTTGGAATAAACTATAATCTTGCGGGAACCGTTTTGTTTAAAGATCAGATTAAAGATATTTTTGCCGCTTTCAAATGGATTCATGAAAATATGAAAAGCTATCCTGCCGATATGAACAATGTTTTTTTGACAGGAGATTCAGCCGGCGGTCATTTTGCCTGCGTGTGCACAGCGCTCACAAAAAGCGGGAAACTTCGCAGGGAATTTGATATAGAAGATAATCCGCTTCAGTTCAATGCAGTTGGTGCAACGTCTCCTGTTGTGGATTTGCTAAGCCCGAATATTATTCTGAATGTTAATCTGAGAATGCTGCTTGGCAGCAATCTGAAAAAATCACCGTTTTATAAGTATATGAAATTTGACAATATTGCATCTGCCGAAATGCCGCCATTTTATATTTTAACATCAAGCGGAGATTTTGTTCATGCACAAAGCTATAAGCTGAAAAAGGTGCTTGATGAATTGGGCGTGCCGAACAAACTGCGTGACTGGCAGTTCCGATACAAAGGAAAAAGACTGCCGCATTGTTTTGCTGTGCTTGATTCAGCGTCCAGACCTGCAGAAGTGGTAATAAAAGAAATGGCTGATTTTTTTAAGAAGTACATAAAATAATACAGGTAAACAGATTGGATTTTATATTGCAATTATTAAAGGGAGAGCATATGCTCTCCCTTGTTTACTGTACGGTTATATTTTCCGTCGGCGGTTCATTTGTTTTTGCAGAATATTTTAACGGAACAAGCCCGGCTTTTGCAAGCGCAAAAACAACAGCGGGAATTAAAATCAGATGCACGGCAATGCCGGGAAGCGCTGTTGCAAAATAAACAGTAGCCCACGCAGCTATGGTATATTCACCTTTTGCAAAAATGAAAGCCTTTGCAAGTCCGGCAATAATACGGCCGAAAAGCATAGCAGTAATCAGGCTGATATACAAATCGGCATACATGTTTTTTGTTGATACAAATTTCATCATAAGCCCGGATATAAGGCCGTAAACGCCGCACTCTATCATCATTTGCGGCAGAATGGCGGCGGCAGGCATTCCGGTAAACAGACTTGAAAGAACGGGACCGGCAATTCCGCACACAGCGCCGAGATACGGTCCGCACAGAATACCGCAGAGCAATACCGGAATATGAATAGGGCTGTAAACCAAAGCGGCATTGGGTATTGCGTGAAATGCCTGCGGCAAAACAACGCACAGTGCCGCGCACACAGCAGTAATGATTGATTTTTTAACAGCGGTCATAGTATTCATTTATATTTATATCCCATCAGAAAAAGTTATAGATATAAAATAACATACTGCTTTTCTGTTTTCAAGATGCCGCTTAATAATAATTTTCCGATATTTTATCCGGAAACTTGCATTCTGCTTCTTTTTCATATAATATAAATTTAAAATAGAGGAACGGCGGTGAGTTTTCTGAATTCTGTTTCAGCCGAAAATTTAATACATACTTATTTTTTGAACGGCGCACAATGCCGTTCGCTTAACGGTGTAAGCTTTGATATTAAAAAAGGTGAATTTATTTCTGTGCTCGGAGAAAACGGCAGCGGAAAAACAACACTTGCAAGGCATTTGAATATGCTGATTTTGCTTCAGAGCGGTCGTCTGCGTGTTGCCGGACTGGATGTTTCGGACAAAAGCGCTGTGCAAAAAATCCGAAGCAAATGTGCAATGGTTTTTCAGAATCCCGATAATCAGTTTGTTTCTTCGCTTGTTGAAGAAGATTTGGCTTTCGGTCCTCAAAATTTTGGTGTTTCAGAGGAGGAGACAGCATTAAGAATCAAAGCTGCGCTTGAAGCAGTCGGAATGAACGGATATGAAAAGAAATCGGTCTATTCTCTTTCCGGCGGTCAGAAACAGCGTATCGCAATTGCCGGCGTTCTTGCCATTCAGCCGAATATTATTCTTTTTGACGAAGCAACGGCAATGCTTGATCCAAACAGCAGACAGGAAATCCTTTCCGTTATACAAAAGCTTCACAGTATGGGGCATACCGTTATCATGACCACGCATTATGTTGAAGAGGCTGTGTATTCAGACAGGATAATCCTTTTAAAAAACGGAACGGTTTTGGCTGAAGGAACACCGTATGATATTTTAACAGATATAAACTTGCTGAACCGTGCCGGCATACGGCCGCCGATGGCAGTAAGCGTATATTATGAACTTGAAAAAAGAGGCATTAAGCTTCAAAGATGTCCTTTAACCAATAAAGAACTGGCGGGTGAATTATGCGCCTTGAATTAAAATCCGTTTCATATAAATATTCGCCCGAATCAGACGCTTTGAATAAGGTAAGCCTGCAAATTGAACAGGGCGAATTTATTGGAATAATGGGTGAAACGGGAAGCGGCAAAACAACGCTGATACAGATGATGGACGGGCTTCTGAAGCCATATGAGGGCACAGTGTTGCTTAACGGACAGGATATACATGCTGTAAATTTTGACCGAAGCATTCTACGCGCAGGGATAGGTGTTGTTTTTCAGTTTCCGGATTATCAGCTTTTTGAAACAACGGTTGAAAGGGATGTTGCATTCGGTCTGAAACAAGCAGGCTTCAGGCGAAGTGAAAGGAAAAATGCTGTTAAAAAAGCACTGGCAGATACAGGCTTTGATTATGAAAAGGTAAAAAATCGGTCTCCGCTCAGTTTTTCCGGCGGTGAAAAACGCCGTATTGCTATAGCCGGCATTCTGGCAGCAAATCCGGAAATATTTATATTTGACGAACCTGTTTCCGGGCTGGATTGTGAGAACAGAGAATGGTTTGAAAAGCTTGTTTCGGATTTAAACAAACAGGGGAAAACAATCATTATTGTTTCTCATAATACAGATTTTCTTGCAGAATATACCCGGCGGCTGATCATTATGAAAAACGGACAGGTGTTAAAAGACGGAAAAACAGAAAATGTACTGGCAGAGTATCCTTTTTTGAAACAAAACGGCATTGGTGCGGGGCAGGTTTGTGAAATTGCCGAAATGCTCAGGGAAAACGGCGCCGATATATCGCCGGGTACTGTCACGTTTAATCAGCTTATAGATGAAATATGCAGAGTATACGGGAGGAAAGAAAAATGAAAAATCTTCCGAACGGTATGTATCAGTATGGAAATTCGGTGATTCACCGTATGGATATAACTGTAAAGCTGGTTTTGTTTTTAATACTTGCCGCCGCTGTTTCTGCGGCACATTCACCTGTGGGATATGCAGTAATGATTGTATTTGTGCTTTTTGTGCTGTTGCTGTCCCGCATCGGATTCAGGCAGGCAATCGGCGGCATTCCGGCGCTTTTATGGTTTTTTATTGTTATATTTATAATGAATCTTTTGTTTTTTGATGCCGATCATGCATGGATTCGCCTTTGGATATTCAGTCCTTCCTATGCCGGAATGCTGCAGGGAATGAAAGTGGTGGTGCGGGTTACTCTGTTTGTACTGTTTTCAAATATTCTGAATTCAACAACACCGCCTGCAGGGCTTACAGATGCAATAGAAAATTTTCTTTCGCCGCTTTCGGTATTTAAAGTGCCTGTCGGTCAGGCGGCGCTGATTATTTCCGCCGCCGTTCAGTTTATTCCTGTTTTAACATTTGAAGCGCAAATGATTAAAAAGGTGCAAACGGCACGGGGTGCAGGTTTTGACAGCAAACGGATTTTTTCCAGAGCGAAAGCGGTTTTGCCCATGCTTGTTCCGGTTTTTATATCTGCATTCAGGCGGGCGGACGAGCTTGCGCTTGCGATGGAGGCAAGGGGCTGCTGTTTGGATAAAAATAATAAAATAAGAAAAAAATTCCATATGGGAAAAATTGAAATTATATCATTCTGTGTATGTGCAGCGCTGTGTGCACTGCAGATTTTTGTTTTTTAATAAAATTTATACGCTTTCGCAAGGTGCCGGCAATTTATATTTTTATAATTGCCGGCGCTGTTTTTTTATATATTTTTTTCAAAAACGCATAAAAACGAAGAAATAACCAATAATCAAAAAAGGAATAAAAATTGGAGGAATTTATTATGAAAATTCTTAAAAAGTTTATGGCTGTTTTAACGGTTTGTGTTATTGTTTCGGCGTTATTTACAGCCTGCAAAAGCGATAAAGATACAAATGACGGCAGCAATACACAAAATACTGCTGTAAAAACAATACGTTATCTAAATTTTAAACCGGAAATAGCAGATAAATATCAGAAAATTTCCGAAGAATATGAAAAAGAAACAGGTATTAAGGTGATTGTGGAAACGGCTGCCAACAACACGTATGAACAAACCTTAACAGCAAAAATGGCAACGGATGATGCACCTACTATTTTTCAGATAAACGGCCCGCACGGCTATAATAACTGGAAAGATTACTGTGCCGAATTATCATCAACAGATATTTATAAGCATCTTACGGATAAGGATATGGCTGTAACGGCAAACGGCGGTGTTTACGGCATTCCGTATGTTGTTGAAGGCTATGGAATTATATATAACAGTGAAATAACAGATAAATATTTTGCCCTTCAGGACAAAGCAACTAAATATACTTCTATGGCAGATATAAATAATTTTGCTGCCCTTTCGGCACTGGTTCAGGATATGCAAAAGCACGCAGATGCACTTGGAATTGAAGGTGTATTTTCTTCAACATCACTGAAAGCAGGCGAAGACTGGCGCTGGCAGACGCATCTTGCAAATATTCCTGTGTATTATGAATTCAAAAAGAATAACATTGATTTAACTTCTGATGCAGCAAAGAAAATAAGCTTTGAATTCGCAGAAAATTATAAAAATATATTTGATTTGTATACAGAGAATTCTGTTTCCGATAAAAAAGAACTCGGCAAAAAAATTGTGGATGAATCCATGGCTGAATTTGCACTGGGTAAATCCGCTATGGTGCAGAACGGCAACTGGGCATGGGGACAGATAAGAGATATTTCCGGAAACACCGTTCAGGAAAGCAATATAAAATTTCTTCCGATATATACAGGGGTTGAAGGAGAAGAAAAACAGGGTATCTGCATAGGCACAGAAAACTTTCTTGCCATAAACAGCAAAGCAAGTGAAGCAGAGCAAAAGGCTGCGGCAGATTTTCTTTACTGGCTGTATTCAAGTGAAAAAGGAAAGAGCTATGTGTTGAATGACCTTGGCTTCATTGCACCGTTTGATACCTTTAACGATAATGAAACACCGACAGATCCTCTTGCAAAGCAGGTTGTTGAATGGATGAATAATGACAATGTAACCAATATTCCGTGGCAGTTTACCGTTTTCCCAAGCCAAACCTTTAAGGATGACCTTGGCGCAGTGCTGCTGCAGTATGTTCAGGGCACAAAAACGTATGACGATGTAAAAAATACGTTTACGGCAAGATGGGAAGCAGAAAGCGCTGCCACAAAATAAATCGGCGAAACAGGAGAATATCAAATGAACAATACTTTAAAAAAATATTTTCCGCTGTTTGCATTTCCAACGCTTATCTGTTTTCTTATATCGTTTTTTATTCCGTTTATTATAGGGCTTTATCTGTCGTTTACAAATTTCACCACCGTTACAAATGCAGAGTGGGCAGGGCTGGATAATTATATCAAAGCATTTACAACAGATGAAACTTTTTTGAATTCCCTGTGGTTCACGGTGAAATTTACGGTGGTTTCGGTTTTATCCGTAAATATTCTGGCTTTTTTGCTTGCACTTGTGCTTACAAGAGGCATAAAGGGAACCAATCTTTTCAGAACGGTGTTTTTTATGCCGAATTTAATTGGCGGAATTGTACTGGGATATATATGGAATTTAATTATAAACGGTGTGCTTGAACACTTCGGTGTGGATATTACCTTTGCCGCAAAATACGGCTTTTGGGGTTTGGTTGTGCTTATGAACTGGCAGATGATCGGGTATATGATGGTTATTTATATCGCCGGACTGCAAAATATTCCGCATGATCTGAATGAAGCGGCAATGATAGACGGTGCGGGACCGCTTCAGACATTGAGATATATTACCATACCGATGATTATGCCTTCCGTAACGATATGCGCATTTTTAACGCTGTCAAATTCTTTTAAACTGTTTGACCAAAACCTTGCGCTTACAGCAGGTGCGCCTGCAAGGGAAACGGAAATGCTGGCGCTTAATATTTTCAACACGTTTTACGGCAGGTCGGGCTGGCAGGGTGTCGGTCAGGCAAAAGCAGTTGTTTTCTTTATCATTGTTGCAGTAATTGCCTTCATCCAGTTAAGGCTTACTTCTGAAAGAGAGGTTGAACACTGATGAATAGAAGAAAAACGGTGTTAAACGGCTCACTTTCATTTTTTATGGCAATACTGGCTGTTTTATTTATTACACCGATTATAATTGTTTTTATCAATTCGTTCAAAACAAAATTCAATATCATTTCAAATCCGTTTTCACTGCCGAACAGTGAAACCTTTGCCGGCATACAGAATTATATAAACGGTATCAGCTCTTCAGGTATTCTTCAGGCATTTCTCAGGTCTGTTTTCATTACGGTGCTTTCTGTTATTGTGCTTGCCGTCTGCACGGCAATGGCTGCATGGTTTATTGTAAGGGTAAAATCAAAATTCACCAAGATTATGTATTATCTTTTTGTGTTCAGTATGATTGTGCCGTTTCAGATGGTTATGTTTTCAATGACCTTTACCGTTACAACACTCAGGCTGAATAATCTTATCGGTATTATACTTGTTTATTTGGGCTTCGGTGCGGGAATGAGTGTTTTTATGATGAGCGGATTTATAAAAAGCATACCGCATGAAATTGAAGAAGCGGCAATGATAGACGGCTGCAATCCGATTCAAACCTTCTTTTTGGTTGTTTTTCCGGTTTTAAAGCCAACTGCCATAACGGTTTCTATTTTGAATGCTATGTGGATATGGAATGATTATCTTCTTCCTTATCTCATACTCGGAACATCGGATAAAACTATGCCCGTTGCCATTCAGCTTGCCATGCAGGGTGCATACGGTTCAGTGGATTGGGGCGGATTTATGGCAATGCTTGTGCTTGCAATTATACCGATTATAATCTTTTATATTGCCTGCCAGAAATACATCATTAAAGGTGTAGCGGCAGGGGCGGTAAAGGGGTAAAAAAATAAATGGCATCAATAAAATTTAAAAATGTTTCAAAGATATACGACGGAAAAACAACGGTTATTGAAAATCTTAATCTGGAAATAAAAGATAAGGAATTTGTTATACTTGTCGGTCCTTCAGGCTGCGGCAAATCAACAACCCTGCGTATGATTGCAGGGCTGGAAGATGTGTCAGCAGGTGAACTGTTAATCGGCGAAAAGGTTGTTAATCATGTATCGCCCAAGGACAGGGATATTGCTATGGTGTTTCAAAGCTATGCGCTTTATCCGCATATGACGGTGTATAGAAACATGGCGTTTGCACTTAAGCTGCGTAAGCTGCCCAAAGCCGAAATAGATGAAAAGGTGCATGCTGCCGCAAAAATGCTGGATATTGAAAAATATCTTTCACGCAAACCGAAAGCGCTTTCGGGCGGACAGCGTCAGCGTGTGGCGCTTGGCAGGGCAATGGTTCGCGAACCCGAAGTATTTTTGCTTGACGAACCGCTTTCAAATCTGGATGCGAAGCTGCGGACGGAAATGAGAAGCAGAATATCCGCTCTGCACAAGGAACTGCAAACCACGTTTGTTTATGTTACGCATGATCAGACAGAGGCTATGACGATGGCAGACAGAATTGTTGTTATGAAAGACGGCGTCATTCAGCAGACAGATACACCGTCCGTGCTTTACAACCATCCGGCAAATATGTTTGTTGCCGGTTTTATCGGAACGCCGCAGATGAATTTTATTCAATCCCATGCAGAAAAAAACGGAATTAAAACAGAGCTTGTGTTTGGAAATAACAGAATCTGTGTTCCGGACAGAATGGAAAAGGCACTTTCCGATTATATCGGCAAAGAAGTTATTTTTGGAATCAGACCCGAGGACTTTCATTTTGAAGAATCGTACCGTAACGGAACGGGCATAACGATTGTTTCAGAAAACTGTGAAATGACAGGTGCGGAGATAAATATCTATTCTCATATCGGAGAAAATAAAATCATTGCAAGACTTGCCTCCGATTCCAAAATTGAAGACGGAAAAAGCATAACGCTGTTTGCTGATACGGATAAAATTCATATATTTGATAAGGATTCAGGAGAGCTTATTTGTGACTGATAAACGGCAGTGCGGTATTTTAATGCACATTTCATCGCTTTCTTCGGAGTACGGAATAGGAACGCTTGGTGAAAAAGCATATGAATTTGCGGATTTTCTTAAAGCGTCGGGTCAGAGCCTGTGGCAGATTCTGCCGCTCTGCCCCACTTCTTTCGGAGATTCTCCGTATCAGAGCTTTTCCTCTTTTGCCGGAAATCCGTTTTTTATTGATTTTGATTTGCTCAGAAAGGAAAATCTGCTGAAAAAAAGTGATTATGCAGATATAAACTGGGGCAGTCATCCGGAAAAAGTGGATTATGAAAAGGTTTACAGGGGCAGAAAAATCGTTTTCGATATTCTGTACAGGAATTTTGTAAAAAATATACCAACCGAATTTTATGAATTCTGTGAAGCGCAGGACTACTGGCTGTCTGATTTTTCTCTTTTCATGGCAGAAAAGGAAGCGCGCTTCGGCATGCCGTGGGTTTACTGGAATAATGATATAAAAAAACGCAAGCCTATTACAGTTGAAGCAGAAAAAGAAAAATTTAAGGCGGAAATTCAGTATCATAAAATGCTGCAGTATTTTTTTTATAAACAGTGGAATGAACTGAAGGCTTATGTTAATTCCGAAAATATTAAAATAATCGGTGATATACCGATTTATGTTGCTTCCGACAGTGCAGACGTATGGTCCTCTCCGCAGAACTTCCAGCTTGATGAAAATTATAATGCCATTGAAGTGGCAGGATGTCCGCCTGATAAATTTACGGAGGATGGGCAGCTTTGGGGCAATCCGCTGTTTGACTGGGAATATATGAAAAAAGATAATTATTCCTGGTGGATAAAAAGAATCGCACATAACATGCGTCTTTATGATATTATAAGAATAGACCATTTCCGGGGCTTTGATTCTTATTATGCGATACCGGCAAAGGAAAAAACAGCCAAAAACGGCATCTGGCGGGAAGGACCCAAAATGGATTTTTTTGATTCGGTCAGGGAACAGCTTGGCAGTATACCGATTATTGCCGAGGATTTAGGTTATCTTACCCCATCTGTAAAACAACTGCTTGAAAACACGGGCTTTCCGGGAATGAAGGTGCTTCAGTTTGCGTTTGACAGCCGAGAGGCAAGTGATTATATGCCGCATAATTATAATAAAAACTCGGTTGTTTATACGGGCACACATGATAATGATACAGTTATCGGCTGGATAAAAGCGGCGCCCGAACAGGATGTTGAGCTTGCAAAAAAATATCTTTTGCTCAGCAGAGCAGAGGGATTTAACTGGGGAATGATACGTGCGGCGGTTTCAAGTGTAAGTGCAACTGCGGTTATTACAGCACAGGATATACTTTCTCTGGACGGCAAAGCAAGAATGAATACCCCGTCAACCATCGGAGGCAATTGGGTGTGGCGTGCCAAAGACGGAGCGTTTACAAGCGAAATTGCCGAAAAACTGCTGGATTATACAAAGCTGTATCAGCGTAATCTGTAATATAAAAAACAAACCGGCAGTTCCTAAAAAGAACTGCCGGTACCTTTTTGTGTTTTAAAGATATTTAAAAATCTGTTTTTACATTTTCACAGTTTTTCAATTCAAGCTTGTTTTCATCAGCAAAACAATTGCCTGTAATTTCAATGTTTTCAGAAGATTTTGCTGTGATGCATGTGCCGTTATAATCTCTGAAATCATTGTTGATAATTTTTATGTTGCTGTGAACATATCCCATATGTTCTTTGTTTTCGGGAAGAATTCTTATTGCCGTTTCGCCGCAATGCTCAAAAATATTATTTTTTATAACAACATCTTTGCACATTCCGCTTTCATACCAGTTTAAAGCGTCATCGGAAAGCAGAATACCGCTCATGGAATTGCTGATAAATCTGTTTCCCTCAATAACGGTTTTTCCTCTGTTTGTAATAAGAATGGCTCTTGTGGCAATTCTGTTTACAGTGTTGTTTTTAAAATAAATATCGGGGCATGCGGATATATTTTCAATTACATCGCCTAAAACAGCCTTTTCCGTGCTGTCAACCTCAAGTTCAATATGATATTCACCGATAAGTCTGGATGAAAGCACCGTTGTTTTTCCTACTTCAAGCAATGATTTTTTGTCTATAAACGCAATTTCATCTCCTTTTCTTACAGGGTTATACCCGTGCGTCTGGGGATGCATAAATTTTACTGTGATTTTATTGTCTATAATATCGTCTATTTTAAAATGAACACCGTGCACATTCAGGCAGTCGTCACAGGCACCTTCAAAATGGCTGTTTTCAATGGAAACCGTGCCCCTGCACATACATATCTGCAGAAAATCTGCCAGCGATGCCATAAGCCTGCCGGTTTTTCTGTCAGGTGCAAAGGTAAGACCGTTAAGTGTAATGTTTTCAGTATTCTGTGCAACAAAAGCAAGTGCATAATTAAAATGCTGGGCAACATTGTTCAGTGTGATATTTTTACTTTTATCTGCAAAAATTCCCACATACTGCCGTCTGTTGTCAAACAGGCAGTATCTGTCGCCCGGTTGAAAGCCTGCGGTACTGAAATAATAAATTCTTATTTTTCCGTTTTTAAGATCTTTTGCTTTTATGGCAAGTGCAAAAAGATTATGCGTTCTTTCCATTTTGTTTGCATTATTTTCTCTTACTCTTGAAAGATGCCATGCTGTTCTGTATTTCTTTATAGGATTTACTTTATAGTCTGCGCCTGTAAAATAAAGAGACCCGTTTTCAAATAGGTACCGGCTGTTTTTATCAACCTCAAAATCAACATAATGCTTTCCCATGCCGATAACTTTTAATTCATGCAGGTCGGGATTTTCGGAATCAATTTCAATATTGCTAATTTCAATGTTTTCACAGTTTTGTATAGCAGCATTTGTTGCTTTTCCGTTGATAATAAATTTTGCGCCGTTTCCCTCTATTTTTAAGTTGTTGGTGTTTTTTATATTAAAAACAGCCCTTGAAAGATGCGGGGTTTCACCGCGGCGGTATTCCTTGTCTCCGGCGGTATTTGTAATATAAAGCATCTGTTCTTCGCAGTCTGCGGCATTAATATAATAGTTCCCTTTTTCAAAGAAAAGTACTTTTTCTTCTTTTATTTCGGAAATTTTATTAAAAAGCGCGGCAAGCTCTTTTCCGGCATTGCCTTCGGGTTTTACTCCGTAATCTGCAGCGTTTATAATCATAAATTATACCTTTATATGTTTATGTTCAGTTCTTTTATTTTTTCTCTTAATGCAAGCCAGTCCTGAAAAGCAAGCTCTTTATTGTTTGGGTTTCTGAGTATTGCGGCAGGATGAAAGGTGCCCATAAACAGAACGCCGTTCTTTTCAATAAAAACACCGTGCTCTTTTGTTACTCTGAAATCGGGGCTGATAAGTTTTTGTGCAGAAATTCTTCCTACGCAAACAATAATTTTCGGTCGGATAACCTTAAACTGTTCTCTTAACCAGGCAATGCAGATTTCCTGTTCCTCCGGCTTAGGGTCTCTGTTTTTCGGCGGACGGCATTTTACCATATTTGCTATGTAAACATTTTTTTCGCGGCTTAAATCCACAGCGGCAAGAAATTTATCAAGAAGCTGACCGCTTCTGCCCACAAAAGGCATGCCCTGCAAGTCCTCGTTTTCTCCCGGTCCTTCACCGATCAGCATAATATCGGCATCCTCTTTTCCATAGCCGAAAACAACATTGGTTCTGCCTTCGCATAAACCGCATTTTGTGCAGTCTGAACATTTTTCTTTTAATTCATTTAACGTCATTTTAATCACCGATTAACAGTATATCAAATTCTGTATTGAAAAACAATGTGATTTGGTATAAAATATAATCAGAATTACAATATTAAGGAGTTTTCATATGAAAAATGATGAAATTGTTGTTGAAGTTTCAGCACGCCATGTTCATTTAACAAGAGAAGATCTTGATACTCTTTACGGAAAGGGCTATGAGCTTACATTTAAAAAGGCGCTAACACAGCCGGGGCAGTTTGCAAGTGAGGAACGGGTGCGTGTTATCGGGCCCAAGGGTGAATTTCCGGCAATGTCTATTTTAGGTCCGGTAAGACCGTATACCCAGGTTGAGCTGTCGCTTGGAGATGCACGTTCAATAGGCATTAAGGCACCTATCAGGGAAAGCGGCGATTTGGAAGGTTCGGGCGGCTGCAGAATAGTCGGTCCGCGCGGAGAAATTGAAATTACAAAGGGCGTTATTATTGCAAGACGCCATATTCATGCAACACCGGAAGATGCGCAGCGTATGAATTTAACAGACAGGGAAATTGTAAATGTGGAAATCCCGTCTGCGCTGGAAAGAACACTGATTTTCGGGGATGTGCTTGTTAGAGTATCAAAAACGGCAGGTCTTGCAATGCATATTGATACTGATGAATCAAACGCTGCCGGAATGGCACCGAATACCATTGGAAAAATCATAAAGCAGTCTTAATACTGTAAACAGCAAAGGGAGGGCGTCAGCCCTCCCTTGTTTTATAGTAAAGTATAAGAATTAATCTCTGGTTTTCTTTGCAAAAATCATTACCGATCCTGCGGCAAGCATTGCAATAACGGAAAAAGCTGCTGCAGGGGCACCTGTTGCCGGCGATTTTGCGGGTTTGCCGTTGTTTTCGGACAACTCTTTTTCAGTGGTTGTTTCAGGCGCAGTTTCAGTTTTGGTTGTGTCTTCTTCAGGCGGTATTTCTGTTGTTGAAACGTCTGTTTCGGGTTTACCGGCAGGTTCATCCTCTTCTGCAAAAGAAAGGTAATAGCCAAGTCCGAAAACAGCATCCTGTGTTGAGATTATATCGTCATAAGAACCGATAAAACCGCCTGTTTCCTTATTATAAAAGCGAATTAATTTATTGTATGCATCATCTGCGGTGTTTTTATCGCCTGCGCAAACAGCGGCGGCAAGTGCATACGCTGTTGAATTTGCATTCGGTCCGTAATTGTCGTAGCCTTCTTCTGTGTTAAAGGTTTTCAGAAGTTTGAAAGCATCTTCCAAATACTCGGTATAATCATCCGCATAGTTTGAAAGAGCAATAATAAACACGCTTAAATCATCCGGACTTGTTCCGTAACCGCCCCAAAAGTCCGTGCCTTTTCCAATTGTGTATTTTTCTGCAAGCCTGCTGCATATTTTTCTGCCAAGCTCATCAAGTTCAAAAGCAAACGCAATATCTGCCGCATACATATCTGTATATGGGCTGTCTGATTCGTTTAAAGGGGTTTCGGAAAAGATTTCCACAAGATTTATGCCGTTAAAATCATAAGGATTCATACCCAGCATGATTGTATCGTAAATGACAAGCGCAATATTGCCGATTCCCGAAAGTGTGCCTTGTTCAACAGCTTTTGTAACAGAATCGCACCATGCTTCTTTATAATGCGCTGCATCGGAGCCGGAAGTAAGATATAAATAAAAATCTTTTGCTTCTTCTGCCGAAAAGCTTTCCTTTTCACCGTAAAGATACTGTACGGCGGTTGTCATTTGTTTTTTCACATCGTTTGCTGTTGCTCCGAATGCTGTTACAGATGTGCACATAATAAGCATTCCTGCGAGGAGCGCTGATAAAAATTTTTTCATTTCCTTTACCTCACCGTAAAAATTTATTTATGCCTCAGACGGATATCCTGACTTGCGGTGTTAACCTTGCTCCGCCTTCCCCGATACCGAGTGGCTTATGGAGCTTGCACCTGCTTACAGTAGAGTGAGCTGTTACGGATTTTCACCGTATTCCCCGTGAAAAAGTCAGCATCTTTTTCTCGGCACTGAAAAATTATACAATATGATTATATTTGTTGTCAAATAGAAATGAATTTGTTATTATATAAAATATGAATAAGAAAATAATAATTATGATTGTCTGTGTTTTAACAGCGGTTTGTATATTTACAGGAATTTTTCAGCATGTTAAAAACAGAAATCAAACAGAACTTTCAGAATCTTATGCATCGGATTCAATCCATACAACAGAAAAAACGGTTACGGACCAAGCAACAGTTACCGTGACCGAAAGAGAAAATGCAGATGCGGCAAATGTGTCTGATAAAACTACAGATACACAAAAAGAAAAAATAATCGAAAAAAGTACGGTAAAAGAAAAAAGCACCCTGCCCAATTCAGTTAAGGAAAAAACAACGCAAAAAAAGCCGGCTGCAGCTCTGTCTGAAACAGAACATGCCGCAGAAACCGAAAAACAGCAGATTTCGGTTACATTTTCCATTAATTGTGCAAGGGCCGCCGATTACGGAAAGGATGTGCCCCGGTATTTCATAATGCCGTCTTCGGTTTTCGTAAACAGAGGCATAACGGCTTTTGATATATTAAAACAGCAGTGCAGGGAAAAAGGAATCTCGCTTCAATATAAATCCGAAAATTATATTCAGTCTATTAACGGACTTTCGGAAAAAGACTGCGGTGCGGCAAGCGGCTGGATGTACAGCGTGAACGGCAAGCGCCCGCCCAAGCCTGCATCAAAATATATTTTGAATGACGGCGATGTTATTGAATGGTATTATATTACCTCTGCAAAGGATTAAACAGTTTGCTGCATAAGAAAACCCTTTCTTTATATAAGAAAGGGTTCTTATGTTTGTTATTTTATGTATCTTATATCCTGGCCTTCTAAAATAAGAGTTGAATATTCGCCGGCAATGCGGCTTGTTATTCTCATATCGTAAATTTCATTGAACTGACCGAAATCATAATTTGTGCTGATAATGGTGGGTTTCTTTTTCAGAATGCGTGTGTTTATTATGTTATAAAGACATGCAATGGAATAGCTGTTTTTGTATTCGGTGCCCAAATCATCCAAAATCAGCAAATCGGTGCTTAAAACATCATATTCGTTATAATAAATATTTTCCGTTCTTCCGAAGTTTTCACTTTGCAAATCAGAAAGAATATTCTGGCTGGAACCGTAAACAACAGAATAACCTTTGTTTATGGCGGCATTTGCAATGGCAAGGCTTAAATGTGTTTTGCCAAGTCCCGTTTTTCCCATAAACATCAGATTGGGTGAATGTTCATAAAAGGTTTGCGCATATTTTCGGCAGGATTCCAAAATTTTTTCCGCCT
Organism: uncultured Oscillospiraceae bacterium; assembly: GCA_948471205.1. Lineage (GTDB taxonomy): Bacteria > Bacillota > Clostridia > Oscillospirales > Acutalibacteraceae > Eubacterium_R. The sequence continues at coordinate 34,486 of CAOKRT010000006.1, read as the reverse complement.
TTTGTCTTGGTGAAATGGCATTTTCCATTACAGTTTCCGGATAATAGCGCACATCAAAGGTTTCAAAGGTGCATTCATCAAGCGGCGCATTGCGGCGAAGCATATTTCTTTCGTTTTCTTTCAGAATTTCCTTGTGGCAGGAACACATACGGTTGTTAAAATATCCGGTGTCCTTGCATGCAGCGCAAAAATATTTTTCGGAAAGCGCATTTTCATCATATCCGTTTTCCTTTAATATTTCAGCTCTCTTCTTTTGCAGTGCCAGGCTTGCGGCTTCCAGTTTTTTCAGTTCTGCTTCATTATTCTTTTTATCAAAAAAATATTTGGAAACAGAAATGCCGATTGCGGAAAGCTTTGTCTGAATTTCATCAATTTCAGGCAGTTTCTGCCGGATTTCCTGTCTGCGTATATTTGCATCCAGCACAGCCTTTTCGCGTCTGCGTTCCAGAATGTTTATTGCCTTTTGATAGGCGGCGCTTTTATATGCCATAACAATTCACCTTAAAACTTAATATCTGTGTTATTAAGTGCATTTTTCATTATTTCGTCAAGATTGTATGATGGTGTGCCGGTGATTTTATCATCGGGTTTAACCTGCTTTGCAGATTTGCTTTTTTCAAAGCGTTCATTTTCTTCGGCAATATCCTGCAAAGTTTTGATGCCTTTTTTCTTCCATTGTTTTAAAATTTTATTAACATAGGGAAGCGACGGCGCAGCCGTGTTTTCCCGCATCTGCTCTATTGCATAGGAAATCATTTCTATGCTGAAATCCTTGCTCCATTCAAGCACCATTTCACTTTGTTTAAGCGTTGGCTTTTTATGTGATATACCGGCAATGGCTGTAATTTCTGCCCATAATCTGTCGCTTCTTTCAAGTGATTTCAGTTTCTCTTCGGCGTCTTCAATTGTTTGAATGCCGTCTTCCATCCAGTTTTGTGCAATTTTCAGTACATAGGCAACGCCTTTTACTCTGCCGTGTTCTTTTTCGTTAACACTGCGCCAGTACTGAAGTATCATAAGCACGATTTCCGTTTTCATTCCGTAAAAATTAACCATGTTAACAAGCATTTCACGCTCGCTGTGGCTCAGGGTTCTTCCAAGCACAATCTGCGCTTCGTTAAGAAGTTCGCCGATTTCGCCGTTTTCCTGCGCTGCGGAAATAATATCCTTGGGAGTAAGTACAGGGGCAGTTATCTGAATTTTTTTTACGGGTTCGGCATTTTCTTTTGCTTTTTCTGTTTGCATGGGGGCGGTCTGTACGGGAACAGCGCCGTCTGCAAAAACAACGCCCTCCGAAATCCAGAATTCCATAAGCTCTTCTGCGTCTGATGCGGTAATGCCAAGCCTTTTTGCAATTTCACCCGATGTGTTTCTGCCGTTTGTGCTTAATATGATAAGCAGTGCCTTAATCTGATATTCACTTGCAAGTTTTATATATTTATCGGCAAGTGCCAGCGGAATGTTAAAACTGCCGCTGCTCCAGATGCCGCCGATAGGCACAATGCTGTAATCCATTAAAAATCCTCTTCTTTCGTAACTTTCATTCTACCAAAAAAAACATATGTTGTAAACAGATAAATTTTAGAATTATCTTCCGGCTGCATTTGATAATAAAAAATTCAATTTAGGTATTGACAACGGCAGGCATTTTTATTATAATTCTATTACAACTTGCGGATTTAGCTCATCCGGTAGAGCGCCACCTTGCCAAGGTGGAGGTGGCGAGTTCGAGTCTCGTAATCCGCTCCATTCAAGCCATTCTTTGTGAATGGCTTGTTTTTTTGTAATTGCCGTTTTATGAATTCTGTGTTTGTTATACAGCGATTCTGTTTTTCTGAAATTATTTTGCCGCTGCTTTCCAGCATACGTTTGGATGCGATATGAATGAATTCTGTTTCGGAAAAGGCAAAAATCATCATTAATATGTAAGCAATATATTTTTTGCCTATGCCCGAAAGCAGTAAACCGATAAACACAGCAGTCAGCAGGCACAGGCAATAATAACACAGCAGGTTTGTGACCGTATAAAATAATAATGTAAAAGAAAACTGAGAATTTGCAATTATAAATATAACATTAAATATGATTGCTTCTGCTGTAAGGATTCCTATGTAACAGAAAAACAACAGTAATTCGGTTTTATAAACGGAAGTGATGCTTTTTTTACAGATGGAAACGGATTCTTTATATGCTTTGATTTGGAAAAAGCTTTCATACGAAAAAACATCAGAAAAACAGTTAAAAAATACAGTATGAACAAAGTAATTTGCATGAAAAACAAAGAGTCCGTATAGCCATCTGTTATTGAAGATATAAAAAGATATATCTCATAAACGGTAAAAGCTGCGGTAACTGCAATAATTAAATTTCTTTGAAATTTGTTTCTTTCAAATGTTTTTAATAAAAGTTTAAAATTACTCATTTTAACAATACCTCGTATGCCTTATCAGCACAACTGTGCTGATAAGGCATAAATAAATCAGGCGTTTTTATATAACCCCAGGCATCGCATCCTTTGTTAAGTGCGCTTTTAGGATTAAGACTTAAAAACCAATCTCTTTCGGTGTTGAATTTATGTGTCATGATTGCATTGCTTTCACTCACATTTTTTCCGGGCACCATAAGATAAGAACCGTCTTCAAACCGGATAAAACTGTTAATTAAGTATGATGTCAAGCTTTTAGTTACATGAGAAAACAGAAGACAGATAAAAATAAGTTTTTCCGGTTTGCATATCAACCTTTGCTGTGCTGATTTCTTTTAAATCATTATCTGTTATAAGATATTTTGAAACGGAATTAAGACCTAAAACATAAAGAAAATTATCCTTAAGTATACATTGAACTGCTTCGTGTTTTAAATCAATTACTTTTTCTGTTTTATGTTCTGAAAGATTGTATAATGTGATTTTATTGCCGGTTACCTGTACTCTGTCATAGTGGGAAATAATCAGCAAATTATTATGTTTAAGAATATCATTCGGAAAGTTTTCGCTTAATTTAATTTGAGAAAAGCTCTTTTTTTCACTATTAAATACGGTAATCTTGTTGCTGGGTATAGATTCTTCATTTGTGTATTGATTTGTGAAATAAATATCACTGCCTGCCTTTAGCATGTCGGCAGGGCTTCCGAATTCGGTTATGTCATAATCCTCCATTACCGATAAGTCGTTAATGGATATTCGTTTAAAGTGTGTTGTATTTTCTTTAATGAATAATGAAAAACAATATAAATCCTCATCCATCACAATCATTTCAAAAATGTATTCATCAGGATATTCTTTCATCAGCGGTTTTTCATCAGACCGACCGATTGTTTTTCTTGAAATTGTTGAACTGAAATCAAGCGTATTTACTCCGAATACATAATTTTCTGAAACAGCAAGCTCATTCATAGAATACAAATCCATGTCATATTCTTTGTATTTGTCAGCGGTTATATTATACTCTACAATGCATTGTTCATTTTGCGTTCCGAATTTTCCTCTTGGAATGGAAAATAAAATGTAATCCCGGCATATGGGATCATCCCAGCTTTCGCTCATGGAAGCATAATTATTTTCTTTCCTGAACAAAAAATTCAAATCACTGTCATAAAAATGAATATAGGATTTGTTTTTATAGCCGGTTGTTTCAATGATGCCGATTTCAGGTTTTTGCATGTTTTTATTATGCGGTATATTCTTGCTTTCGTATCCTGTAAAGGCAAGAACACTTGTTATGAATAATAATACAAATATAAAAAACTTTACCTTCATAAAAAACCTTTCTGTAATTATGTTTTACTGTAAATAACGCTTGTTTTATCTGTATTTACCAGTTCCATAGGTGTAACAATTGCACCGAGTGTGCCGGTATTTAAATCAATACCATACAAATCCTTGAAGCTTGCCCAAACGAATTGTGAACAATAAAAACTGTTTCGTGTAGATACATTCGCAAAGTTATAGTTGTATGATTTACCTATTTGTCTATAGCACCAATCAGCTGCAGCCGCATCCTGCCCCATAGTAGTTCCTTTTACAGTTACACCCCAGCATCTTGTTTTTGAGATATTCCAGTTATTTTTACCTAAAGAAACCTTCTTTAATGCTTCAACAACAATCTGTTCACTATAGATAATTGCTGCATGACCAACAAAGGTTTTGCCACCCAAACTGTCATTTGTATCTGTTGCAAGTATTACACCTTTTCTTGTCGGATAAGTTCCGGTTGTAGCAAATGTTGAAATTTTAGATCCTTTGTCAGAAACAACAGGCTGCGATTCTGCAAGTGCAACTGCTGCCTCAATGTCTTCTTCGTATTTAATTGTGTCTGCCGCTAAAGCAGTAAAAGCAGTAGCAAAACAGGATAAACACATCAACAAGATAAGAAAAATGATAAAAATTTTTTAGACTTTGTCATAGTTATAAACTCCTTTATAATAAAATAGTAAAATTATGTTTTTGTAAAGGCTTAAAAAACCATCGGAAACAACCCTTTCTTAAAATGGTTTGTGCAAAGTGATAATAACAGAAACATTCCTTCATTTATATAGTATCATGTTTTGTAAAAAAGTGATACAATTTTTTTATAAATGTAAAAAAGCAGCACTCGTGTGCTGCTTTTTGTTTGGCACCCTCAGTGGGAATCGAACCTACATCTAACCCTTAGGAGGGGCTTATTCTATCCGTTGAACTATGAGGGCATTATTCATTTGCTATCATATTATATAGTAAGGCGGTTTTCTTGTCAATCATAATTTATCTATATAATATGTATAGCAAAAATGTGTTTTCAGCCAATGAAAAATAAAAAGCATATCCTGTCAATCCATTGGTGAAATTTACGAAAATATTAAAATTTAATACTATATATTGATATTTTTTGTAATATTTTGGCTTAAAAGTTACAAAAGTTAAATTTTTTATGCGTATTTTCTAAGTTTTTTACAAAAAAACGCTTTAACACATTGCATTGATAAATTGAAATATACACTATATCTTGATTTAAGAAAAATATTCGACTTTTTTTGCTTTTTGCCATTTGTGAATTTTGCACAAAAAAACAAATTTGGGTGGTTTGACATCTTATGCAATTATTCCTATAATTCGAAGTGCTTTAGCAATACTAAAGGTAAAGGCAGAATATTTGCTTCTGCTAATTCAGGTAATTTATCTGTAAAAAACGGCAAGCCAATATTGTTACAGACAGAAAATAACAGTGCATTTTCAGCCTGTGGTTTTCTGCAATTAAAAAGGAGATTAAGATGATTAACGAATCAGGCGTTGCATCAGTAAGGCGTATTTCACGTGTTGTGCTGGCAACGGTAGTTGTGTTTCTTCTTATGGTGTGTGCTTTCACTGTAAATGCGTTTGCAGGCGAAGCGGACCGCTATAATGTTGTTATCAACGATAACGGCTATGAATACACAATTGCAACAAAGGAAACGGAACCTATCGAAATCCTCAATGAAGCAAGCATTAAGCTTGGAGCAAAAGATAAACTTAATATTGCATCGTTCAATGCTGGAATCGGCGGTAAGATCATTATCAGCAGATTTAATGAGGTTTACATTAAATTTAATGATGTGGTTAAGCATTACAGCGTGTATTCCCAAACGGTCGGCGCTGCTCTTGATGAAGCGGGTGTTTACAGGGACGGTTTGGTTGTTAATTATGATGAGGATACCCCCATTAAAGACGGAATGGTAATAACCGTGGATTCACCGAAAATTATTACAATAAATGCAGACGGAAAAACACACAACATGGGTACTGCAAATTCCACTGTAGGCGAACTGGTGGCAGAAGCCGGCATTGTGCTTGGCGACAATGATTATATTGAACCGGCGGCCAATGTTTATGCTGAAGACGGAATGGAAATAAACGTTTTCAGAGTAGAGATTAAAACCGTTACCAAGGAAGAGAAAATTGCCCATGAAACAAAACTTATCAAAGACAGTAATCTTGATAAGGGAAAAACCAAGATTGAAACAAAGGGTGAGGACGGCAAAAGGTCCGCCACTTACAGAATCACATATGTAAACGGCGCCGAAACAGAAAAAAGAGAGGTTGCTTCAACTGTGCTTAAAGAGCCTGTAACAGAAGTAAAACGAACAGGCACAAAAACGGTTGTTATCAAAAACAACGGTGTTGATAAATATAATAATAAAGAGGTTGGAAGCGTAATTAACGGAAGCTATACCTATTATTGCTCCTGTTCTATTTGCTGCGGCAAGGATACGGGAATAACCGCGTCCGGCAACAAAGTGCAAAACGGTATGGAAAATCCTTATTATGTTGCGTGCAACTGGCTTCCGCTGGGTTCTGTTATAGAAGTTGACGGTGTAACCTATACGGTTGCGGACAGAGGCGGCAGCGGTCTTTCAAAAACCGGCAGAATTGATATCTTTACACCGGATGGACACGAAGCGGCTAAAAAATACGGCAGAGGTTCCGCATCAATCAAAATTCTGCGCTTAGGCTGGTAAATAAAATGATTTTAAGGGGGAGTTTCGGCTCTCCCTTATTTTAATATTTTATTGACCTTTCTTTTCTTATATGATAATATAAATTATATATAATTACCAGGTGTAAACTGTTCAAACGGAGGACTAATTATGGATAACACACAGAAAACAATGGAAAAAATTGTTGCGCTTTGCAAAAGCAGAGGATTTATTTTTCCCGGAAGCGATATTTACGGCGGACTTGCAAATACATGGGATTACGGCCCGCTTGGTGCAAGGCTTAAAAATAATGTTAAAGAAACCTGGAGAAAAAGATTTATTCAGGAAAGAAAAAACAGCTACGAGGTAGATGCCGATATTCTTATGCATCCGAGAGTTTGGGAGGCAAGCGGTCATGTTCAGTCTTTCTCAGATCCGCTTTTAGATTGTAAAGAATGCAAAATGCGTCACAGAGCAGATAATCTGATTGATGATTTTAATCCGGATGCACATGCCGACGGAATGACAAAAGAAGAAATGTTTCAGTATATTAAGGATAACAGCATTCCGTGTCCTAATTGCGGCAAGCATAATTTTACCGATATAAGAGAATTTAATCTGATGTTCCAGACTTTCAGGGGTGTTACAAATGACAGTAAAAGTGTTATTTATCTCCGTCCCGAAAATGCACAGGGAGAATATGTAAACTTTGTAAATGTTCAGCGCACAATGAGGGCAAAACTTCCGTTCAGCATAGGTCAGATCGGAAAGGCTTTCAGAAATGAAATTACCCCCGGTAACTTCACATTCAGAACCATTGAATTTGAGCAGATGGAATTCCAGACCTTCTGCAAAGAAGGAACAGACAGCGATCTGTATAATTACTTTAAGGAATACGGAAGAAAGTATTTTGAAGATTTAGGCATTGCAGAAGATCATCTTCGTTATCATGACCATGAAAAGCTGGCGCATTATGCAAAGGCGGCATGTGATATAGAATTCCTTTTCCCGTTCGGCTGGGGAGAAATCAATGGCACGCACAACAGAACGGATTTTGACCTTACAAGACACCAGGAATACAGCGGTCAGAAAATGGATTACCTTGATCCTGCAACAAATGAAAAGTTTATTCCGTATATTATTGAATCCACTTACGGACTTGACAGAACGGTTCTTGCGCTTCTCTGTGAAGCATATGATGAAGAAGTGCTTGATGAAGAAAAGAACGACACAAGAGTTGTGCTGCATCTCAGCCCGGCAGTTGCACCTTATAAAGCAGCCGTGCTTCCGCTTTCCAAGAAGCTTTCAGATAAAGCATGGGAGGTTTGCGAGCAGTTAAGCAAGTCCTTTATGACAGATTTTGATGAAACAGGTTCAATCGGAAAGCGTTACCGCCGCCAGGATGAAATCGGCACACCGTATTGCATCACCTATGATTTTGATTCTGAAACAGACGGCTGTGTAACAGTAAGAGACAGAGATACAATGGAGCAGGTAAGACTTCCTATTTCGGAGCTTGCATCCTTTATTGAGGAAAAAATCAGATTTTAATTGAATTTGAAAAAAAGAGGGGTAATTATGAATTTAAACAGACCTTTAATAAAACAACAGGCAAAAGACCTTATCAGAAATAATGTGTTCAAGCTGTTTGTAATTCAGCTTGCTGTTATGGTTTGCATGGGCGGCATTATTTATATTGGATACGGTTCTGTTATGAATAAATTCTTTTCCTTCGTTGTTCCGTTTACCGAGAGTATAGAAAATAATTTTTATGATAACCCTGAAGATTTCGGTATAGACGATGATTTCAATCATTTTGGGGAAAGCGGCGAAAACGATTTTTACAATTTCGGTTCAGATGCATACAGCGATAATCCGGACGGTCATGATTTTTATAATTTCGGCGCGGATAATCCGGAGTATGATTATTATGAACGCGTGCCGTATAATACCGACGATTTCTTTTTTGAATATGCAGCCTTTATGGTAATATTTTGGCTTATATATATGCTGGGCATGATTGCTTATGTTTTTCTGTCGCCGCTTGAGGTTTCTCTTTCGGGACTGTATGTTTCTTTCATAAGAGGACAAAGATTTGATGCCGGCAGCGGAATAAGCACCGTTTTCAGAAATGCGTTTAAGGTGAATTACGGCAAAAAACTCGGTGTTGTTTTGCTAAGAGGTTTATGTGTATACTTCCTTTGCTGGCTTTTCATCATACCGGGTATTGTTTATTATTTCAGTTCGTATTTTGCATTCCAGATTATGTGCGACAATCCTGATATTTCTCCAAGTCAGGCGCTTGATGTAAGCAAGAAAATGGTAAAGGGAAACCGCTGGGAGCTTTTTGTTATGAATTTAAGCTTTTTCCCGTGGTTCCTTCTTAGTTCATTATGTTTAGGCATACCTTATATTTATGTATTGCCGTATTTTTCGGCAACGAATGCGCTTTACTATGAAAATTTCCGCATTCGTGCACTCCAAGAGGGAAGGGTTACCGAGGATGATTTTCTTTCAGATGCACAGCGTTATGCCAAATATGCGCAAATGTATGCTAACGGTTTTAATCCGCAGAATCAGCCGTATGGTAATGTACAGAATCCTTATTATGCAAACCAGTATCCGCAGAATACTGCTTATGGATATACAGATGCACCGCAGTATGCACCTAACGGAAATAACCAGTCATACGGTAATGTGAATCAGCCGTATAATCCATATGCAAATCCTTATCAGCAGCCTTATAATATGAATAATGCAGCTCCGCAGCCGAATTATGCTCCGCAGAATGAAGGTGCTGCGCCGGTTGAGCAGGAAACTGCACCGATTCAGGAAACGGAGCAGCAACCGGAAACTGAAATACCTGTGCAGGAAACAGCACAGGAACAGATTTTTGAAGAACCGGCAGTCAATGAACCGCCATCTGATATGCCTGCCGAACCGGAATCTGCTGCTGAAAATGACGTTACAAAATCCTAAGGCTAAGATAAATATTAAAAGCACCACGGGGGTTATCCCTATGGTGCTTTTTTATTGCATTTTTTGTTTTGATAAACACGGAAAGTAAATCAGAATACCAGTTTTCCGTTCTCTATTTTAGCATTCAGTTCTGTGCCGTCTTTCAGCTTAATGCCTTTTATACTGCCGTTCCAGTTTTTCGGCATGGCATTGTTTTTAATCATTTCGGCAATGCCGGCGGTAACACCGAAATTACCGTCTATCTGGAAAGGCGGATGCGCATCAAACAAATTCGGATAGGAACCGCCGCCGTAAAACAGAATGATTTTTTTAGGATGCATAGGTCTTAACTGATTTATAATCAGCTTATAAGCATTTTCGCCGTTTTTCAGTCTTGCCCAAAGGCATACTTTCCATCCAAGACTCCAGCCGGTTCCGCCGAATCCCCGTTTATACAGGGATTTTTCTGCCGCCTTTTTCAGTTCATCCGAACATTCAAACGGTGATGGGTAAATAGAATAAAGGTGGCTCACATGGCGGTGCTGCGGTTCTTTTTCTCCGAATTCCTCACACCATTCGGGCACTCTTCCGTCAGATGCGGGCTTAATCTGCTCAATCTCGGGTGCGTCAAATCCCAATTCACGGCAGATATGGAAGAAATCAAACAGAATGCCCCTGTCCATACTTGGCATGTAAGTAAGGCAGTGTGCGCCGTTTTGGCTTAAATATGTATTTTCGGGAGAAAGAGATGGGCAGGTAACGGGTTCGCCGTTATGTTCAACAAGGAAATCCTTGTAAAAATCCAGATTTGCCTTGAAAAGAGGTTTAATCTCTTCCAGATAATCTTGGCTGCCGGTATAAAGATAATGGTCATAAAGCATAACAAGAAGCCATGGGGCGCTTGCCTGCCAAATTGAAAACGAAGAATCGTCTCCGTCGCCATTAGGGTGACCTGCCGGATTTGTATTTCCCCAGATGTCGGAATTATGATGTGCGCAGAATCCGCCGCAGCCGTAATAATCCTTTGCAGTTACCGTACCTTTTTCGGCAAGCTTTTTAACAAGCTCTGTAAGCGGTTCAAAGCATTCGGAAAGATTGCATATATCTGTGCACCAATAATTCATTTGGGTGTTAATATTAATTGTATAATTGGAACTCCACGGCGCACGCAGATGCTCGTTCCATATTCCCTGAAGATTCATTGCGGCAGTACCTTTTCTGGATGCCGAAATGGTTAAATATCTTCCGAACTGGAACAGAAGGGCAACCAGTTCATTATCAGCAGAACCGCTTCTGAGTGATTTCAGGCGTTTGTTGGTAGGCATATCGGATTTTCCGCCGTCAAGCGTAAAATCAACTCTGTTGAAAAGAGCCGAAAAGTCATTTATATGCTCTTCAAGAAGTTCGTTATAAGATTTAATATGCTGTAAAGGTTTCATTACCCTTTCAAGTGCATTTGCCGTCGGCATAGTTTTAAAATCTATAAACGATGTGGCAAGGCTTATCAATACTGTGATTTCTTTTTGATTTGAAACAAGGATATTTCCGTTTTCAAATGCTGCTGTTCCAAGCACTTTGGCGGCGCCTGCAAATTTCATTGCCTTGTCACCGTAAACAACCGGTGTGCCGTCTGTATGATAAGGCGGCTGGCATATTTCAGGAGCTGAGCCTTCCATAATAAGCATGTTATCGTTTGTATAAACCTTATTCTGAAGCTGGCTGCTGAAAGATATGCGGCAGGAAAAGTTGCTGTCCGATTTAAGATTTATTACGATAAGATTGGCAGGATGGCTTGCAAAAACAGTTTCTGTTATGCCTTTGCATTCCGTAACGGCAATGCCTTTTGAAATATCAAGCGTTCTTTTATATCCTTTTTTTGAAATTTTCGATGTAAAGCTGATTTCAATATTTCCGAACGGCAGATAGCTTTCGCACCAATGTCCGTGAAATTTAGAATTTGCAAGTGCTTCGGCTTTTTCATAATTACCGCTGAAAATGTTCTGCCGTATTTCTTCAAGGTAAGTATGTGCATCCTTTGTGTTTAAATCCTTTGGATAACCGCTCCATAAAGTATCTTCGTTAAGAGAAATTTTTTCGTTACTCAAGTTTCCGTAAACCATTGCGCCCATCCTTCCGTTTCCGACAGGAAGCGCTTCTTCAAAGTGTTTTGCTTTTTTTGTGTAAAATAATGTGTTTTTCATAGAGTTATACCCCAAAATCTATTTTGTGTAATTTAATAATATAATAATTATCATATTTTTACAAGCATATTTTAACGGTTTTAAAAAAGAAAAAGCAGACATTTTGCTGTCTGCTTTTTATAATCTTTTATTTTTGTTTAAATCAGGTGGAAAACGAAAGAATGTCCGACCAGTTTGATGAATATGAATATCCGCCGCCGATAAGATCATAAGCGCGCATTCTTATTTTGTAATTGGTGTTTTTATCGAATTTCCATTCCTTTGTCCAGTAGCCTGTATGCACATAATGCTGCCAGGTTTTGCCGCCGTCCTTGCTCACCTGAATCTGATAGCCGCTTGCAAGTGGGTCTTTTGCACAGGAAACGGTTGCCGAACCGTTTGTTTTTATATTGGTAACAGAGAAATTTTTCACCTTCGGAATAGATTCGGCAGGACGCTTTGTTGTAAATGAAATAACATTGGACCAGTAATTTGAATAATAGTATTTGCCGTCAATAAGCAGATAACTTCTCATTCTAATCTGATAATCTTTATTTCTGTCAAAGCTCCATGTTTTTGTCCAGTAGCCTGTGTGAACATAATGCTTCCAGCTTCCGCCGTTTTCTTTAATCTGAATCTGGTATCCGCTTGCGGCGTTGTCTTTCGCACAGGAAACAGTAACGTTTCCGTCGTACTTATTATTTGTAACGGAAAAATTCTTAACCTGGGCAAGTTTGTTTTTTGTTGAAAAAGATAAGGTGTCTGACCAGTATTCCGAATAGCAGTATTCGCCGTTTATGATAAGATAGCTTCTCATTCTTACCTGATAATCTTTATTGGGTTCAAACTGCCATGTTTTTGTCCAGTAACCTGTGTGAACATAATGTTTCCAGCTTCCGCCGTTTTCTTTAATCTGAATCTGATAACCGCTTGCGGCAGTATCTTTTGAGCAGGAAACGGTTGCTGTGCCGTTTGGCTTAACATTTGTAACAGAGAAATTTTTAACCTTCTGAAGATTTGTTTTGGTAGAGAATGATAAGGTGTCAGACCAATAGGATGAATAAGAATATTTTCCGTTTGTATACAGATAACTTCTCATTCTTATTTTATAATTGGTATTTTTATCAAATTTCCATTCCTTTGTCCAGTAGCCTGTATGCACATAATGCTGCCAGGTTTTGCCGCCGTCCTTGCTTACCTGAATCTGATAGCCGCTTGCAAGCGGGTCTTTTGAGCAGGAAACGGTTGCCGAACCGTTTGCTTTTACATTTGTTACAGAAAAGTTTTTCACCTTCTGAAGCGTTGGCTTGGTAGAGAAAGACAAGGTGTCTGACCAATAAGTTGAATAAGAATATTTTCCGTTTGTATACAGATAACTTCTCATTCTTATTTTATAATCATAGCCTGTTTCAAACTGCCATTCTTTTGTCCAGTAACCTGTATGCACATAATGCTGCCAGGTTTTGCCGCCGTCTTTGCTGATTTGAATCTGATAGCCGCTTGCAGCAGGGTCTTTTGTACAGGAAACGGTTGCCATGCCGTTTGACTTAACGTTGGTAACGGAGAAATTTTTAACTTTCTGCAGGTTATTTCCGGTACTCTTTGTTGAGAAAGATAAGATTTCGGACCATTTGCCGGAATAGGTGTATTTACCGTTAATAAGATCATAAGCACGCATTCTTATCTTATAATCATAGCCCAGTTCAAACTGCCATTCCTTTGTCCAGTAACCTGTATGCACATAATGCTGCCAGGTTTTGCCGCCGTCTTTGCTGGTTTGAATCTGATAGCCGCTTGCAAGCGGGTCTTTTGTGCAGGAAACGGTTGCATATCCTGTGGATTTAACATTTGTAACGCGGAAGTTTTTAACCTGCGGAATGTTTGCCGATGTGCGTTTGGTTGAGAATGTAACGGTATCAGACCAGTTATCATGATAAGAATATTTACCGTTAATAAGATCATATGTCCGTATTCTCATCTGATAGGTTTTGCCCTCTTCAAACTGCCAGTTTTTAGAGGTGTATGTGGTGTGAACGTAATGCTTCCAGTCTCCGCCGCTTTCTTTAATCTGAATCTGATAGCCTGTTGCGGAAGATATTTTGTTATAGCTGATTTTTACGGTATCTGCCGTAACAAGTTCTGTTTTAACATTGGAAACCTTTGAAATATCATTCGGCATGTTTTTGTAAACGGGAATGGAAAAGGTCATTGCATCGCTGAGCGTGCCGGCCTTGTTATAACCGTTATATTTTTTTACTGCTTCTGTTGCCGCAGCCTGCACATTTGCCATATATTCGTGGCTGTGCATTTGGTTAGATGCGGCATTTACATTAAATTTCTGCAGATAGCCTGTGAACTGATCTTCAAAATTGTTTTTAATCCATTTGGCGCCGTTGTAAATTGAAAGATACGGGTTTGTCCAGGGACGGTTGTATTTATCGGTGCCTTCGAAGAAATAGTCGGAACGTACATATCCGGTATATGCTTTTCCGTTTACTGTTGCTGTAAGCTTAACCCATTTGTAGCCGTCAGCCTGTACAGCAGTGTAAGAATAATCCCTTGCTGCTGTTCCGCTTGGAACAGATACAACAATGCTTGTTGATGTTGACGGACCGCTTCTCATATTTACGCTTACACCCGAGCTGGTTTGAATATGAGGACCGTTTGCCTGATAGGAAGCCCATTCTATTCCGTCTTTGGCGCCGGTATATGCAGCTATATTATAGTAGTTATAAATGCCGGGATAGCCTTTGAATGTGCCGCTTGCGCCCCCTGCCGAGTTGGTGGCGCCGCCAACCTCCTGCACGATTTTTGCTGCGATATAGTATGCGGAAAGACCGCTTGCGGAGGAAGCCTCCATAATAGCCTGCGAATATTTTTTAGTAGGTGAATACGTTACTGTTTTTCCGTTTGCGTCTTTATAGGTAATATTTGCGTTGTGCATCCATGTGCCCGCAAGTATTCCTTCAACACCGGTCTGTGTCTGGCTGGTGTTTCTGAATATGGATTCAAACTGAAAAATATGTTTTTCGTCAAGGAAATTTCTTGGATCCATATAATATTCAACAGCCTTTTGTGAGGCGGAAACCCAGTTGCTGCCCTCGTGCACCACGTAATTTCCGTTTTTAAAGCAGGCTGAACATTCACAGTAATAACCTTTTCCGTTATTGCCTGAGTAAATTTGTATAAGCTGCTGCGAGTGCGGAATTCTTTCCTGCGAAACAGCATAGCTGAAATCTTCGTTTACGATAAACGGTTCAAATTTCCATTTTGGGTATTTATTGTGAAGTGAAACTAGGGCCGGTATATAAGATGCCGGAAAACCCTTGCTTTTCAGTTCTGCCGCATAATCCACTGCCTGTGCATTGGGAGGGAAAGCGGGCAATATCATTAATATTACAAAAAAAGATAAAACAAGACTGAGTATTCGTTTTTTCATACTTTATTTCATCCTCCTGTTTAATTTAATCAAGGTTATACAAATAATAACATTTAGTAACCGTATTGTCAACGAAATTTCATTTTTTGTAATAAATTACATGTTTTCATTTTGTTGTTCCGGCGTGTGTTGACATATAATGTTTTAAGTATTATACTAAATAAACATATGTATGAGATCGGAGGCAGGTATTATGGTTAAGGTTTCAGCTATTATTCCTGTTTATAATGCGGAAAAGTATATTGAGCAGTGTATCGGCAGTCTTTTACAACAGACGCTTGGAGAAATAGAAATTATATGTGTGGATGACGGTTCAAGTGATAATTCTGTTGAAATCATAAATGATTTTTGCAAAAAAGACAGCCGCATTTCGCTTGTTCGGCAGAAAAACAGCTATGCGGGTGTTGCAAGAAACACCGGGCTTAAATATGCCAAGGGAAAATATGTTGTTTTTCTTGATGCAGATGATTTTTTTGCCCCCGATATGCTGCTTTCCATGTATGAAAAGGCAGAGAGTGATCATGCGCAGATATGCATTTGTTCTGCCAAAAATTTTAACGAAAAAACCGGTGAATATACGTGGCCTGCACATTATCTGAACACAGATTTTCTGCCTGCCGAAACACCGTTTTCCGCTGCAGAAATCAGCCGCAGAATTTTTAATGCCGTAAGCCCTGCGCCGTGGACTAAACTTTTCAGAAAAGATTATATTGTTGATAACGGATTTCAGTTTCAGCCGCTGAAAAAAACAAATGATTTATTTTTTGTTTATACGGCGCTTGCCTGTGCCGAAAGAATAACTTATATAAATAAACCTTTTGTAAATTACAGAATTGAAAACAGCAGCAGTCTTCAGGGAACAACAGCAGAGCTTTCAACAGATTTTTACAAAGCGCTTTTTGCCTTAAAAGAAGAACTTCAGAAAAAAAAGATTTTCACAGCATTTGAACAAAGTTTTGTAAACAGGTCTTTGAGCACCTGTCTTTATGCACTGAATAAAATTACAAACAAAGAAAACTATTTATCGGTTGCGGATTTTCTTCGTGATTCGTTTTTTTATCATTTAGATGTTCTTGGGCATTCAAGAGGATATTTTTATAATAAAAGCGACTTTGAAAAGCTGGCGGAAATTCTGGAAAGCACGTCTGCTGCATTATGGGACAGCAGGGCAGTTGTTCCTGCCGAAAAGCCGAAGGTTGATATAAGCAAGTGGGAATGTCCTGTTGAGATTGCAAATGACGGTATTGTTAAAGTTTCCGTTATTATTCCTGTTTATAATGTTGAATTATATCTTAATGAATGCGTGGATTCTGTTATAAACAATACATTAAAGGATATTGAAATTATATGTGTGGATGACGGTTCAACAGACAGGTCTTCGGAAATTCTTGCGCAATATGAAAAAGCAGACAGCCGCATTGTTGTAATCCGTAAAGAAAACGGGGGGCTTTCTTCAGCAAGAAATGCCGGCGTGGCTGCAGCAACAGGCGAATATATTGTTTTTCTGGACAGCGATGATTATATTGAACCCAAAGCATTGGAATATCTTTATGCAGAAGCAAAAAAAGATAATCTGGATCAGCTTTTTTTCATTGCAAAATCATTTTATGACAAGGAAGACTGCGTTGCGGATCAGTTTGATAAATATTATTCGTATTATGCAAGAAAAGCAGATTATAACGGCGTAATGACCGGTCGCAAAATGTTTGTTATCATGAGTGAAAATGCAGAGTTCAAGCCGTCTGCATGTTTGCAGCTTATAAAAAGAAGTTTTCTTACCGAAAACGGTATTCAGTTTATAAAAGGATTAATTTATGAGGATAACCCGTTTACAATGGAATGTCTTTCGCTTTCACAGAGAGTCAGATTTGAGAATATTGAGCTTTATAACCGCAGATTAAGGGAAAATTCAATTATAACAACTGCGGCCGGCGTCAGAAGTTCGTATAATTACTATCTTATTGTAAAAGCCTTTCAGAAACTTGCCGCAAAACACAGCTTTCATGAAGATACGGAATTTTATAAAGCATTTTTGCTGCAGCTTGAAAGAACCTATAAATTAAGCCGTAATTTTGTAAAAGATTTAAGTATAGATGAACTGCTGGAGTACATTTATACGTTGCCGGAAGATGTTGGTACGGACTATTATATTCTTTTATCAAGAGATTACGGCAATAATGAAATTTCCAAACAAACGATTGCAGATGAAAAAGCATTGATGGACAGGCACAAGGAAAGATGCCGCATGCTTAATGCTTCGGCAAAAGTGCAAGAAAAAGATTCCTTTATCAAAAAAATGAAGAAAATGATAAAGCTGATTTTAAGAAAACCCGTAAAAATTTTGCAATCTGTATTAGATTAAAAAGAAGCAGCCTGCCTGCTTCTTTTTTTGATGAACATTGACAAAATATTAACGAATAATGAAGTTAACTCTGTGGAAAAATATGTATTGATTTTAATAAAATTATATCATATAATATTTATCGTAAAAAATTTAACTTTTATTTTAACAGGAGAGGTATTAAAATGAACGCATTAAATAAGAAAACCATTGAAGATATTGATGTAAAAGGCAAAAAAGTTCTTGCCCGCTGTGATTTTAATGTTCCGCTTAAAGACGGTGAAATTACAAATGATAAAAGAATCGTTGCAGCACTTCCTACTATCAAATATCTTGCAGAAAACGGCGCAAAGGTAATTCTTTGCTCACATCTCGGCAGACCAAAGGGCGAATATAAGCCTGAATTCAGCCTTGCTCCTGTTGCCGCAAGACTTTCAGAATATCTTGGCAAGGAAGTTAAGCTTGCTGAAGACGAAAATGTTGTAGGCGAAAATGCAAAGGCTATGGCAGACGCACTTGAAGACGGCGATGTTATGCTTCTTGAAAATGTTCGTTACAGAAAAGAAGAAACAAAGAACGAAGAAAACTTTTCCAAAGAGCTTGCTTCTCTTGCAGATATATTTGTTAACGATGCTTTCGGCACAGCACACAGAGCCCACTGCTCAACCACAGGTGTTGCAGCATATCTTCCTGCTGTATGCGGCTATCTTATTCAGAAAGAAATTGAATTCATGGGCGGCGCTCTTGCAGAGCCTAAGCGTCCTCTTGTTGCCATTCTCGGCGGTGCAAAGGTTTCAGATAAAATCGGTGTAATTACAAACCTTCTTGATAAGTGCGATACCCTTATTATCGGCGGCGGTATGGCTTATACATTTATGAAATCTCTCGGCTACAATATCGGCACATCTCTTCTTGAAGAAGAGCAGGTTGAAAATGCAGGCAAAATGATGAAGGATGCAGAAGCAAAGGGTGTTAAATTCCTTATTCCGGTTGATAACAAGGTTGGTAAGGAATATGATGAAAACACAGAAGCTATGGTTGTGGAAAGCAGCAAAATTCCTGATGGCTGGATGGGTCTTGATATCGGTCCGAAAACACAGGAAATTTTCTCTGATGCAATCAAGGGGGCAGGAACCATTATCTGGAACGGACCGATGGGCGTTTCAGAATGGGATAATTTTGCAGCAGGCACAATTGCCGTTGCAAATGCAGTTGCTGCTTCCGGCGCAATTTCTATTGTAGGCGGCGGTGATTCCGTTGCTGCTGTTACTAAACTTGGCTACAGTGATAAAATGAGCCATATTTCCACAGGCGGCGGTGCTTCCCTTGAATTCCTTGAGGGCAAGGAGCTTCCGGGAATCGTTGCTCTTAATGATAAAGACTGATTCGTTTAAAAAATGAAGGGAGGGTTCTGTTCATTACTGCCCTCCCATATAAAATATTTTAGTAAAAGAGGTTTATACTATGAATAAAAATCTTCGTAAAGCAGTTATTGCCGGAAACTGGAAAATGAATAACACACCGGCTGAAACAACTGCGCTTCTGAATGAAATGAAGCCGCTTGTTGCAGATGCAGACTGTGATGTTATTATCTGCGCTCCTTTTGTTGATCTTCAGGCTGCGCTGGATGCAACAGCAGGTTCCAATATTATGGTTGGCGCTGAAAACTGCCACTGGGCAGAAAGCGGCGCTTTCACAGCAGAGGTTTCCGCTCCTATGCTTAAAGCAATGGGTGTGCCTTATGTAATCATCGGTCATTCGGAACGCCGTCAGTATTTCGGCGAAACAGATGAAACCGTAAATAAACGTGTTCGTGCAGCGCTTGATAACGGACTTAAAGTTATTCTTTGCGTTGGTGAAGTTCTTGCTGAAAGAGAACAGGGTGTAACATTTGAGGTTGTAGGTCTTCAGACAAAGATTGCGCTTCAGGGTGTAACCGAAGAGGAACTTAAAAATGTTATTATCGCTTATGAGCCTGTTTGGGCTATCGGTACAGGCAAAACCGCAACTGCTGATCAGGCAGACGAGGTGAACGGCTATATCCGTTCAGTAATTGAAGAGCTTTACGGCAAGGCTGCTGCTGATGCATTTGTTGTTCAGTACGGCGGTTCCATGAATGCAAAGAATGCAGATGAGCTTCTTTCAAAAGAGAACGTTGACGGCGGACTTATCGGCGGAGCATCTCTTAAAGCAGAAGATTTTTCAATCATTGTTAAAGCAGCAAGCAAATAATAAAAAACAAACCCCTCTTGCTGGTGCGAGAGGGATTTTTTAGGAATATTCGGAGGAAGATACTTTATGAAAAAACCGGTTGTATTATGTATTATGGACGGATTCGGAAAAAACGAGTCCGATTACGGCAATGCAATTTCCATGGCAAAAACACCGAACCTTGATAAGCTTATGGCAGAATGCCCTATGACATATATCGGCGCATCCGGCATGGATGTCGGTCTGCCGGACGGACAGATGGGCAACAGCGAAGTAGGGCATACAAATATGGGTGCAGGACGGGTTGTTTATCAGCCGCTTACCCGTATTACAAAGGCTTTTGCAGACGGAGAGGCTTATGAAAATCCTGCTCTTTGCAAAGCTATGAAAAATGCTGCGGATAAGGCACTTCATCTTATCGGTCTTGTTTCACCGGGCGGTGTGCACAGCCATACAGATCATCTGTATGCACTTATAGAAATGGCAAAGAAAAACGGCGTAAAAAATGTTTATGTGCATGCACTTCTTGACGGCCGCGATGTTCCGCCATCGTCAGCAGTTGAATATCTTGCAGAGCTTGAAACAAAAATGCAGGAAATCGGCGCAGGAAAAATAGCTTCTGTTATGGGAAGATTTTATGCGATGGACCGTGATAATATCTGGGACCGTGTTGAAAAAGCATATGCCGCTATTGTTTACGGCGAAGGAATACAGGCAGAGAATGCTGTTGATGCAGTGAAAGCATCTTATGAAACCATTGATGAAGACGGAAAGCATTTAACAGATGAATTTGTTTTGCCGACTGTAATCGGCGGCGCCGGCAGAGTTAAGGAAAACGACAGTGTTATATTCTTCAATTTCCGTCCTGACCGGGCAAGAGAAATCACAAGAACATTTGTTGATCCGGATTTTAAAGGCTTTGAAAGAAAAAATGGCTTTTTCCCGCTTAATTATGTTTGTATGACACAGTATGATGCGGAAATGCCGAATGTAGAGGTTGCTTTTGGTCCGGAAGCGCTTACAAATACACTTGGCGAATATCTTTCTGCGCAGGGCAAAACACAGCTTCGCATTGCCGAAACGCAGAAGTATGCCCATGTAACCTTTTTCTTTAACGGCGGAGAGGAAAAGCAGTATGACGGTGAGGACAGAATTCTTGTTGATTCGCCAAAAATTTCAACCTTTGATTTAATGCCTGAAATGAGTGCACCGGAAGTTTCCGAAAAGCTTGACGAAGCAGTCAGAAGCGGAAAATATGATGCTGTAATTGTAAATTTCGCCAACTGTGATATGGTTGGTCATACAGGTATTATTCCTGCGGCTGTAAGTGCGGTTGAAACAGTTGATAAATGTGTGGGCACGCTTACACAGGCGGTTAAAGATATGGACGGCGTGCTTTTTGTTACGGCAGACCACGGTAATGCGGATAAAATGCTGGATGAAAACGGTGAGCCGTTTACTGCACACACAACAAATCCGGTTCCGTTTATTATTGTTAATTATCCGTGCGAGGTAAGAGAGGGCGGAAAGCTTTGCGATATTGCGCCTACAATGCTGAAGGTTATGAATCTTCCGCAGCCAAAGGAAATGACAGGCGAAAGCATTATTAAATAATAAAAATTAAATATATAAAAAATACAGGAAATTGTTGAGGTAAGATAACGTAACCTTTTTAGGGTGTTAGCTTACCTCTTTTGTTGTTTTTCAAATGTATCTCTGTTTTTACTTTGCTTTTACACTGCAAAACATGTATGAATGCACGCCTTTACAAAAAACGCTGCAGTAAAATAAAAATGCGTTTGTCTGATAAACAGAGCCATGAAGATATATTCAGAACAAGCAAAAATTCGGAAAATATAACACAGTGAATAATTACGGAAAGAATATTACTTGGTATATTTTATTATGATTTGTTTAAAATAACTAAAATATGAAGAAACTTTTCTACATAGGGCAATATTGAAATTCGGTTCATATTGATGTAAAATTAAAAGAAAAAGGGCTGATGAATAATGGATAGCGTTATTTCAATAACATCTCCAAGAGATGAAAGAGTATTCATAAGGGTTACACACGGTCATTTTGTAACTGCAAATGCTCACATTAATTATTATGTAGGAACATCTGATATAAAGCATAATCATATTGTTTCAACAGATACGGCTATGCTTATGGCTGAATATTATAATACACGCGGCATAGAGGTTGATACGGTGCTTTGTCTTTATGAAACACAGGCACTTGGTGCTTATCTTGCACATGAACTTGCAAGACCGTCTATGATGTCGCCCAATCCGGATCCGAATATCTATGTTATCGGTCCTGAATATGATGTGCAGGGAAATATTATTTTCCGTGATAATCTTCAGAGAATGATAAGAAATAAAAGAGTAATTATTCTTATTTCCTGTATTACAAGCGGTAAAACTGTTGAAAAGGCAATTGAAAGTATTGGTTATTACGGAGGCAAGGTTGTTGGTATTTCAGCAGCGTTCAGCGCAACAAAAAATATAAACGGCATTGAAGTCAATTCCATTTTTACAGAAGAAGATTTGCCGGGCTATGAAGTTTACGATGCACAAAGCTGTCCGCTTTGCAAGCAGGGCAAGGCTGTGGATGCAATTGCAAACGGCTACGGCTATTCAAAGCTGTAATCAATTTAATTTGAAGGGGTTAAACCTGTCTGTCGGCTGAAAGCTGACAGGCAGGTTTTTGTTTTCCGAGCTTCATTAATATTTATTATACTGAAAAAGGGATAACAGGGTTGTATCCGTAAACAAATGCTCAAGCAGTTGTATCCTCAGGCAATTATTATAGAATAATTTGTGCTTGACAATTTCAGATTTAAGGCATATAATGATTTTACTAAATTAAATAGTACCCATAAAATACTGTGAAACAGAAAAAGATTATGATTTTCAGTTGCAGAGAGTCGGCGGAAGGTGCAAGCCGATACGGAAATTATAATGTATAGCTCTCTGTGGAGTTGCTGTTCTGAAAAACCGAAAGGCAATAGGAGCAGACGTATAACTGCGTTAAAGGTTAAGGCATTATTAGATGCTAAAGGGCAGGCTTTCTGCTGAAATAGGGTGGTACCGTGTAGAATTCTACACCCCTATGCTATATAGGGGTGTTTTTTTATACCCCTTATCAGAAAGGAGAAATTACTATGATAAACGGTTTCAAAAAATATCTTCCGTTTAACCCAATCAACATTCCGGACAGAACATGGCCGGATAAAACAATCACAAAAGCGCCGATATGGTGTTCTGTTGACCTGAGAGACGGCAATCAGGCCTTGGTAGACCCAATGAATCTTCAGGAAAAACTTGAACTTTTCAGTACGCTTGTAAAAATAGGTGTTAAGGAAATAGAGGTGGGCTTTCCTTCTGCTTCCGAAACGGAATATGAAATTTTAAGAACACTGATAGACGGAAACTATATTCCCGATGATGTAACCATTCAGGTGCTTGTACAGGCAAGAGAGCACCTTATCAAGAAAACCTTTGAAGCAATCAGGGGAGCAAAAAATGTAATTGTTCATTTTTATAATTCAACCTCCACGCTTCAGCGCAAGGTTGTGTTTAAAACAGATATGCAGGGTGTTATTGACATTGCCGTTAACGGAGCAAAGCTTATTAAAGAACTTACAGACAAACAGCTTGCCGAAAATCCGGATATGAATATCAGATATGAATATTCGCCCGAATCCTTTACAGGCACGGAAATTGATAATGCTGTTAAAATCTGTGAAGCGGTTATGGATGTTATGCAGCCTACACCGGAAAATCCCATTATTCTGAATCTTCCGTCTACTGTTGAAGGTTCATCTCCGAACGGCTATGCAGACCAGATTGAATATTTTTGCCGTCATATTAAAAACAGGGACTGTGCTGTTATTTCCGTTCATCCGCATAATGACAGAGGCGAGGGCGTTGCGGCAACAGATCTTGCTTTAATGGCCGGTGCGGACAGAGTGGAAGGCACACTTTTCGGAAACGGCGAACGAACAGGCAATGTTGATATGATTACCGTTGCGCTGAATATGTGGACACAGGGTGTTGACCCCAAATTGGATTTTCATAATATAAATGCAATTAAAGAGGTTTACGAGCGCACCACAAAAATGAAGGTTGATCCCAGGCACCCTTATGCAGGAGAGCTGGTGTTCACTGCTTTTTCGGGTTCACATCAGGATGCCATCAATAAGGGCAAGATGTATATGAAAGAGCATGACACAGGTTTGTGGGAGGTGCCGTATCTTCCTATTGACCCTGCAGATGTCGGCAGGGAATATGAGCCGATTATCCGAATTAATTCACAAAGCGGAAAAGGCGGCGCAGCATTTGTGCTTGCATCGGAATACGGCATTAATATGCCAAAGGCAATGCATACGGAATTCGGCAGCATTGTCAAGCATGCCTGTGATGAAAAGGGCAAAGAACTTCTGAGCAGTGAAGTGTTTGATTTGTTTCAGAAGGAATACCGGAATGTTGCCGGTCCTTACAGAATTATTAATCATAAAACATATGAAGAAAAAGAAGAAAATGAATATCTTACCCGCGTTCATTTTGAAGGCACAATCAGAATGAAGGATAAAAGCCTTGTGAAAATTGAAGGCAAGGGAAGCGGCCCGATTGATGCATTTTTCAATGCACTCGGTCAGGTTGGCATTGAAGGGTATGAATTTGTTGATTACAGCGAGCATGCAATTGCAGTCGGTTCGGATTCCAAGGCTATATCCTATATCCATCTTAAAAATCCGCAGGGAAAGGATATTTTCGGTATAGGTGTTTCACATAATATTGGCTATGCTTCCTTAAAAGGCATTATCTGTGCGGTAAACAGAGATCAGCATGACTGTGTGCGTGACGATACAATGCCGGGCATTTTTGAAAAATAATTACGGAGGGAAATTTATGAATAACTATAAGGTTACGGTTTTAAAGGGCGACGGTATCGGTCCGGAAATCGTTGATGAATGCATTAAAGTACTTGATGCGGCAGGTGAAAAATTCAATTTCAAAATAGATTATAATTATCAGCTTTTGGGCGGCTGCGCAATAGATGCGGCAGGTGTGCCGTTTCCAAAGGAAACAGAAGAAGCGTGCAAGGCTTCGGATGCAGTGCTTTTGGGTGCGGTAGGCGGTCCGAAATGGGACAGTCAGCCGGGAAGCAACCGTCCTGAAAAAGGTTTGCTTGCAATACGTGAAGCGCTTGGTCTGTTTGCCAATCTGCGTCCTGCAAAGATTTTTGCTCCGCTGAAAAATGCATCTCCTATTAAAGAAGAAATTATCGGCAGCGGTTTGGATATTCTGATTGTCCGCGAACTTACGGGCGGCATCTATTTCGGCGACAGGGGAACTTATGAAGAAAACGGCATTGTGGGAGCTTATGATACAGAGCGGTACACTGTGCCGGAAATAAAAAGAATTGTCAAAGCCGGTTTTGAATATGCTATGAAAAGAGGAAAAAGGCTTACATGTGTTGATAAAGCAAATGTTCTGGATTCTTCAAGACTGTGGCGTAAAGTAATGGAAGAGGTAAAAGCCGATTACCCGGAGGTTGAAGTTTCTTATATGTATGTTGATAACTGCGCAATGCAGCTTGTACGCAATCCCGGACAGTTTGACACCATTGTTACCTCAAATATTTTCGGTGATATTCTTTCCGATGAGGCATCTATGATCAGCGGATCCATCGGTATGCTTGCATCTGCTTCACTTGCAGAAGGCACTTTCGGACTGTACGAGCCAATTCACGGTTCTGCGCCTGATATAGCGGGTCAGCAAAAAGCCAATCCCCTTGCAACAATTCTTTCGGGTGCAATGATGCTTCGCTACAGCTTTGGCGAGGCAGAGGCTGCCGATGCAATTGAAAAAGCAGTTGATATGGCTCTTACAAAAGCCAGAACACCTGATATTTATGAAGACGGTTTTGCAAAGGCAACAACTTCCGAAATGGGAGATATGGTTGTTTCACTTTTATAATCTGTTCTGTTTTAAAGTATATATTAAATTTCCCGAAGCTGAAAATTAAATATTTTCAGCTTCGTTTTTTGGAGGGATTCTAATGAGCGACTGGAATTCTGCCCAGTACTTAAAATTTAAAAATGAAAGAACACAACCTTCTGTTGATCTTGTAAAAAGAATAGCAATTGAACATCCCAAACGTATAATTGATATCGGCTGCGGACCGGGAAACAGCACCGCCGTGCTGAAACAGTATTATCCGGATGCCTATATCCTTGGTGTTGATTTTTCACCGAATATGATTGAAAAGGCAAAATCGGATTATCCGGATATGGATTTTATGCTGTTTGATGCGGAAAAAGATTTTCATAAGCTCAATGGCAAATTCGATATTGTATTTTCAAATGCCTGTATTCAGTGGATACCGAATCACAAAAAGCTTCTGTCAGAAATGATGGGAATTTTAAATCCGGGCGGTGTTTTGGCTGTGCAGATTCCGTTTCAGTTTGACCAGCCTGTTCATAAAGCTATAGCTTCTATAGCTGCGAATGATAAATGGAAAAGTTTAATTCCTTTCGAAAAGGTCTTTAATATTCTTCGGGAAAATGAATATTTTGATTTGCTTTCAGAAATTTCATCCGATTTTTCCATGTGGAAAACTGTATATTTCCACAGAATGCCGTCGCAGTTCGGTATTATTGAATGGTACCGTGCAACAGGGCTGAAGCCTTATCTTGAAATTTTGTCGGATGATAAAAAAGCGGAATTTGAAAACGATGTGTTTGAAGAAATAAAGCAATATTACCCTGTTCAGCAAAACGGCGAAGTTATTTTTCGCTTTCCAAGGCTGTTTTTTACGGCTGAAAAATAGTATACAGCGGTAAAAGGCTCAGTTTTTTCTTGACAGATAATATCTTGTCTGCTATAATACATAGGCTACCTTGAAAAAGGCGGCAATCCTTGCTCGAAACAGGGTTTTCGGGCCAAAAGACCAGAAGGAGGTGCACAGGAATGGCATCAAAAAAATACGAAATCGTATTAGTTTTCTCTCTCTCAAAGGGTGAGGAAGCAGTTGAAGCTCTTAAGGTTAAATTCACAGATTTAATTAAGGCTAACGGCACTCTTGGCGAAGTAGAGGAGTGGGGCAAGCGCAAGCTCGCATATCCAATCAACTACGAAACAGAGGGTTATTACATCGTTGCTCAGTTTGAATCTGATGAAAACTTCCCGGCAGAGATTGACCGTGTTATCAACATTACAGACGGCGTGCTTCGTTCTTTAATCGTTGCTAAAGGCGAATAAGGGAGGAACACAATGATTAATTCAGTTGTTATCATGGGAAGATTAACCTATGATCCCGAGCTTAGAACGACACCGAACGGTGTTTCTGTTGTGCAGATTCAGGTTGCATGCGACAGAAATTTTCAAAGATCAGGCGAAGACAGAAAGGCTGATTTTATTGATGTTACCGCTTGGCGTCAGACTGCTGAGTTCATTTCCCGCTATTTCCGCAAGGGCTCTATGATTGCAATAGAAGGCTCTATCCAGACAGATAATTTTACGGATAAGGACGGAAATAAGAGAAAAACAGTTCGTGTTGTTGCAAACAATGTTTCTTTCTGCGGTTCAAAGGCAGAAAGCGGCACAGCTTCCAATCCTGCTTTCAGCCAGCCGGCTCCAAGCTATGCTTCTGCTGATAACAGTGATTTTGAAGAAATTATTGATGACGACGACAACTTACCATTCTAATTGAAGGAGGAAACTAATTATGGCATATAATAAAGGCGGCGTAAGAAAAGGTCGCAGAAAAGTTTGCCAGTTTTGCGTAGAAAAGAGCGAAGGCATTGATTACAAGGATGTTTCAAAGCTTAACAGATACACATCTGAAAGAGCTAAAATTCTTCCTCGCCGTGTAACCGGCACATGCGCTAAGCACCAGAGAGAGCTTACAACAGCTATCAAGCGTGCCCGTCAGATTGCTCTTCTTCCATACAGCGCTGACTAAGTTTATTTATTTCAGGAACTCTGTTTTTATACAGAGTTCTTTTTTTGCAGTTTATGAAAACAGTTTCTTTTTTTGTTCTTTTATGCTATACTCTTCACAGAGGTATTTTTATGAAAATTAAGGATATTGAATTTGAAAATATTGCTTTTCTTGCGCCTATGGCGGGGGTTGCAGATAAGGCTTTTCGCGAACTTTGCGTGCGTTTCGGCGCTGCTTATACAGTTACTGAAATGGTAAGCGCCAAAGGGCTTACCATGGGAGATAAAAAAAGCGCCATGCTTTTAACTTTAGGAAACGGTGAAAAAACAGCAGGCGCGCAGATTTTCGGAGACAATCCTGAAATTATGGCGGAAGCTGCGGTTAAATGTCTGGAATTTCATCCGGCAGTAATTGATATAAATATGGGATGCCCTGCACCAAAGGTGGCAATGAACGGCGGCGGTGCAAGCCTTATGAAAAATCCTGTTCTTGCAGGTGAAATTGTTAAGGCGGTATCTTCGGCTGTTGATATTCCCGTAACGGCAAAAATCAGAAAGGGATGGGATGAAAACAGCATTAATGCTGTTAAAATGGCGGAAATTCTGGAAAAGAACGGTGCCTGTGCCATTGCTGTTCACGGCAGAACACGCAAGGAAATGTACAGCGGAAATGTTGATTATGATATAATCAGGCAGGTAAAGGCTGCAGTCGGTATACCGGTAATCGGCAATGGTGATGTTACGGATGAACAGAGCGCCGCAGTGATGCTTGAAAAAACAAACTGCGATGCGCTTATGATAGGCAGGGGTGCAATGGGAAATCCGTGGCTGTTTCAAAGAATTAATGCATATATTCATGATTGTATAGTGATTCCCGAACCGTCGCTTATTGAAAAAATGAATGTTATGCGGCAGCATATCAGGAAAATAATTGAATACAAAGGTGAATATACTGCAATGAGAGAGGCACGCCATCATGCCGCTTATTATACAAAGGGGCTTCGCGGCGGTGCAAAATTCAGGGCAGAAATGGGAAGCCTTGAAAGCTTTGAACAGCTTGAAGAAATAATTTTCAGAATAATAAAGGAAAATGCGTAATGATTTTAAAAAATGTTTGCTTTTACAATGAAGTGTTTGAAAAAGAGATTGCAGATTTAAGAATTGAAAACGGAATCATTGACGAAATCGGTGTAATAGATGAACCGGGCAGAGATATGAGCGGGTTAACAGCTTTTCCCGGCTTTGTGGATATACATATTCATGGCGGAAACGGCGGTGATTTTTCCGATGCTTCAGAAGAAGCGGTTGATAAAATCAGCCGTTATCTTGCAAAGTGCGGTGTTACATCATTTTGCGGAACTTCTATGACGCTGGATAATGAAACACTTACTAAAATTGTGAAATGTGCAAAAGAATATAAGGGTAGGGAGTCCGGTGCAAAACTTGCAGGTATTAACCTGGAAGGTCCGTTTCTTTCTTATGCAAAAAAAGGTGCACAAAACGGTGCGTTTGTCAGAGCCGGCACACTGCAGGAATTCAATCAGCTTTTTATCGAAAGCGGGGAACTGGTTAAATTGATTACCATTGCGCCTGAAGCATTTGAAAGTGAAGCATTTATCAAAGAGGCAAGCAAAAAATGCGTGGTTGCAATCGGTCATACATCGGCAAATGCAGAGCAGGCACAGAAAGCAATAGATTTTGGAATAACGCACGCAACACATCTTTATAATGCTATGACCGGCATGACACACAGGGAAGCCGGTGTTGTCGGCACGGTTATGGATAATGAAAAGGTGATGTGCGAACTGGTATGCGACGGCGGACATGTTTGCCCGGCGGTTGTAAGAAACACTTTCAGAATTCTTGGCGAAAACAGAGTTTGCGTCATTTCGGATTCCATGCGCGGTGCCGGTTTGGGCGCCGGCGAGTTTGATCTGGGCGGTCAGAAAACGTATGTTTATGAGGGCGGAAAATTTGCCGTTCTTGAAGACGGAACAATTGCAGCGTCCATAACCAATGTTTTTGATGAATTTAAAAATCTGCTTGCGTTCGGCGTTGATTTTAAATCTGCGCTTAAAAGCTGTACAATTAATCCGGCAAAGGCAATCGGGCTTCAGAATAAAATCGGAAGTATTGCTCCGAATAAGGATGCAGATATCATCTTTGTCGATGAGCAGATGAACATAAAGGAAGTATATATTAATGGAATACTCGCTTAACATTGTGCTTATAGAACCTGAAATCCCGCAAAATACAGGTAATATTTCACGCACCTGCGCCGCAACAGGCGCAAGGCTGCATCTTGTCGGTCCGATGGGATTTCAGATAACAGATAAACAGGTGCGTCGCGCAGGTCTTGATTATTGGGATAAGCTGGATATTACATATTACAGCAATACACAGGAATTTTTTGAAAAAAACAAGGGCGGAAAATTTTTCTATTTTACCACCAAGGCAGAACAAACGCATACGGATGTTACCTATCCGAACAATGCATATCTTGTTTTCGGGAAGGAAACAAAAGGTCTTCCCGAAGAACTTTTGAAAGAAAACCATGATTATTGTGTTCGTCTGCCAATGCGTGGCATAATCAGAAGCCTCAATTTAAGCAATGCGGCGGCAGTGGGTGTTTACGAGGTTTTGCGGCAGTGGGATTATCCTGAACTGTCCTTGAAAGGTCAGCTTCATAATTTAAAATGGGAATAAAAATAAAAACGGGTGAACTCAAAATATGAGTTTACCCGTTTAATTTTTTGGTAGGATGCTTATTCAGCTAAAAACTTTTTTATGTTTTCAATGTTTTTTTGACCCTGCAGATAGCCAAGGCGGTAAATTGCTTCCAGTTTTGTAACGTCTCTTTCCATAGATGTGCAGTTTAACGGCTTGGGAGGGCAGATTACAAAAGTGCTTCCTTTTTTTTCTTCTTCTTCAACAAATTTTCGCTGTTCGTTATATATGTTGTGGCGGTTTACAAGTGTATCTGTTAGAAGAGGATATTTTTTGTAAAGTTTTTTCATTATTTTTGCCCCTTTAACAGGCGGTTTCACAAATGTTTTATCCTGCGTTAAAATAACTACGGTTTTTTTGCATCCGTCCTCCATTGCTCTTTTCAGCGGAATGGAGTCTGCAACACCGCCGTCATAATAATGCAGTCCGCCTATTTTAACGCCTTTTGTAACAAGTGGCATAGAACAGCTTGCCCGCAGAATGGGACATCCGTATTCCCGTAAATCTTTTGGATAAAAATATTCTGCTTTTCCGGTCTGTGCATTTGTAAGAACGGCGCATAAAACAGAACCGCAGTTTTCAAATTCCTCGTGGTTAAGCGGGATTTTATCATAACTCAGTTCGCCGAAAAGCCAGCCCATATTCAGGTATTCCCCTGTTTTTCTGTAAGAGGAAAAGCCCATATATCTTTTATCGTTTGCATAATTGACAGTAAAATCATGCTGCCTGCGCATATTTTTTCCCAAAAAGGAAGCGGCATTGCAGGACCCCATGGAAACGCCGATAACATACGGAAAGGTTATTCCGTTTTCCATAAAGGCATCAAGCACACCGCTTGTAAAAATTCCGCGGTTTCCGCCGCCCTCAAGTACAAGACCGCTGCTGTACATTTTATCATTCACTTCCTGTAAAAAAATTAAGGGGCAGCTTTTACTGCCCCAAACAATTCTGTTTTATTTTTCAGCTTTTTTTGCTGCTTTTTTCTTAGGAGCCTCGTCAGCGATTGCTTCCTCAACCTGAGGTGCATCTTCTGTAACATCAATGATTTCAAGATCATTGTCGCATTCAAAGAAATCATTGTCATCAAAATACTCAGGTTCTTTTTTGTCTGTAAGCTTTTTAACAGCAAAATAAATTGCGGCTGCAATGCCTGCTATGGCAACAACAGCGCCTATGATTTTTAAAACTTTATTTAAATTCATTGGTTAACCCCTCCAATTAACATTTTTATAAATCTATTATATATACATTGCACAGCAAAGTCAAGCAGTAAAAATTGAACAAAAAATGAACTCCTGTCTGTTTTTGACAGGAGTTTAAATTTGTAAGATTAAGCTTTGTTAAGCTTGGAAACAAGATTGCTCTTCTTTCTTGCAGCTGTATTTTTGTGAAGAAGATTTTTAGCAGCAGCCTGGTCAATCTTCTTAACGGCTGTTTTAACTGCAAGGTCTTTATTTTCAGCGTTTGCTTCAATAGCGGCATTCGCTTTTTTAATAGCTGTTTTAAGCGCAGTGTTTGTTGCTTTGTTGTTTGCAGCCTTCTTGGCCTGAACCTTAACTCTTTTTTTAGCTGATTTAATATTTGGCATGTTTTTCACTCCTTTAGCGGATAATTAATTTAAGGGCATACACCCAATATCTTTTAAATGCTTAAACATAGTATCATACCTTCTGCAAAAATGCAAGTATTTTTTTATTTTTGGGCATACTTTTATTGAAAATGTTGAAAAAATGGGTGATTTATTTTGGAAAACCGCACAGATTTAGCAGTTGAATGCTATGAAGAACACAAAAAAACAGAAATAAACGGCATAAAGGTTACTGAAAAACAGGGAATTACCACCGTTTCTGTTTTAAACCGAAACGGTGAAAAAGCAATCGGAAAACCCGTTGGAAATTATATAACGGTTAATGTTCCTTCTTTTGTGAATGATACGGATATTTTTGACGGACGGCTTAAAGTGATTTCATCCATATTAAAAAATCTTCTTCCTGCGCAATGCGACAATATTCTTGTGGCAGGTCTTGGTAATATGGAAATAACGGCAGATGCATTAGGTCCGAAAACAAATTCATATGTTCTTGCAACACGGCATATTTCAAAAGAACTGAAAAAGGAAATGGGTTTTGAAAATTTGAAAAGCGTTTCCACCGTGCGCACCGGCGTGCTTGGTGAAACAGGAATAGAAAGTGCGGAAATTATTAAGGGCATTGTAAATGTAATTCATCCTGCCTGCGTAATTGCAGTGGATGCGCTGGCTTCATCCTCGGCTGAAAGGCTTGGCACTACGGTTCAGTTATCGGATACGGGCATATTTCCCGGATCAGGTGTTGGCAACCACCGGTTTGAAATTTCCGAAAAAACGCTGGGTGTTCCCGTTGTGTCTATAGGCATTCCAACGGTAGTTTCAACCGGTATAATAAAAGGTGCAGAGGATAATTCCATGTTTGTAACCCCAAGGGAAATAGACAAAGTAACCGAACAGGGCGCCAAGCTTATCGGCATGAGTATTAATGTTTGTCTGCAGCCGGACATCAGTGAACGTGATTTGTATGCACTTGTGGGATAATTGAAAATTTCTTTTCATATATATAATGTATAAAATTATTTTATATATAACAGGTGGATTATGAAAAGGGATATTATTTTTTTTGTTTCAAATATTGTTGCGCTGTTTGCTTTCACTGCTGCTGTTATAGGATTGTCTCCACGGCTTTCCTCAAATGTAACACAGTTTGTGCAGGGCATTGACAAGGTTTCAAAACCATATTCCGAAATGAAAGAAACATCTTCGCAAATTTCTATGATTATTTCAGGTGAAAATACAGATAATAATAACACCGCACAGGAAGAGACGAAGGAAGTTATGAATAGTATCAAGCCGGAGGACAGCTCTGTTGATACGGATATAAAAAAAATTCCTGATGACATTATGAAATTAATGGCTGAAGCTGAAAAGAATATCGAATCAGAAAAAGTAAAAGGAAAAACGAGCGAAGATAATTACACGGGTGGCGGAACAATCGTAACCTTCGGAAATGTTCAGGTTCAAAGCAAAATTCCTGAGTCCTTTTATAAACTTGATATTGAAAATCTGATTAAGCAAAAGGCGAGTCTTGAAATAAAGGATATGTCTAAGCCTACGGTTTTGATTTATCACAGCCATACCACAGAATGTTTTACTCTTCTTGATGTGGGTTATTATACAGAGTCCACCGACCTTAAAACCAAAGATATTTCACGGAATATGGTAAGGGTCGGGGACGAAATCTGTAAAGTGCTCGAAAGCAAAGGTTTCAATGTTATACATGACAGGGAAATTCACGATCTGTCATATAATGAAGCTTATGACTCTTCAAGAAAATCCGTAAGTGAATATCTTGAAAAGTATCCGTCCATTGATATTACGATTGACGTACACAGAGACAGTATTACATATAAAGACGGAACAAAGGTTAAGCCCACAACCGTTGTTGACGGTAAAAAAGCTGCAAAAATGATGATTATATCCGGATGTGAACACGGTAGGATATCAAATTTTCCCGACTGGGAGTATAACCTCAGGTTTTCAACAGCAGTTACAAATGCTGTAAATGAAAAATATCCCGAACTTATGCGTCCTATATTGTTTTCAGAGCGAAAGTATAATCTTGACTTAACAAAAAATTCTTTTTTGCTTGAAATCGGAACAGAGGGAAACACCTTGGATGAAGCGTGCTATTCCGGCAGATTGTTTGCAGATGCATTTGCAGATTTAATTTTAAAGGATTATGTAAAGGAATGATAAAATGAAAAAACATCCGGTTGCCATCATGGTTTTGGTATCTGTTATGATTGTTTCGGTAGGGGCATCTGTTGCTTATTACAATACAAAAAGTTTCGGTTTTGATGAAGATACCGTTATTTTTAAACAGGAAGAAGACGGTATTACGGTGTTTGATTATAAAATCTATTATGAAGATTTAAAAACATATTATACTAAAAGCAAAAAGTATATTCCGGATAAAACCTATTCAACAGGACCATATATTGTGGATGAAATCGGAAAGTTAATTATATAATGTATATATAATATAATACAGAGCGGGGCATACAGCCCCGCTGTATATCGTATTAAAATTGAAACGCTCGGTGCAGTGTGAAAGTTTATGAAAAAAGTTTGAAAAAAGTGTTGACATTTGTGAAACTGTTTGGTATTATTAACAAGCACTTTGCGAGGGGGACACGAAAGTGAAGGCCGAGAGAA